>JAJRZQ010000044.1 GCA_024275165.1 bacterium | reverse complement strand
ATAATGATCGCTAAAGAAATGACGAAGGCGATACCCATCAGCAGAGTGATGGTCTCTAAGAGTTCGTCGACTTCGTGAGCGAAAGTGCCACCGACAGGCGGCAGCATGTGATGTAAAAATTCCATCGTTTGTTCTCCCTTTTATTTTGAGAATTACCCTCTAGTATACAGTTAGGAAGGCGGCTAAAAACGCAACCGCCAAACCAAACGATGCTAAAACATGAAAATGTTCATGTTAATTTTATCCGGATTAACAGGCACCATAGTTTTTTCCTCCTGTCCTATGGGGGGTGTTGCAAATGGATACAGCGACTTAAGCTATAAAAACCCTTAAAATTAAGGGGAGAAATGAGCCGCCCTTTTCGCATCAAAGAAGGGGGAAGGGGGTCGCTGCTTGTAATTGGCTACATGAAAAAAAACTTACATGCAAGAATTTTTTACTCCTTTTTTCTCGTCGCAAAATTTCGCAAATCTCCCTGAATAGGGGGAAAGCTGGATAAAGCACCTTGTGCTTTGGTGAGGATTAAAGTTATAAATAGTTTGTAAATTTTTTCAATACTCAGGATTGCCCCTGGCTAAAAAAAAATCTATGAGGCATAGAAGAAGACAGATCAAAAACATCTTGGTAATTGTTAAAAGAACTGTTTAATTAGGTCGGGATGGAAGACGAAAAAGACCCTAAAGAACCCCGCAATGACGAGGGGGTAATTCATGAAATCGCCCCTGATGAAGTGATTGAGAAGGGAGAAAAAGAGGCCCCCTTTGGGGCGTTGATTCCAAAAATTGAGGTTTTGCCCGAGCATTTAGGCATCATCGCGGTGCAGCATCGGCCTTTATTTCCTCATATGGTCATCCCCCTCGTGGTGGAAGGGGACATGTACCAAAGAACCATTGAGGAAGCGCGCAAACAAGGACCCGGCTATATCGGTATTGTTTTGGCGAAGGCGAGTTTCGACTCCAATGACCCGAGTGTAGACGACCTGCATGCCTATGGCGTGGTGGCCCGCATCTCTAAGGTGTTTAGTCAGGATAATGAAAGCACTCAGGTCTTGCTGGATGTGATCGACCGCATCCGCATGGTTCGCAAAATCAAGCACCCCGCTATTATGATGGCGCAGGTTGAATATATCAAAGAGCAGTCGCTGGAGGTCAATGATGAGGTGAGGGCCTATTCCAGAGAGATTCTTTCGAACATAAAGGAATTGATTCGCCTGAACCCCTTGATCAAAGAAGAGCTCAATCAGTTTATCAGCCAGATTAGCATGGATGACCCCAGCCGTTTGGCTGATTTCGCCGCGACCTTAACCAGCGCGGATCGAGAAGAATTACAATCCGTGCTGACCAAGGTGGAGATTGTGCCTCGTTTGGCAAAAACCCTCCTCTTGATTAAAAAAGAACTGGAATTGAGTCGCTTGCAGGCCGAGATCAGCCAGAAGATTGAAGAGCGGATCAGCGAACACCAACGAGAATTCTTTTTGCGCGAGCAACTCAAAGAGATTCAAAAAGAATTGGGGATCTCGCAAGATGAAAAAACCCAGGTTTTAGACAAGTTACGGGGCCGGGCAAAGAGGCTGAAGTTTTCCGATGAAGTCAAGGAGCGCTTTGAGGAGGAAATGAATAAGCTTGATCTGCTCGATGTGCAAAGCCCGGAGTTCAATGTGAGTCGAAACTATGTGGACTGGCTCACCAGCTTGCCTTGGGGGGTTTATTCCAAAGAGCATTTGGATTTGGCAAAGGCGGAAAAAATTCTCAACCAAGACCATTATGGGTTGGAAGATATTAAAGAGAGAATTTTAGAGTTTATGGCTACCTTGAAGCTGAAAAAGCAAACCTCGGGCACGATTTTATGTTTTGTGGGGCCGCCGGGAGTCGGTAAGACGAGTATCGGCAAATCCATTGCCAGGGCGATGAACCGTAAATTCTATCGTTTTTCCGTGGGCGGGATGCGCGACGAGGCCGAGATCAAAGGGCACCGCCGCACCTACATTGGGGCCATGCCCGGAAAATTTATTCAGGCCTTAAAGAGCAGCAAGTTCTCTAATCCCGTGATCATGCTGGATGAGATTGATAAGATTGGCAATAGCTTTCAAGGGGATCCGGCAAGCGCCCTGTTGGAGGTGTTGGACCCAGAGCAAAACAGCGCCTTTGTGGATCATTATTTGGATGTCCCCTTTGATCTTTCCAAGGTCATGTTTATCACCACGGCCAACACCCTAGACAGTATTCCCCCCGCCTTGCTGGACCGCATGGAGGTATTGAGGCTTTCGGGTTATATCGCGGAGGAGAAATTATACATCGCTAAGCGTTATCTGGTGCCCAAGCAAAGGAAAGAGCACGGTTTGAAGGCTCAAAACCTGACCTTTACGGACGCGGCGATTTTAAAAACCATTGAGGGTTATGCCCGTGAGGCAGGGGTGCGAAATCTGGAAAATCAGATTAAAAAAATGTGCCGCAAGGTGGCCAGTCAGGTGGTGAAGGGAGGGGCGGGAGTGAAGGTTTCCATGACCCCGAAGCTGTTGAAAGACTACCTCAAAAACCCGATTTTTGAAGAAGAAGAGATCATGGGAGAAGGCAAACCGGGAATTGTGACCGGCTTGGCTTGGACCAGTATGGGAGGAAGCATTCTCCCTATTGAGGCCAATTGGGTGAAGGCGAGCCAAAAGGGCTTTAAGCAGACCGGTCAATTGGGCAGCGTGATGGTGGAGTCGAGTGAAATCGCTTATAGCTTTGTGCTGGCAAACGCGGAACGCTTTGGCGGCGCGCTGGATTTTTTCAACCAGCGCTTTATTCATCTTCATGTTCCTGCCGGGGCCACCCCGAAAGACGGCCCCTCCGCGGGGGTGACCATGGCGACGACTTTGCTCTCTTTGATGCTCCATCAAGCGGTTTTGCCTAAATTGGGAATGACGGGGGAGCTGTCCTTAACCGGTGAGGTTTTGCCCATTGGGGGCTTGAAGGAAAAGATGATCGCCGCTAGAAGGGCCGGTTTGAAGGTGGTGGTGATCCCTCAGCAGAACAAAAAAGATTACCTGGAATTGGAAGATCACATCAAGGAACCGATTGAGGTTCATTTTGCCAGGTATTATGAAGATGTCTTTCGGGTGGCCTTTCCTGGTTTGAAGATAAAAAAAGTAAGGAAAGATAAGGCGGCGACAGCGTAAGACCCTGTTTAAAAACTCAGCAGGTATGGCGCAAACAAAAAACCCCGTTGAATTGTTAGCTTCAACGGGGTTTTTTGTTTTTTCCGGGGAGGCCTAGTTGCTTTAGCTGGCTATGGCTTCTTCGGTTGTTTTGGCGCTGTTAGGGGGCCTTTGCCCGCTGATATCGACAAAGCCTTTGGCGACGATCCCCAAGAAATCGTTTAAGACCTCGCCCATAGCGCGCATGGTGGTTTTTTTCTTGGCAACGGTAGAGAGGCGCAGTTCAAGAAACAACCCTGGTCGTACATTAAAGGGGTTATAGCCTTTTAAGAAGTCTTCAAAATTCGCTTCTAAAAACTCCAGCCGATCTTGCAAGATCTGTCGTTGGGGGTTGATTTCAGCGCCGAAGCTTTCGCTGATTTTATGGCTCAACAGTTTCAACTTGGTGGTGATGTACTGCTTTTGCGGGTTAAAGGTATAGGTGGTGTTGTCTAGGTCAAAACCCACCGTTTCTTTGGGTTTGATGATCTCGGCTTCGTCCCAGAGTTTGACTTTATCCCCTTCTGAGGGTTTGGGCAGGCTGCGCTTTGTTTTGAAAAACTTAGCCAAGAGCCGCTCAAAAAAACTGGGTGGAGGCGGGGGGCCTTGAGAGTAGATTTGAGACAAAACTTGAAAATCCACATTGCCTGCCTTTTCCCTGCGCTTTGCCCCGATTTGATCAAAAACATTCCAAAGGGTATCGACTTCTTGTTGGAGTTCGCTGATTTGAGCGGCGTAGGCGCGCCTTTGGGTGCGAATTTGCTCGTTGTCGTAATAGGTTAGGGAAATGGCATAGCGCTCATCGGGCAGTGAGGCCGCGTCGGTGTCGCCGTATTCGGCGATATGAACCTTGCGAGCGTTTTTGAAGTTCTCGATGTGCTGGTAGCCTAGTTGGTTGTTGTCGAGGTAGTTGGTCAACGCGTTTACCGCTTTGTTGAATCCGCGGGTTCGGAGTTTTCCCTCGTCTACGATGCGTTGCAGGTTCTCGCGGATGTTGAGGGGGTCGTAACTTGAATCTTTTAAAATCTCTGAGCCGATGCCTTCGATTTTTTCAAAAAAGTCTTTTGCCACAAAGGAGTATTGGGGGGATTCTGGGGTATTTTCAAAATCCACATAGTTTTCCAACTTGCGGAATTTTTCAAAAACTTCTTCCGCTTCGGTGATTTTTTCTTCCCCTTGCGCGCTGAGCTTTTGCTTGAGCTGTTCGATTTCTTCATCAACGCGCTCTAAAATTTGGGTGCTGATGACATCTTTGATGATGCTTTCGGTAGTGGCTTGAAAGTGGAAGATGGGGCTTAACAACTCTGATTCTAAGATGTTGATCACCATCGAAACATCCGTCACCGTTTCTGGTTTGAGGGGGTTGTCGGCAATATGGCAATTGACCAAGGAGTAGGTGAAGTCGGTGTTGACCAAGCCGGAAACCTCCGCCTTTTCTTGGAGCACCTGACTGGTCTTTTTTTGCAGATCATAGACCCCTTTTTGCAGGTGAGACTGCAATTGGGAATAAATACTGACAATGCTCGATTCCAAATCCTGGTTGTTGAAGTTGGCGGCGCCGCCTAAACTGTCGAGCAACTCGGAAATTTGCTTGGGGGCGTGTTTGTTCAACCCTTTGGTTTCTTCCTGGTCGATCATGCTGCGGAACTTTTTGGAAAGCTCGTCTTCTGCCGTAACCAGGTAGCGGTTGTACATGTTGTGAAAGGCTTGGTTGAAGTAGTTGTGCAACAACTCCTTGACCGTGCCCCCGATATGCAGCTTTTCTAAAACCTCTGGGGGAAGCTTTGCCTCGACATGAGAGAGGATTTTTTCTACCTCTTCGTCGATTAAGAGTTTGGATTCGTTGTATTCGTTTCGGCCATCACGGTGCAGGCTGTTGCGACTGCCGACCGCGCTTTCCCTTTCAGGGTGGATAATGTTGGGGCCTTGGTAGAATTTATCGGATGTCATGAGCGACCTCGTAGGTTTTATTGTCTGCCTGGGCTGAGGGGGCAGGTCATAATTTCTCTTTTAGGCGCAAGCATAGCTCTTGCGATAAGGAGAGTCAAGTCAAAACCCAATGGGCGGAGTTGGCAAGAGACTAAAAGGAGGGAATTTTCATTCCCTCTTGCCGCTTTTGGGATGCAAGTTTGCAAAAAATAGGCTAGCTTAGCCCGAAAATAACCAAAAATAGGATATGGATATTCAGGGTGATTACGCCGAAAACACCTCTCCCGAGATTGACAAGCGGGTTGCCGGGTTTGTGCACCAACATTTTGGGGACACCTCCAAGCAGTACCTGCGGGTGCATAGCAATATCTGGCGCTTTCAGGAAGAGAATTTTGAATACAATCTGATTATCACCAGCAAGTTGGTGATTTTCGATAGTCTGCTTTTTCCTTTTCTCCCGGAAAAGCAAAACGAATTTATGAGGGAACTCTTAGAACTCAATGCCCATCAAACCAAGCAGGCGAAGTTTTGCATCGTCAAAGACGGCATTCACCTGCGACTGATCAATGAGCATGCCCATTATACCTATGAGGAATTTCAAGATAATATCTTGGAGTACCGTTGGCAACTCCCCCGTATGAGAGATAATCTGGGCGCAAAGTACTTTGTCCAGAAAAAGGAAGAAGAATGAGCGAGTTTTTAAGGATAGAGGGGGTTGAAAAAAGTTTCGGCTATCGTAAACTTCTCAAAGGGTTGGATTTCTCCCTCCATCAGGGTGAGGCCTTGATGCTTTTGGGCCGGAACGGGGAGGGGAAATCAACCCTCTTAAAGATCATCACCGGATTGATGCGGCCCGAACAGGGAAAAGTTTTTTTTAAGGGGCAAGCAGTGCAAGAAGACCCAGAAGGGTTTCGCGCCGCCATGGGGGTGATCAGTCATCAGATTCATTTTTACAATGAGTTGACCGCCACGGAAAATCTACATTTTTTCTGCGCCCTAAAAGGGGCAGAGGACTTAAAGGAAAAAATCCCCCAAGCCTTACTCGCTGTAGGGCTTAGCCCCTTTGCCAACACCCGGGTGGGAACCTTTTCTTCCGGCATGGGCAAACGGCTCAACATCGCTCGTTTGATGGTGGCAGAGCCCGAGATTTTGTTTCTCGATGAGCCCTACACGGGGCTGGATTTTGACTCGATTGAGTTTTTTAACGATTACCTGTTCAGCTTTAAGGAGGCAGGGGGCACCTTGATCATGGTAACCCACCAAATCGACCTCTTCTACCCCTTGAGCGACCAAATTTTGATTTTACGCCAAGGCCGGTTTCAGCGGATCGACAAACATGCCAAACATAGCTATGAAGAGCTTTTGATCCAATATCAGGAGATCAGCGCATGATGCGTCAAGCAGCCCGATTGCTGGCCAAAGACATCAAGCTTGACTTAAGAAGCTTAGAGAATTTTTTATCCATGCTCTTTTTTGCGGTCGTGATTCTCCTACTCTTTGCCTTTGCCCTCCCCTTAGACGACGAGAGTCATGAATTAATGGCGCCGGGGCTTTTTTGGGTGACTTTTTTATTGAGCGGGATCTTAAACCTCAACAAGCTCTTTCAGGTGGAAAAGGAAAACGCCTGCATGGATGCGCTGCTTTTAAGCCCCCTTTCTCGAGGGTCCATTTTTCTGGGCAAGATGGCAGAGAACATGATTTTTATTCTCGCCATGCAGGTTTTGCTGATTCCCTTATTCAGCCTCTTCTTTTTTGAGGCTTTAATGAGCCACTTCTTCCCCCTCTTGGGGTTGAGTTTTGTGGTCTGTTTAGGCTTTTCCAGCTTGGGGACGCTTTTAGGCGGCTTGACCACCGATGTCCGCTTTAAGGAGATTTTATTGCCCCTCTTGCTGTTTCCCTTGCTGGTTCCTCTCTTGCTGGCGGCGGTGATTTTGCTGCAAAGCCTGATCAGTGGGGCGGGGCTGGCGGCAGAGGCGGATTGGCTCAAACTCTTGGTGGGGTTTGATTTAATCTATCTGGTGGTCAGCTATTTGGTTTTTGAATTTGTAATGGAACTTTAAAAGGATACAAACCTATGCTTCATCGTATTTTCCCTCTAGCGGTTTTTGTATTTCTCGTAGCCGATTTATTGATGATTTTTGTTTTTTCCCCTGCCGAGGTGACCCAGGGGTATGTGCAAAAGATCATGTACTTGCATGTTCCCAGTGTTTGGCTTACCTTTTTGGCCTTTTTTCTCTGTTTTTTGGCGAGTATCGGTTATTTATGGAAGCGAGAAGAAAAGTTTGATGTTTTAGCCCAGTCTGCCGCGGAGATCGGGGTTTTGTTTTGCGCTATTGGTTTGTTGACGGGCTCGATTTGGGGAAAACCCACCTGGAACACCTACTGGACTTGGGACGCGCGGCTCACCACCACCTTGATTCTTTTGTTGGTTTTTATAGGGTATCTTTTATTGCGGAAATTTGTCGATCCCGGCGAGCAGCAGGCCCGTTACGCCGCGGTGGTGGGAATCATCGGTTTTTTGGATGTCCCCCTGATTCATCAATCCGTGGTGTGGTGGCGTACCCTGCACCAAACCAGTACCATGTTTTCGATGAAGAAGGAGCGGGTGGTCGACCCCAACATCGCCATCATGCTGTGGATCAGCGTGGCCGCCTTTACCCTCTTTTTCTGTTGGATGCTGGTCAAGCGGGTGCGCCTGGAAAACGCGCGGCGCGCCTTTTTACGCAAGATGGCCAACTTAGAAAGTTTTTGACCCACTTCCTCCTGGAGTTTTTCAGAGGTTCCTTAAGACCAATGAGGATCAAGCGGGTTTGCCCATTTCGCTCTGCATCTCGGTGATCAGCTCTTGGGGGGTGACCCCTTTGAGTTTGGCCGCGAGGTCGAAGAAGTTGACCATCGCCCGCCGCGTATAGGCATGCTCCGGCCCTAAACCCGCGCTCAAACTGCTCAAGGCGCGCTCATAATAGAGTAGGGCCTCCTCTTGGTTCCCCTGGTCGCGCAAGACATTGCCTAAGTTGTTGCAACCCACGCCCAGGCTGGGATGCTCTGTTCCCGCTGCTTTTAAGATCCCTTCCAAACCCTGCTTCATGGCCCGCACGGCTTCATCAAGGCGGCCCAAGTGACGCAGGGTATTGCCCAAGGCGTTATAGACCTCTCCTAAAAAAATCGGCTCCGTTTGCGAGCTTTGTTTTAAGATGCGCAAGGATTTTTCATAGGTGGCCAAGGCCCTATTGTACTCCCCCTGATAACTCTGGGCACTGGCTAAATAAGAATAGAGCTCACCGATTTCAGCTTGCTCGTCTTTGTTTTTTTCTAGGTGACAGGCAATGGCTTGCTCAAATTGCGCTTGCGCCTTGGAGTATTCTGCCTTTTCCATATATTCTTTGCCCTGTGCGGTGTGGGCCTCCCCCCAGTTGTCGGCTTCATTCGGGGAGTTGTTGGGGATTTCTCCAACGCGTTGGGAGAGTTCATCCTTGAGGGGGTTTTGTTGATCGCTCATCGGGTCTCGGGGTATGGTGGAGGGCTTAGAAGCAAGTTCATCTTAGGGCTTGCGGTAGCTTTTATCAGGCTCTCTATTTATTCAGATAAGTTAATACACTTTTTCCATTTGGGCAAGCGCGTCTAGAGGTTGACGCGCTCGGCTGTACCGAGTCTAGACCCATTCCCAACGAATCAAGGAAACTCTGAAAAACGCGGAGTTTCCCAGCAAGGCAAGGATTTTTTCAGAGGTCCCTCAAGTTAAAAAAAACTTAAAAATCAGTAAAAAGTTGGGGAAATTAGCCCCTATTTGCCTGCTTCTGGCCAGTTTTCTACTCCTCCAATAGAGCGTAAAAATGAATAAAAACAATTTAAGGATAATACTTTGTGGGGAAAATTAGGCGCAATCCCCTAGTGCAAAATTTACAGGCCCGCCGGCAAAGGGGGAAAAGATTGGGCAACTATCTGAAAAATAAAGATAAATTACCTCTGGAGTAAATTGCCCGCAATTGACCGCCAAACAATTTGCCCTTGCCCCCCTCAAGTCCTTATAATTGAACCAAAATGATTGCAGAGTTGTAAATTTTTAGAACGGGACGAGCTATGAAGAAGAATGCAGAGGCATCCATGGAAGAGGTTGAAGTAGAAGAGGCGGAAAACATGATGGATGGAATGTATTTGACCTTTGCCCTAGGTAATGAAGCGGATTTTCAAGTCTATGGTCTAGAAATTTGTCATGTTATTGAAATTATTCAAATGCAGCGGATTACCAAGGTCCCCGATGTGGATGCCTGCATTTTAGGCGTGATCAATCTAAGGGGCAAGGTGATCCCCGTGGTTGACCTGCGCGCGAGCTTTATCATGGGCCCGGCCCATGACCAAGTGAGAAAATGTATTATTGTGGTTGATTTTGAAGGGTTGGAGACCGGATTGATCGTCGATGAGATGCGAGATGTCGTTTATATCAGCGAAGAAAACATCCAAGAGCCCCCCGCTACCCGCGATTATAAGGGCAAGAATTTTGTTCAGGGAATCGGCAAGCTGAATGAGGAAATCATTCTGCTTTTGGATCTCGCCCGCTTTGTTGTTTCCACCGAAACAGCGGAACCTTAATCCTTTTGCATTGAGCGAGAAAGAAAATGAAGGATATTCAACCAAATCAACCAAATCAACCAAATCAACCAGACCAAGCCAACCCGCAAACCGCTAGAGGGAAGGAGCTCACCAAGGTGACCCTCGGTGAGGCGACAACCAAGCCGGAGCCCAGGCGAGCGGCCCCGCCCCCCACAGCTCCTTTAACTCCGAGGCAACCCATAACGCCGAGTCCGCAAGCTCAAGTTTCTTTTTTTCATCCTCAATCAGGTGGTGCCATGAATCAGCAAGTCGATGCCCTTTCTCAAATAAATCCAATGCTATTGCGGCAGATATTACATCAAAGCAAAAGCAATATCATGATCGCTGATTTGGACGAAAAAATCATCTATCTCAACGAAAATACGACCCAAACCTTTCAGCAGGTGGAAGCCGAATTGGCAAGCTACATCCCCGGATTTAAAGCGAGTCAGATTTTAGGCGAGAGCATTCACCGCTTTCATAAAGATCCCGAGATGATCCGCCGAGTCTTACAGCATCTGCGGCCCGGTGAAAGTCACCGCGCCAAGATCAATGCAGGCAAGCTCGTTTTTATGTTCAACGCCACCGCCCAGGCGGATGAGGAAGGGAAAAAGTCTCATTATGCAGTGGAGTGGGAAAACATCACTGAAAAAGAATCCTTTGCCAACAAGGCGGAACTCTTAACCAGCGCCTTGGAGGGGAGCAATCAGGCGGTGATTATGTGTGACCGCGATTTGGTCATCAGTTGGGTTAATCCGGCGACCTATAAACTTTTTGAGGAGAACCAAAAGGTTTTTGAACAAGCCTTTGCCGGTTTTAATGCCAAAACGATCATCGGAACCTGCATTGATGCCTTTCACAAGAACCCGGAGCATCAGCGCCGACTTTTGAGCGACCCGAAAAACCTGCCCTACCAAACCACGATTCAGGTCGGGCCTTTGTTCTTTTCTTTAAATATCAGCGCCAACCTCGATAGCGAGGGGAAGTATATCGGGACAACCCTCAACTGGGCCAATACCACGGACTTGATGCAAGAACGCAACAATTCGGCGCGGTTGCAATCCTCCCTTTCCGGGGCGGCCCAGGCGATCATCAATTGCAACCGTGACTTGGTGATTACCTATGCCAATCCGGCGACCGAAAAGATGATTCAAGAAAACTTAGACGAATTCCGTGCCGCCTTCCCCGGGTTTTCTTTGGATCATTTTGTAGGGAGTTGCATTGATCGGTTTCACCAACACCCAGAACACCAACGCAAATTGCTGGCGAACGCGGATAATTTGCCCTACCAGGCCGATATTCAGGTGGGTAAATTAACTTTTAACCTCAATGTATCTGCCATGCGCGACGCGGAGGGGAGTTATATCGGCAACACCTTGGAATGGTCGAATGTGACCGCGACCCGCAGCAACGAAACCGAGGTGTCTCGTCTTTGGGGGTTGATCGAAACGGCCAAGACCAATTTTATGATCTGCGACAAGGATTTGGTGATTACCTACTGCAACCCTGCGGTGCTGGAGATGATGCGCCAGTATGAGTCGGAACTCAAAAAGAATTTACCTCAATTTAGCGTAGACGATTTGGTAGGCACCTGTATCGACAGTTACCATGTCAACCCGGCGCACCAAAGAAAGATTTTAACCAACAAGGCGAATCTGCCTTTTCAGTCCGAACTGAAACTGGGCAAGTTGGAGTTCGGGGTGAACGCCACGGCGCTTTTGGACAAAGAGGGCAATTTAATCGGCAACGCTGTGGAATGGCTGGATTACAATGATCGGGCGATTTACAGCAGCGAGGTGGATCGCTTGCTGACGCAGGTGATGGAGGGCAACTTAAAAGAACGGGGCCAGGTGGAGACGGTGCCGAAAGCCTTTCAGCCCATGGTGGAAAACATCAATCAAATCATTGAGGCCATTGTTTTTCCCTTGAGCGAGATTCAAGAGCGGCTGGGAGAAATCGCCCTAGGCGATGTAGAGGCCTTTGTAACCGGGGATTATAAGGGAGACCACGCAATCCTCAAAAATTCCCTCAACAATACCTTAGAATCCTTAAGGGAGTTGGCCAAAGCCTCCAGTCAAATTGCCGAGGGGGATTTAACCGTAGAGGTGACCCCGAAATCAGGGGTGGACGCCATGGGCAAGGCGATCAGCCAGATTGTGCAGAATATGAATAGCCTGCTCGGCAAGGTAAACCGGGCAGTGAATCAGATTTCCGACGGCAGCGAGCAAATCGCCTCTTCCAGTCAATCCTTGGCTCAAGGCTCCACCGAGCAGGCGAGTTCTTTAGAGGAGGTGAGCGCTTCCATGACCGAGTTGGCCAGTCAAACGGTGGCCAACGCGGAAAACGCCAATCAGGCCAACAGCTTGGCCGACGCGGGGCGGAGCAACGCCCAGACCGGTGATGAGCAGATGAAAGAGATGATCACGGCCATGTCCACAATCGAAGAATCCAGTCAGAACATCTCCAAAATCATCAAGGTGATTGATGAAATCGCCTTCCAAACCAATTTATTGGCCTTGAATGCCGCGGTAGAGGCCGCGCGCGCGGGGGTACACGGCAAGGGATTCGCCGTCGTGGCCAACGAGGTACGGAGCCTCGCGGGCCGTAGCGCTCAGGCGGCGAAGGAGACCACCGAGATGATTGAGGATTCGGCTAAAAAGGTGCGCCAAGGGATTCAAATCGCCGATAAAACCGCAGAAGCCCTAACCGAAATCGTCTCCAATGTCGGCAAGGTGAGCGATCTAGTGGCGGAAATCGCCGCGGCAAGCAAGGAACAAGCCGAAGGAATCAACCAGATCAATACGGGCTTAAATCAAATCGAGCAGGTGACCCAGCAGAATACGGCGAACTCGGAAGAAAGCGCCGCCGCTGCCGAAGAACTGGCCCAACAGTCGGGGCAACTGCAAGAATTGGTCTCTCAGTTTAAGTTAAAAGAACAAAACGAAGAGATGGAACTCCCCTCAGGGCTCTCTCCCGAACTCATAGCGATGATTCAAAAAATGATCCATCAGCAAAGGGGAGGGCAAAAAGCGGAGTATCAGCCGGTGGCGCGCCCTCAGCGGATTTCGGAAACAAGCAAAAAACCCAAGGCCTTACCCGAAACGCCAATAAAGGCAGGGGGGGATAAGGTGAATTCCATTCATCCCGCGGATGTGATCTCTCTCGAAGGGGATTTTGGTCGCTATTAATCGAGGGGAAACCTGGGAACCTAAAAGGCGGAAGTATGGACAAGAAAATATTAATCGTCGATGACTCTTCGAGTATGAGGGAAATGGTGAAGTTAACCCTGCTGGAAGCCGGTTATGGGGTGGTGGAAGCGGAAAACGGAGAAGACGCCTTAAGCCAATTGGCCCAGCATCGTTTCAACATGGTGCTGACCGATTTAAATATGCCGGTCATGAATGGGATGGAACTGATCCGCTCCATTCGGCAAGAAGAAGGGCATAAGTTTCTTCCCATCGTCATGCTCACCACGGAGTCGGAAATCTCTAAAAAGGAAGAGGGGCGGAGCGCCGGGGCCAATGGTTGGCTGGTTAAGCCCTTTGTTCCGGAAAAGTTGTTGATGGTGGTCAAAAAGGTGGTGGGATGAGTAGCGCGTTGGAAAAAGGCCGCCTTGCCTTTAAAGAAGAAGCCGAAGACCTCTTAAAGGTCATGGAGGAGGGCTTGCTGGAATTGGAAGACAACCCCGCGGACGAGGCGCAGGTTCATAATATTTTTCGCGCCCTGCACACCATTAAAGGCAGTGGGGCCATGTTTGGTTTTACCGAGCTCTCCGACTTTGCCCATCACATTGAAACCGCTTTTGATCAGGTGCGTTCGGGGGCTTTAGGGGTAACCGAGCAGCTCATTGCCTTGGGGCTGAAGGCCCATGACCAGATTCAAGAGTTTTTAGTGGACGAGGGGGACTTGAGTGCTGAGGGGCAACAGCGCGCCTTGGAGGTGGATCAACTGCTGCGGGGTTTGATGGAGCAACCTGCGCCTGCGCCCCAAGCCCCTCAGGCAACGGCGGACCCCAGCGCACAAGAAAGGCCGGAGGCAAAAGGAGAGGGGATGTTTTGGGTTCGTTTTGCGCCCCAAGAGGATTTTTTTCTCGGTTATAAGCCCTTGGCTTTATTGCGGGAGTTGAAGGAACTAGAAGAGGTGGAGGTGTTTCCTCAAGTGGAGGGAATCCCTCATTTAGAGGAGTTGGACCCCGAAGTTTGTTATACCTCATGGGAGGTCTTAGTCTTTTCCCCCCAGGGGATTCAGCCCTTAAAAGATGTCTTTATGTTTGTGGAGCAGGCTTGTCGGTTGGAGATTCAACCGATTCAGCTTGATGAAGAGCAGGATGTCGAATCGGTGACCCAGTTGGGGCAAATTCTGGCCCAGCGAGGGGCGGTGACTTCTGTAGAGCTGGAAAAGCTATTGCGAGCCCAGCCTAAGGTGGGCGAACTCCTAACCCAATCGGGTCTGGTGAGCGATTTGCAAGTTCAGTCTGCCTTGAGCGAGCAGAAGATGATTCGCTCCAAGCAGAAGAAAAAAGAGAAAGAGCGGGATCAAAGCAGTATTCGGGTGCCCTCACAACGACTCGATGCCTTGGTGGACTTAGTGGGGGAGTTGACCACCATGCAGGCCCATATCTCACAGATCGTGCAATCTCGCGATGATCCCGCTTTAGATAACATGGCCGAAGGCTTGACCCGTCTGGCGGCTGAATTGCGAGAGGCCACCATGGAACTGCGGATGCTGCCCATTGGTACCGCTTACAGCAAGTTCAAACGCTTGGTGCGTGATTTGTCCCAGGAATTGGGTAAAGAGGTGGAACTGATCACGGAGGGAGAAACCACGGAACTGGATAAAACCTTAATCGAACGACTCAATGACCCTCTGGTACATTTGATCCGCAACGCGATTGATCACGGGGTCGAACGACCCGAGCAGCGCAAAAAAGTGGGGAAACCGAGCCAGGGTAAGGTGAGCTTGAGCGCGATTCACTCTGGAACCAATATCATTTTACGCGTTGCCGATGACGGCGCGGGGATCCATAAAGAAAAGGTGATTGCCAAAGCCAAGCAGCAGGGGCTGATTGAGCCCGACGCGAGCTTGAGCGACTCCGAGGCCTACGCTCTTTTGTTTCACCCTGGGTTTTCCACCGCCGAAAAGGTGACCTCTGTTTCGGGTCGGGGGGTGGGGATGGATGTGGTGCGGCAAAACATTGAGTCCCTGCGCGGCAAGATTGCCGTGGAGAGCGAGTGGGGCCGGGGCACCACTTTTGTTTTGCACCTCCCCTTAACCTTAACCATGATCGAAGGGCTTTTGGTACGGGTCGCGGATTGCTTTTATGTTTTTCCTCTGGCCACGGTAGAAGAATGTGTCGCCATCCATTCCAAAGAGGTGAGGTCGGTCAACGGAACCTTGACCATCAAGGTTCGGGGCGAGGTTTTACCCTTTGTGCGCTTGAGGAACCTGTTCCAACTTGGAGGGGAACCACCGGAATTGGAACAAATCGTAATCGCTCGGGTCGAAAACAGTTTGGTGGGTTTTTCGATTGATTTGGTGATCGGGGAGCATCAATCGGTCATCAAACCCTTAACCCCCACCATCGCGGGGAAAGGCCGCTTTTCAGGCACCACTTTGCTGGGAGACGGTACGGTCGCTTTGGTGTTGAACCTTTTTGAACTGGTAGGGGTATGAATTTTGCCATGGCGATTTTTCCCCGGCAGTGGATGCAACTTTGGTTTAAAAAGGTTTCCATGATAGGTAGTGCTGATTTTGAGCCCAATCTAAGCAAGATGCAAGGGCTTTTACATGGCATCTCCGCAGAGACCGAGGCCCAAGTCTTGAAGGTGTCGAGGCTGTTGAGAGACTTGCAAAAAAGCTACCGGATCAACGCCGACCTCTCTTTTAAACTGCAAAAGCAGTTGGAGACAGAAGACGCCTTTTCTCCTCAAGCCTTGGAAACGCTGAAAGAGGAGCTCAAAAAAGAAATTTTCGTGGGTCTAAAAGACTTAAGCGAGGGGTTTGAGGATTTACGGAAAATGCAGATTCGGGTGAATCAGATTTGCCGTTGGCAAGATCGGATTGAGCAGCATTCCAATCTGATTCTCAATATTAGTACGGTGATGAATATCGAGTCCTCTAAGCAAAGGGCGGTGGATTTTGATCCCATGGTAGAGGAGTTGAAGCGGTTGGCCAATCAGGCCTCGATTCATATTCAGGAACTCTCTCGGGTTGTGGAACGGATCAATCAAACCATTGGTTCCTTCCGGGCCATGGCGCAGCAGGAAGCGGACGAAATGGAGGCCGGAGTGCTTCGGCCCTTCAAGGAATGGAATCCAGTGCTGCGCCAGTTGGCTTTTACCGGCAAAGTCTTGGGTGAATGCTGCCGCCGAATCGACGGCTCGACCGCCCTACTCACCCCAAAGATCAATGAGGTCATCCAGGCGTTGCAATACCATGATATCACCCAGCAGCAGTTGGATCATATCCAGGACTCCTTTGCCTTAAAGCCCTTGGAGGGGGCGCCTCTAGCAGGATTGGATATTCAAGGTCCGGGGGACGAGTGGTTGCCTTTATTGTTCCAGATCAATCTGCATCAATTAAACCGGGTTGAAATCCAAGGCAACAATATGTTTGAGACCGTTCATGAAAAAATTCAAGAGATCTTAACGCAGGCAGGGGTACAGGAGAGTAGCTCCAGTCAAGCCTTGCAGGTGAGAAAGGAAAGCTTAGAGGTGGCAGGTTACTTGGAAAAGGAATTCGACAGCCTCTTGCAATACTTGAGCAATAGCCATGACTTAATGGAGAATCTATTGGAGGTCACCGCGAAAACCAAACAAGAGATGCAACAGATGATCAAAAAAATTCTCGATGTGGAACGCATTCGAGAAGATTTAGAGTTGCTCTCTCTTAATTCCATGTTGCAAACCAAAAACATGCAAGGGCAGCAAGGGAGTTTAAAGATTATCTCCAGCGCCATTCGTGAGCTTTCCGCCGAGATGGAAAGCCTTTTTTTGCAAGAGCGTGAAGAAATCGAGAAGGTTTCTCAACTCATTGAAGATCGTAGCAATCGTCTGCAAGAGAGCCTGCGACAGCGGGTGAAGATTATTGCCGCGAAACGGGAGAAGGCTCAAAAAGAGATTCAAACCCTGGTTAAAACCCAAGAAGAGATTTTAAAAAGCATGTCGCAGGTGGCGCAAACCTCCATTCGCTTGAGCCTGGAATCCCAAAGTTTGCTGTCGAAATTGGATTTCAATCAAACTTTATTGCGGGGTACCGCGGGGGTAAAAGAGGAGATGCAACGGCTGCTTACCCGTAGAACCCCCCCCCTGGGGTTGAAGCCGCAATTCCGCCCCCAGTTGCGAGAACGGCTCAAATACCTTTACGGCACCTATACAACGGCGCAGGAACGAACGACTTTGAAAGAGTCGCTCGCTACGCTGGGGGGGGCGGAGATCGCCGATTTATTGGTTAAAGAGTTTGAAGCGAGCCGAGGGCCCGGCGCGGGGGGATCAGCGCAGGGGCAACCCCATGAATTGGATGACGATGTTCTTCTTTTTTAAGCTACAACCAAGAGGGTCTGATCGATGGACGCATGGAAGACACAAAAGGTAAGCCAGGGGGCGAGCCAGGGAATTTTATTGCGGCTGCCGCCTCAGTTGACGGTGGCTCAAGCGGGGACGTGCTACCAAGAGTTGCTCACCGGCTTGGAACACAATGATTTTATCGTCTTAAATATGGCGGGGCTGGAAGAGATTTCCTTTGCGGTTTTGCAATTGCTTTATTCAGCGAGTGTGACCGCCAAGGCAATGCAGAAAGAGGTCTCTGTGTTAGAGCCCTTTCCCGAAGTATTCAGTGAAGCCTTAGAGGTTTCAGGATTTGAAAAATTAACTTGGATCACCAGCGTTAGTGGTTTAGAGACCCCTAACCCTTAAAAAAAACGAGGAAACATGATGAGAAGTAACCTATTGACCCGTAGTTTTTCAATTGCCTCCTTAGGCTTTCAGGCAAAACAGCTGAAAGGGATGCCGGAAGGATCGGAACGAGGGGATTTAGTAGAAAAAATGATCGGTCAGATTAAAGAACTCAAGGGACTGCCGGGGAAGGTCGGTCAGATGATCGCCATGTCTTCTCAAAGAGAATTGGATAATGATTTTATGTCCTTGGTGCATGATTGCGAAGCGATTCCCTTAGAGCAGGTCTTAAAAATCATTGAGAGGGAATGGGGGCTCGACCCCTATGTGATTTTAGAAGAAATTGAACCCGTGGGATTGAGCGCCTCCTTAGGTCAGGTACACCGCGCCACCTTGAAAACAGGGGGGCAGGTGGCCATTAAGATTCAATACCCGGGGATTAAAAAAGCGGTGCGGGCCGACGCGCGCCTGCTCAATTACCTTTCCATTCCCTTTGGGGGCTTGAGCCGCGGCTTTGACTTAGACAGCTATAAAAAAGCGATTCAAAGCAATATGGATGCGGAACTGAGCTATATCCAAGAGATGGAGAATCAAGCGGAGTTTTCCCGCATCGCCGAAGAGAGTTCCATCCAGGGGTGGGTGGTGCCCGAACTGCTCGCCCAGCTTTGCACCGATAAGGTGTTGGTGAGCGTGTGGGAGGGGGGGCAAAGCCTGCAAGAGGTCTGCAAGCATTGGAGCGGGAAGGAAAAACGCAAAGCCCAAAAGTTGCTGGCCCATATTTTTATGCATAGCCTTTTTCGAGAAGGGATGTTTCATGCCGACCCCAACCCCGGCAATTACGCCTTTCGTAAAGAAAAGGGTAGGATCGAGGTGATCACCTATGATTTTGGGTCGGTGGGCCGCCAGGACCGGAGGCAACGGATCAATCTTTTGGCTATTTTATGGAGCAGCAAGTTTCGAGGGACCCGCAACCCCTATCCCCTTTACCTTTCCTTGGGGTTTTCTGCTTTGTTTTTAGAGCCCTTACAACAAAAACTCCCCGCCTTGACCGAGTTGTTGAGCGAACCTTTTTTCTCTATGGGGCAGTATGATTTAAAAGGTTGGAAGCGTAGCGAACGGGCTGCGGGAATTCTACACGATGATCGTTGGAATTTTCGTATTGCCGCGCCAGCCGATGCCTTGCTGCTCGTTCGCGCCTTTACGGGGTTGTTTTATTATTTAGGTCACTTAAAAGAGCCGATTTGGCTGACCCCTTTATTGGAAGAGGTATCGAAACCGTTTCAGATGGAGATTCAAGAGCGTCTCAAGGTTTGTGAAATACCGGAGGCCAAGGGATACGACAGCATGGCCAAGCATTTGAAAATTAAGGTCAGCCAGCAGGGGCAAACCAAGGTACAGCTTGCTTTTTCTAGGAGTTCCATTGAACGGATTGAAGAGATTATTCCTCCAGAAATCTTAACTCGGATTCAGCAACGAAAAATCGACCTGGGCCAAATCGTTGAGGAGGTGAGGAAAAACCAATATCAACCCCAAGCCCTATTTCACATTGAGCTTGAGAAGGGAAAGCAGGTTGAGGTCTGGCTGGAATAGTTTGTTTTACCTCCTTTTTTGCTTAAAGACTGAGGTCGGAAGATGATGCAACGGCAATTAAAAGACGGGGTGGCCATGGTACTGGCGCCGGGCGAATATTACGCGACCCAGGGGGAGGAGGTGATTAGCACCCTGTTGGGCTCTTGTATTGCCGTTTGCCTCTATGACCCGCTGCAAGGGGTAAGGGGGATGAATCATTTTCTTTTGGCGAGTCAGCGGTTTTCCAAAACCATGAAGTTTACCGATTCCGACGCGGGCCGCTATGGGGTGCATTACATGGAACTGCTCATTAACTCCTTGCTCAAGTTGGGGGCTAAAAAAAAGAACCTGCAAGCAAAGGCCTTTGGAGGGGCCGCGGTGCTGGACTTGCAAAAGGGGGCAGATAATTTTATGTGCATTGGGGAGGTCAATGTTCGCTTTGCGAAAGAGTTTCTGCGAGCGGAAAAAATTCCGCTGCACGCTTCTGATTTAGGGGGGACGCAGGGCCGCATGATCTACTTTTTTCAGCAGGATTATACGGTATTGAAAAAAAATATCGCGCGCAATCAGACCGAGGTGATTACCGAAAAGGAACGCCATTTTTGGAAGTCTTCGATTCACCATCAAGCCGATTCCAACGACGGGGTGGATTTATGGGACTAAAGGAAACCGCGCCCCTTACTATACTCCGGGGCCTTCACCTAGCCTAACTTTCTTTTTATTGTTTTAGGGACCCCTCTAAAAACTTCTTGCCTACCGCTTGCTTAAGCGGTAGGCTCATGCCCTTCGGGCTGATTATAGCCCTGGGGGCGCGTCAAGTTTTTCCGTCGTTTCGGTGGGGAATGAAATCCACAATCCCAACGCGAATCAACAAGTTATATTTTTGGATTTGGCAAGGCATCCCTGCCTTGCTGGGAAATTCCGCGTTTTTCAGAGTTTGCTTTTGAGGCTCAAGCCCGGGCTTGATTCAAGCCGGCGGCAAGCTTTAAAAGGGTTGCGGGGATGTCTTTCAAATTCACTTGCACCTCGGCCCCGCCGTTTTCAAAGGCCACCTTGGGCATGCCATAGACAACCGAACTCTTCTCGTCTTGGGCTAGGGTGCGGCTACCCACTTGGCGCATGGAGAGCATGCCGGCGGCTCCGTCATGACCCATTCCCGTGAGCATCACCCCAATCCCGTTGCGCCCCACAAATTTAGCGGCAGAGCGGAAGAGTACCTCGACCGAGGGGCGATGACCGCAAACCTTTTCCCCCTCCTGGATCTCCACTCGGTATTCCCCTCCAATCCGGCGAATGCTCATATGGAGGTCACCAGGAGCGATCAAGGCGATGCCCGGCAGGATTCGGTCGCCCTGTTCCGCCTCTTTGACTTGGATTTGGCAATATTGATTCACTTGATCGGCAAATTGTTTGGTAAAGCCTGGGGGCATATGCTGTACCACGACAATGCCCGGCATGTTGACCGGCATTTGGGTTAAGACCTCGCGGATTGCCTGGGTGCCTCCGGTAGAGGCCCCGATGCAAATCACCTTGTCGGTGGTTTGGGCTAAGTCGGCTTTGTAGTTCTGGGCTGGGGCGGTGGGGGTTTTGGCTTTTTTCCAGCCTGAAAGGTTGGCTTGAGAGGCGATTTTTATTTTTTCTCGCAGTTCTCCCAGCATCACGGGGAGGCCCCCTGCCACATTGGCCTTTGGCTTGGTGATAAAATCCAGGGCCCCTGAATTTAAGGCCGCCAAAGTGACCTCGCCCCCTCTTTCGGTTAAGGAACTGACGATGATCACCGGCATGGGGTGTTGCGGCATGAGGTGCCTTAAAAATTCAATGCCATCCATGCGGGGCATCTCGACATCTAAGGTCATGACATCGGGGTTTAAGGCGACAATTTGGTCGCGGGCGATGAAGGGGTCGCTCGCCGTGCCCACTACCTTCAAATTGGGGTCTTGGTTTAAACCCTCTTTGATGACATTGCGTACCAAGGCGGAGTCGTCGACAACCAAAACCCGGATCTTTCGTTTGGCCTGTTCTTTCATGCGAGTTCCTTTTGAAAAACCGAGGGGCCTAGTTGCAGGGAAAAAGGGTTTTTGATGCGCTTGAGGGATTCAGAGTGACCGACAAAGAGGACGCCCCCCGGGGCGAGGCAGTGGTAAAAGCGGTGGATCACCTGTTCTACCGTTGCTTTATCGAAATAAATCAGTACATTGCGGCAAAAAATAAGATGAAAGGGCTGGCGGAATCGATATTGTTCGTTCATCAGGTTGAAGCGGCGGAAGAGAACCTCTTTTTTTAAAAAATCTTTGACCTCTGCCGAGCCGTCGGCTTGAGAGTTGAAATACTTGTTCTGCAGTGCCTGGGGCAGACCGCTTAATTGATTGGGGTTGTAAATCCCTTTTTGGGCGAAGTTCAATACCTTGGTGGAAATATCGGTCGCCAACACTCCGGCCTTCCAATGGGGGTATTGGGGCCCGAAAAACTCCATTAAGGTCATGGCCAGGCAATAGGGCTCCTCCCCGCTGGAGCTGGCGGCGCACCAAAGCCGTAAATCCTTGCTCCCCTCGGCACTGAGCTTTTGGCTTAAGTCGGGGAGGACCAGTTTTTTGAGCAACGCAAAGTGTTCGGGCTCACGAAAAAAGAAGGTGTGGTTGGTGGAAATGGCGTCAATGACCTCTAAGAGCTTGTCTTTGTTTTGTCGCAGGGTGATGTATTCGTAGTATGCTTGGTAGTTGCTCATCCCCGCCTGCTTGAGCATTTTGTTTAAGCGGGTTTTGAGCAGGCTTTGTTTATCCCGGGTCAGATTGATCCCGCTTTCTTGGTAGATCAATTGGGAAAATTGTTGAAATTCTTTTTCTTTGATGGGGACTTGTTCGCCTCGTAAAAGTTCTAACCTTTGTTCTGGCTGGTGGGGGGGCAAACTGTTGATCATAGTTGATTATGTAGGCACCTGAAGAAGAACTCAAGCAGCCCCAGGTGCGCGATGGAAGGGGTTGCTTTGAAAGGGCGTTACATTCTTATTTTAGGTTACCTTCAAGGTGAAGACAACTTTTTTCAGTAAAAAATATAATTAAAATGTAATAGGATCAATGCCCTAGGGTGAACTCCTAGAGAGGCTTAAACCTCAAACCCCAAAAAGGTGAGGTCGTCAACCTGTTCATGGGAACCCTGGTATTGCTTCCATAACTGAATGAGGTGGCTGGTCTGCATGGCCATGGGGGCGTGGAACTGGCTGGTTAAGGCTTGGGTGAGGCGGGTTTTCCCAAAGGGGAAGTGTTTTGCTCCCCCCAGTTGATCAATGAGCCCATCGGTGTAGAGGAAAAAGCGGTCTCCCGCTTTGAGGGAGAGGGTGCGGGTTTGAAAGACAAAATCAGCTAAACTACTGCGATACCCGATTTCTTGTTTATCCCCGGGGAGGATTTGCAACTCTTTTTGATCCCAATGCAAGAGCGGCAGCCTCGCCCCGGCATATTTTAGTTTTTTCGTTTTTAAGTCCAACCAGCAGATGCCCCCTTCGAGCCCATCGTTGGAGCCCCTGTGCTGCTGTCGAGATTGTTGCCATAGGTATTCTTTGATGAACTGGTTGAGTCGCTGCAACAATAAGGCGGGGTCGGAGCGATTTTCGGGGTTCATGATGTGCCACAAGCCGCTGGTGCTGATCATGGTCATCAAGGCCCCGGGAACCCCATGCCCCGTGCAGTCGAACAAGGCAATGCTCACCCCGTCCTCGAATTGGCGGATTAAATAGATATCCCCCCCGACCTGCTCGCGCGGTTTCCAAATAATGCTGGAAGCTTGGAAAAGGCTTTGGATCAATTCGGGGCTCGGGAGCAGGCTCGACTGGATCCGCTGGGCGTAGGCAAGGCTCGATTCGATATGCTGGATTGCCTGATTGAGGCGCTTGGTGCGCAAAGCGACGATTTCTTCGAGCTTGTTGGAATGTTCGGCCAAGAGGTTAAAGGCGCGGTCTTTTTCCTTTTTTAAGGTAAAGACTCGGTCCGATAAGGCGGTGGCCAGCAGTATCACTTCAATCACCGAGCCCATAAGCATTCCGTTGTTGACCCAAAAACCGGGAGGGATCAAGCCTAAGGCTTTGAGGCAATAGAGGACGATGCCGAGCAACAAAGAACTCCAACCGAGCAGAAACAATCTGGCGGGGCTATACCCCTGGCGATAGCGAGCGATGCCGATAAAGAGGGCAAACAACGCCGCGGGGATGGAGAGCAACACCCCAAAGAGAATCGAAAAGGTAAAAAATCCGGTGATTGCGGTGAGCATGACCCCTCCTGCCAACAGGAGGAGGAGGTTCATCAGGCGGTGATACAGGGGGAGATGCTCTTTTAAATGCAGCAGCTTTTGGATAAAAAGGCCGATTGCCAAGATGCTGCCGCCAATGAAAAAAGGCCGAGAGAGCTTCGCCCATTCCGGCCAATTCGGCCATAAATATTCAAAAGAAAACCCGGTTAAGGAGGCGACCACACCGGTAAAGGAAAGAATATAAGCAGCGTAGGCAAAATAGGCCCCATCGCGCACCAATAAAAACAATAAAAGGTTGAAGGTGAATAGGACCAGCATGAGACCGAAATAGATTCCGTAAACCAATTGTTGGTTGTGGTCGGCCCTGTAAAATTCTCCTTGTTCCCAAAGGTATAAAGGAACCTCTAGGGTGTCGCTGCTTTGCACGCGAATGAAAAACTCTTTTGTCTGGGCCCCCAAGGTGAGGAGGAAGACGAAATTGCGATGCAAGAAAGGCCTCTGCTCAAAAGGATGGGCGTCTCCTGTTTGAATCCGTTGCCATTGTTGGTTTTGTTGTTGGAAGAAATCCAATTGGTCGATCAAGGGATAGGCGTATTCCAAAAGCAGGT
>JAJRZQ010000043.1 GCA_024275165.1 bacterium | reverse complement strand
ACCCGACTCAAGGAAGAGATCACCAACAACTGCGCCAGCCTCAACGCCTCTTGTACCCACTTGAGAAGTTGGACTGACGCCGGCGGTTGCAAAACCATCAGCGGGGTCCGGGTCTGCCCTGCTTGGTGGAGCGTAACCCATGAGTTTGCCTGCGGCAGGTCTTATGAATGCTCCACCTTCCCCGATTCGAACGAGGTCTGCGGCACCTGGTTTTCTTCTGGTATGCCCGGGTGCGTGAGTACGGCCCAAACGGGGATTTTCAACCTGGCCCTCAATAAATTCCGAAACATTGAAGGCAACTTGACCTGCGCCAAGTTTTATTTGCAGGATTTAGGGGCTCCGCAGATCCCCTCCACTTCCCCCTTTTGGTGGGGTTGCGGCACCTTTCAGCCCAGCCGGACCGATCAATTTCGCTTGATCGGCCTGGATCAAAGGTACTATACCGCCCATTGCCAAACCAAGGAGCCCGGTCTGCCCCCCAATGTGCTGAGCCGGCGGGTCGATAGCAGCGCCAAACCGGGCGGGGTCTCGGTGACCTACCGCACCTACGATTATTTTACCGAAAGCGTTACGGACAGTTGCAAAAACCTGCTTTCCGACATGAGCCGCCAAGGGGTTGCTTGCCGACTCCTAACCGAGAGCGTCGATCAGACCCTAACCTACATCAACGGGAACAAGACCGGCAAAATCGCCCCTAAATCCAAAAAAACCTTCAAGGGCACCTTAGGGAGTTATGATCTTTGGCGGGATTTTTGGCATTTGGAGCGCAAGTATTATTGCCCCCTTGGCCAGGTGGTGGTGGACGCGAGTCACCCCACCCAAACCTTGGCGGATCCGACCTTGCCCCAAGTTCCGCCCAATCAGGCCGATGGTTTTGGCTCCGCGGTGGGGAGTTTGGCGACCGCCACGGCGATCGGCAAAAGCGTCGCGGCCGGGCAAAGCTGCGCTCAAAAAAACCCCGACGGCACCTGCGATTACGCCAATATCCGCCTCTTTGCCGGCATGGCCGAGTCGTGCAAAAAGTGGAGCCCCGATTTGCGGACGGTCAACTACACCTGCTGCAAGGCCAACCTGAACAGCCAATGCAACGGGGTCTCCGCGATTTCGTTGTGCGTCGATTTTTGCGTGCAGGAAGACTGGGATACCTCCAGGCATGTCTATGACGACAAGATCGACAGCTTTGTGGGGGAATGGTGCGCGGACAGAAGGTGCATCGGGGTCCAGACGGGGAGTACCTGCGTGGGCTTTTGGCAATGTTTCCAAAAGCGACGGCGCTATTGCCGATTCGACAGCATCATCGGGCGGATTATCCAAGAGCAGGGCCGGCCCCAATTGGGTTTGGGGTTTGGAACCGCGCAAAACCCCGATTGCCGGGGCCTGACCATGGACGAGTTCCAAAAGCTCGATTTTTCCAAGATCGATTTCACCGAGTTTATCAACAGCTTAAACCTTGATCCCACGGCGGTCCAACAGGTGGATCCCGCGGCCATCCAACAAACCATCCAACAGGGGGTGACTAGTGGAACGAAATAGAAGGCTTTTCTTTTCTTTGGTGTTGGCCTGTCTTTTATACAGGAATTTGGCGCTCGCAAAAGATTTAGGTATCGCGGGCCGCACCTGGAAGATCGTTGAACCTGATTTGATCGAGGTGATTCATCAAGAGATCGAGAAGGGGAAGTGGAAAGAGGGGATGACAAAGGAGAATTTTCGTAAACTTGCCTTGGAACTGCAACCGGGGGATCGGGCCAAACCCTTGCCCAGAGCCCTAAAAGCCCGCTCCTTTGAGCCCGATATGACCTACAGATTAGACATGGACTTGATCGGCCCCGACGGCCGAATCCTCTACCCCAAGGGTTTCGAGTTCGACCCCAGCGCCTTTGTGACCCTGACGAGGCGATATTTGGTGTTGGATCCCGAAGACTTAGTCCAGCTCGCCTGGTTTGCGCAGAGCGAATTCAAGAGAGCGGAGGATGTCACGCTCTTAGCTCAGGGAGGAAGCTATCTCAAGCTCTCTGAAGACTGGAAGCGCCCGGTGTACTACCTGCCCCGTTCGGTGCGGGCTCGGTTTCGGCTCCAGGCCGTCCCCTGCCTGATCGAGCAGGTTGACGGCAAGATTCGGGTTACTGAAATCAAGGTCGGCCCATGAAACAGATCCTTCTTTTTTTCTGCTTGCTGTTGCCTTCCATCCAGGCCTGGGCAATTTGCCCGACTCGCTTCATCAACCCCTTGACCGATGTGTGTTGGTCCTGTCTTTTTCCTATTCGCATCGGGGCTCAACCGGCCCCACCGCCGGCCCCGCAGGTCGGCCCGACCTGCGATTTACCCATTCCGGGCAACGAGGCCCCGGTTTGCTCCTGCCCCGCTCCGCCGCCCATGATGGCGCGAACGGGCATGAGCATGAGTTTTTGGGAGCCTGCCCGGATGGCGGAAACGGTGACCGAACCCTGGTGTTTTCCCTCCATCGGCACTCAGGTGAGCAAGGCCTTGAGTCAGGGGTACAACGGCCATTCGGAGCATCAAGGGGGGGAGGGAGAGCACAGTTTTCGTCATGTGCATTGGTTGATCTTTCCCGCGGACTTGATTTTGGGTTCGGCCTTGAGTTCCGCCTGCATGCAGAATGAGAGCATGGATGTCTTGATGCTGACGGAAATCGACCCCCTGTGGAACGACGACCAGTTTGCGGCTTTAGCGCAACCAGAAGCGGTGCTGTTTGCCAATCCCTTGGCGCAGCTGGCCTGCGCCGCCGATGCCGTGGCCAGCAACGCGGGCTGTTCCAACTCGTCGCAACCTTGGTGTTTGGGCTCTTGGGGGAGCGCTTATCCCTTGACGGGGAACATCAATACGGCCAACGAGCTGATCAGCGCCGCGGGCTTGGCGGCGAGGATGCTGTACCGCATGGGGCGGACCCCGGGCTTTACCTTGTTGGATCCCGCCTTGTGGAATTGCGCCTCCTTGCCCAGTCCGGTTTGGGTCAAACACCACTACCGGTTTCAACCGGCCCTCCCGGCGCGGGGGGTGACCTGCAACGCCATTGGGCAAAGCGACATGGTTTGGGGGGTGGGGAAAAACCTCCCTTACCTTTACGACAATTCCGTAACCTTAATCTGGCGGCAGCGCGGCTGCTGCGCCCTGTAAGGAGAAAAAATGATCGGCAGGCGCGACAAGATCCTTTTTTGCTTTTTTGCCCTCACGGCCTGCGGCTGGATCGCGTTTGCCCAAGAGCCGCGAGGAGGTTCCCTCAACCAAGAGATGAAGAGCCTACAACAAAGGGCGGAGAAAAGAGGCCAACAAATGAAGGTGAAGGATCGTCTTGTTCACGAAGGCCCGCTCCCGGATATTTCAGCGCTGGACGAGGCCTTAGCCAAGGAGCGGGCGAGGCAGGGCAAGGATATTTTCGGCCCCTTAAATAAGGACAACCCCTTTGCCGGCAAGAGCGGCGAGGCCCTGCTTTATACGCTGCCCGATTTTACCGGGGCCGCCTCCAAGGCCGGTAGGGGAGAGCGTCTCTATATCTTGGTTTCTTCTTCCATGCCCAAAAAAGCGATTCGTTCCTATTTGAAAGACGCGGGCAATATCCAAGACGGGCGAATCGAGGTGGCGATGCGGGGGCTTTATGGGGGTTCCATGAGCAAAACCCTGCTGTGGAGCCGACAGATTTTTTTGAAAAACCCCGACTGCTTGTTGGAAGAAGCATGCGAGCAGCTTTGGAATTTGAGCATCAACCCCAATCCCTTTCGCGCGCTGTCGATAAAACGGGTGCCCGCGATGGTTTGGGCTCGGGGCCCCTTGAGCGGGCAAGACAAGCCCGCTCCGGGTAGCGTTTTGATCCTCAAGGGCGACGCCAAGCTGGAGTACGCCTTGAAGCGCTTTGTCGAGGAGGGCAAGGGAACCCTACCGAAAGAACTTTTATCCAAACTCAAGGAGCGACATGAATGAAACCCAACAAACCAAAGCGGACAAGGACCGGCAAATTTGGGAAAAGCTTTTCCCCTTGCCGGAAGAAGTGATTCCTTTCGCGCTGAAGGGCCTGTGGCAGGTCGGCCTCATGGTTTTGCTCCTTTGGGGGTACCACGAGTTTTACGCTACCCGGATCGTAACGGCGGATATTTTGGGATTCAATTTAGAACAGGCGACCGCCTTGGCCAAGGGGGAGATCCAAGAAGCAGAGGCGCTGGCCCGGATCGACCGAATCAAAGACCTGTTGTCCCAACTCAGGGGCAACCGGATTGTAATTCGCAAAGACATGGTGATCAGCAGCAATGGCGAAGAAATCTTCCTTCATTTCAGCAATCCGTAGCCTTGTTGTGGCCGGGGGTTCGACCCTGCTGCTGATGGGGTTGGCCCAATGGGGCTGGTCTCATGTGGCCAGGAACGCCAGCCATTCGGTTCACCCTAAATGGTTTATCTTGGAGCGCTACCCGGTTGTGAAAAAGGGGGATTATGTGTTTTTCCCCTGGAGCGATCCCCGTTTGGCAAGGGGCAGGGAATTGATCTTGGTGAAGCGAGTCGCCTGTTTGCCTGGGGAGCGATTGTTGGTGGGCCGGGGCCAAGCGGTTTGCGAGGGAGAGGTTTTGGGCCGATTGAGAACGGAGCCTCCCCCTGTGGAATTTGAGGGCGTGATCCCAGAGGGCAAGCTTTTTGTGATGGGGGACAGCGAGGACAGCTTTGACAGCCGCTATTTCGGCTTGATCGATCAATCGAGACTACTGGCGAGGAGTTATGCGCGCTTTTAGCGCTTTCGGCAAATTTTGGGCAATCCTTCTGAGCTGGGCCTTATGGAGCCAAACAGCTTGGGCCGCGGTGGGAGACCGCAGCGACGGGTGGTTTAATTACAATTGGCAGAAACCGCGGGCAACACAGCCGGACGCGACTGCCGACCCAGCGCCCAAAGCCCCTCGGAGTTACAGCGACGCGGAGCTTTGGCAGATGCACCCCGATCCATTCCAGGCTCATTTGGAGGAGGTCAAAAAGTGGGCGGTCATGACCCTGAAACCGGCAGATGTGGCCCGGTATCAAACCATACAGGATATCGCGGCCAGAAAGGCCAGCGCCTTTTCCGCCGTGGCGGGGTACTTGAATGAAAAAAACCGGGACAAGGCCCAAGCTTGGGATCAAGCCATGCCTACCAACAATCCGGGGCGCAAGGCGACCTACATAAAGCGCCAAGCAGAGATCGAAGGCCTGCTCCATGCCCAGGCGGGCAACTACGGATTGGTTTTTTTGCATTCGCGCCATTGCGTTCACTGCCGCACCCAAGAGGGGATTTTGCGGCAGTTTCGCAGGTCCTATCCCGCTTGGCGCATCGAAACCGTGGATGTGGACGAGCGGCCCGATATCGCCGCTTTTTTCAACCTTCAGGTGACACCCACCTTGGTGTTGCTCAAGGACGGCGACCCCAACGAAGAGGTGATCGCCATCGGGGTCGTGGGGGTCAACCAACTGGTGGACCGGATTTATCGCAAGCTGCGGGTCAAGGAAGGCCTGATTGAGCCGGAAGAATATTACATGTTGGAACAGGAACGAGGCGGGGTGATGGATCCCACCATCTATGAAGGAGCGAAAAAATGAAGCGATATATCCTCTTAGCCCCCTTTTGGGTCTTGGCGATCGTCCAATATCCGCGGTGGAAGCCGGAGACGGACTTAGCCCGATTTTTACCGGGCAAGGCCTTCGTCGTTTGTGAGGGTCGCGAGCCCAAGGCAATGAGGCCTTTGGTTCGCGCCTTCACCATCCGGGGTGGGGAGGCCAAGCCTCCCTACCCCCTTTTTCAGGAGGAATCCAACCATGAAAAGGCAAAATAAAGGGCGGAGGGTTTGCGGGTTCGCCCAAAAATACCTTCCTTTTGTTGTCATGAGCCTTGCGGTGATGGCGTTGGGGGAGGCGGCCTACGCCTTGCCCGTCCCGGCCCAAGGGCAACTGGGCTATGATGTTTACGACATGGTGGTCAACAAGGGACTGAACGGCCCCATCGGCAACTCCATCGTGGTTTTAGGCGGGGTCGGGGGGGCCGGTTTGCTCTTTAAGCAACAGATCATGCCGGCGGCGATGGCCATCGGGGGCGGAGCCGTCATCGGCAAGATGCCCTCCATCGTCAACAGCATGGGGGCGACCCTGGATCTGTTGTATTGAGCATGGAGAGCCTAAAGGTGCCCACCTACCTAAACAAGCCGATCATGGTCCTCTTTTGGGAAGTGGACACCTTTATCTTAACGATTTTGTTCTTGATCTTCGCCATCACCTTGAGCGCTTGGTTTTGGCCGATGGTGGGGATAGCCCCCTGGGGGTACGAAAAGATCAAGAGCGATTTCCCCAAGGGATTCAGCGTCCATGTTTTTTATTACGCCGGGCTGAGCGGTTTTGAGGGGTACCCGGATTGTTTTATTTTTCAAGAGGAGTTCATCGAATGAAAGCGACGGAATTCTTAAGCCACATGGACCGACTGAAGAAGAAAGTCAGCCTTTATAGGTTCGGGATGCTTTGTCTGGTGGCAGTCAGCCTGTTCAACCTGCTGCAAAGCTCGGCCTGCCTGAACGACAAGACGGTGATCTTGGTGCCTCCCGCGAGCCTCACCGAGCAGGCGCGGGTGAACCACCACCGGGCGGACGGGGCTTATTTACGGATGATGGCCCGGTATGTAACGGGCTTGGCCTTTACCTTTACCCCTTCCACGGTCCAAGGGCAATTAGCCGAATTGTTGGAGTTGTATCACGCCGACGCTTACGCCGACGCGAGAAAGGTCTATGAGGACATGGCGATGGGGGCGCAGACGGCCAACTTGACCCAAAGCTTTCATCCCAAAAAAGAGATTGCCGTTCAAGAGGATCTCTTAACCCTCAAGGGAGTGATCCTGCAAACCCTAAACGCCACGGCTCAGCCCCCGAAGGAGGCGGAACTGAAAATCCGCTACAGGATTGAGGCGGGGCGTTTTTTCATCTTGGAGATGTGGAATGAACAAGAACCTTAATTTTGCTCTGCGCCTGGCGGGCTTATTGCTTTTGGGCGGCCTTGGACCGGCGGCCCTGGCCAAGTCAAAGGCGAGCTCCCATACTCCGTCGCGGGTTTATCCCGATGTCACCAACGAGATCATCCTGTCCAATGTCGATACCAATTGGGTGCGCTGTAAGGGCCGAACCATCAAGGATGTGATCTTTCAAAAAGAGAAGAACATCGATGTGATCATCCGGGGGGAAAGCGCCTACATCACCTTTTTGCAAAGTCAGGTCAATGGCAAGCGAACGCTGGTCTGGAGGCGCGGCGAGTTTATTATCGACTGCGATGGCGCCATGTACAAGATACTGGCCAAGCCAAAGGCCGTCCCCTCCAAAACCGTGCTCTTGACCAGAGGGGGCTTGGACAGAATCGAGGCGAATCGCAGGAAGAATCGATACTTAAGCGAAGACGAGCGGATCTTGAGGATGATCAAAAAGGTCTACCAAGATCAAATCCCACAAAGCTGGTCCACGGTGCTGAAGAAAGAGGAGATCCGGCTCTTTGAGCATTTGCGGATCGAACTCAAACGCTCGATTTCCCAAGACGGGGAGGGATACCGACTCTTGGAGTTCGTGGTGAACAACAAGGGGCCGACCTTGAGGCTTCGGGAGATGGATTTTAGGAAAATCGAGATTTCCAAAAACCCGGTGGCCATCAGCATCGACCCCATGACCTTGGAAAAGGGGCAATCGGCCCGTTTGTTGGTGGTGGAAAAGGTGAACGAGCAAAGGGGCCTCTCCTTGACTCGAAAGCCTCGGCCATAGCAGGCCAAGGAGAGCGAATGAATCCGGCGTTACCAGAAAAAATCAAGACCTGGTGGATGGATCAATCCCCGAAACAGAAAAAAACCTATGTTCTCTTCGGTCTTGTGGGCAGCGTGACTTTTCTGGCGCTTTTTTCGGGGGGCGAGCAGGTGGAGGTCGCCCCGACCAAGGTGGTGAAGCAACGGGTGATCCATTTTGACAATCGGGCCTTGGAGAAGTCGATTTTCGCCCAAGCCAACGAGATGCTTAAAAAAGAGCGGGCAGAGCGAACCGCCAAGATAGGCGCGATGGGAGAGGAGATGCAAAAGCTGCGAATGGAGTTGAGCCGTATCAAAACGAACCTGGCCAGAGGAGGGCCTGCTTCGGCCAGCGGGTCCGCGCCGAAAAAAGGAGGGGCTTTTCCTCCCGCCCCTGGTGGGGCTTTCGCCAACAACGCCGTCAGGTATGTGCCCGGAGGAGGCGGGTTTTCCGTCGCGACGAACCGGCAGGGCGCCAAAAATGGCGCCCTGCCGGAGCAGAAAGCCTGGGCCGGCGGAGCGACGGTGGTCCAAGCCGGTAGCCGCGAGCGCAAAAAAAAGAAAATCCAAAAAACCAATTTGAGCACTTATCTGCCGGTCTCCATTTTAAAGGCGACCACCTTGAGCGGGGTACACGCCTTGGTCAGCGAGGAGGGGATGGGCAACCCCCAACCGGTGATTTTGCGGGTCAGCCTGCCGGCGATCTTGCCCAACAACCTGAAAAAGAACCTCAAGGGCTGCTTCATCATTGCCGAGGGCTTTGGGAGTTTGGCCACCGAACGGGTGGAGATGCGCGTCAGTTCCATCAGTTGCGTGAGCCTTCGGGGCAAGGCGGTCATTGAGGAGAAGATTGAGGGCTTTGTGGTGGACGCCGACGGGAACATGGGGCTGGCGGGCAAGGTGGTGGCCAAGTTCGGGGCCAGCCTGGCCCGCTCCGCCTTGGCCGGTTTTATCGGCGGCTTTGGGGAGTTGTCCGCCCAATCGGCCCAACAGGTGACGACCGACACCACGGGACAAAAGACCCAATTCCTCAACAGCAAGCAGATCGCGAGCGGGGCGATGGGTCAGGGATTGGCCAAGGCCGCCGGGGCCTTGGAGAAGTTTTATATCGCTCTTGCCAAGCAAAGCCTGCCGGTGGTGGAGATCCTTCCGGGAAAAAGGGTGGATGTGATCATTACCAAAGGCGTGGAACTCCATTTAAGGGAAACGGAGATATGAAAAGAAAAAACCAACAAATCCTGCGCTTGCTGCTGCTTTGGAGCTGTTTCGGCTCGCTCGCGCCCCTTGAGGCGCGAGAGCGTCTTTTTGTGGTGGAGGCCAAACCGCGGGCCCACCGGATTCACAAAAAAAGGCCTCTTTATTTCAACCCGGGGCAGCGGCTCAACCACAAGATTTTAGGAAACAAAAAGCCGCTTGGGACGCTTCGCCCTCGGCAAAAAAAGCGGAGGCACGCAAAAGAGCGGCGCGATAAACAACATCCCCAAAGCCGCTTTCAGGGGCCTTTTCCAAACCACCGATTTGTCGATCCGCGCCTGAGGGGGTTGGAGCGTCCTCATCGGCAAAGGGGCGGGTCTGACCCGCGCCCAAGGCGTTGAACTCAATCTTAAGGGAAACAGAGATATGAAAGGAAAAAGTTTACGACTCTTGCTGCTGTTGGGGGTTTGGGGTTTTACAAGCCCCTTGGTCGCGGGAGAGAACTCCTTGGCCCTCGGGGCCAAACTGCAAAGCGACCCCATTCGCAGGGGAGAGGCGATCCACCCAGGTACGGGTCTGTTGAGTCATTTTGGTTTCAACTTACAAGGAGCGGCGATCAACCTTTGGAACGAGACCGCCGCTAAGGAAAACTACAGCGAGACGGGCGGCTTTGTCGGTTTTAGGGGGACCTGGTTCGAGTTGGGCTTCACGAGTTACGAGGTCGCGCAAAACTCGACCCGGTCCAACCGCGATGAATCGCGCTTGGCCTTGGTTTTAGACGATGGGGAGGGGTTTTTTACGGAATTCCGGCATACGAGGGAGCTGTCGAAGGATCTGAAACCCCGCTGGAACCGAATCAGCTTCGGGTATCAGGCGGAAGTCAAGGGCTTGGATCTCTTTATCGAATTGGCGGGCAACGGGTACAGCGACCGACAAACCCCAAAAATGCTGGCCCATTCCTTTGAGTTCGCCTCGGGCGTGCGGATCCCGGGGAAGGATTCAGGGCTGGAATTGCAAATCTACGGCTCTTCTCCTTTAAGCAGCGCAGGGAAAGCCTTGATTCAAACCCAAACAGGAGCGAGCAATGCGACAACCAGAGGCGCGTCAGCGGGAATATATTACGCTTTTTAAGGCCCTATGCCTGGTCTCGGCCCTATTTATCCTCCCTGGTTTCGCCCAGGCGGCCAACCTGCTCGATACCTGGATGGACCAGCAAACCGTCACCAAACCGGGGGTGTATAAAGGCTCGGAATACGGGTATTTGACGGCCGGGAGCTATTCCTCCCGCACCCGTTTGCGCGGCGACCCCTTCTTTACCTTGACTCCTCCCAAGATCCAGGTCGGTTGCGGGGGGATCGATATCTTTATGGGCTCCTACGGCTTTGTGGATCAAAAGTTTTTTGAAACGAAATTACGAAGGATCCTGGCCGGAGCCCCTGCCGCGGCCTTTGAATTGGCCTTTAAGGCCCTTTGCGCTTCTTGCGCGGACACGATGAAGAGCGTCAATACCTGGCTGGACAGCATGAATTCAATGCAATTGGATGAATGCAAGGCCTCCAAGGCCTTGGTGGCCACCATCGCCAGCCCCCTTTCGGACAACAAGCAAATCACCGAAGACATTGTCAGTTTCCAGCAGAGCGTGGCGGGGAATTTTTGGAGAGACGAAACCGAAAAGATTCAAGCCGCCGGGGGGGTGGTCACCACGGCCCAGATCGACGGGCTTTTGGCCGGTTGCCCGGCCCAGGTCAGGGATGTTTTTGGCCGCTCCGGCTCGGTACTTTCGCATATCGGGGATAAACTCGGTTATCCGAGCGGGCACATGGATTTTGTAAGAGGGCTTTTTGGAGACATCATCATCGAAAAGCGGGACGGTTATATGGTCAAGTTCGACCCGCCCTGCTCGGCCAACGCGGCCTTGAGTCTGCAACGGTTTATCTCCGGTCACGCGGAGCAGAAAATCGTTGGGATCGACGGGATCACCACCCAATGCGTTGAGGTCAAGCGCACGGTCAACGGGGTCAGCGACAACTTGGAAGCCCATTCCAAAATGGTGATGGCCGCCTACCAGACCAAAATCAAGACCAAGGGAGCCTTGACCCCTGCGGAAAAGGCCTCTTTGGAAACCAGCGGTTTTCCCGTCAGTAGGATCGCCCAGATTTCGGTCACCACCAAGTTGGAAGACAATCTGCTCGAAGAGTTCGGGAGGCTTTGGGCCATGGATCGGGCCTACCGGATGTTGGGGGATGTCGCGGCCATCGCCGAGGAAGCCTTCAATCTGGCAACCATGATCCAGTCCACGGCGAGCGAGCAACCCAACAGCTGCAAGATCCACATCATGGCCGGGGCCATGGAAGGTTTCTCAAGGCTGAAGGATAGCTCTTGGAAGCTCCACCAGAGCATTACCCGCGAATACGGCCAAGCGATCGCCGAGGCGGAGCAAAAGATTTCTCATCTCTCTACCATCGGCGGATTCGGCAAGGAGAAGAAGGCCCAGATCCAAGGCGTCATGAAAGCCAAAATGCTGAGGTAGTCCCATGAAGAAAGGCAAAAAAGGGGCAGAAGGCAAAAGAAAGGAATTGCGCTCCAGGATTTGCGCCAAGAGTTGCGCTTGATCGACGAGCACCAAGACTTGTTTGTCGCGCTCTGGAAGGAGTTGGGAGAAAAAGAGGCGGCGCGGCGCGCCAAAACCTGGGTAGCTCATGAAATCTATCCGGCAAGCCATTTAACCCGCTTTGCCAAGGAACGAATCCGACAACAAGAACCGCGTCAAGCCAAAGAGCGGTTGGCCATGAACTTCATCAACCTGAAAACAAGAACGACAAAATGAAAAAGAATCCAATTTTACTGCTTTTAGCCGATTTCCCAACGCTTTTTTTGCTGTTGCCTTCAGGTTGTCCGGAACTGTTGCCCGCCTTGGAAGAGACCCGCTTGGCGACCCGGTTCCTTCCTCCAACCAAACTTCAACGCTTCATCTGGAGAAAACAATGAAACGCTCTTCTCTGGCTTTGGTGTTTTTATTGACGGTCCTACCCGGCCAAGCCCTGGCCGTTACCATGGAATACCATGTCTACAACGCTTTCGGCCCAGTGACCAACGCTATAAAGACCATGGCCCTGATTTTTTCCGATAGCCGCTATCACTTGCTTTTTCTGCCCCTGGCCGTGGCCTCTGGGTTGGGGATCATGGCCTTGCAGGCGATTCGGGGGATCAAGGCGGGCAAGGTGGATTTTGGGTTTGCCCCCTTGCTCCCTCTTTTCGCGGGAATTACCGTTTATATCGGCACCATTGTCCCCACCGGCAGTCTGATGGTGCAAGACAAGGTCTTGAACAAATCCATGGAGATATCCGGGATCCCCGAACTGGCGGTGGTTTTTTTAGGGGTGACCAACAGTATTGAGCGCTCCATTATCGAGATCGTGGATACTTCCGTGCTGGACCAAGCCATGAGTTATCGTTCCGGGGCGGGGGGCATCGGGTTCGATTTGATCAAAAAAATCGCCGAGATCAAGCCGGGGATGAGCGACGGCCTGAGGGAACAAAGCCTGGAGGGCTACATGAGCAATTGCCTGCTTTTTGAGTTGCAACGACCGGGCACCACCCTGACCATCAACAATATCGCCAAAAACAACGATTTCATCGGTATCTTGGACCAAGCGGCCGACCCGATTGTTCCCACCGTGGTTTACGATGCCGCCAACCCCACGGGGCTGGCCATGTCCTGCGCCGAGGCCTGGACCGGGGTCGGGGGGATAAAGAACTATTACGCGTCCCCGGGCACCTTTGAGGAATACCGCAAATCCATCTGCAAGCAGGCGGGGATCGACCCCGACGATATCTCCAGCTATGCCTCCTGCAAGAGCATCATCGACGGGCACATCAAGCTGGCGGCCTCGCAAGGCAACCCCATGCCCTCGATCGATTATATCCGTCAGGCGCATTTGGCGGCTTCTCTCAACAATGCGCTGAACAGCTCTTCCACCGACAAGGCGGCTATGGCCTTGGCCAACCAAAACATGATGATGCAGGGGATGACCACCTTTATGGTGGCCAATGAGTATATGCCGGTTATCCGGGGGATCGTCATCGCCTTTTCGATTATTTTGCTGCCGATTTTCGCTCTATTTTTGGTCACCCCCGTCTACGGCAAGGTGCTCAACCAGATGATGGGCTTGTTTGTGTTTGTCATGTTCTGGGGGATCATGGACGCGGTGACCCATGTGCTGACGATCAATATGGCGATCGACTATTTTGCCGAGGTGGCCATGAACCAGACGGGGTACGACGGGATGATGCTCACCCCTTCCGCTGCGGGCAAGGCCTTGGGGCTCTTCGGCACCATGCGGATGCTGGGGGTGACCTTGGCGGCCACCTTTGCCAGTATAGCCGGGTTTAGTTCCGGGGCCTTGATGGCCGGCGCCGTGGGGCAGATGACCGGATCCATCACGGCGGGAGCGAGCCAAGGGGCGCAGGCGGCGTCCATCGAAGGCAAAGGGAAAAAGCTCACCGAACTGGAGCAGTCCTTTGGTTCGGTTTCCGTGGCCAACGCGAGCCCCGATTTTCTGCGGCGGGGCCGGGCCAACGCGGCCCAAAAACAGACGGGTATCGCCTACGGGGCTGCCCAGGCGGAGAACATGGCCGGCCACGAGGAAGCGGCGGCCATGGACGCCCAGCAAAAACTCGCCACTCACGACGCCCAAAACCGGGTGGCCCACGAAATGGGTTTTTCCGATCGGGCGGCCGCCAACGCCGATATGTCCGCCGGTCAAATCGGCACCACCTTGGGCAGTCAAGAGGGAGAAGTGGCGGCCTGGAGCAAGGTGGGCTTATCCAGCCAAGCGCAGATCGCCAAGTTTAAGGCGAGCGGGAGCGTGGTAACCGCCAAGATGGCCCAAGCGGCCAAGAAAAACGGCCTTCAGGGAATCAAGTCGGGCATGAAGCTGGATAGCCTCGCCGTGGGCGAAAAGGGACAGGTCATGGCCAAGGGAAGCATGGCCCTAACAGCGGCGACCTTGGCGGGGGCCAAGGAACTGATGAGAACAAACAAGGGGGAAACCGCTGCCGCGGACCTGCATGAAGGGCAGATGATGGATTTCAACATCAACGCCAACAGCGGCGAAGGGGTGCTGGACGCCACCCAGGCCTCCCGCTCCAAAACAGGCGATACCCAAAGCGATGTGCGATCGAGCAAGTTCATGCGTACCAGCGAGGTGGATACCAGCCGCACTCAAAAAGCTGGGTCACATATAGATGCAGAATCCTTAGCTTATATGGCCCGAACTGGCGACAAAGCATTAACCGACAACTTGTATGATGCTCACGGGAATTTAGATCAAGCCGCTATGAAAGGGCAAGCGATGGTAGCTGCAAATGCAATTCAGCAAGTTGTTTCAAAGCAAATGAGCGAGTCTGGGGGGGCAAAAGGAGAAGCTGGTCTTAGTACGACTAATACATTACTAGGCAAAGCTGGGATTAATGTTGGAGCGTCTACTTATAGCAATAAAAGCGTAACTGAACAGAAAAATATGATCTATGGTGCCTTACTTAAAAAACAAGAGGCTATATTTGAAGCATATAAAAATGGAAATTTACCTAATCGCGATGCTTTTGATCACGCATATGCAAATATGATGAAGAAGGCTTTAAATAATGCTGACAATGAAGCTTTAGATGCGAATGATGAATATGGAATTACAAAAGGAGATCAAAAAATCAGTAAAATATTCTAGATTTTATAAAGCTTTCTAATAGTTGAATATTTTTTATATTCAAATAGTTGTAAGGAGCCAAAAACCACCCAAATAATTATTGAAAGCCAACCCCAATTGCCAAAAAATCCCCCAAAAATGAATGTAAACAAAAAGACTGGGGGAAAAATAAAGTTAATATATTTCGCTAGAAACATATCGTTAAAGCTCACAACTGGAAGAATTTGCCTTTCTTTCTTTTGCTGACGGGCGACAAACTCCTTTAAAGAGTCCTCATCCACCCCCAGTTCTTGGGCTTTGGCCTTTAGGCCCATATTGTTTGTTTGCTCGCTCATGATATCTCCAAAAGTTTGCGTTATCATACCTTAATATTTGACTCAATTCAACAAAGAACTCATGTAGCCTTTTGCTGCCCTAAAAAGTAATGGGCCGCATTGGCAAGCCACTTCGAGCGGTCTACCTTGGGGTTGGCTCGGGCTTTGTCGATTTCGGAAAGCAACGCCTTATCCAGCATGACGCTGACTCTTTCTTTGGGGGAATAGCTTTCCATAATTTTTGAGTCTGGTCGCACCGGAAAGATCAATTCCCCCTCCTTCATCCCCTTTTGCAGGTCTTCTAAGACATGAGGGGTTAGGTAATCCTGCCCTTTCTTGCCTGCCGCCAAGATGGCCGAAAGCACATCGACGGCCATTTCATAGGCTTCATCCAAGTCCTTGCCAAAGGTGATGGCACTGGGTGCATCGGGAAAGCGGACTTCCACCCCTTCCATAGTTTGTGTAAAAATTGCGTAGTACATCGTTTTGCCTTAAATTTTTTTGTCTATCTTAGCCCGGCGCAAAATACTGCGCGCCGTACCTAGGGGGATATCTCCCTTATGGCGAGGTACAGGGATCAAGCCAACACCTTCTTTAAACCAGAGATCGTGTTTACCCCCTCCTTGTTTTACAAACCCAGCTTGCTTGAGGTATTTTTCAATCTCTCGCTTTGTCACTATCATCCTTTTTTATCAAAACCATAACACACATAAATACATAAATCAATAAAAATAGTAAAAGCGCAAGTATTCAAGAATCGGCTATCGAGCATTCACTGTTGAGGCTGGATTGATGGGCCGCCTCGTGAAAATCCCGCTCAAAAACCCCCAAATCCCGTTCAATCGCCTCCCAGATAAAAAGGCTCCGTTGAGTTCGTCGGTGCCGAAAGAAACGGCTTCTTGCTAGATTTCCGCCTCTAAGGCCTTTAAGAGACGCGAAAAAAGAAACTTGGATCGGTCTTTGATCTGCTCCGCCACGCTTATTTTTCTTTTACATGACCATTGTCAAAAGAATAAATAATTCTCTCAGCGATTTAAGGTGCTCACGAAATGGTGGCAACCTCAATCATAACAGTAACGAGAATGTGGACGATCTTAAAATAATGTTAAAATTTTATTCAATTTCTGTGGAATTTAGACTTTCCTTCATCAAATTTATAACTTTTGGAACATAACCATATTGTTTAAAGCGGTATTGAATGAGCTGGGACAAGTGGTCTTCATGAGTTGAGAGGATCAATTGCTTGCCTTTAAAGCCGCTTCTCAGCAATTCAATGAGAGAGGCTAAGTTGATGTCATCCATCGTTTGTAAAGGATCATCAATCATTAGCATCCCCAGTTTTGAAGTATTACAAAAGGCTTGATTAAGGGATAAAGTTAAGGCCATCACAATACCAGAAAGCTGGCCAGAACTCATGCTGTTTAAAATATCTTGATCACTATCAAAATTACTAACTAATTTCATAGGGGTTTTGCTTTTAGAAGGGTCGACGCGTAATTGGGCACCTAAGCCATTTTGGTGATTTTGCAGAATTTTACCGCTATAAATATAAAATGGGATTCCAATGTTATTGGCCGCATTAGTTTGCAGTTTCTTAATTTCTTCTTTGTATTTATCGCCTAAAGTCTTGATCTTGGTTTCTCAGAGAAAAACAAGAGAATTTAGTTACTTATCACAGCCGATCAGGCTCTTTAGACCAGAATCAATTTAACCGTGATTACAGCAAAATGATGAAAAATATTTTTGCAGACAAAGATGATGAAAACATTTCTCGATCAAGAAATTCTCCTGTTGAAAATGCACTCAATGATATTATTGGAACAAACTTTGGTAGGAAAAATTAGGCATAAATAGCTGATTTATTTTTCTGAATCATTCGTTGAATAATCTTATAACTTTTCCAAAGACGAATTTCAAAAAATACTCCAAGTAAAAGCCAAAGAGAACACCCTAATAGACCTAAAGCACTTGAAGACAAATCATTATGCGCAGAGCCCACTATCAATTCAAATAGACCCACAAGAGGCGGTAATATTAAAAAACAAAAAATTAGTAATGCATTTAGCGAAATACTGAATATTGACCCTATTCGAAATTCAGAAGATAATGTAACTGTGTCTACCCCAAACTCTTCGGCAAGTTGCGCAATATCTTTTTTCCGCTCTTTGGCCTTTTGCTGACGGGCGACAAACTCCTTTAAAGAGTCCTCATCCACCCCCAGTTCTTGGGCTTTGGCCTTCAGGCCCATATTGTTTGTT
>JAJRZQ010000042.1 GCA_024275165.1 bacterium | reverse complement strand
CTATGATCCATACGAGTCATCAGGGGGATCACTCCCGCAAAGCCCTTCACCTCCTCTATAATCGCCTGGGCATCGGTCGCCACCACCACCGGGCTGAGCCCGCTGGCAACAACCCGCTCCAAGGTCCGGCGAATCATGCTCTCCCCTTCAATTTGCAGTAAAGGCTTATTGGGCAACCGCTCCGAGCCGAGCCTCGCGGGGATGACCGTCAAAATTTTCAAGCGAGTTCCCGTACAAACTCCGCAATCGCAAAATAACGAGGGATCAATTTCTCCGCTTCCGCAAAACTCAACTGACTGGCCGCGTCGCACTGGGCACGGGTCGGGTCGGGGTGTACCTCGATAAACAATCCCGCTAAATCCGCTGCCGCGGAGGTGGACATCAAGGTGGGCAAGAATTCCTTGGCCCCCCCCTTGGGGTCTGATGAGGGGACCCCGTATTTGCGGATGGAATGCCCGGCGTCAAAAAGTACGGGGTACCCAAACTCCTTCATGATATGAAAGCCTCTCGGGTCCACCACCAAATCGCGATAACCAAAGGTAGAACCCCGCTCGGTGAGCATGATCTTCTTATTGCCGGTGGTCTCTACCTTTTTGACCACCTTACCCATATCCGCCGGGTGTAGAAACTGGGCCTTTTTCAGGTTCACCGTTTTGCCGGTTTTCGCAATGGCCAACACCAACTCGGTCTGCATGACCAAGTAAGCGGGAACCTGCAAGATGTCAAACACCTCGGCAACCCCCTCGGCCAATTCAGTGGGGTAATGAACATCGGTTACCAAAGGCACGCCGAATTCGTTTTTGATCGCCCGAAAAATCTCTAAGGCCTCAGGGAGCGCCATCCCCGAGAAATAAGCGGCGTTTGAACGGTTATCCTTTTTATAACTCGCCTTAAACACATAATGCACCTGGAGCCGTTCTGCCATTTCGCTTAAAAACTCGGCAGTGCGAAAGGCAATGTCACGACTTTCCAACACGCAATTGCCCGCCATGAGCAGCGGCTTACTGCCATCTAAGGTGATTTGATCGGTCAGTTGCATCTAGCCTCCAAAATTAAAAAAACCGCTTCGCCACAAGACCAGGGCAAGCAGGGTTAAGGCAATCATCAGGGTGTTTTTTTCCGAGCGCCAGGCCATGGAGTAATCCCCCTCAATCTTTTCCTGCTCCCCCAGTTTTGCGGCGCTAAGACGAGGAACCCAGCGGGGCACCGCCGCCATGAACCGCAAATAGGCCTCGCCAAAGCGTTGGGTGAGGTTGTTTTCCTCCCAAGCGACAATAAAATAATACTGTAGAAAAAAGATCAAAACGAACAACACCACAAAGGCCAGGGCATTTTCTTGCGGGGCCAGGCCCGTAAAGGGGAAATCAACCCAGGCGGCAACGGTTAGGCCCGTGCTGAGAAAAAAATTGCCCACATAAAGAGGGTTGCGCACATGGGAAAAAGGCCCTCCCGTAATCACCTTCTGGCCCGTGGAGTAACTGCGGGTACGGCTGACCCCGCCGATATAAGCGACCCCATGCACGCGAATCAATTCGCCCAGCAGCATCATCCCCCCCCCGATAAGCAGGCTGGTCGAGTCAGCGTGCGCAAAAAAGACCATCACCAAAATAAAAGGCAAGGGGGTATAGTCACGATAGCGAAAAAGAAACTCGCCAATTTTTAACATAATAAACTTAAGAAATCGGTTGCTTTGTAAAGAGCTAAGGTAACAGAGGGGGAATTTCCAATCAAGCCCCAAGGCAAGGGCTTCAAAAGGGAGGCTGCTGAAAGGGCTAGGAGAATCGCAAGAGCTTTGTTACAATGCCTAAAACCTAGATTGATCGTCTTATGAAGCCCTTTGTACTGCTGCTTTTTTTAAGCTTGAGTTGCTCCCTTTTCGGTCAGGACCTAGACCCCGAACAGGTCAAGATCATTGCCTTGCGACCAGCAAACCCCATTCGCCCTCAGGTCAAGGGGCACCAATATGATCCCCGTCGGCCCGATAAGGCTTTAGAACCCTTCAGCCCCGACTTCGGCCCCGGCCCTGTAGAGCTCCCGCAAGAAAACGGTCTGGTTGAATCCCAGTCCTGGCTGGCCCGCCTCTCCCCTGGGCTGGCCGGCGCGGTCATGGGTTCCAAGGGGTTGCTCGACGCAGGGATCATCGAGTATCAAGCAGGGGAATATGAAAAAGCGAAAGGCCGCTTTGCCCTCTTGATCGACAAGGGAACCAGCGAGGTCTGGGAAAAGGCGGTGGCCTGGCAAGCCTGGACTCTCTATAAATTAGAAGAGATGGACGCCTCCTTTAACCTCGCCCAAGACCTAACCCAAAGCAAAGCCCCCCGCTTGCGGGCCGAGGGGTTCTATCTGGCGGGCTTGCATTTTTTGCGCTCTGCCCAGATGGTCAAGCTCAATCAATGGTTGGCGAAAGCAAAGAAAGAATTACAACCCGCAGATTGGAACTTTCGCCTACGCTATCTCCAACTGGTCAATCTGGTACAAAATAAACAATGGAAAGAAGCGAGGACTTTTTTAGCGGATTTTGCCCAAACAGGAATCACCTACAGCCCTTATTACGGAAAAATCAAAGAGCTCGAAGGGGCCATCGCCTATGCGGAAAACGATTTCCCCAGAGCGCTGACAGCCTATAAAGAGGCGCAACGGCTTTCGCCCGGGGCTTGGAGCAAGAGCCGCCACCGCCGGGTGCAGGCTTGGCTCTATTACCTTTCGGGCCGGCCCACAGAATCCAAGCGTTTAGCGGGGGAGGAATTGGCCTTAGGGCTTTCGCCCGCCCAAGCCGAATTGACCTATCTCCTCATCGCCTCCAAAGTGCGCTTGCAAGAGGGGCAAAACTTGGCGACCCTCTTAGAGCGCATTCCCAAGGGCTCCCCCTTTTCCGCCTATGCCTCCTTTCAAATTCGCGCCTTTTACAAAAACCTCAACCAAGAGCCCAAACTCAAGGCCAAGGTCATCGGCCAGCCCTTGCACTTTCCCGCTCTGCGCTTTTACACCGCTTTATTGGAGGGGCAAGCTCATTTTTTAAAGGGGCAAATTGAGGCAGCGGAGAAGAATTTTCTTACTGCCTTGAGTGTGGATAGCGACGCGAACTTATACTGGATCGCCCGCTACGACATGGGTCTGGTTCATTTAAATCAGGGCCGCTACCCCAAGGCGGCGAGGATATTTAAGGAGCTGGCGCAAGAAAAAAACCCGAAGAATAAGCTTTGGCTGGGCTACCACCTCCTCTACGCCTATTATCAGCAAAAACAGGCAAAGGCCTTTTTGGCTTACTTCCCTCAGGTCGATTTAACGGAGATGACGGCAAAGGCCCAATGGGAGGTCCACCTGATGAAAGGCAGCCTGCTCTACGGGCTAGGGCGTCACCCCGAAGCGATTCAAGCTTTTTTATACGGCTGGGAGCAGGGCAAACGACCCGAGGCCTTGGGCTACGCCGCGCAAGCCTATTACCAACAAGGGAAATACCAACAAGCCTTAGATTTAGCCGCGAAACATAGCGGCCTGCATTCTAAGGATTTATTGCGCTACCGAGTTAAATCCCTACTCGCCTTGAATCGCGCTCCCCTAGCCATGCGGATTTTGGAGGAAGAGAGGTTTAAGGGCAAAGAACTGCTCGATTTGCATGTCGAGGTCTGGCTGGTCAACCAAAAATACGAAAAGATCGTTCAGCGGGTCACCCCCTTGCTCCAATCCGCCAAAAACGATACCGAACGCCTGAACTACCACCTGATCTTAGGGGATGTTTACTTTAATCAAAAAAAGTACAGCGCGGCCCACCGGCATTTTGCCGCTACTATCGCCCTGGCCAAGGACCCCAAAAAACAAGCCTTGGCTCGTTTCAATCTAGCCATGTGCAGTTATGCGGCAAAGGACATGAAGGCCTTTGAGCCCGAGGCGGCCCTCGCCCTCAAGGCGGCCTTAGAACCCCCGACCCGCTACCAATTGACCCAGGTTTTAAGCAACCACTACCTCGAATCAGGCCAAATCCGTCAATCCGATGCCTTGCTAAGCGACTATATCCAGCATCACCGCTACAAAAAAAACCAGATTCGCCTCCGTCAAGCTCAGTCCTCCTATGACCGAGGGAATTATACCCTCTGCGCCGATCAAATCGAGGTTCCTTTAGAACAACCCAACGAATTTGAATCCCGGGATCAGTCGATTCTTTTTGCTCGCTGCGCAATCAAAAGCGGACGAGGGAAGGAGGTCTTCGCCAAGCTGGAGCGGGAACTGGCCAGAGCGAAAAGTAAGTATCGCCAAGGAGAAATCGCCCTTATTTTAGCTGAGGCGAGGTATCATCAGGGGAGTTATCAAGCGAGCCAAGAAACCCTTAAAAAAATCGCGTCCCAGGCCCCCAAAAAACTCCAACTCCAGGCGCGGCTCTTAGGGGCAAAAAACCTCTATAAGCTCGGCCAATTTGCCGAGGGCGACCAAACCTTAGGCGACCCCAACCAGTACCGAGAGATTCATCATTATAAAGAGGCCCTCCAACTGCAAACGGAAATGAAAGCCCAAAGCGGCGACGCCAAAAGCGCCTTGCGCAATTTGCTGCGGCTTTACTATCGCAAGGGGAACAGCCAATTGGAAAAACAAGAACTGCTTTTAAAACTTACTCGCCTTTACCTTCAAGAAGGAGATCAGGCCTCGGCAAAAGAATACCTCGACAAGTTCAACCCCGCCTTAGCCCCTGAGTTGGTGGATCAAAGCAAAAAACTGCGAGGGCAATTGAAGGAAAAATAAAAAAGGATGTTTCACGTGAAACAATTTTCAAGGCATGCTATACTATAAAAGAACCTCTGAAGAACTCCCTCCTTGGAGTTTTTTAGTCTTTTCGGCGGTGACTAAAATCCACAACCTCAATGCAAATCAATAAGTTGCTCTTTTTGATTTGGCAAGGCATCCCTGCCTCGCCAGGAAACTCCGCGTTTTTCAGAGTTTCCTAAAGATGGGCAACAAACCAAAGGTCGTCCTCTTAACCGGCCCTACCGCCTCGGGAAAAACCGAGATGGCCGTTCGCCTAGCCAAGGAATTTCAGGGTGAAATCCTCTCTGTTGATTCAAGGCAGGTTTTTCAAGGCATGGACCTCGGGAGCGGAAAAGACCTCCACGCATACGATGGGGTTCCCTATCACCTCATTGACCTCCTCCCCGCGGGAGCGGATTTTTCCGTCCGTCAATTCCAAGAACAGGCTTTAAAAACGCTGCGGCAAGTGGCTCAAAAAAAGCGACTCCCCATCCTCTGCGGAGGCAGCGGGCATTATCTCAAAGCCTTGGCGCAAGACTATCACTTCACCCACCCCCCCACCGACTTAACAACCTCCCTCGCCTTGGAATCCCTCTCCAAAAAAGAGCTTTTAAAACGCCTGCAAGAATTGGAACAGGATCATCAAAAAAACTGGTCCCAAGAAAGCAAACGAAGGCTGGCCCGCTGGATCGAAAAAAAACAGCAGGAGAAAAAATCCACTGCCCCCCCGAACTTTGCGGCGCAATACGATTATCAAGGGTTTTACCTTGAACCAGAGCGCAACGAACTCCGCAAGCGCATTGAGGAGCGGCTGGCTCTGCGTTTTTCTCAAGGACTGGCGCAAGAAGTCGAAGGGCTTTTATCCAGCGGTGTGCCCGCGACACGGCTCAAACGCTACGGACTCGAATACAAATGGATCACTTGCCACCTCTTGGGAGAGATCGAATCAGCCCCCATGCAAAACAAGCTCGCTCTAGAGATCAAGAAATTCGCCAAACGGCAAATGACCTTTATCCGTTACATGCAAAAAGAAGGGATGAACTTAAGGGAGGTGAAAAACTATGAGGACTTGCAAAAAAGGGTTCGTGTCTTTTTAGAAACATAAAAAAAGGGGCGCTCAGCCCCTTGCCCTAAAAAGGAATGTCATCTTCAATAAAGTCATCCCCACCGCCGCCAACAGGGCCGGGGGGAGGAGTATTGGAGCCGTAACCGCCGCCTGCCGGAGCCTGCCCCCCCGTAGGCGCGTTGTACCCCCCTTGCGCGGGCGCGGCATAGCCTCCGCCGGAAGCGGCATAGCCTCCGCCACCGGAACCGGCCCCCGCCCCTGAGGGAGGATCTAAAAATTGCATGTTCCGTGCTTGAATCTCGGTGGTATAGCGTTTGTTTCCGTCTTTATCCTGCCATTCATTGGTATGGATGCTCCCTTCCACAAAAAGCTGGCTCCCCTTTTTACAATACTGCTCCACCAAGTCAGCCAGACGGTTCCAAAAAACGACCCGATGCCACTCGGTGCGTTCTTGCTTTTGCCCCTGGCGATCATTAAAGCGCTCCGAGGTGGCGAGGCTCACCGTCACCACCGAACTGCCCGAGGGCGTGATCCGTTTTTCCGGATCTTGCCCGAGGCGGCCGATTAATAATACCTTATTGAGATTCCCCATGATTTTTCTTCCTCTTGTGCAAGGTCTTCTGCCAAAGCAGAAGGGTTGAGTAAATAAGCTGTTGCCTTTCTCGCTCGCTTAACGCCCGGAGCCGTTTCTTTGCAGATCCGACAAACAAAGGCGAAGCAATTCGTTAATTGTAATATCCGGTTTTAAATGACTTTGAATGACTTTGTCAGCTTCTTTATCGGGGATTCCCAGATTAGCCAGAGCAGAACGGGCGTCGGCGGCAACCTGTCCCCCGGCAAATAAAGTGGCTTGAGCAGAGGGCGAACTCTCTTTTTCCAACTGGAGGGGTTCTATCTTGCCCGTTAAATCAAACACAATTCGCCGCGCCGTCTTGGCGCCGATTCCGCTGACCTGAGTAAAGACTTTATAATCCCCCTTTTGGATGGCCTGAACCATCTCCCCGGGGCTCAATTGATCCAGCAGAGCCCCCCCTGCCTTTGGGCCCACTCCATTCACCGACAAAAGGGATAAAAAGAGCTTGCGCCCTTCTAAGTCCTTAAAACCAAAAAGGCGAATCTCATCTTCTCGCACCGAAGTATAGATATATAATTCCGCTTTCTTCCCAATTTCCAGGCCCAAGCGCTGACGGGTCGCCTGACCCAAGGCGACCCAATAGCCCACCCCCGCCACATTGACTAAGACCTCGTCTTTTTCAATGGCCAAAACCTCTCCCTTTAACCAGCCGATCATCCCTTCCTCTTGATTTGCCCCAAAGAGGCGCTGTGAGCGTGGCAAATCCCCGCTGCCAAGGCATCGGCCTCGTCTTCTGTAAGCTTCTGCCCCTGTAGATTCAATAAAATCGTCACCATCGCCGCTACCTGACCCTTTGAGGCGCGGCCCTGGCCCACAATCGCGTTTTTGATCTCTGTGGGAGAGTATTCAAAGACCTCCAACCCCGCTTCCGCGCAGGCGAGCATGGCCGCCCCGCGAGCATGACCCAAAATCAAGCTCGATTGAGGGTTCACCGAATGAAAGATTTTTTCCAAGGAGCAGGCTAAGGGTTGATGGGTTTGAATCACTTGGGAAAGTTCTTGGTAAATGACTAAAAGCCGCTGGGGCAACCCTTCTGCCCGAAAGGCTTCCACCCGGCCACTGGCAATCCGGCAAAGTCGGCCCTCCCGCAGCTCCACCACCCCATACCCGGTATAGCGGCTCCCGGGGTCCACCCCTAAAACGCGCAATTATCTCTCCGCTTCTAAGGCAGCGGCAACCTCGTCACTGAGGTCAAAATTTGAATGCACCTTTTGCACATCGTCATCGTCTTCAAGGGCCTCTAAAAATTGCAGGGCCGCCTTGGCCTGTTCTAGGCTATTCACCTCTTGATGGCTTTTCGGGAGGTAGGCGAGGCCGCTCGTTTGAATCTCTATCCCTTGCCCCTCTAAATACCCCGTGACCTGATGCAGTTCCGCCGCCTCGGTGATGACCTGGTAAACAGCCTCCCCCGAAGTATCTATATCTTCCGCCCCGCCCTCAATGGCATGCTCGGTCAATTGATCTTCCTCCATCCCCGCTTTATCGATCTCGATCACCCCTTTTAAATCAAAGTTATAGGCTACACTGTTGGCGCTGCCCAAGTTGCCGCCGTTTTTATTAAAAATCGTCCGCAAGTTGGCAATCGTCCGATTTTTATTATCCGTTAGGCATTCCACGATCACCGCTAGTTGGTGAGGGCCATAGCCCTCATAGGTCGCCGCTTCATAGCCCTCCTCCTTGCCGCCACCGGCCCCTTTTTGGATCGCCCGCTTTAGGTTTTCCGCCGGCATGTTGTTGGCCTTGGCCAACTGAATCGCCGCCCTCAAGCGGGGGTTGGCGCTAGGGTCTTCACCGCCTAAACGGGCGGCAGTGGTCACCTCCCGAATGATTTTGGTGAAGACCTTACTCCGCTTGGCATCCGCCGCGCCCTTCTTGTGCTTGATTGTACTCCACTTACTGTGTCCCGACATGTATCACCCTTCGATAATGCGGCCCACCAAATCGTAGGGATGAGCCTCAATGATTTCTACCCGCGCAAAACTCCCGGCCTGGGCCTCCCCCTCATTGATCAGGACCACGCCATCGACCTCTGGGGCTTGCCTGGCGTTGCGCCCCTGCAAAAGGAGGTCTGTTTCTTCAGACACCCCTTCTAACAAAACTTTTTGAATCTGGCCAATCTGCTTTTGATTCCTCTTTAAACTCACCTCTTGCTGGGCTGCCAAAATCCGCTCGCGTCGTTCTTCCGCTACCGTAGGTTCCACCTTGGGGCTCAGTTTACGGCTTGGAATATTGTCTTCGTCAGAATAGACAAACACCCCAAGATGATCAAACCAACCTTCTTCCACAAAGTTCAACAGCGCCTGAAAATCGCTCTCACTCTCTCCTGGAAAACCGACAATCAAACTCGTCCGCAAGGCCAAGCTCGGCAGCTTGGCCCGGGCCGTCCCCAAAAGCTGGCGAATCTGCCTTCCCGTGATTTTACGGTTCATTTTTTTTAAAATCCCATCGGCAATATGCTGAATCGGCATATCCAAATAGGGAACCAATCTCGCGTCCGCTCCCATGAGGTCGAGCAAACCTAAGGGAAAGCGATTCGGGTAAGCGTAGAGCAAGCGCAACCAATAATCCCCCGGTTCTTTCAATAATTCTTCCAGCAAAGCCTTGAGGGTTTCGCCCCTCTCCAACCCAAAGCTGCTCGTATCTTGACTGATCAAGGTCAACTCCTTCACCCCCTGCCCCAGCAGCGACTTCGCCTCTTGAACCACGGTAGCAATGGCTTTGCTGCGAAACCCACCCCGCAAGGCGGGAATATTGCAAAAGCTGCACCCGTTCGAGCAGCCCTCGGCGATTTTGAGATAAGCGCCGACTCCCGACCCGCTCAGCAAACGGGGAGCGAGGTCGTTGGCTTCGCTGTAACGGGGCCGAGGCTCTAAAAGGCTCACTCGCTCTTGCTGCCCTAAGATTTGCGTTACCAGCCCCAAAATACGGGTGTAGTCGCTCGTCCCCATGAGCCCATCGAGTTCGGGGATCTCTTTTAAAAGCCGCTCCCGATACCGCGTGATCATGCAGCCCGCCGCCACCAAGGCTTGGCAGTTGCCCTGGGTTTTGTATTCCGCCAAGGTCAATATCCGCTGAATGGATTCTTCCACGGCACTGGATAAAAACCCGCAGGTGTTGACCACAATCACCCGCGCCTCTTCGGGGCGAGGCGTTAAAACATAAGAACCCGCTTGCAGCACCGCGAGCATGATCTCGCTATCCACTTGGTTTTTCGCGCAACCGAGGGTTTCAAAGTAGACCTTATTTTCCATGTAGGGCTTTAATTTTGAGATAAGAGCAATAAATAGTAAAAGAGGCCAAAAAAAACAATAAACCAAAACCCCCAATTTTTGGCTAAACGAATCTCTTGCCTTTTCTCGATCCAAGGCATTTGCCCCCCGCTAAAATCGCCTCGGCGCGCAAGAGGTCGCTAGGATAGGTGATTTTAAAGTTCTCCGCCCGCCCCTCCACCAGTACCACGGGCTTGCCCAAGGCCTCGAAATAACTCCCCTCATCGGTCAGTTTTTGCCTCAAGGCGGCCTCCTGCAAAAAAACCTCTTCAACCCACTTGCGGGGAAAAGCTTGGGGGGTTTGGGCCAAAAACAACCGAGAACGATCCAGCACCTTCGTGGAGTCTCCTGGTCGCGTGGGCAAGCTTTGACCTGCTTGGTCCACCTCCCTTACCGTATCCGCGACCGGAAGCACGGGCAAGGCGCAAGCCCCTTGCGCGGCTTTGGCCAGGCGCTGAATCAAGGCTTCGTCGATAAAGGGCCTGGCCCCGTCATGCACCATAACAATAGAGGCCTGCCCTTTTGCCAACAGGGCCTTCAACCCCTCCCGCACCGAATCGGGCCGCTCCGCCGCCCCCCATACCGGGGCTTGAAGCTTATCCAGCGGCTCTAGGCCTTGAAACAGCTCCAGTTCATCCTGTCGGATAATGGGGAAAATGCGCGAAATTTGCGGTAAGGCGGCCAAGTTGGCCAAAGTGTAGTAGAGGATCGGTTTTCCACAAAGCGGCAAATAGAGCTTATTGCCGCCCGCCCCCATCCGCCGGCCCTGACCTGCCGCCACCACAATGCAATCAATCATAGGGTATCCTTGTCATTCATCAATGGGGTCGGAATTTACTCTAAAAATCAAGTAAAAAAACCCCTTGCAAACTATTCCAACCTTTTTTAAAGTATAATGGGTTGACAGCATTTAAGCCTCGCTGGTACTTGTGGGTTTGTTGCTCAAAACAGATTAATGACTTTCTTATTTCAGCCTTTTACACTATGCACCAGTACGGAGCCATCTTCAATTACGGCATTCTTCACCTGGAATGGCCTACCGCTCTTTTCATTCTCGTTGTTTTCAGCACAACGATGCTCTTATTAAACCTCTTGTTGTTCAAGCCCTTGCTCCGAACACTAGAAGGGCGGGCCTTGATCTTAAGCCAAGGCAATGAGCGTCTCGAAGCGATTCAAACGGAATTGGAAGCGGCTCAAGCTGCTTTTGAGGCAGCTCAGGCAAAAATGTTGGCCGAAGTCGGCGAGGAATTTCAAGCTTCCATGGCCGCCTCCCAACAACAAGCAAGCCAAATCACGGAAGCGGCAAAAGAAAAGGCCCAACAAACCTTAAGCGCCGCCACCGACGAGATTGACCAAGAGATGAGCCAAGCGACCAAAGAAGCAAAAGGCCTAGCCAAGGAGTTGGCAAGCTTAATTCAAACCAAGGTACTCAACGGATAAGCATGAAAAAGTGGCTTACTTTTACCCTTTTGGCCTTGACCCCCGGCATGCTTCTCGCTGCCGGCGCAGAACAAAGCGAGGGAGGTTTAGCGGGGCTCTGGACTTTGGACATGGCCTTTAAGACGGCAAACTTTTTGGCCCTCTTGATCTTACTGCACATCTACGCTAAAAAACCCCTGCTCAATGCCTTTCGTTCCTCTGCCACCGCGACCCGCGACGAAATGGAACTGACCCAAAAAGATGTGGACAATAAAGAAGCTCAATTAGCTGAGATTACCGCGAAAATCGACCGCATGACCCAAGAGCTTGAACAGCGCAAAGCAGAAAGCCTAGCAACCATCAAAGAAGAAAGGGCAAAAATCATTGCCGACGCAGAGGCCCAAGCCTCACGCATTGGAAAGGCAATGGAAAAACGCATCGCTCAAAACCTGGCCCGCGCTAAACACGAACTGCGTGAGTTTTTGGCCACAGAAGCGGCAGAGCAAGCCGAAGCGGATTTAAAAGAAAAAATCGGGACAAAGCAAAAGCAAGCTCTCATCAACGAATACACCCAAACCCTAACGCAAGTAGGCTAGCCCATGAATGGAGTCATCGGCCGGCGCTACGCCAAGGCCCTGATCAACTTAACCGCGACCCAACAATTAGCGACCACGGCAGAAGAACTCGCCCACATCGCAGCGCTCTACCAAGAAAGCGCGGAGTTCAAACAACTGATTCGCGCGCCTAAATACAGCCTGCAAAACAAAATTCAAGCCGTTGGCGCAATCGCCCAAAAGGCACAATGCGGCAAGGAAGTGGTTCACTTTCTCCGCTTCTTGACTCATCAAGGTCGCTTTGAGGTCATTGAGCAAGTATCCGGCAGCTTTACCGCCCAAGCGGAAAAAAAATTGGGAACAACCAAAGCCAAACTCACCTTGGCGGAGGAAATCAATCCCACTGATTTAGACAAGATTCAAAAACAACTCTCCTTCGTCACAAAAAAGGATGTCACCCTAGAGGTACAACTCGACCCGGCCATCTTAGGCGGGGCCGTAGCTCAAATCGGCAGCCAAGTCTTTGACGGGAGCATTCAAAACAGATTGAAACGCCTTCGTGAAACCATTTCTAAGGGTATTTAAGCGATGAAGATTCGAGCCGCTGAAATCAGCAAAATCATCCAAGAACAAATTCAAAGCTTTGACGCGCAAGTCGAAGTCAAAGAAGTCGGCACCGTCTTGAGTGTCGGAGACGGCATTGCCCGCATCTACGGCCTAGATCAGGCCATGGCCGGGGAATTGGTCACCTTTCCCGAGGGCACCACGGGCATGATCTTAAACCTAGAGACAGACAATGTGGGAGTCGTTTTGTTCGGCTCAGACAAAAACATCAAAGAAGGCGACCAAGTCAACCGCACGGGCCGCATTGCCGAGGTTCCGGTGGGGGAGGCCCTCTTAGGCCGCGTCGTCAACCCCATTGGGGAGCCCATTGACGGCCAAGGCCCCTTTACCCCCTCCGGGCACAATCGCTTAGAGGTGGTCGCCCCAGGAATCGTAGCCCGTAAATCCGTCCACGAATCCATGTTGACGGGGATCAAATCCATTGATGCCATGGTGCCCATTGGGCGCGGCCAACGCGAATTGATCATCGGAGATCGCCAAACCGGTAAAACCGCCATCGCGATTGATACCATCATCAACCAAAAAGGGCAGGATGTCGTCTGCATCTATGTCGCCATCGGCCAAAAGAAGTCCACGGTCGCCCAGGTAACCCAAAAGCTAAGCGAATACGGGGCCATGGATTATACCATTGTTGTTGCCGCGACTGCCGCCGACCCCGCGCCCATGCAGTTTATCGCCCCCTTTGCCGGGGTTTCCATGGGGGAGTATTTTTTAAAACAGGGCAAGCATGTAGTGATCATCTATGATGATCTTTCCAAGCAAGCGGTTGCCTATCGCCAACTCTCCCTGCTGCTCCGCCGCCCCCCGGGCCGCGAAGCCTACCCTGGAGATGTCTTTTATCTACACAGCCGCTTGTTGGAGCGCGCCTGCAAATTAAACGATTCTTTGGGCGCCGGCTCCATCACCGCTTTACCGATTATCGAAACCCAAGCGAGTGATGTTTCGGCCTACATCCCCACCAATGTGATTTCCATCACCGATGGGCAAATCTTTTTAGAATCCGAGCTCTTCAACAGCGGGATTCGTCCCGCCATCAATGTAGGGATCAGCGTCTCGAGGGTCGGGGGCTCCGCCCAGACCAAGGCCATGAAGTCGGTTGCCGGCACCCTGCGCCTGGACTTGGCCCAATACCGCGAAAAAGCCGCCTTTGCCCAATTCGGCTCGGACTTGGACGAAACCACCCGCAAGCAGTTGGCTCGGGGCGAGCGCTTAGTGGAAGTATTAAAGCAGGGCCAATTTCAACCCATGCGCATGGAAGAGCAGGTGATCAGCATTTTTGCCGTCACCAACGGCTATGCCGACAAATTTGCCGTTGAATCCATCCAGGCCTTTGAAAAAGGTTTGTTGAACTTCATCCGCTCTAAACAGCCCCAGATCCTAAAAACCATCGCCTCTGAGAACAAGGTGAGCGAGGATACCAAGAGCAGTCTGATTTCCGCGATTGAAACCTTTGCCGGTGAGTTTGCCGCTATGGAACAGGTGGCGTAAAAGGCATGGCAACCCTAAAAGACATCAAGCTTAGGATCCGCAGCGTCAAAAGCACGCAGCAGATCACCAAGGCCATGAAGATGGTTTCCGCCTCGAAGATGAAACGGGCCGAAGACCGCATCAAGCAGGCTCGGCCCTACGCGGATAAGCTGCGCCAAATCGTGGGCAACCTAGCCGAAGGGCTGGAACAAGACGGTCACCCCCTGTTGGCAAAGCACGGCGAGGGAAAGACGCTGATCTTATTGATCACTACAGATCGAGGCCTCTGCGGAGGCCTCAACGCCAACCTCAACAAAGCCGTCAACCGCTTAGCGGAACATCGTACCAAGCTGGGCGAGGAAATCGAGATTATCGCGATTGGCAAAAAGGGTCACGAATTCTTTAAAAAGTTGGATATCTCCATCAGCAAGGTGGTGCGGGATCAACGCGAATCCGATACGGCCAAAGCCTTGGACGAGATTATGCGAGAACTGATTCAAGACTATGAAAAAGGGGCTTATGCCAAGCTGTTTATTGCCTATAATCACTTTAAAAATGTGATTAGCCAAGAGCAAATCATCCAGCAGGTCCTCCCCTTAGAGCCGCCTCAAGAGGAAACAAAAGAGAAAGCAGAGCAAATGGAGTTTTTGTTAGAGCCGGGCAAGACCGAGATTTTAAATAAAATCCTGCCCCAATATATTGAAAATCAAGCCTTCACCGCCTTGTTGGACAACTTCGCTTGTGAGCATGCCGCGCGCATGACCGCAATGGACGGAGCCACCAAGAACGCGGGCGAAATGATCAGCAGCCTGACCCTGCAATACAACAGAGCGCGCCAGGCCGCCATTACAACCGAGCTGACCGAGATCATCTCCGGCGCTCAATCTGTCTAGCACCCGACCGAACTAAACCGAAGAAGCAAATAAGAGAGATCGATGAAGCAAGGAAAGATCGCCCAGGTAATCGGGCCCGTTGTTGATGTTGAATTTGAAGACGGGAGCCTGCCCGCTATTCTAGACGCCCTCACCATAGATTACACCTCCATAGATGGGCAAAAAGTTCACTTGGTCTTAGAGGCCCAACAGCACCTAGGCGAAAACCTAGTGCGCAGCATTTCCATGAGCAGCACCGATGGTTTGGTCCGAGGTATGGAGGTCAAGGCAACGGGCGCCCCGATTCAAGCCCCTGTAGGGAATGCCGTTTTAGGCCGCATTTTGGATGTCGTCGGGAACCCGGTCGATGAAATGGGCCCCGTTGAAGCCACGGAGCATTGGTCCATTCATCGCGACCCCCCGGCCTTTGAAGATCAAGATACCAGTGCCAGCCAGTTGGAAACGGGGGTCAAGGTCGTAGACCTCATCTGCCCCTTTTTAAAAGGCGGTAAAATCGGCCTCTTCGGCGGCGCCGGGGTGGGCAAAACGGTTATCATTCAAGAATTGATCAACAACATTGCCATGCAGCACGGGGGATACTCCGTGTTTGCGGGCGTTGGAGAGCGAACCCGGGAAGGGAACGACCTCTGGCACGAGATGAAAGACGCAGGGGTTTTAGACAAAACCGCCTTAATCTATGGCCAGATGAACGAGCCCCCCGGGGCCCGGGCCCGTGTCGCCTTAACCGGTCTGACCTGCGCGGAATACTTCCGCGATGTCCAGGGGCAGGATGTATTGATGTTCATTGACAACATCTTCCGCTTTACTCAAGCGGGTTCCGAGGTTTCCGCCCTCTTAGGTCGAATCCCTTCGGCAGTAGGCTACCAGCCCACTTTGGCCACCGAGATGGGGGGCTTGCAAGAGCGCATCACCTCCACCAACAAGGGCTCGATCACCTCGGTTCAAGCGGTCTATGTTCCCGCCGATGACTTGACCGATCCCGCGCCGGCGACCACCTTTGCTCACCTCGATGCCACGGTAGTACTCAACCGCGCCATTTCCGAATTGGGAATTTATCCCGCCGTAGACCCTTTAGATTCCACCAGTCGAATCTTAGACCCCCAAGTGGTGGGAGAGGAGCATTACAAGGTGGCCCGCGGGGTACAAGAGATCTTACAGCAATACAAAAACCTGCAAGATATCATCGCCATCTTGGGCATGGATGAACTCTCCGATGAGCAAAAGCTCACCGTTGAACGAGCCAGAAAGGTGCAACGCTTTTTGAGTCAACCCTTTTATGTAGCGGAACAGTTTACCGGCAGCCCCGGCTGTTATGTCAAACTCTCCGACACGATTCGCAGCTTTAAGGAAATCTTAGAAGGCAAGCACGATGACTTGCCTGAGCAAGCTTTTTACATGGTCAGCGACATTGAAGCGGCCCGCGAAAAAGCTAAAAAACTGGGATAATCCATGGCAAAGCTGCATCTTGAAATCGTAACTCCCGAGCGCAAGGTTTTAGAGACCGACGCCGATTACATCACCCTTCCCGGCGAACTCGGTGAACTCGGCGTCTTACCGAGTCACCTCCCCCTATTGACCAGCATCGGCAGCGGGGTTTTGTCCTTTTCCAAGGGCGGGGTCAAAACCCGTTACGCCTGGCATTATGGATTTGCCGAGGTACACCGGGATCAAATTACCGTCTTGGCCAAACTGGTTGAGCAGGGCAAGGCCATCGACATGGATCGGGCCCGCGAGGCCAAACGAAGAGCTGAAGAAGAGCTAAGGGTTTTGGATCGCAACGAGGAGCAACGACAAGCCAAGTTGGAAGCAAAGCTGCTCCGCTCCCTCAGTCGGATTGAGGCGGGCCGGATTCTGCAATAGTCTTTTCAACTCAGGGAATACTTTCGCCTGAGTTGATCAACCCAAGCGAAAGTTTCTACTTACAAGTCGAGGTTGGCCGGCTCAAAATGTTGTTGCTCATGCTTGCACACCGGGCATTTATTAGGGGCCCGCTTACCTTCATGGATGTGCCCGCATTGGCCGCACTTCCAGCGAATCGGCTCTTCTCTTTCAAAGACCTTACCGCTTTCAACCAAGGCTAAAAGCCGTTGGAATCGATCCCGATGATGAGCCTCCACCTTGGCAATCTGGCGGAACAGCCTTGCCGCTTCTTTTTCCCCTTCTTTTTCCGCTGCTGCGGCAAATTCGGGGTACATGCTCTGGACTTCATAGTCTTCCCCCGCGATGGCCGCCTTTAAGTTGGCCAAGGTATCCCCCAGACCCCCTAAAAGTTTGAACTCGTCTTTTGCGTGCCGCACCTCGTTTTCGGCGGTCTCTTCAAAGATCTTCGCAATATAGTTATAGCCTTCCTTGCGGGCGACTTGAGCAAAAAAACTGTATTTGTTTCTCGCTTGGGATTCGCCGGCAAAGGCCGCTTGTAAATTCTCATGGGTTTGGCTCATGGAGGTCTCCTCTCTGGGTGAATGATGGTTATAGAATAAAGCACGCCCCCCTTTTTAACCAAGAGAAAAATCCACCGAATTTGTGGGCCCTTGAGCTAAGGTACGAGCAATCGGCATCTCCCAAAACTTAGGGATAAAATGCTCTGCGGTGAACCGCTTTACTTGGGGCTCCCTACCCTGCCAGTACCAACCGGTTTCACTCCCGGTAGGATCGGCCACCAAACGAGCCAGGGCGGATTGGGGCAAGATTCCCAAGCCAATCACCTCTTGATCGGGAAAAGAAAACTGGCTCAAGTCCCCTTGCGCCTCATAAAAATATTCATCAATCCATTCGTAATCATGGTACCCGGGCAATTCCAAGACAAAGGGATGGGATTCCAGATACACCACCCGATCTAAATCAAGCTCAAGCCCAACCTCTTCTGCCGCTTCTCGGCGTAAAGAAGCTTTCCCCTCCCCAGCAGAAACATGACCGCCCACGGTGGCGACAAAAATCCCCGGGTAGTTTGGCTTTAAAAAAGAGCGCTGCTGAAAGAGATAACAAGCCTGCCCCTCAAAGGGCAGGCGCGCCCACAGATGCACCGCTTTATGAGCCCAGCCCCGGGCGTGGCATTGGCTCCGGGGGGCTGTTTCCCCCGTGGGCAGGCCGGTTTTAAAGTCTAGGATTTCTAAAATTTCTTCCATGCTTGCGGCTTTTTCGCCTTTCCCCTATGCTGTAATTGATCCAGAGTAACAAGAGCAAGACAAAACAACAAGCATGAGCCGCCTCAAGCTGACCTTTCAAACACAAGCCCAGGCAGAGCTGTTGGAAATCACCGCCCAGGTGGAAGAAGAACTCGCCCGAACCGGGCTCGCCGAGGGCCTGCTGCACCTCTATACCCCCCATACGACCTGCGGGCTGACCATCAATGAGAACGCCGACCCCGATGTGGCGCGAGACCTACTGACTCGCTTAGAGGAGCTGGCCCCCTGGCGCCACCCCCAAGACCGACACCGCGAGGGCAACAGCGCGGCCCATTTAAAAAGCAGTCTTTTAGGCTGCCAGTTGACCCTGCCGGTACAAAACCACCGCTTGCAACTGGGCACTTGGCAGGGGGTTTACCTCTGCGAGTTCGACGGCCCCAGAAACAGAGAAGTTTTTTTAACCCCGATCCCCAGCAACCCATGAGCCACAGCATCAAACAGGCCTGCAAGCAAGCAAAAAACGCGGCCTTTAGGCTTGCCCAGATGGAAAGCGAGAGGAAAAACCAACTCCTCTTAGCCTTAGCCGAGCGTTTAAACAAAAATAAGGCCCGCATCGCCGAGGCCAATCAAAAAGACCTCGACGAGGCCAGCACTCTGCTCGCCCAAGGCGAACTCTCCCAGCCCTTGGTCAAGCGCTTAAACCTGCAAGGGGAGAAAATCGACCAATTGGGTAATTATCTCGCCGAGGTTGCCAAGCTGCCCGATCCTGTGGGGATTCGCCAATACGCCATGCGGCTCGATACGGGTTTGGACTTGGAGCGAGTGAGTTGCCCCTTGGGAGTTTTGGCGGTGATTTTTGAGAGTCGGCCCGAGGTAGTCATTCAAGTCAGCGCCTTGAGCCTCAAGTCTTCAAATGCCGTGCTGCTCAAGGGGGGGAGAGAAGCGGCGCACAGCAACCGAGTCCTTTGGGAACTGATCAACGAGGTTTTAACCCAATGGGACTTAGCAGGAGCGGTGGCCCTGATGGAAAGCCGAGAGGATGTTCAGGCTCTCTTAAACCAAGAGGAGTTTGTGGATTTGATCATCCCCCGGGGCTCGAACGCCTTTGTCCGCTACATTCAAGACAACACCCGCATCCCCGTACTGGGCCATGCCGAGGGCTTATGCCATATGTACCTCGCCGGCTCCGCTGATTTAAATCAGGCGCTGGACTTGGTTTTCGATGCCAAAACCGACTACCCTAGCGCCTGCAACGCCTTAGAGACGCTTTTGGTCGAGGAGAAGCTCGCCCCTCAAATCCTCCCCCAGCTTTTCACCCGCTTGCAAAACGCCGGGGTGGAGTTGCGGGTAGAGGCGAATTTGCTCGCCTATGGCACCAACCTCAAGACCGCGACGGAAAAGGATTGGGCCACCGAATATACCGATTTGATTCTCTCCATCAAGCAGGTGGCCGGACTGGATGAGGCGATCGCCCATATCAACCGATATGGCTCCGGACATACCGACAGCATCTTAACAGAAGACAAAAAAGAAGCGGAGACCTTTTTAAATCAGGTGGATTCCGCTTGCGTCTTTCACAACACCAGTACCCGCTTTTCGGACGGTTTTGTCTTCGGTCTCGGCGCCGAGGTGGGGATCAGCACCAACAAAACCCATGCCCGTGGGCCCGTGGGTTTAGAAGGCTTGGTCATCTACAAATACAAGCTCCGGGGCTCCGGCCAAAAAATCAGCGCCTATGGCGGAGCAAAGGGAAAAAGCTACCTCCATCAACCCCTACCCCTCCAACCATGAACAGCCAAAAACTCTTAAACGCTTTGGGCGAGGCGATTGAAAAAGCCCCCACCGAACAAATCCCGGAGATCGAAGAACGCTTGCGCGGCCTCCTGCTCTGGCTAAATCGCCCTAAACCCAAACCCTTGAAGGTTCAAGCAGGCTTAGTCGAGGCTTGGGCAGACGGCTCTTGCTTAGGCAACCCCGGCCCTGGCGGCTGGGCCTTTGTCTTGCGCCAGGGGAGCCAAGAAACAGAAGGGTTCGGCTCCAGTCCCAAAAGCACCAATAATATCATGGAACTCACCGCCGCGATTCGCGCCTTGGAGGCGGTGCCCCCCGGCACCCCGGTGCGGATGACCACCGACAGCCAATATGTGGTCAAGGGAATCAACCAGTGGATTCACGGCTGGAAAAAGAAAAACTGGAAAAAGTCGGATGGGGAGCCCGTTGTAAACCAAGAGCAATGGAAACGGCTTGATGAACTCTGCCAAGAGCGCAAGGTAGAATGGCTTTGGGTCAAGGGCCACGCCGGCCATGAGGAAAACGAACGCTGCGACCAACTCGCGCGCGAAGCAGCCCTTACGGCCTCGGGCTAAGGGCCGTTTTTTAGGTCACCCCCTCCTCTTCACTGGACTCGCTATAACCGAGCTTGACCAAAAAGGCCTGCTCAAATTGGCGTGAAAGCTCCGCTTCCTTCTTTTCTGGCTTGGCGCCGCCACCGAGCAGGCTATTGGGGTTCACCCAAAAGGTCATGTGCTGTAGCTTTTCTCGGTCTACCTCAAACCCCTGGTCCATCAAAAAGTTATCCAGCCCTTCAAAGAGTTCATGCTGCTCCCAGAAATTATCAGGGTGACTGTGATAGTATTCCGCTTTTGCCTCTAGATTAGGATGATCTACCTCTTCGACTTTCCAGATTTTTAAATTGTCCCGGTACAAAATCGAAAGACGGCCAAACTCGGCTAAATTGAGGGCCACAAAAATATCGACCACCTCCCGCTTTTTATAGATACAATCGCGGTAATCCTCTTTTTGCGGGGGTAAGGCCTGGTCAATCTTTTCAAATAACCGCACCGCCATATCCGGGGTAATGTATCCGTATTCGTCGGCAGACCTCTTCCCCAATTTCATGCCCTTTAAATCAAATTCAACGCTGGTGCGAGACTCCATCAAGGTGCCCTGGTTGTAGACCCCATAATAACTGTTCATCACGCAATGGGCGATGCCGTGCAAAAAGCTGGGATGAGAAAAAAGCAGCACCTCGTCGGGAAGGTGATCTAAATCCCCGGCCTTGGTGTACTTGGTTCCCTTTTGAATGGACTTAAAATACCAGAGCTTTTTATCTAAGCGATACCCCATTTGCAAGCGACCCCTCGCTTGGCGCAGATGCCCCAAAATATCTTGCCGAACCTGATTCTCCGGAGGCTCAAAGTTCTTTTCATAATAATGGTACCAGATTTTATACTCATCCCGGTTGGTCTTATCTTGCCCTTGCAAGCGCTCCACCAATTGGTTGACCCGATTCATGGAGTTTTTAAACACCAACTTCAGCTCCAATTCAAAGCGATTGACCGCTGCCACCTCCCCACTGAAGATATGCTCTAAGTAACCCCGCCGCACCTTGGGAAAAGCATAGGCTAAAAAACGGCCTAAAACCTTTTCCCGATAACTCTTCCAATCTTTTTTCCCAAATACATCGGCAATCTTTAAATGCAGGGCAAAGCAGAGGTCGATCATCCGACTCAAAAGGTCTTGCTCTGTTTTTCCAATCGCTTTATTGCTCGGACCAAAGGCGATTTTTAAGGCCTTATAACGGAGCCACCAAGGATCCATGCGCAGTATGGGTTGGTCTGCCTCAAACTCTAAGATCTCCGCGATCGGCAGGCCCCCGCTTTGGTCTTTTTCGTCCCTGCCAATCTTCTCCAGCCCTAAGGCATCCGGCTTTTTCCCATAATCGATGAAAAAATCCTCGTCCCAAGGTGGGAGGGGGGGGGCTTGCGTCTCTGACTTTTTCGTTTGGGGGATCAAGCCATCAAATTTAGCAGGGTCTTTGATCAACTCGATGATGCTGCGATTGAACTTTGGATCAAAAAGCATTTCAATGCGCAAGAGGTTGAGCAGAGCTTTGGGCAGGTTGCCGGAGCTGGCCTTGAAGGCCTCCCAGTAAATCGCCCCGGCATGGGCGACCATATATTCTCTGGTTAAGGGAGGAGTGCTGCCCAAATCAACCATTTTCGGCCGATAAAAATCATAGATTTCAATAAAATGAAACCTGGAATAATTAACCAGCCGCTCATATTGCGCCGCGTCGGCATTCACCTCAGGAGGCATGAGGAAATGTACGGGCACCATGGGGGTAAACTGAATCCCGGGCATCAAGGTCTCGTAATTCAAAATCTTTTCGTAGGCCGAGCCCGAGGCCTCTTTCGACTCTAAAGTCGTACCGTGCTTCCCCGCGCGGTAATCGTCATTGGAATAGGCAAAAAGATACACCTCCGCTTCTGGATATTTTTTCTGCACATAGGTTTGAATACGGCTGATTTTATCTTTCAGTATCGCGTCCAACTCTTTGCGCTTTTTGATCTCCACAAAGCGCGCGTGATCTTTGTGCAGCCGAATGATCTCATCAATGGTGGCCGCGGCGAATTTAAGATCCTTTAGGCTCCCCCGCGCGGCAGCGGCCCGAGGGGTCAACAAAAGCCCGTACAGCTTGGGAAAGCGCCTTATCAGTTCCTTGCGCCCTAGGGCCAACAACTGTTTTTTTATCTCTGGATCCCGCATCTGCTGTGCTTTGAGGCCCTTTTTCTTCCCAAAAAGCCTCGCGTAATACTGCGACAACCCCTTGGCCATCAAGGTTAGTTTGGCATCATCTAATTCTTCAGGGGAAATTAAAAAGGGCGCCAGCTCATACTGAACCTGCAAATCGAGATCGCTGGCTATTTGCTTGTGGCCCACCGTGCCAATGCTACCTAAGCTGGCAACCGAATAAATGGGGGCATAACCCTGTACCTCGGTAAGGTTGCCTTGCAGTTCTTGGGTCACAAACTCGATAAAATCTTCTCGGAAAATCGCGTTGAGGTGCTCAATCCCCACCACTCCAGTAGGGGCACCCTCTACAAAAAGGTTGATTTCTCCTTCAATCTCAACCTCTTTTTTAACCCCGTTGACCTCTTGAATCTCTTTACAGGGAAAGTGGTGATTGGCATATTTGGGGTCGTTGACATGCAGGAAAAAAAGGATTTCATAAAGGGCCTTCTTCATGTCCTCGCTAAAGAGGTCGAAGGCAAGCCGCATCCGGGTATCGTTAAAGCGCTTGTAGAACTTAGACCCGTCCGTCAAGGCTTGGCGAAGCATCGCCTGCCGTTCCTCGCCTAAGCGGATACTCTTAGAAAGAAGACTATACAAAGACAAGGGTCACCCCGAATGCTTCGTCCTGCGGCAGCCTACCTTGGCCTAACGCAATTCAGATAAAAAGGCGCCTACTCCTTGGGCCCCTGCTTCTTGATGAAGCTGTATCAACTTGGTACCAATCACGGCAATATCGGCTTTACCGACTAAAAAATCCACATCCTCTTTGCCTGCCACCCCAAACCCCAAGGCTAAGGGAAGCCGCGTATGTTGCCGATATAGGGCAATTTGCGCGGCTAAGGCTGGGGAGAAATCCGTTTTCTGCCCCGTAACCCCGCGCCGCCCGACGCAATAAACCAAGCCTTGAGAATGAGCGCCCAACAGGGCTAAGCGGTTGGGTTGATGGGTGGGGGTAAAAATCAAAATATTACTCAAACCCCGCTGTTTGGAGCCTTGGATCACTTCACCCGCTTCTTCCCAGGGTAAGTCGGGAATAATCAAACCTTTGATCCCCGCTGCTTGCGCCTGCTCTAAAAAAAGGCTTACCCCTCGCTTGTAGAGGATATTATAATAGGTCATAAACAAAAAGGTGGTTTTTGGAAACTCCCTGCACAACTCTTGGGCAAACTCCATGCAATCTTCGACCTTGGTCCCCCGCTCTAAGGACTGCGCATTGGCCCGCACTAAAATCGGGCCATCGGCACTGGGTTCTGAAAAGGGAATCTGCAACTCGATCAACTCCACCCCGGCGGCCACCATGGCGGCAAGGGTCTTTTTATTTTCCTCCAAACTCGGGTATCCCAAAACCAAGTGAGTCATGAGTAAAATCGGTTTTTCGCTCAACTCCTGGCGGATGAAAGCTTCGAGACTCACGGTTTCCTCCTCCCTTGGTAAAGCTCCGCCTTTTGGATGATAAACTCCTCCCAGGCGGGGTCGTCAAAGGCATCGGCAATGGTGAAGATATCCTTATCCCCCCGACCAGAGAGGTTGATCAACACCACCTGGTCCCCTGCCAAGGCCCCGACCTCCCTAAAGGCCCCGGCCAAGGCATGGCTCGACTCCAGGGCAGGGATGATCCCCTCTTTTTGAATCAACAGCTTCATGGCCTCCATGACCTCTTGATCCGTGGCGGCAATAAAGCGCACTCGTTTTTCTTTCCAAAGGTGAGATAAAATAGGAGAAACCCCAACATAATCCAGCCCCGCGGCAATGGAATGGGTGTCTTTCATCTGCCCATCTTCATCTTGCAAAAAATAGGTCTTGTAGCCGTTGACCCCGATGGTGGCATCGCTACAGGCCAAACGGGCGGCGTGCTGGTGCGTCTCCAACCCCTTGCCCCCGGCCTCCACCGCGACCAGTTCGACCTGGGGCTGATCCAGGTAATAATAAAAGGCCCCCAAGGCATTGGAGCCTCCACCGACACAAGCATAAATACGATCCGGATAGCGGGAGGTTAAAGCCTGCATTTGGCTGGTGGATTCCTCGCTAATAATGGATTGCAACCAAGTCACCATCTCAGGGAAGGGGTGAGGGCCGCAGGCCGTTCCCAAGACATAATGGGTATTGTCCATGCTCCCCGCCCAATCGCGAAAGGCCGCGTTGATGGCATCCTTTAGGGTTTGGGTCCCATCGGTGACGGAGATCACCTTTGCCCCGAGCTTTTCCATCCAAAAGACATTGGGCCGTTGTCGCTCTACATCCTCTTTCCCCATATAGATGGCGCAATCCAAACCAAAGCGCGCCGCCATGGTAGCGGTAGCCACCCCGTGCTGGCCCGCGCCGGTCTCGGCAATGACTCGCGTCTTCCCCATCCGCTTGACTAAAAGCCCTTGCCCCATCACATTGTTGGCCTTGTGGGCCCCCGTATGGTTTAAGTCCTCTCGCTTGATATAGATTTTCGCTCCCCCAAAGTGCCGAGTCAGGTTTTCCGCGTAGGTAATGGGCGTAGGGCGGCAGGAATAGCTGCCCATCAAGGCTTTGTATTCGGCCCAAAAGCTCGGGTCCCGCCGGGCGGCCTCATAGGCTTGAATCAATTCTAAAAAAGTTCTATGGAGAATCTCGGGGATAAACATCCCCCCGAATTCTCCAAAATACCCTTGTTTGGCGCGAAGTTCCATCCAATTCACAGTAAAATAGGTTTTTTGCAGTTTGCCCTACCGGCCTGGCTTTGACTAGTCCCTTTTGCTTTGCCCATAAGCGCCAAGCAGGTATAAGCTGCCCGTAAGTACCGTTAAGTCATAGCCCTGCGGGGGATTGGACTGAAATTCATTGAGCGTCGAGGGGGGCAAAAGGGGCCAAGGGGTCTTTTTCAGCTCTTTGGCCAGGGCCTGACCCGTCAAGCTGCCTTGCAAAGGAAAACCTAAGGGCAGCAGGGTGAGGTTCAAGCGTTCTGTTTTCCGTTTCGCTTCTGCCGCTAAAACAGAAACCCAATTTTTATGGGGCAAGCTACCCAAGGCGAGGAGAATCTTCCGCTTCCCTTGGTGTTCTCTCAAATAGGTTAATAGGCTCTCCAGCCCTAAGGAATTATGCGCCCCGTCGAGCAATAGATTGGGCGCGGCCCACTCGAGCCTTCCCGGCCAGCGGGTCTCGGCCAAGGCTTGCGCCAATAACCTAGAGGGGGGCCTTTTTTCTTTGGGCAGCAAAGCGGCGTAAACCGCCAAGGCCAAGGCGGCGTTATCTTTTTGATGCCGCCCCTCCAACCCCAAGCGAGGTACCCGCAAACGCCAACCCTGGGCAGGAAAACAAAACTCCTCCCCCTGCCAAAAAAAATCCTCTCCATAATAATAGGTCGGGGCTTGCCCCCGCGCGGCACGAATCAGGGGCAACAGCTCCGGCAATTGCTTGCCGATAAAAAAGGGGGCCTCCCCCTTGGCAATGGCGAGTTTTTCGTAAGCAATATCGGCCAACTCAGCGCCTAAATACTCCTGGTGATCCAACCCAATGGGGGTGAGCATCAAGGCTTGGGGGGAGACAATCACATTGGTGGCGTCCAGCCTGCCCCCAAGCCCGGTCTCTACCAAAAGAAAATCGCTTTTTCGCAGTAAAATAAAGGCCAGGGCAATGGAGATTTCAAAAAAACTAGCCCGCAAGGGGAGTTGCCCGTAGCCCTCAAGGGGCTTGTGCGGATTCATCCCCAAAGCGTGGGCCACTTCGCTGAAGGCTTGGAAAAGGGGTTCATCCTCTACGGCTCGGCCCCCTAAGCGATAGCGCTCGTTGAGCCGAAGCAGATGAGGGCTGGTGGTCAAACCCACCGAATACCGAGAGGCCAAAAGCAGGGACTCAAGAAAGATCAAACTGCTCCCCTTGCCGTTGGTGCCGGCGCAATGCACCACACCGGGGCGTAAATGGGGGTTGCCCAAAAGCCCCATTAAGGCTTGGGTTTGGGCTAATCCGAGCTTGACCCCGCCTCTCAATTGAAAGAGGGAATCAAAGTCAGGCCGCATCAATCCTCGCTTTTTAAGGGCCGTGACATCAATTCCCGCAAGGCCTTTCCCGTTGATTTCCCCTCATAGATGATCTCATAGGCCATTTGGGCCAGCGGCATATCAAGGCCCAACTCCTGAGCCAAACCCCAGGCCGATTGAGTTGTGTAATACCCCTCGGCGACCTCCCCCTGCATGCTGGTCAAAACTTGCTCCACGCTCTCCCCTTGGCCCAAACGACGGCCAAAGTTCTTGTTGTGGCTTGACTTCAGGCTATAACAGGTTAAGGCCAAGTCGCCCAAACCGGATAAACCGTAAAGCGTTTCTAGGGGAATGGAGAGTTTTTCGCAAAAACGGCGCATCTCCGTTAAACCTCGGGTCAATAAAACCGCGGTTGCCTCTTCATGCATTCCCATTCCATCGGCAATCCCCGCGATGATGGCGTAAACATTCTTCAAGGCCCCCAAAAGGGCCACCCCCTTTAACTCCTTGGAGCGATAAACACGAAAGCCGGGGCTGGAAAAAAGCGCTTGCAGCTCTGCCCCGATGGAATCGTCTTCGCAGGCTAGGGTTTCTGCTGCCGGACTGTTTTCGTTGAGTAGGCCTTCGGGGAAACAAGGCCCGCCTAAATGAGCAAGAGGATTATGGGGGAAATAGGCCCGCACGACCTCGGGCACCGTCGCTAGGCTAGCGCGCTCAATCCCTTTATTAATCGTCACCAAAACAACCGATTCCCTTAAGTCTCCGGTTGCCTTCACCTTTTCCAACAGACTCCGCAAAAAAGCGACTGGGGTAGAAAGCACGATCAGGTCGGCCCCGCTTAACGCTGCTTGCAAATCCAAAATCGGCTCCACGAGCCCACCTGTGGAGAACCCCGGCAGATTGGGGGCAAACCGCTTTTCCTTTAAGGATTGATATTCCGCCTCCAAATGGCATTGGAGACGCACCTTCACCCCCTGTTGCCGACTGAGATAAATCGCCATTGCCGTGCCCCACCGACCGGCACCACAAACCGTGACCTTTAAAAAGCGATGACCCATCAAAACCCCTTCAACGCAGGTGCAGGCAAAAAAAAGGGGCTTAAAAGCCCCTTTTTACACTGGTACCGAGGGCCGGAATCGAACCGGCACGACCGAAGCCACCAGATTTTGAGTCTGGCGTGTCTACCAGTTTCACCACCTCGGCTTGAATTAAAAAGCTTAAGCGGAGTAGAAACAACTGTCAAGCAGAAGAATACCTCAACCGGGCGGCCAAGTCATTTGCCTCCCCCCCAGCAAGTGGAAATGAAGATGAAAAACCGTTTGCCCCCCCTGGGACCGGGTATTGGCTACAATCCGGTAGCCCTTCACCCCTTCACCCTCTGCGAGCCTGGACCCCACCAAGAGCATTTTGCCCAGCAACTCTTCTTGCTCCACCTTCACATGGGGCAAGTCTGGAATATGCTCTTTGGGAGTGATCAAGATATGCAAGGGGGCCTGGGGCTCCAAATCATGAAAGGCGATAATCTGCTCATCTTCATAGATTTTTTTCGCAGGGATCTCGCCGGAGACAATACGGCAGAAGATACAAGAGGGATCGCTCATGAGGGCTCCTAAAAGATTTTACCTTAGCTTAACAAATTTACCGGGCCCTGCAAAGCCGTTGCGCTTGCATCGGGTCATTTTTTCCACTAGTTTAAAGTATTGGCCCGAGCCCGTTCTTGATTTAACCCTCACCCATTGATCTCACATGAACAACCATCCCGCAAAAAGTATTCTCGCCTTGGGCATTGGCAGTAAAAATCAGCAAGGGGAGTGGCTAGAGGCCTTTTTCCCCAGCCCTGTGCTCAACCCGAGTACAGACCTGCTCCAGGCAATCCAACCCATCTTAAGCGAAAAAGCAGAGGAAAACTATACCCAAGAACTGTTCAGTAAAGAGATGCACCAACTCCTAACCCTGTTGGCCCCCCTTGAGGCCGCCAAGGGCCTAGTCGAACTTGCCATGAGCTGGCTCAACTCGGCCCAGCCGATTGTTTTGTGTCATTCTCATCTGCAAACCCCTGCTTTAAGCGTCCCCGCGGTGTATTTGCATCTTCATGCCTTGAGCCACCGCCTGACGCGACCTCATGGGCTCAATCTGGAAGGAATCTTTGCCCGGCTCCCCAACCTAGCCTGGACCAACGAAGGCCCCATTGACCTGCGCGAATTGCCGGCTCGCCAAGCCGAGGCCAGAGGCCAGGGAAAGTTTTTGCAGGTGCGTAGCGTGGATAAATTCCCCCCCATGCTCGACTATATCGTACCTTCTGGGGTTCGGGTCGGGGACGGGGCTCGGGTTCGTTTAGGGGCCTATTTAGGCGAGGGCACCACGGTCATGCATGAAGGCTTTGTCAATTTCAACGCCGGTACCCTCGGGGCCGGCATGATCGAAGGCCGTATTTCCGCTGGCGTGGTCGTGGGCAACAACAGCGACTTAGGCGGGGGCTGCTCGACCATGGGCACTCTTTCTGGAGGCAACAAAACCCGCATTGCCTTGGGCGAAAATTGCCTCGTCGGGGCCAACGCGGGGGTGGGGATTCCCCTCGGCGACCGCTGCACTATTGAAGCGGGGCTCTACCTCACCGCGGGCAGCAAGGTCACCCTACTTGACGCGCAAGGGCAATCCGTAAAACAGGTCAAGGCCTTGGAACTGAGCGGTCAAAGCGACCTGCTCTTTCGCCGGAACAGCCAAAGCGGCGCTATTGAATGTTTGACCAACCAAAGCGCCATTGAGCTCAACCAAGAATTGCACCAAAACAACTGAGTCCATGCCGCAAACCGACCTCACCTTTAAAAAAAGACTGGCGCTGACCTGGGTGCCGCGAATTTTTAAATGGTACTTTCTGTTATTAGGGCTGACCTGTCGGCAGGTTTGGAAAGGAAAGGAACAGATCGAGGCCTTGAAGGCAAAAAAACAAAATTGGATTTACTCCCTTTGGCATCAAAATGTCTCCGCGACAAACTATGTCTTACGAAATCAAGGTTTTGTAGGCTTGACCTCCCCCAGTTATGAAGGAGAAATCGCGGCCCGGATATTATACCTCTTCCACAATGACGCGGTACGGGGCTCCTCCAGTAAGGGTGGGGCTAAAGCCCTGTTGGGCCTGATCAAAAAGATCAAAAAGGGCCAATCGGGACTCCTCACCCCCGATGGGCCCAGGGGCCCCAAATATGAACTGAAGCCGGGGGTCATCATCTTGGCGCAAAAAACAGGTTGCCCCTTGGTTCCCTTTCATTTGGCCTTCAGTCGACCCCGTATTTTTAAAAAAAGTTGGGATCAACACCAACTCCCTCGGTTTTTTAGTCGAATCTTCGTTGAATTGGGGGAACCCTTTTTTGTCCCCAAAACCATGAATAAAGAGGAATTTTCCCAGGTTCGCCAGCAGTTTGAAAACAAAATGAACGAAAATGTAAAAGCCTGCGAAGCGCGGGCAAAAGGAAACAACCATGAAATATGATGTATTCGGCCTCGGTAACCCTTTGATTGATGTAATCATTCCGGTAAATGAATCCGCTTTAGAAGAGTTGGCCTTGAAAAAGGCCAGCATGAACCTCGTAGACCAAGCACGACAAAAAGAGATTTTAGCCCACTGCCGGCAACAAACCCAAAAAGAGGCCCTAGGCGGCTCTTGCGGAAACAGCATGGTCATGATTGCCCAACTCGGCGGCAAGTCCGCCTTCTTAGGCAACGCGGGCCAGGATCACTTTGGCAAAGTCTATGAAAAACAGCTCCAACAAGCGGGGGTATCGAGCTATCTTCATTTTGAGGAAGGGATGACCGGCACCAGCGTGATCTTGGTCACCCCCGATGGAGAGCGAACCATGAACACCCACCTCGGCAAGTGCCAAGACCTAAACCCAAAAAACTTAAATCTAAGCGCCTTGGGGCAAAGCAGCTACCTCTATATTGAAGGCTACCTCTGGGATACCCCAAGCCAACAAGAAGCCGTGATGACCGCGGTCAAAACCGCGAAGCAAAAAGAAGTGAAAATTGCCTTGAGCCTTTCGGACTCCTTTTGTGTTGAGCGCAATAAGGTGGCCTTTCAAATGCTCTTGCGCGACTATGTGGACTTGGTTTTTTGCAACCAGGCAGAAGGGCGGCATATGACCGGATTGAGCGACCCGGCAGCGATTTTAACGGCCCTGCAAAAGGAGGTGGATGAAGTGGCCCTCACCTTAGGCAGTCAAGGCGCCCAAATCAGCAAAAAAGGGAATATCTCTCTCATTGAACCCTTTCCCACCAAGGCCGTAGATACCACCGGCGCCGGGGATTCGTTTGCGGCGGGTTATCTTTTTGGAATCACCCAAGGCTTAAGCGCCGCTCACGCAGGGCGGATTGGCTCTAAAGCGGCAAGCCTCGTGGTTGGTCAGATGGGCCCCCGCTTTGAAGGAGATTTAAAAACCGCTTTAAACGAGGTTTTACCTTGATCTTTCAGCCTCTCAATAACGAATTGGTCTTTCGAGGAATCTCCGCCCATCGTTTGGCAGAAGAGTTCGGCACCCCTCTTTATCTCTACGATGAAGAAATTTTACGAAAAAATTGCCGTCAACTCCAAAGCCTAAGCCAGCTCGACAACTTCACGGTCTATTACTCCGCTAAGGCGAATGCCAATATCGCCTTGTTGAAAATCATTCGGGAAGAGGGTTTAAGGGTCGATGCCATGAGCCTAGGCGAACTGGCTCTAGAAGAGGCGGCGGGCTTTACCCCCAAGGAGATTTTATTTTTAGGCAACAACCTCAAGGAATCCGATCTCTTTGCGGTGAGCCAAAAAAAAATTCAAGTCTGTTTAGACAGCCTCGATCAATTAAAACGCTATCTCGACCTCGCTCCGACGACCCAGCCTTATTTAAGGGTAAATCCAGGCGTGGGTTTTGGAGCGGGCCACCACGAAAAGGTGATCACCGCGGGGAAGGTGAAATTCGGGATTGAGGTTCCACAACTCGCCCAAGCGTTTCGCTTAGCCAAAGAAAAGGGGAGCGAAATCAAGGGATTGATGCTCCACATCGGCAGCCTCTTTTTAGACCCCACCCCTTGGTTGACCGCCATTGCCGGGCTTTTGGAACTGGCGAAACAATTTCCCGAGGTGGATTACCTCGATTTTGGTGGAGGGATCGGGGTTCCCTATAATCGACAAAACGAACAACGCTTTCCTTTTCAAGAATTTGGCGACAAGCTGGACTTGCTACTCACCGCTTGGATGAAAGAGACCGGACGCGCCCCCCAATTCGCCATTGAGCCCGGGCGCTTTGTCGTGGCCGAGGCCGGGGCTACGCTCTGCGAGGTGCAAAGCGTTAAAACCAATTCAGGGGTTCACTTTGCGGGCACGGACTGCGGCTTTAATTTTTTACTCCGCCCAGAATTATATGAGGCCTACCATGAAATCATCAAGGCCAACAACCTCAACAGCGGCGACAAACTGCGCTATCAAGTAACGGGCAATGTATGCGAGTCCGGCGACAACCTCGGCAAAGATCGGTTGCTAGCCAAGCTAGCGCCTAAAGACCTGCTCTTGATACGCGATACCGGGGCCTATGGCCATGTCATGGCCAGCAACTACAACGCCATGCCCCGCCCCGCCGAGGTGTTGATCACCCATAAGGGGCAAGCGCGCCTGATACGGCGGCGAGAAAACATCGCAGACCTGCTCCAATCTCAAACCATTTAATCATGGGCCTGCCGCCCCTTTTAATCCCCCCTAAAAAAAACCAGCCCTTAGCGCGCAAATGCAGCTTTGGCATGGGGGGAACCGTGGAACTTTTTTTAACCCTCTCCAATACCGCTGAACTCAAAACCATACTCGCTTGGTTAAAAGCCGAGGGAAGGCCCTGGTTTCTTTTGGGACGCGGCACCAATCTGATCATCCCCGACCGAGCCCTAAAAGGCGTGATTCTTCAATTAGGCGGGACCTTCAAGGAAATTACCCCCAAAAAAGCTCATCGCCTCTCGGTGGGCGCGGGCGCGGGCGATCTGGCTCTGGCCCGAAAGGCCCGCTCTTTGGCCTTCAGCGGGGTGGAGTTTTTAGGTACCATCCCCGGCAGTATCGGAGGAGCGGTCTATATGAATGCCGGGGCCCACGGCCACGAGCTTGCCGAGGTTTTAGAATGGGCGGAAATTCTTACCCCCGAAGGCGAACTGCTGCAATTAAAGCCGCAGGAACTCCAAATGGGTTATCGTTCCAGTTTACTGCAATCAACCCGCTGCATTTGCCTCCGCGCCCAAGTCCGGCTCAGCCTGAGCAACCCCTCAAAAATTGCCGCACAGGAAAAAAAATGGCAACAACAACGAAGAATAAGCCAACCGACCCAAGCGCGCACCTTTGGCAGCCTCTTTAAAAACCCCCCTGAGGATCACGCGGGGCGAATTATCGAGGCCTTAGGTTTTAAAGGCAAACAGTTTGGCCATTGCCGAATCAGCCCCATTCACGCAAATTTTTTAGAAAACCTAGGGGGGGCCACCTTCAAGGAAGTCTGGAGAGCAACCAAGCGCATTCAAGCCGCGGCGCAACAACAAATGGGGGTCACCCTCATCCCCGAGGCAGAAACCCTTAGCTTGCAACCTAGTCTTAGCCCTTGCAATTTATCCCTTTTTTGCGCAAAATGACTTATTAGGAGAAGCGATATGACCGATAAGATTGATGTAAAAAAAGTAGCCCGCTTAGCGCGACTAAACTTAACCCCCGAAGAGGAAAAAGACTACACGGAAAAATTTCAGCAGGTCTTAGGTTATGTAGACCAAATTGCCGAGGTCGTTATTGAAGGGGAACTGTCAACCAAAGACGAGAGCCTGCAACAACTGTATCGACCAGACCAAGCGATTGACTCTTCTGTTCACCCAAAAGATTTTTCTCCTTACTTGGAAAACCAATTTTTTAAAGTCCCCCCGATCATCGAATAGCCCCCTCTAAATGCTCAGAGAGGGTTGGCTCTAAAAGGCAAACCCGAGTTTAACGACAGCTCGGCTCCCGTTCATACTGCGAAACTCCGCCCCCAGTTGCAGCGCGTCCATTTGGTAAGCTGCGCTGACGCCAAGTCCAAGAGCAAATTTGCTGCTTTTCTCCCCCCCGGTTACCGAGGTTTGCGCCCAGCCCAAACCAGGGCCAAAACCAACCGTCAAACCTTGAGCGACTTCGGTCATCCAATGGGGGTTCAGCTCGATCAGGGTCGTTGTCGCATCCTTGAAAGAGGCGCTACTCACACTGATTTGCTGGCGAATATTTCCCGCGCTCACTTGCAGCATAGGGCAGTCTAAGGAAAGCTCAAGCCCCAGGACCGAAGCAGAAAGCCCCTTATCAAAATAACTCCCACCCAATAGCGAAAGGACGGGATTCCCCTGGTAAGAGGGTTCAGCTACAGGGAAAAAAACATTCCCCTCTTGCTCCGTCTCGGCATAAGTTGGAGCCGCAAGGAGGAGCAAACCCATTAAAACAAAAAGAAGTCGTTTCATGCTGTTGCCTAAAAAATGAATTAAACATAGATATGTTAGAATGTTCTAACAAGTATATATACTTGATTCCTTCACCTGTAAAGTGACATTGTCACAACTTCAACGGCCCCAACAACCTGCCCTAATGGGAGGTTAGGCCCTAGGAGCCTCATCCATGATTAAAGTCAAGGGCATGAAGCGCCCGAGTCGATTAGGAAATCGAGAGTGTGGGGGCATGAAGCGCTAAAACGCTTCGGCCCCCCACATATAAAACTGGAGCGGGAAACGAGGCTCGAACTCGCGGCCTCCAGCTTGGGAAGCTGGCGCTCTACCAACTGAGCTATTCCCGCTTAAGTTGGCTAAAAGTGATTCTTCACCCTTTTGGGAAAAAAATCAATCGCTCCTGCTACGATCTTTTATAAATCTCACGCCTGTGATAGGATTCTCACAGGTAAAAAATTTTAACTCCCTTGAGTTACTCCATGGACTCAAAACTTCAAACCCTCCTCTCCCCCTACCCCAAGATTTTTGATGAAGGCGAGCAACGCAGCGCGATGATCTTCAGCCAAATGTTGCTGCTGATCTTAATTGTCCTGCCTATTCAATTGAGCTTTGCCGACCCCAGTTGGATCAAAATTCTCCTTTCCTTTTGGGTGGTAAGCTTCATTTTGTTTTGGCTCAATAAAACCCATTTTTATAATGGGGCTAAGTTCTTTTTTGCCTTGGCGCTCATCGTTCCCCCCCACGCCATGTATGGAAGCGGGCTGGACTTTTCCTTTTCCTTAAAATGGCTTGCCGCTTCCATTGTCGTAAGTAGTTTACTCTTAAAGCTAAATTTTTATATCGCGGTTTGGTTGGTCAACATCTTCACCCTTCTGCTCTTGGGTATCAACGGCTATACCCCCATGAATAAGGAATGGATCGATGAACTTATTTTTTTGATCGCCCTATTCGGCATGATGTGGGTTTTTTTGCTCCGCACTCAAAACTACCAGCAACGATTGACCCAGCAAAACCTTGCGCTGAATCAAGAAGTTCAGGTACGAAGGCAAACAGAAGCCCAACTACAAAGGAGCCAAGAAAGCCTGCTAGAAGCCCAAAACATTGCCCAACAAGGAAGCGCCTATTGGAACTTAAGCCAAGACGAAATGGAATGGAGCCCGGGGATTCATCAACTCTTAGGGATTAAAAAAGGAGAACTGGCCAACAACTGGAAAGGCTTTAAGGAATTTTTATCCCCTGAGGATCAAACCAAGCTGCTCAAGCTAATTCGCCAGCTTATTCACGGCGAGATCAACGAATATGAGATTGAACACGCTATACGCCGTAAAGACGGGATCGCCCGAATCGTGCGCAATCAAGGGAGAGCCAGCAGTGACCCAACAACCAAACCAAAAATTCTGAACTTTTCCTTACAAGACATCACCGAAACCAAACAAGCGGCCATCAAACTCAAGCAGGCCATGGAAAACGCAGAAAAAGCCAACCTAGCCAAGTCGGTTTTTTTAGCCAACATGAGCCATGAGATTCGCACCCCCATGAACTCCATTTTAGGCTTTAGTGAAATTTTAAAAGAATTCCCCTTAAAAGAGGAGGAAGCTCGTTTTGTCGATTTCATTCATAAAGCGGGAAAAAGCCTTTTGGTCTTAATCAACGGGGTTTTAGACCTCTCAAAAATCGATGCGGGAAAACTCAACTTAAACCCCTACCCCTTTGCCTTAAAACCGATTTTGGAAGAAACCAAAAACCTTTTCCTGCATCAAGCAGAGGCAAAAGGATTAAACATGGAATTTAGCTATGACGAAAGGCTCCCTCCATTGCTGGTCGTGGATGGGCATCGCTTAATCCAGGTCATCAACAACCTGACGGGGAATGCCTTGAAGTTTACCAACAAGGGTTCGATTCAAGTGAGCATGCAAGCTCTTCCCTCCGCAAACTCGCTGCGTTGCGGCTTAAAAATCGAGGTGAAGGATACGGGTAGAGGGATATCCTCAGAAGACCTACCCCATATTTTCGACCCCTTTTATCAACCGGCAAACCAAGACCACAACACCTATGGAGGGACCGGATTAGGACTTTCGATCTCCGATAGTCTCATTCAATTGATCGGAGGCGCCCTTGAGGTAAAAAGCCAACTCGGAAAGGGCACGAGCTTTACCCTCACCTTGCCGGAACTAACCATAGGAGTCCACCACAACCCAAAAACTTCTCTTGAAAGCTCCAGTATAAACCTAAAGGGGCATATTTTGCTCGTTGATGATATTGCCCCCAATCGTAGCCTAATCCAAAGCATGTTAAAGGGATTTAGCTTAAAAATCAGCACGGCGAAAAACGGGCAAGAGGCCTTGGAGCAAGTTCAAAACAACCCCCCCGACCTCATCTTAATGGATATGAAAATGCCCGTCATGGATGGCTTTGAGGCAAGTCGTAAACTCAAGGCAAACCCAAAAACCCGCCATATCCCCATCATCGCTTTGACCGCGTCGGTTTTAGAACAAGATCGAATCAAGATTCTCGAGCTTTGTGACGAATATATTTCCAAACCAGTGGAGAAAAAACAGGTGATTCGAATTTTAAAAAAATATCTTACCCCTGCTCCATAACGGGTTGCAAAAGGATTTGGAAGGCAGGTTGCTTTGCGGAAATCAACAAGGGCCCCTGTTAAATATCCAGGTTTTGCGCCTTTAGAGCATTGTTTTCAATGAATTCACGGCGAATATCCACCTGATCACCCATCAAGGTCGTAAAAACCTCATCCGCTTCAATCGCATCTTCCACACTGACTTGCAGAAACTTTCGTTCTTTCGGGTCCATGGTGGTTTCCCAAAGCTGTTCGGGGTTCATTTCTCCCAAGCCCTTGTAGCGCTGCACATAAACCCCCTTTTTCCCTTCATCTAAAAGGTAGTTTAACAGGCTGATCGAATCGGAAAAGGATACCTCGCTCCCCTCTGACTCTAAAACAAACAAGTCCCCTTGTTTATAGCTCGTTAAAGCTTCAAAGCGATCGAGTACCTTGGTATAGGCAAAAAGGTCCAACTCATCTAATTCCGCTTGATTTAAGGGGTGCCGTTTCTCATTATAAATAAGATCCATCTCTTCCCGCTCTGGTTGCAATAAGATACGCAAACGGGGTTCTGACTCCTCTTCAACCAGCTTTTTTAAGGCCTCATAAACCAAGCTCATGCTGGTGCTTTCTAAGCGAATCCCATGTTGAAACAACAATTCCATTAAAACCCGCATCTTAGGGCTATGGGTCAGCATTTCTTTTTGTTCTTTTAGGGCAATGACTTTTTTAGAGAGTTCGCTCAAACTTGCCCCTCCCTTGAGCTGATATTTCTCCAAAGAAAAATTCATCAAGCTAGAAATCAGGTCTGCTTCATTTTGGATGTAAGCTTCCACCTTTCCTTTTTTAATTTTATACAAGGGGGGCTGAGCAATATAGAGATATCCCCGATCAATGATTTCGGGCATTTGACGAAAGAAAAAGGTAAGAATCAAGGTTAAGATATGGCTTCCGTCCACATCGGCATCGGTCATGATGACAATCTTGTGATAGCGCAATTTTTCAAGGTTGAACTCATCTTTCCCAATCCCCGTTCCCAATGCGGTGATAATGATGCGGATCTCTTCAGAAGAGAGCATCTTATCAAAACGGGCCTTTTCCACATTCAAAATCTTTCCCTTCAGGGGTAAAATCGCCTGAAAATGACGGTCGCGCCCTTGCTTGGCGCTCCCACCGGCTGAGTCGCCCTCCACTAGGTAAATCTCGCTTTTAGCGGGATCTTTTTCCTGACAATCCGCTAATTTGCCCGGCAAACTGGAAATTTCCAAGGCCGACTTGCGGCGAGTCAGCTCCCTCGCTTTTTTAGCCGCAACCCGCGCCCTTTGGGCGTCAATACATTTTTCCAAAACTTTACGGGCAATAAGGGGGTTTTCTTCAAAATAAACAGAAAGTTGCTGAGTCACCACCTTATCTACAATTCCACGAACATTTTGATTGGTGAGTTTAATCTTTTTTTGCGACTCAAATTGGGGCCCCGCAATTTTTACGGCAACAATCGCCGCCAATCCTTCTTTGATGTCATCTTGGCTGAGTTTATCCTCCGCTGATTTCAACAACTTATTGTTTATCCCGTAGTTGTTGATTTCACGCAGCAAAGCCTGGCGAAAACCGGTATCGTGAGTTCCTCCATCAATGGTATTGATATTATTTACAAAAGCTAAAATATTACAATTATAACTGCTATTATATTGAAAGCAGACCTCAACCTCAACACCATCTATCGTATTTTTACAGTATATAGGGTCGGGAATAATCGCTTGCTTGCTTTTATTCATATGCTCAATAAAAGTAACGATTCCGCCATTAAAGCAAAATTCAGCTTTTTTAGCGTTCCGCTCATCAAAAACATCAATTCTTAAGCCTGGATTTAAAAAAGCCAGCTCGCGCAAGCGATTTACCAAGGTATCGTAATTAAATTTCACCTCATCAAAGATACCGGGGTCAGGATGAAAAATAATCTCTGTTCCCCGTTCACTGGTATCCCCCTTGACTACCAAATCATCAACAGGAATCCCGGCAGAGAAATTCTGTCCATAAGCCTTTCCATCTCGCCAGATATTCATGGCCAATTCATCGGAAAGGGCATTGACCACCGAAGCTCCTACCCCGTTCAACCCCCCAGAAAAACGGTAGTTCTCCGAAGAAAACTTCCCCCCTGCGTGCAAGCTGGTCATCACCAAAGTTGCCGCGGGTTTCCCTGATTTTTCATGAATCCCTACTGGAATCCCTCTCCCATTATCTTTAACGCGAATGGAATTATCCACCAAGATATCCACTTCAATATGGGTGCAAAACCCCTCCATACATTCATCTATGGAGTTATCGACGATTTCAAAAACAAGGTGATGCAAGGCTGCCGAGTCTACCCCGCCGACATACATCCCCGGGCGTAGGCGTACGGCCTCCAACCCCTCTAACTGTTCAATGTTGTTGGCTTCGTAATTGCGTGCGGCTTCTGTCATGATAAATTGGATTGGATGGTTCCCTGGTGGATATGGATAACTTGCCCTAAAACCTTTTCCGGCATCTGGGCAGAAGTGGCGAAAACCTGATTTTTACCTTCTTGAATTCGTTTCATTGTATTGAGAAAAACCCGAGAATCCAGCTCTGAAAAAACATCATCTAAAAGAAGAATCGGAGGGAAACCCACTTCTTCTAAAATAAGCTCATTCAACACAAACTGAAGGGATAAAAAGGCGATTCGTTGTTCCCCTTGGGAAAAGTTAAACTTATCTTTTTTCCCCTCTAATGTCATCCAAAAAGCGTCTTTTTGAGGGCCGTAACAAAGGTGCCCTGTTTCCAACTCCATCTTAAGCTTATTTGCCAAAAAATCCCTTAATTTTTTTTCTTCCAAACCTGTTTTTTCCCACAAATCACTGCGAAAATGAAGTCGCAATACCTCGGTTCTGCCTGTAAGCTGAGAAAAAATTTCTTTTAGTAGGGGGTTGATTCTTTGAACTAAGCCTTGGCGTTTTTCAACCAAGTAAGGGGAAACCCGGCAAAACAATTGATTCCAAGGGGCAACTTCCTTGGCTTTCCCCGTTCGCAAAAGTTGATTTTTTTGTTTGCGAATACGGTTGAAATCCTTGATTTTTTCAATATATAAGGGATCTAATAAGGTGAGAGCCCGATCAAAAAAATTTCTCTTTTCTTGGGGATATTCCTTGTAAGCGGCTAAAAGATCAGGAGCAAAAAGCAAAGAAAAAAAATTTTTGATGTATTCCGAACTCAAGGTAAGTTGTTTTGCGTCACACCAAACTTTTTTTTGATGTTCTACCAGCATGATCCGAATTTGGTGACAAACCCCTTCTTTTTCAATTTCGCCTTCAATTAAGGCGGTCGGCTTTCCATAATGAATCAAAGGATTTAACGAGGTGGTGCGAAAACTCTTTAAATGAGTCATCACATACAAGGCTTCCACTAAATTGGTTTTGCCCTGCCCGTTGTTTCCGTAAAAAAAATGCAATCCCTGGTCAAAATTGATTTCTAACTGTTCGTAGTTGCGAAAATAAGTGAGCCTTAAGGCCCTAATTACCATTTGATCTTAACGGGCATTAAAACGGTTTTAAATTGAGGCCAAGCATGAGTGCGAATAAAAAAAGGCTGCACGGACCCGGAAAAATTAAACAGAATCGTTTCTTCCGACGCGGATTCAAACACCTGGAGAGCCTCTAAAACAAATTGAATATTTAAACCGATACTAATTTCTTCTCCTGCATAGGGACAATAGATTCGATCCACTCCTTCCCCATTTTCCAATTTTTGTGATTCCACAATAATTTGATCTTGCATAAAAGTCAGTTTCATCACCGCGTTTGGGTCCCCATCATAAAGGGTATTTAAAATTCGCACCGCTCGGGTCAACTCCCCTTTAGGAACTTCCACCTCCGTTGCTCCCATGGCCGTTAAGATTCGTTCTAAATTTGGGTAATCCGCTTCAATTAAACGGGTTTTAAAATAAATCTTTCCCGCTTCGATTTGAAAGGTATTTTCATCAAAAGAAAGCTGGATCGGCCCCTGGGCATAATCTAAAATTCGTTTAACCTCATTTAAGCTTTTTTTAGGAATAATAATGTTTCCTTTTGCCGTGATTTCACTTTCTAAATCCGTAATTGCCTGAGCGATCCGAAAAGCATCGGCCCCCATCCAACGGATCGACTTTGGCTCAATTACTTCTAAATTCAAACCCATTAGATTTTTTCTGCTCTCGTTTTCTCCAATGGCAAACAGAGTTCGATCAATCGCTAATTTTAATTCTTCACTGGGTAAAACAAAATTTTGCTCAAGTTGTTTAAACTCAATGGGTGGAAAGGCATCTGGATCAATCCCAGGAAGTTTTAAACTCGTATTTCCATTTTGCAGCAAAACCCAATTTTGCTTGGTTGCTTCAATAACCACTTCACTGGCAATAAAGTTTCGAGCTAGATTGTGAAGTTTAGCGGTTTGGATGCAGGCTTTTCCCTCTTTTTCTATGATAGCGGGAAAAGAACCTAAAAAAGTAACCTCAAAATTGGTCGCTTTGATGATGACCTGATTTGCATCGGTTTCAATTAAAAGATTTCCAATTGCTTGCAGACTGGTTGCTTTGGGCGAGATTGAAAGGATCAACTGCAATGCTTCTAAAAGAATATTTTTTTGAATTCTTATTTTCATAGTAGTAGTAGGGCTTGTGGAAGGAGTAAAAATAGATATAACTGTTTATTATCATTGAATTTTAACAAAAAAACTCTTGGTGAAATTTTCTAAGGTTTTACCCAAGGATGAGTTCTTGAGGTAAAGGAAGAGAAAAATGGAAAAAAGACTCAGGGTCAAACCTTAGTTTTGCACAATTTGTTGTTTCATCGAATCAAGAAAGCTCTCTTAAAATGCTATTGATGGTTTGCTTGATCTCTGCGTCTTTTTCAATCCATTCCTTGGTTTTTTTATAAGCTTGGATTACGGTAGTGTGATTTTTTCCGCCAAAATGCTCGGCAATGGCAGGAAAGCTTAAACCCGTTGCTTCTCTAGAGACAAACATAGCGATTTGTCTGGGTTTACTAATCTCTTGGGTGCGCTTGTCTGATTTGAGGTCGGAGGCCTTGACCCCAAATTTAACACAAACAAGTTTGATAATATTTTCAATGGTTTTTGGTTCCCCTTCAAGGTTTAAAACCTCTTTCAGGATTCGTTTTACCGCCTCAAGGGTAATGGATTGGCTTAAAAGGCTGTGATTGGCCTCAATATGAACCAAAATTCCTTCAATGTCTCTCACATTGGATTTAATCGCTCCTGCGAGGTAGTCGATGATTTCTTGATTTAAGGGAATCTGTTTTTTGGCCACCTTGTTTTGGATGATGGCCACTCTTGTTTCAAAATCAGGGGGGTAAATTCGCGCCACCATTCCCGAATTAAAGCGATTGACTAAGCGCTCTTCTAAATTTTTGATTTCTCTAGGGTAGCGGTCTGAAGTGAGAATGATTTGTTTATTGTTTTGAATCAACTCATTAAAGATATAGAAAAATTCTTCTTGGGTGCTTTCTTTGTTTTCAAGGAATTGAATATCATCAATCATTAAGAGGTCGACAAAACGATATTTGTTTCTGACCTGTTGGATCTTTTGAAAGCGGATTCCCTCAATAACCTCGTTGATAAAATCCTTGCAGGAGGCATAACGGATTTTTAAGGTCTCTTTTTCTTTGGCTCTAAGTCCAATCGCCTGCAAGAGATGGGTTTTGCCTAAACCTACATCGCCACAGATAAAAAGAGGGTTGTATTTGTTTTCTTTAATGTTTTCTCCAACCGCCAAAGCGGCCGCATAGGCGATATCTGAATTTCCCCCATTGATGAATTCTTCAAAGGTAAATAAAGGGTTGAGACCATCTTGCTCAAAATCTTTCTTTTCCGGATTTTTTGGCAGGGCGGGGTTGGTTTCTGTTATACCCTGAGCGAGAATTAAGAGTTCAAAGTCTTCTTCAAGTCCGAGGTTTTTAAAGCAAGAGATTAAATGGTGCCGAATTAAATCTCTATGGTGTAACTTAATGAAATTGCAAAAAAATTGATTTAAATTCCCTAAAGTGACGCGGTGGGGAAGAAAATCCAATAGTTGAATCTTTTTAACCCAAGCTTCCACTTCATCTAGGTCAATATCTTGACGGAGCAAACTTAAAAAAGAGGTAAAGGCGGTAGACCAGGAAGGGTTATTAATTTCTTGTAATTTCAACAATTTGAATTTATTCTAAAGGGGTCATCATGAACTTGCATGATTTTACCCAATTGAGTGAATTTCGTTAAGGAAAAAAGAGAGAAAAAAAATGTCTCTGAAGGCATTGATCAAACAGCTTATATGCCTTCAAGGGGGCCTAAAAGGTAGAAAAATTGCTCTTTTAGGGGATCTTGGCTCAGGCAAAACCCACTTAGTCAAAGCCCTGGTCGGTGAACTGGCTCCTGGTTTGGCAAAGGAGGTAGCGAGCCCTAGTTTTAGTCTTTTTCATTGTTATGAGGGGGAGGGTTATCTATTTCATCATTTTGACCTTTATCGCGTTGAGGATTTAAATGACCTTGAATATATTGAAATATATGAAAGTTTAGAAAACCCTCAAGCAATCACCTTGATTGAATGGGCCGATGCCTTTGAAGAAATCTTGGCTTTTTGTTCCATTCAGATTAAAATACAAGTCACAGATCAAGAAAGGCGGTTGTATTTCGTCGATGATTCGACGAAATAGGCGAACCCCAGGAGGAAGCATAGAGCTATTTTTTTGATATCAAAGATAAAATAAAGTTTTGCATGTTTTATGCAAAAAAAATCTTATATAAAAGATTCTTTCGGTTTAATTATGATGAAAAAGACGAGTTATATTTTGCTTCTTGTCGGATTTTTAAGCCTATTCTTAGTTTTTAAGCCCGAACCGGTGTTCGCTATCGAAGCGGTAGCCAGTTTTGGTAAATTAGATGGGAATGTACAGGTTTTGCGCGAAGCAAGAAAAATCCCGGGAAGGGTGGGTGTGATTTTAAATGATAAGGATGTCGTTTTAACCAGCGGCAATGGACGGGTCACCATTATTTTTAGAGATGGCACCGAGGTTCGTCTTTTTCAAAATACTCGTTTCATAATCGAAAAAAGCGAAGAAACCGGGGACGAGCAACGGAGTATGCTGTATAATTTCAAACTCTCTGTGGGAAGTTTCTGGGCCCGCTTTGCCAAGGGGCGCCAACATACTCAAATCGCGACTCCTTCTGCGACCATTGGGATCAAAGGAACCAATGTAGCCCTGTCCCAAAAAGGGAGCCGTCTCGATATCGCCCTTTCTAAGGGAGAGGTTTCGGTGGAAAACGAAACAGACCGGATGAGCCTGAAGGCGGGATATCGCTTAAAAGGGGTTCAGCGTGTCGGGATGATGCAAGATAAGGTAAGTGAAATGCCTTATCAGATTTCGATTAAGCCCGATTCAAATCGAATCAAGTTACCCGAAGCGGGCGAAAAGGAAGAGATTTTCTTTACCCTACAGTTGATTGAGGTTAAATCCCGTCAAAACCTGCATCGCCAGGGGCGGGTTTATCTCACCTTGGATAATGACAAATTCAGTTTCCCAAAAGAGATTAAATTAAATGAACGCGGATACGCAAGGGTGCGGGCGATCATCAAACCCTTCCAAAGAGCGGATTATAAAAATGGACAGCTCACCCTATTCGCGGTGATGGATGGCAAGCAGGCCATGGAAGTGGGTGTGGGAGAAACATTGTTGTCCTATGACATTCCTAAAAAAATTCAACGAACCATTCGCGTGGATATGTCCACCGGTAAAATCGTAGAGTAAAAAAGGGGCGGCGAGTTTTTTTTAAGCGGTCGCCGGGTCCACATCAAAGCTGATGCGGGCCGGGCTTTTCAAGGAGCCGCTCACTAAAAGAGCCTTTAGGCGGCCCTTAAAGCGGGTTAGGCTTTTTACTTGAATCAGGATTTGTAGATAAAAGCGATCCGCCGCCTTGTAATGAGGCGCTTCCTTCGGGCCTAAGAGCCGTTCTCCTTCGAGAATTCCTTGGAATATCGCGACCAGGCGCTTTGCTTCCAAATGTAAT
>JAJRZQ010000041.1 GCA_024275165.1 bacterium | reverse complement strand
GGCTCCCAACTTTTCCAAAAGCGAGATATTGGCCAAGGACTCAATTTTCGCATAGGGTTTTTTAGAGGACTCTTTGACCTCTCCCGCCAAGTAATACAAACTCCCGCCCTTGAGTTTAGCAAACTTTTTGGCCGCGTAGATTTCTTCGACCGTTAAGCCCGAACCCACAATCAGGCTGACTTTCCTTGCCGCGTCCACCCATTCTTTCACCATGGCCACTTCGCTCACCACCAGGGGTTGCGGGTCAACAAGCTGAAATTGAAAGCGGCCATCACGGCAGATCACCCCGCCATTGGTGGAGTCGGAAACCACTGATTCCACTTTGGTAAAGCGGCCATCTCGACTATGCACCCTCAACGCGCAGCCCCGGCTACATGCCGTGCAGGTGGTGGTAGTGAGGTCGGTCAACCAGGGGCCGCATTCCTTCCCCGTATTCAAGGCCATGGCGCCGGTAGGGCACACATCGTGGCACATGCCGCAGGCATCGCAAGCGGTTTCCTGCAAGGCATCGCCAAAAGCGGGGACGATCTTGGTAAAAAATCCTCGGTTTTCCAAGGCCAAGGCGTTGATGTCGCGCAATTCACTACAGACCCGCACACAAGACCCACAGGTAATGCACTTGTCGGCCTCGATCTTGATCAAGGGGTGCCTCGCGTCCTCGGCGTAATCGCGTTTTTGCCCTTTGAATATCTTTTCGCTCGCCCCGTACTCGGTGGAGTAATCGCGTAAATCGCAGGTGAAACGGGCATTGCAACCACATTCGATACAGCGGGTTGATTCGGCCAAGGCTTGCGCCTCGTTCAACCCGAGATTGATCGGGCCGTAGCCCCCTCCGGCAAGTCGTTCTTCCGGTGGTTTGACCTGATCTTGCAAGCGCCGCTGATGCTCCCAACGGGGGGCCCAATCCGCGCTGTTTAAGTCTTCCAGCCAGCCACGGCTGATCTCATACGGTTTCACCAGTTTCACCTCGACCCCCGAAAGGTAGAGGTTGATCGCCTTAGCGGCATTCTTCCCCTCGCTGATGGCGCGAATCACCGTTTCAGGCCCCCAGGCGCAATCCCCGGCGGCAAAAACCCCGGGCAGACTGGTCGCCATGTTGGCTTGGTCATAGACAAAGGTACTCCATTTGGTGATCTCCGGCTGCTCTGCTTCCAACTTTAAGGTAGCGTCCATATCGGGGTCTTGCCCAATGGCGGAGATAATCAAATCAAAGTTTAATTCCTCTTCGGTTCCCTGGATCGGGATCGGGCGACGGCGGCCTCCTGAGTCGGGCTCACCCAATTCCATGGTGATCACCTGCAACCCCGTGGCCCTGCCGTTTTGGGCGAGAACTCCGGTCGGGGCGGTGAGAAAGCGAAATTCCACCCCCTCTTCCATCGCTTCTTCGATTTCGTAGTGCGCCGCCGGCATTTCCTCTTGGGTTCGCCGATAGAGCAGGGTCACCTTGTACCCCTTACGCAGAGCCACTCGGCAGCAATCCATGGCCGTATCCCCGCCGCCGATGACGCAGGCCGTCTCCCCTTGTTTTTGGTGGCGGTCCAAAACCACCTCTTGCAAGAAATCCACCCCCCCAACAATGCCGGGAATATCTTCCCCCTCCAGGCCCATTTTTTTAGACTTAAAGGCCCCAATGGCGAGCAATACCGCGTCCGCCCCTTGGCTTTGCAAATCAACCAAGGAAAAGTCACGGCCCAATTTTTGGTTCAAGTTCACCTGCACCCCCATGTCGATAATCGAGGCAATCTCGCCGTCCAATAAATCCCAGGGCAGGCGAAAGCTGGGAATCCCGTAACGAACCATCCCCCCCAATTGGGGCATCATGTCATAGAGGTCAACGGCGTGGCCCATTTGGCGCAGATAATAAGCGGCGGTCAGCCCTGCGGGGCCGCCGCCCACGATGGCGACCTTTCTGCCCGTATCCGCGCCCACCTCGGGCATGAAGGGGCCCTGTTCCAACTCGTACTCTGAAGCGAAACGCTTTAAGGGGTTGATGGCCACGGGCTCGTCAACCAAAGTCCGACGACATTGGGACTCGCAAGGGTGAGGGCAAATCCGACCGCAAACCACGGGCAGGGGATTGCGCTCCTTAATCAAGCGGGCTGCCGCTTCGTACTGCCCATTGGCGATATGAGCGATATACCCCTGAATATCTACATTCGAGGGGCATTTGGTTTCGCAGGGGGCCACACAATCCCCGGCGTGATCGCTTAAGGTGAGGTTTAGGTTCATCGTCCGCGCTTCCTTCACCTTGGGCGAATCGGTTTGCACCTTCATTCCGGGCGCCACCTTGGTGCCGCAGGAGGGAATCATCCCCCGGGCGCCTTCCACCTCAACCACGCATAAAAAGCAACTGGTATAGGGCTTCATTCGCTTATCGTAACAAAAGGTAGGGATGTGGTACCCCTTTGCCTCTGCCGCTTCGCGGATGGTGGAATCGGCAGGGACCGAAACCTCTTGACCATTGAGGATGATTTTTACTTCTTGGCTCATGAGTCGATTTTTTAAATAGAGTTATTCAACGAGGATGCAATCGGGCTTGCAGACTTCAACACACATGCTGCAATTAATACATTTATTCATATCAATCTCGTAACTGTGCGCCACCTTGGGTTGTCCGGTAATGGCATCGGTGGGGCAGGCCTTTTCGCAAAGGGTGCAGCCCGTGCAATCCGCCTGAATCACCACATGACTGATCAACGCCTTACACACGGCGGCAGGGCAGCGTTTCTCATTAATATGCGCCTCATATTCGCTACGGAAATAGCGCAAGGTGGTCAGCACCGGGTTGGGCGCGGTCCCGCCTAAGGCACAGAGGGAGCCGCTCATCACCTGTTTGGAAAGGTTTTCCAAAATATCCAAATCCTCCATGGCGCCCTTTCCCTCGCTGATTTTGCTCAAGAGTTCGCGAATCCTTAAGGTGCCAATCCGGCAAAGGGTACATTTCCCACAGGATTCCAAGTGATTGAACTCCATAAAAAACTTCGCCAAGTCCACCATGCAGGTTTTGGAATCCATCACAATCATCCCTCCCGAGCCCATGATGGCGCCGGTCGCGTTGATGGCCGCGTATTCAATAGGGGTATCGAACACCTCCGCGGGGATAACCCCCCCGGAGGGGCCACCCAACTGAATCGCCTTGATGGGTCTGTCGGTAGAGCTCCCGCCCCCGATATCGTAGATCACCTCACGCAAGGTGGTGCCCATGGGAACCTCGACCAAACCGCCGCGCTTGACCGCGCCGGCCAAGGCAAAGACCTTGGTGCCCTTGGAATCCTCGGTGCCGTAGGCGGCATAGGCCTCCCCTCCCTGGTTGATGATCCAGGCGAGGTTGGATAGGGTTTCAACATTGTTGATGATGGTCGGCTTGCCAAAAAGGCCCTTCACCGCGGGGAAGGGCGGGCGCAAACGAGGCATCCCCCGCTCCCCTTCGATGGAGGCCAAAAGAGCGGTTTCCTCACCGCAGACAAAGGCCCCGGCCCCTTCTTTGATCTTTAGCTCAAAGGACATCTTACTGCCTAAGATGTTCTCGCCCAAGTAACCCGCTTTTTTCGCCTTTTCAATGGCGAGGCCAAAGTTCTTCACCGCCAGGGGATACTCGGCGCGGATATAAGCGTAGCCTTTATTGGCGCCGAAAGCATAGGCCGCGATCAGCATCCCCTCGATGACATTGTGGGGGTCTCCTTCCAGTAAGGAGCGATCCATAAAGGCCCCGGGATCCCCCTCGTCACCGTTGCAGACAAGGTATTTTGTTTCTGAGTCCTGCGCTTTGGCAAAACCCCATTTGACTGCCGTGGGAAACCCCGCCCCACCGCGCCCGCGGATTCCGGCGGTTTTCACCTCGGCGATCACCTGGTCTTGGCTCAGGCCCTCTCTCAAAATCTTTTCAATCGCCTTGTAGCCGTCGCGAGATTGATACTCCTCAATGCTGGTGGGGTCCAACTGCCCTACATTGCGCAGAGCGATGCGGGTTTGCCGGGCTAAGTATTGGCTGTTTTCATGTTCCGGCGCCTGGGGGCTGACAATCTGCAACTCCTCTGGAAAAGCGCCCCCCTTTAAGTGGAAGTCTAAAATCTTGGCAACCCCTTTTTTATTCACCTTCCCATACATAAAGCTTTTTCCCGTGGCGTCTCGAACCTCGGTAATGACTTCCATATGGCACATACCGGCGCAAGAAACAGAGCGCACCTTTGCCCCCGGGGCCTGTTCTTTAAAAATATCAATCACCTCTTTGGAGCCGGCCGCGATCCCGCATGTTCCTTCCCCAACAATGATTTCAATACCTTGAGCGTTCATACTTCTCTTCCCTGATTAAGATTTAAGCGATTGCTTGACCGCTTTGGGCAACTCTTCACCCGCTTTTCGGGCATGCATCCGCACCGCTTTTTGGGCCTTGGCTCCGTTGAGGTTGCCATGGACTTCTTCATCGACCACGATCAGAGGGGCCTGGGAGCAACAACCGATACAGGCCACATCCACCATGGTATAGCTGCCGTTGGAGGCCGTGTCTTCATCCTCCCCTTGAATATTGAGCTGATAATGGAGGCTCGTATTGATCCGATCCGCCCCGGTTACATGGCAGGCCGTTCCATGACAAACCTTAATCAAATGACGCCCCACGGGCTTTAAGCGAAACTGGGCGTAAAAGGTAGCCACCCCATAAAGCTGACTCCCTGAAATTTCAGTTTGCTCCACCACCAGATCCATCGCAGTGCGGGGCAAATAGCCATATTGCGTCTGGATCGCTTGCAAGAGGGGAACGGTAGCGGAGGAATCGCTACCGAGTTCAGCGATAAAACCAGCAATCAGGTTTGGGTCAACCGTTGCTTCCAAAGAGGGGTTTGCCATAATACATTTCATTTGGGTGAAGCGACCCGGTTCAGGGCTGCGTAACTAAAAGAAAATCACGAAAAGTTTAGCTCGATATGGATAGCAATTTTTAATCAATGGGGCAATAGGCTTTCTCAGCAGCCACGCTGACCCACCGCTTCTCCGGTAAAATGAAGGCCGTTAGGCGTTTGCCGTACACGCACCCCGTATCCAGCCCAATCGCGTTGGGGCGAATTACCCCTTCTAAGGCCGCCCAGTGACCAAAAACCACGAGTTTTTCTCCCTTGTAAAGCTCAAACCAAGCGGGGTCGGCGTGGTTCCAGAGCCGCTTACCCACCCCGTCCCAGGTGCGAATATTACACAACAAAAAGGGGTCGGTCTCCGCCACGGCTTGGCCCGGGGCCAAGCCCGCGTGAACGATGAGGCAATCTTCTTCTTCTAAGTAAAAAGGCCAACTTTGTATCTCTTTGAGATAAGAGGCAAACCGCCCCCCCCAGGCCCGCTTGAGCCCCTCGACCCAGGAACGCTTTACCTCCACCCCTTGGGCATCGCGCAAGAGGTGGTATTCATGGTTGCCGATCACGCATTTTGCCTGAGTCTGCAAGGCAATTTCCATCACCCCTTGGCTGTCGGGCCCCTTGTTGATCAAATCCCCCACCAGATACAATTGGTCTGTTTTTGGCGCGTAATCGCAGGCTTTGAGTAAATTACCCAACTCGATACTGCAACCATGCACATCCCCGACTATAATCTTGCGCTTCTTCATGGAGGTTGCTAACTCTATATATATACTTTAAACTATTTTTATGTTGAACAGGGATACAGCCTACCTTTCCCCGCAACTCTACTCTAAAAGTCCAGCCATTGCTTGGCAAGCCTAAAGGACCCCTATGAACTCACCCAGCAGTACCCGCGACCGGGTGCTAGAATATATCAAACGAAACGGCCCCGTTTCAGTCAAAAAACTTACCGAAGAGATCGGAATTACCCCCATGGCTATTCGCGGGCACTTGGGCAAACTGGAAAAAGAAGAACTGATTCAAGTGGGCCAAGTGCGCCAAAAACTCGGTCGCCCCTTGCAGGTCTTCAGCTTAACCGATAAAGGCGAGTCTTGCTTTCCTAAAAATTATGACAGCTTTGCCTTGGAATTACTCGAAGACATCAAAAATCTCGATGCGGGCAAAACCTTAGAAAAGGTCGTGCAAAAAAGAGAACTACGACTCATCGAAGAATTAAGGCAGGTCTTATCCGAAGCGACTTCCCCCAGGCAAAAATTAGATCTCTATTGCCAGTTTATCGAGCGGCAAGGGAATATGCCCTCCATTGAAACCCTGGACCCTAAATCCTATATGTTGCATGTCGCCAACTGCTCGATCAGCAGCATCACCAGCCAATACAGCTTCCCTTGCGAAACCGAGATTCGGGTGATTAAAAGCGTCTTCCCCGAAGCCAAGGTACGCCGAGTACAATCCATAGCCGATGAGGCTCAAGGCTGCGCTTATCACTTTGAATTTTAAGTTTCCAAACTCCATTGCAAGCCGACTTTAAAGAATTCGTTTATCGCTATCCCTACGGAGCCCGTCCCTTAGTCAACTTCCTCCATGATCGCTACATTCGTCAACTCGAGCGCGTCCCCTTAATTTTACAAGAGCGGATTCAAATCAATGGAGAGCCCCCTTCAGCGGACTACATGCTGCAACGAGGCGACTTAATTACCTACAGGCACTTTCGTAGCGATGAAAACATGGACCTGCCTCCTTTACGGGTCATCTTTGAAGATGAGGACATCTTGGCGATTTCCAAGCCCACCATGCTGCCCGTCAGCCCTTCGGGCAACTTTTATTTTAGCGCCTTGGCCGTGTACGCCAAGGAGTACTTCGGGATTCCCAAGCTCAACCCCATCCACCGGCTCGACTTAGAGACCAGCGGAGTGCTGGTGTTTGGGAAGAGCAAAAACGCGAACCGCGCGATTCAGCCTCTCTTTGAGGCTCGTCAGGTGCATAAACTCTACCAAGCCTTTGTTTTTGGTCAGCCGGAACTGGGCCCCATTGAAGGGAAACTGGTTCCCGACAAGGGTTCGCGGATTCACACCAAACAAAAGCTCATCTTCAGCAAAAACCCCAACAGCAAAACCCTCATCACCGAAGTGGAACCTCAGGGGGATTACAGCTTGGTCACTTTAGAACCGATTTCCGGCAAGACCAATCAAATTCGAGCGCATTTAGCCCACCTGGGCTGCCCTATTGTGGGGGATAAAAAATACTACCCCGATGAAGAGGTCTACCTCGACTGGTACGAGCATAAAGAAATTTCCCGCATCATAGATCGCGTTAAACTAACACGCCAAGCCTTGCATTGTCGATCTTTAAGCTTTACAAAACCAATCAACAACGAACAAATCACCATTACCGACCCCATGGATGTGGCCGCGCAATGGCTGCAAGAAATCAACAACCGCCAACCCTAGGCCCCCTCTCGTGGAATCTTCCCTCTTTGTAATCCGCTACGCCGAACTCGCCTTAAAAGGCGGCAACCGCCACTGGTTTGAAAAAACCTTAGCCAGCAACCTGCGCGACCACCTTAAAAACGCGAACCTAACCCATCAGGTAACCCGCCGCCATGGGCGCATGCTGGTGCGGGTCGAAGGAGAGGCGGACTTGGCCATTGAGGTTTTAAAACACATCCCCGGGATTCACAATTTCAGCCTCGCCAGCTTAAGCGACTGGGATTTAAAAAATCAAACCACCCTGGGAATCGAATTGGTGCAACAGGCCTTAGGGGGCTCTGGCGAGCCCCTCACCTTTAAGGTCGAAGCGCGCCGCACCGACAAGCGCTTTCCCCGCAAATCCTTTGAGTTGGCGGCCCAACTGGGAGGGCATATCTTAGAGCGCTTCCCCCAGCTCCAAGCCAAGATGACCGCCCCGGACCTAAGCTTGGGGATTGAGATTTGGGAGCAAAATCAAGCGATTTTATACTTAGAAAAAATCCCCGGCCAAGGGGGCCTGCCTGTGGGTACGGCCGGTACGGTGATCAGCTTTCTTTCCGGGGGAATCGACAGCCCCGTCTCCAGTTGGATGATGCTCAAACGAGGCTGTAAGATAATCTACCTCACCTTTCACAGTTTTCCCTTTACCCCAGAAGAGTCCAAACAAAAGGTGATTGACCTCGTCGAGCGACTCAGTCGTTATCAGCCGAAATCTATTCTACTCGTCGTCCCCTTTGCCGAGATTCAAAAAGAAATCCAGCAAAAGGCCTTGGAAAAAAACCGCACCCTGCTCTATCGTCGGATGATGTTTCGTATCGCAGAGCGCTTGAAAGAAACCTATAAAGTCAAAGCCTACATTACGGGGGAGGCCCTAGGCCAGGTGGCCAGCCAAACCCTGGAAAATTTAGCCTGCACCCAAGACGCGGCGAGTTTGCCCGTGCTGCGCCCCTTAGTGGGGATGGACAAATCCGAAATCATCGAATGGGCCAAGCGAATCGGCACCTACAACCTCTCCATTCAACCCTTTGACGACTGCTGCACGGTCTTTCAACCAAAAAAACCAGAAACCCACGGGCGAATTGAGGGCTTGCGCGCGGATCATGCCTTGCTGGACGAGGATCGTTTAATTGATCAAGCCTTGCAGGGCGCAGAAACCTATCAGTTCTTCAGTTCAATCAAGGCAAAGCTGTGGGGATAAAAAACAAAAGCGAGCAACAGGGCTGAGAAACGGAAAAACTTGACGCGCCCCAAGGGCTATAATCAGCCCGAAGGGCACAAACTTATCGCTTGAACAAGCAATAGGCAAGGAGTTTTTCAGAGGTTCCTAAAGCGCCGCAATGGATGTTCTTGGAGCAAAACAGCCATGAACCCAACCTCGTCGGCTCTCGTCATTGGTTAAAATGGGACGACCCCGCCAAATAGTAAGTTGCAACTGGCCGAAAGAAAAAAATCCGGATTAGCCGCCTTAAAGGTCACGGAACAACGCCTGTCTCGGTTTCCCTCCTCGCGGGAGGGGTCTACAGCATTGCCGACAGCGCTTTTTTTGCCTCTACCCATGTGGCGCCTGAAGGCGGGTTTGACCTCAAGCCCTATCCGGCGATCCTCGCTTGGATCACAAAGATACAGGCGCAATCTCGCTTTATCACGACGCAATGGCAACCGGAACAACCCGCTTAACCCAACTCAACGACTTCAACAGGAAAGTCGTATTTTTTGGGGTCAAACAGGGGTTTTTTCATGCTTCGTTTCCATTTTTTTTGCGCCCCATCCCAACGAAAACCGGCCTCCTTGGCTTTATTGCGATCTTCATAACTGACTAAAGCCGTTACCTCAAGCGTAGGAGCTGCCGCTTGTTGGGCGATCTCAGCGATTGGGTAATGGCTGAGAACCTTAAACAGGGTCAGTACATCGGTAACCGCCCGATGGGGAAAGGGATTTAAAAAACCATGCTCCGCCGCCAAATAGGTGAGGTTGCGACCCTTTAACTTCGCGGGGTATTCAATATCTTGCAGGCTGTCGATCCAGGGTTTATCAGGAAAGCTCTGCTCATAACGATGAAAGAAGTTCGTTAAAAAACCCCGGTCAAAGGGGGCGTTGTGGGCCACAAAATAGGCGGCCCGCTCCATCATCCAGGCCAAATCGGCAAACAACCGGCCCTCAGGGGCGACCCCAAAACGCCGCAAAAGCTCAAAATTTAAACCGGTGATCTCTTCAATCTCTTTCGAGACCCCCGTCAAGCTCGGCTCTAAAATCATTTCACTGTAGATTTTAACCGGCTGGTTGCATTCTGTTTCCCAGAGTACGGCCCCGATTTCAATGATCCGGTCTCGCTCCGCGCTCAAACCGGTGGTTTCCACATCTAAACCCAATAACAACATTTTTTCCCCTAGCTAGCGGAACCTGTAAGTAATCCAGGTTCCTTGCGGGAAGCCCCGCAAATCAACAAAATTATAGCGCGTGAAGTGATTTTAAGGCCATCTAGGCAGAGGACTCAAGTTCAATTTCATAGTCCACACAGGGGTCTAAGGCGTGAACCAGCAATTCGATTTTCAACCGAGTTGAGGTATCCCCCTCATAAGGCAGCCCCACCAAAGACTTGGCCAAAATACCCCGAGGGTGAAAATTCCAATCCGTAGGGGCCAGGATATCGTATTGTTTGACCCGATCCCCTTCCAGCGCAACCCGGTGGATCAATTTTCCCCTCGCCGCTTCAATCTGACTGACTCCTTGGGCGGCCAGGCTCCGACTTTGCCCAAACAAACGGCTTTGCTTCGGATCCAGCAATTCAGTTTTGAGTTCGCTTAGGCATTGGCAAGTCTCTAAAAGCCGACTTAAAATACGCATCCATAACCCATCCCCAAAAAGCTTGATCAAGCCCTGTACCTTAGGCTGAGCCCACATGCGAGAGAGCGGAGTGGTTTCATGGATCTGGCCGTTCAAGCTAGGTTGCTGGGCATATTCCTCTGCCTCCTTAAAACGCAGGTCCGCGCCGAGTTCGCCCAAACCCAGCCAGGGCAACCCCTGGACCTCTCCCTGCCCTAACAGGGCAATGCCTAAGCCTTGTATTTCTTGCAACATCTCCGCGGCAGGGGCAGCGGCCCGCTCGACCCAAGTTTTGATTTGCTGCGGTTCCAAGCCGGCCCAGGCTAAGGGGTCCATCCCAAACAGCTCCTGGCGCAAAGCTTCTTGAACTTCGCTTAAAATGACCAGACCGGTTTCTTGATCCGGCTTCAGGGTACGCATATTAAAGGCAAAGGCCTCTTGCCTAGGGTCGCAGGCCTGCTGCAATTGAGCCAATTTTTTTTGCATCCAATCCGCCTCGGCCGCTCGCGGTTGTTCTTGCAAAATACGGGGCCAATCGTAGAACAGGCGTAAAAGATGCTCAGAGAGGATCTCGATTTTCACCAAGAGATTGCGCAAAGCCATATCCCGATCCCTCGTGCTGAGCTTTAAGATGCTCTCAAAGGCGGTTACGGCGGCGTAGCTTTGGGCAATCGGATTGCTGGCATAAATGCGCGGAATCATGGTCAGCACCTCGTCTCGAGTGCGCCCATGAAACACCTTCGGGAGTTGCAAGGGGCGGGTCGAATGCACCCGCAGCTTGCTGATGCGGCCCTGCTCAACCAAACATTTAATGTTTAAACGACCTTCGATCCCGTCGGCAATGTCTAAATGCATTCTTCCCCTTTAGCGTAAACAGCCTTAGTTTAAAGCCTTTGGGGAATCCTGCCAAGGAAGAAGAAGTTTACTTAAGGGGTAAAAAACTCGTTATAGGCCTCCAGTAAGGCTTCTTCGACGATGGCCTCTCCCTTTTTATCTCCTGAGGGGCAAAAGGGATTGATGGCTAAAGGGGCATTGCCCACATGATTGGCAATTTGAGCCACCAGGGGATGAAAGCATTTTAAATCCAGGGCATGCCCTGCCCCATGCACGATCTGCAAACGGCTCCCTGCTGAATCGCAGGCAATTTTCGGGCTACAGGCCTTGGCATTGATCCATTTTTGAAAAAAGTTGCAGGGAGGCTGGTACTTTTCTCTGCTCAAGGGCTTGCCTCCATAGGCTTGGCATAATCGAACCGGCAGCTCGATGGGGCCGAGTTGGTCCGCGTCCCCCATGATCATGAAAATCCGCGGCGCCTTGCCCCGATTTTTAGCCACCAATGCAGGAAAATCGTTTTCCTGCATTAAGGGGGCCCGGGGGTTTAATTGGCCCACTGTCTGCGCTGTCTGCCCCGAATAGGTGATCAAGGCGGCTTTGGAAGGGGCAAACTGCTTGGCGTCGGGCCAAAGCCCCCCTGGTTTTGATTCCTCAATGAAAAAGGGAAAGTCGGTCGGGCCATATAAAAATAAGACTTTTCGCACCGCCTGAGGGCGATTCAAAGCGACAAAGGCAGCGCTCTGCGCCCCGGAAGACTGCCCCGCCAAATCAATGGGGGTTCCCTTTTTCATTCCATAGTTTCCCCCCCGGGCCAAAACCCAATCTAAAGCGGCCAGCAGGTCGGCCTGCTGCGCTTTCCCCGTCACCCCACGGCAGGCTTCAGGGCCACTTTGGTTCCCAATGAGGCGATAAAAGGGGGCAAACACCACATAACCCCGCTTGGTAAAGTTCGGCGCTGTGGCCTCGTTCCCGATCGAGGCTCCCGTCCCGCGATAGGTCCAGGCCCCGCCATGGATGATCATTGCCGCTTTAAGCCCCTTGGCTAAAGGGTCTGCCTTATAAATACTCATCCCCAAGGAGCAATTTCCCACTCGGCGGTATTCTACCCCCTTGACAAAGGGCCGGGTCTCCTTTGTTAAGTCAATCACTCCCGCCTTGACCTGTGTCCCGTGGGATAAGGTCCAGGGGGTTTCGTAGCGAGCCTTTTTCGCCGTTGATTTTTGCTTGCCCGGCAGGTAATATTTCCAGCCAGGAGGGTTCCCCAAGGTGTTTTGCTGGATTTTTCCCGGTACCATCCGGGTCGCGCAATAGCGCTGAAAGGTCTCCCCATAAAAAGGCACCGCCTTTTGACAATTCCCATCAAGAAAATAAACCCCATTGGCCAATTTATCGGGGTCGCTTACAGGCTTGCAGGCTTGCGCCCTTTTTTCATATAAGGGCGGGTTGACCGGACTTTTGACAAACTCATCGGCAAAAAGCTTACAGGTCATGGCAGTCGTGGCCACTGGAGTGATCCAATTTTTTAAGGTAGAACAGCTTGAAAGCAAGCCAAGAGTGAACAAGATCAGCCAAAAACGGCGATTGCCTAAATCAATTTGCATGGGAGTTCCTTCAGCTTAGGGGAAGAATAATTTGTTTCTTTCCCTTTAGCAAAAATATAAGCTTCTAGAAAAGGAAAAATCACAAAACCCCACCCCATGCGGCGAGAAAGTCAGTTTAGGTCTAGCTTTGCCTCTTTATAATATTGCGCGTATTCAGCTTGAACCAAGGGAAACCCACGATATAGCCAAAGAAAAAACTTAAAACTCGCCATTTTTAAAAAGCTGTAGACCGGCGTTGCCGAGAGAGCGGAGAGCGTCATTTTCAAAAGGTAGTTATCCACATAAATCAACAGCCCTAAGGGGATCAACAAAACAAAAAGCAGTTCAAAAAACACCCTGAAGGAGAAGAAAAGATAGCTGGAGGCAAAAAGACGAAAGGACCAAAAGAGCAGGAGGTAAAGCCGAAACTTCTGGCTGAAGCTACCTCGGCGGATCACCGCAAGCTTACTGGAAAAGCTAAAGGCCGTCATCACGATAGGGGCTACCGCGGCCAAAAGCAAGGCCAAGGCCCCCAGGCCCAAAAAGGCGTTTATCCCGCCCCACAACGCCAGTGCCAGATAAAAAGAAATAATCACCCAAAAAGCGGCGAATCCGAGAATCCACAACACCGCGCAGGCATCCCAAGCGACTTGACTCCAACCCAATTCCTGGAGCGAATGCAGCAAGCCGAAGGCTTCTCTTTCTTTCCGGTGCATGCGCCGCATGTCTGAACTAGGCCAGAGACTGATCAACTGCTTGAAGAAAAAAAGCCCTAAGCCCGCAACCAAAGTCAAGGGGCGCAATAAAAAATCAATCAACCGTTCTGGGAAGACTAAAAAAATATAATAGGCTGTGGCCGGGGCCTCCTGCTCAAAACGAGACAACAACTGCTTGAAATCGGGCAAAGGCAGACTGGAGTGGTCTAGGGGGAGCAAGTGTTTTAAGACCCGATCCAAGACAAAAAGCAACAAAATCAAGAGGAAAAAGGACTTGTATTTCAGCAAGTCCTTTACGCTGCCCCTAGCGATCAGAGACCAAAGGCTTTTCAATGTTTTTCCTCCTGCAAGACGGGTAGGCTGGGGCGGGATTCAAATTCCACGGTGAGTCGGTTTTTTCGCTCTTTGGGTAGATAAAGGGTTAAATCGTGATTCAACTCGCTAAAGTAGCCCCTGGTAAAAACCTCCAATAGATAGACCTGCACCTTTCCCTGGCCTTGGCTACGCGAATCAGTATAAAAATAATGATAGACATTGGTCCAACCAAATCCCTTGGCATCAAGCCGCACATGGGGCTGAGGCTGGTCGTCAAAACGGACCCGATCAATCTCCCAAGTAAAATTGCTCTTGATTTTCAAGCGCTCTACTCCCGCGGGCAAGGGCAAGGCGACATCATAGGAACGATAATAGGGGCGGCGGGTCATGAACAAAACCGTGATCGTACTCACCACCAAGGCCACCAAAAAGCCGTAACCCAACTTTTTCCCCCATTGGCCCTCATAGATTTGCGGGGGCGGCGCTTCTTCAATGCGCAAGACAAAATAATTGAGGAAGATGGCCACCAACCACAACACCCCGGCCGACCAGATTGCATCTTGCACAAAATGCGCCCCCTGCACCACCCGAGCCGCGCTGATCATCACGCCGTACCCTACCCCGAACGACCCCCCGAGGTAGGCAATGAGTTTGTTTTTTTTCCGTAAAAAAAACAACAAGGTAAACAGGTATCCCATGGTGCAGTGCCCACAGGGAAAGGATTGCCCCCGGCCAGGAGTCCCGATTTCACAGACTTGACGGTACTCCCAATGACCACCAAACTCAACGGTCTGCCGGGGCCGGGGCCGGCCCCAATAATCTTTCAGCAAGCCGTTGACTAAAATCCCCGCGCCGATCGCGGCGGTTAAAAAAATCAACAGAAAATACCGCCTGTAGGGGACCAAGCCAACCACAAAATGACTTAAGAACCAAGCGATCAAGCAACCAAGGGTTAACGCCAAACCGGGAATCGTGCCGTATTCAAAAAGCCATAACCAGGGTTGCTCCCGCCCTAAAAACCATTCTGTTTGCCCGTTGTAGAATTGCCCTGAAAGCAGCGGGTCCAAACGCCGCACATGAAAGACAAAACTCACCGCAAAAAGAAATAGAGTTAAAATAAACAGTAAGACAGCCCCTTTTTTACGGGGATGGGAGTCAAGGGAAGTGAACAAGGCTACATTACACTGAGGGTTCAATGAAGGATCAAGGCTAAACTAACAAAGAGCGGCAAGGCTGTCTATCGGCTTCATCTCGCAAACAAAAAAAGAACAACCCGCGCCAATTCGGCCCCTTGGTTTTTATAAAGGGTTGGAAAAACAGCCCTAGGAACCCTCTCCTGGAAAGGGTTTTTAGATGAAATTCTTTTTTGATTCCTTGCCCAAAAATTACCCCCTTTTCAATTTTCTTCATTTTTGGCATATTGATTAATTATGTATATGAAGGAGACCGCTTGGAAGAAATCTTAATCCTTGGCCACAAAAACCCGGATACCGACTCGGTTGTATCCGCCTATGCCTACCGCCGCCTAAAAAGCCAAATCGACCCCCAAAGAATCTACCGAGCAGGGCGCTGCGGAAACCTAAACAAGCAAACTCGTTTTATCTTCGAGCGGTTCCAGGCCCCTGCCCCTGAGTTTGTCAAAGATGTGTTCGCCAAGGTGAAAGACATCATGACCCCCCAGCCAGAGGCCCTGCAAGCCCAATCCCCCCTGTACAGGGTCTTTCAAAACCTGGAGGATCGAAAACTCAAAAGCACCCCCATCCTCAACGAGCAAGGCGAACTGCTCGGCTTGATCGGGATGGACGAACTCACCCACTTCTACCTCACCGGTTCAACAGCCCAAATGCCCGAATACCGCATTCGCCCCGAGAACTTCACCGAGGTGCTCGATGGCTACATGCTCCAGCAGGGCCCCCAAAACGAACTCACCGCCAGGGTAGTGGTGGGGGCCATGTCCTTAGAGCGCTTTCAGCACAACTTAGAGCAACAAAAAGCAGAGAATTTAGTGCTTGTGGTGGGCCACCGAGAAAACCTAATCCGCCACGCCATGCGCGAAGGAGTCCCCGTCATCCTCTTAACCGGAGTCGCCTCAGGGGAAGAGGTGGATATCAATTTTAGCGATTATCCCGGTTGGGTGTTCATCTCCTCCCACGATTCCGCCGAAACCATGCGGCGCGTCTTGTTGAGCGTCCCCAGTCACTTTGTCATGGACCCGGCCCCACCCCGCCTCACCCCTGAGCAATATGTGGAGGAGGCGAAAGAAACCCTGCTCAACCACTCGAGCCGAGGCCTGCCCGTAGTTACCCCCGAGGGGAAACTTACCGGGTTCTTAAGCCGCAGCGACTTGCTCAAGGTGCAAGGGCAAAAACTCATTTTAATGGACCACAATGAAATGGTCCAGGCCGTAGACGGGGCCGAAACCGCAGAGATTATCGAAATCATCGACCACCACCGTCTGGGCACGCTGGCTACGAAAAACCCGATTCGCTTTTACGCCAAACCCGTGGGGGCCACCTGCACCCTGGTGTACCAGCAGTATAAAATACATGGAATAGAACCCGAACCCCTCACCGCGAACCTGCTTTTAAGCGGCATCTTGACCGATACGGTGATCCTCAAATCCCCCACCACCACGAAGGAGGATATTGAAGCGGTGGAAGAACTCGCCGCCTTAACGGGCATCGACTATCAAGCTTGGGGTATTGAAATCTTCAGTTCAACCGACAGCCTCAAAAGCCGCAGCGCTCAAGATATTATCCAAACCGATTTCAAGGCCTTTAGCGAAAAGGGCTTCAAGTTCGGCATCGGTCAGGTGGAGGTCGTCACCTTAGATGAACTCCCGGATAAAGAAGCGGAGATTTACTCAGAACTCGGGCGCGCCCAGACCGAAAAGGGATTGGATTGGACCATGCTTTTGGTGACCGACATCTTAAAAGAAGACAGCCTGCTCCTTTGCACCCCCTTTGCGGCAGCGGAAAAGGCCTTGCAATATAAAGCAATCGGGTCTCAAAAATTCTTTTTGCCCAAGGTGCTGAGCCGCAAAAAACAGCTTTTGCCGGAGATATCCAGAGTCGTTGAAGAGATCGAGCGCCCCTCAGCCCCATAGAACCAGAGGAGGGGAATTATTCCCATAAGATTTCAAGCAGTTTGCCGCTGGGAAAAAAAGGGAGAATTTCTTTTACAATCTCCTTCTTCTCCCCTAAAATCTACTCTGTTCCAACCCAAAACCTCTCGGCGCGCCCCGCCTTTTAAAACCTGCATGAGCGAACCCCTTGCCCTTTCCGGAATTCCCCAAGACCTCGACGCGGAGCAAGCCGTCTTAGGCAGTGTCTTAATCCGCAACGACCTTTTATCCGAGGTCGCCGCTCTGTTAACCCCGCTCTCCTTTTACAGCGTCGCCCACCAGCACATCTTTCGCGCTATCTTAGAACTCGAAGAAGAGGCAAGGGCGATTGATGAAGTCATGATTGGGGATAAACTCAAAAATTGGGCGCAACTAGAAACCTGCGGAGGCATGGCCTACCTAGCCGAATTGATGGACGCCGCCCCGGCGAGCAGCAATGCCGCTTACTACGCGCGCATCGTGCAAGAGCATGCCCTCTTGCGGGAATTGATTCAAACCACTACCGAAATCGCTAAAAAATCTCGCGGCCCCGATAAGAATATTGGGGAACTTTTAGCCGAAGCAGAAGCGAAGATTTCAGAAATCTCCACCCGCTCGACCCAAAAAAGCTACGCCAAACTCAGTGGGATCTTAACCACCAGCTTTGAGCAACTGGAAAAAAAATCCAACTCGGTCAAGGAGGTCACCGGCCTGCCCACGGGCTTTATCGACCTAGACAAGCTGACCAGCGGCTTGCAGCCTTCAGACTTAATCGTCTTGGCCGCTCGCCCCAGTATGGGCAAAACCGCCTTGGCCATGAATGTCGCCAAGTACGCGGCGACCCACAGCGAAAAACAAGGGGCCGTGCTGGTCTTCAGCTTAGAGATGAGTAAAGAGCAGCTCGCCACCCGTTTGATCGCCTCCGAGGCTAAAATCGACTCCAACAAGCTCCGTACCGGGGCCCTGAACGCGGAGGATTGGGATAAACTCGCCCTGGCCACCGACAGCCTTGCCAGTACCAATATCTTTATCAACGATACTCCCGGGCTCACCCCCCACGAGGTGAGCGGCATCGCCAAGCAATTGCATAAGGAAAGCGATCAGGGGCTCGATCTGGTGGTGGTCGATTACCTCCAGCTCATGCGATCTTCTCGCCCCAATATCGGGCGGGAGCAAGAGATTTCAGAGATCAGCCGCAGCTTAAAGGGCCTGGCCAAAGAGCTGAATATTCCGGTTATCGCCCTTTCCCAGTTGAACCGTAGTTTAGAGAGTCGCTCCGACAAAAGGCCCCAGCTATCGGATTTGCGAGAGTCCGGCGCCATTGAGCAAGACGCGGATTTAATCCTGTTCATCTACCGGGATGAAGTCTACAATGAAGACAGCGCGGATAAAGGCATTGCTGAAATCCTCTTATCCAAGCACCGCAACGGGGCAATCGGCAAGCTTCGTTTGGTCTTTTTGGGTAAATATGTCGCCTTTGGCAATATTGCGGTGAATAAGGAGCATTATGACTGAGGGCTGTTACAAGGCAGAAGAGGTCATTAGTCAGGTTTTAAGAAAAAATCACCTCGACGACCTGCTTTATTTTGCCAAAATCCGCAAAAGCTGGGCCGAAATTGTCGGCAAACCCTTAAGCCATAAAACCCGGCCCCAAAGCCTTAAAAAAGGCGTACTCACCATTTTAACCGAAGACGCGGCCTATGCCCAGCACCTGAGCTATTATAACAAATCCATACTGGAACTGATTGCTTCTGACGGCCTTTGCGGCCCCGGCATTGTCAAGCGCGTTAAATTTATCTATGGTCGCTTGCCCCCGCTCCCCCTACAATCTCCAGAGCCCCAGAACCCTCGCCCCCGCCCGCTCTTGCGAGACGAGGCCTATGCCCAGGCCGACGCGGCGAGCCAAGGCTTGCGAGATAAAAACCTAAAAAAAGCCTTTAGCAATGCCATGGCTCAGTTTTTAAGAAAAACTCATGCATAAGGCGAAAAAGCGCTTTGGGCAAAATTTTCTTCTCGACCCCGGTATCCGCAGCCATATCCTAGCCGCGGGGGCGCCGAAAAAGGGGGATGAGATCATTGAGATCGGCCCCGGCTTAGGCGCCTTGACCGACCCGATTCTGCGTACAGGGGCCAAGCTGACCGCCATTGAGATCGACCATGACTTAATCGAAAGCCTACAAAACCGCTTTGGGGGCAACCCGAACTTTGGTTTGCTCCAACAAGACGCCTTAAAACTCGATTGGGCAGGGCTTTTAGCGGATAAACCAGGAGCGAAGTTGATCGCCAACTTGCCTTATAACATCTCCAGTCCCTTGTTTTTTCTCTTAACCAAAGAGCGCATGCGCTTTCAGAGCCTCACCTTGATGCTGCAAAAAGAAGTGGCCTACCGCATGAGTTGGCAACCAAAGGACTCCAAAAAAGAATATGGCGCCTTAAGCGTGGCGGCTCAATTGATGTTTGATTTGGAGCGGATTTGCTTTGTCCCCCCGGAGGCCTTTACCCCCCGGCCTAAGGTAGACTCTGCGGTAATTCGCCTCACCCCGAAAAAAACAGGCCTAGCAGAAGAAGCCCCCTTTCTTTCTTGGCTGCGGCAAGCCTTTAACCAAAGGCGCAAGCTCTTATATAAAGCCTTCGGCGCGGACTTCGAAAAGCTGCCCCCATCATGGCAAACACGGGTTAAAAAGGCGCGCCCGGAGGAATTGAGCCCTACCGATTACCTCGAGCTTTATCAGGCCATGGCCTCAACCTAACCTGCCCTGCTCAAAGCCGGTCGTAATCGCTCAAAGCTTGGCTTAGGTCTTCGACGACAAAGGGCTCTAAACGAATGGCTACCGCCTTTTTGCGCACCCAGATTTTAACTAGGCGAAAGCTTACCGGCTCACCCTCTGCCCCGATGGTTTTAAAATCCTCGGCGTAGAGCACATCGGACTTATTGAACTCTAAAAGCGCGCTGCTCTGGAGTAAGGGGTCAAGGCGCAAAAAAATTTTTTGCTCTTCTTGACTGTGTTTGCGCAAATGCCCCACAAAAGGAACCGCTTCCTTGTGCAGGTTTTCTGGGTTAGAATACAGTTCTAAGACCCGCTTGGGAATATTGATCAGATCAAAGGTCAAAAGAGGCTCCAAAAGGGGTTTACTGAGCGGTTTTTTCTATATTTTGACAAAAGCGTTGCCCTTTGGCAATCCTTAGGATTATGCATCCAGAAAACTGTTACCTTTGCGACCAACCCCTGCCTCAAGGCCAATCCTTTTACGAAGGGCAGGGGCAAACGATTTGTTTGAGTTGCTTTCAAACTCACGAGCGCTGCGCCCGCTGCCGCTTCCCGGGGCGCGAACTCCTCAACACCCCGCCTCACGGCAAGCTCTGCGAATTTTGTCGGCAATCCATCCAAGCGGCCCCCAGCGAGCCCTGCGCGCTTTGCGACCGGGAGATTCAAGCAGAAGAACGCCATTACGAGGGGCAGGGGGAAAAGGTTTGCGCCCGCTGTTTTAACTCCGCGCCGGAGCGCTGCTTTACCTGCCGCTTCCCCCAAATTAGCCGCCAGGTCACCGGAGTAGGCGGGGTTTGCCGTCACTGCGTCAGCTCTGCGGTGAGCCCTTTAAGCGACCTCAACCAACTTTTGGCCCCCATCCATCCTTTTGTCCAAGGCTTTGGGCACAACCCCAAAGGTCTGGTTAAGGGAGTTTTTTTACCCCCTCTGCTGGTCTTAGGGATGCAAGACCCCAACCCCCCACCGGCAAAGATTCAATTCTTAGATGAATTCGTCCAGTTCGCCTTACCGGTTTACTATCTGCAAGGGGTTTTTTACCTCCTCCCGATTTTAAGTCGGGAATGGTTTATTCCCGCTATGGCCGGGCAATTGGCCAGCCGCGACCTCTGCCGAAAATATAACCTAAAGGGCTTAACCCAACAGCGGCCCTTTGAGCGCTTTGCTCGTTCCTGGTCTTTATTCCTTTCCCAACAGGCGGCAAAAAAATTGGGTTTTGCCCCGGTTGAAAAACGCCTTCTCCGCCATGGAGAACATTTACAAGCTTTTACCAAACTCTACGCGATGAGCGAACACCGCCCCCTCAAAGAGGTGATCCGTTACGGTCAAGCTGAACTGAGCCGCCTCGCCTCTAAAGGCCTGCGTTTTTAGACTTCAATAGGGTTTGACCAAACAAAGGGGAACAGGTTATAAAAATAGAAATCAATACCCAACAAGCCTTCTTTTCTAAAAATTGATATTCAATAGGATCTGAAAAAAGGCGATAACCCTTTGCCCTTGTCTGCAAAAGAGAGCAAAATCATGATCAAAGAAGCGATTGAAGATCAAGCCCAAACGCCCCCTAAGGAGCCGCAAGAGACAGAGAAGGATCAACAGGGCTGCCGGGGCGAAGAAATGATCTCCCGCTTTAATGACCTTGAAGACGCACCGGAATATCAAGAAAAAGAGGCAACCCCCGTTTACCCCCCGGAGGACGCTCTACCTGAAGAGGCTTCCCCCTCAAGTTACCATCAATTAGAAGAACAACTGCAATCTGCAGAGGCCGAAATGCGCTCCATGCCGGTCAGCGAGGCAGAGTCCCAGGGCAATAAAGAACCAGAAGAACAAGGCAGTCCCTTTGGAGAAGGCAAAACCCGTTTTTTAGGCTTTGGCGAAACAGATGCCGCAGCCCCACCCCTGGCCAGTCCAACTCAAGAGCCCGCCGAACCCGTGCGCTTCGAGGTTGTTTTTGAAGGCTCCCCCAAAACCGACCTCACCATAGAAAAAGAGCCTCTGGAAGAAGAAACGCTATCCCCAAAAAGGGCGCCTTTGACCGAACTCGAAGCAGAGACAAAAAGCGAGGTCATGGATGAGCCCAACTTTACCAAAGCGGAAAAAGAACCCCTTTCCTTAGAAGAGGAAGAAGAACCCCTGCCAACCACAGAAACAACCACCGAGGAGCAGGCCCCTGAAAGCGATGACTTGGAACTTGACGAAGCAAAAGAAGAACCCCTTTCCTTAGAAGAGGAAGAAGAACCCCTGCCAACCACAGAAACAACCACCGAGGAGCAGGCCCCTGAAAGCGATGACTTGGAACTTAACGAAGCAAAAGAAGAACCCCTTTCCTTAGAAGAGGAAGAAGAACCCCTGCCAACCACAGAAACAACCACCGAGGAGCAGGCCCCTGAAAGCGATG
>JAJRZQ010000040.1 GCA_024275165.1 bacterium | reverse complement strand
GGGCATGGACATGGAAGCGGATTTGGGGATTGACTCCATCAAACGGGTCGAGATTCTCTACGGGATTCAAGAAGAACTCCCCCATCTGCCCCCGATCAACCAAGACGACCTGGCCGAACAGCGCAGCTTGGGCCAGATTTTAACCTATCTGCAAAGCCTAAGCGAGGCTTCTGCTGTTGCTCCTGTTCCGGCAGCAGAGGAAAGCCAAAAAAAAAAGCCTAATCTAAAGGGGTGGCGTCGAGCTGTTTTTTTAAAGAAACTGAGCCCACCGGATCGCCTGCTCTATGATCCGCCTAAAAAAGGCCAGGTCTTGATCACCTATGACGGAACCCCGGCCACCGCTTTATTGGCCGAAGCGATTCAGGCGCAGGGTTGGCGACAAGTCAGCGTGCTGCAATGGCCTAAGGATTTGATTGCGGGCTATGAGCATCTCCCCGGTCAAATCGAAAGCATCCAACTTATTGATTGGAGCGAAGAAGCGCTCCAAGAGGCCTTGACCGAGTTTCGCAAACTCGGCCCGATCCACGCCTTGATTCATCTCGAGCCCCCTGCTGGGGAGGGCTGGGTTGAGAGCCAAAAATCGACTTTGCGGGGGCTTTTTTTTCTGGCCAAGCACCTCTCGCGAGACCTGCAACAGGCGGCCACCACAGGCCGCGCCGTTTTTATGTCCGCGACCCGTATGGATGGCAAGCTCGGCTTAGCCGGTCACCCGGGTTTTGGCGTGATCCAGGGGGGGCAAGGAGGGCTCATCAAGTCCTTGCGGGCCGAATGGCCTCAGGTCTTTTGTCGCGCCGTGGATTTTTCTCCCCAACAAACCCCGGAAAGCCTGTCTCAACTCTTGGCGCGGGAATTTTCCGACGGCAATCGCGGCCTGCCCGAGGTCGGTTGGCACGAGGGGCAACGCTTCGGTATCGCGAGCCACGAGAAAACCTTAAGCACAGACCTCGCCCGGGCAACCATCAGCGCAAAGGATTTGTTTCTCGTCAGCGGTGGGGCCAAGGGCGTTACCGCCACGGCGGTTAAGGAACTGGCTCGGGCTTACCAGCCTCGCCTGGTTTTGCTCGGTCGCTCCAAAAAAATCGAAGAACCGGATTGGGCCCAAGGGGTTGAAAGTGAAGGCTTGCAAGTCAAAGCGATTGAGGTTTTAAAGCGCGCCGGGGAAAAACCGACCCCCGTGAAGGCGCAAGAACTCCTAACCCCCATCTTAGCCCAACGAGAGATTGACAAAACCCTGCAAGAGCTAGAGGCAGCGGGTTCGACCACGCGATATCTCAGTGTGGATATTACCGATCAAAAAGCCCTCGCCCAAGCTCTGTCCAACTTACAGTCGGAATGGGGCCCCATTACCGGCTTGGTGCATGGGGCCGGGGTCTTGGCGGATAAACGGATTGAAAAAAAAGAGCTGAGCGATTTTGAAAGCGTTTACGCGACCAAGGTCGAGGGCTTGGCTAGGCTTTTAGAGAACCTAAACGCAAAAAAACTGCGTTATCTATTGCTTTTTTCTTCCAGCGCCGGGTTTTATGGGAATTCTGGGCAAACCGATTACGCCTTGGCCAATGAAATCTTAAATAAAACCGCCTATTTCTTTAAAGCCCAACATCCAGATACCCAAGTCCATAGCTACAATTGGGGCCCTTGGGATGGCGGCATGGTCACCGAAAGCTTAAAAAAGCACTTCCAGGCAAAGGGGATCAAGGTAATCCCTCCGGCTGTGGGAGCAAGCCTATTTGTGGATGAATGCAGCCCTGAAGTGACCAATCAGGTGCAATGTGTCATCGGTTCCTCCCTGATCACGCCCCCTGCCGCAAAAGGAGAGTTGCAAAGCTACAATTTGCGCAGGCGCTTAGGGCTGGAGCAAAACCCTTGGGTCAAGGATCACAGCCTGGGCGGGGAAGCCGTATTACCCCTGGTGCATGCCTTGAGCTGGATGTTGGAAGGCGCCCTCGGCCTGTACCCCGGCCGATACCTGCAAAAGGCTACTGATATCGCGGTTTTAAAGGGGGTGCAGGTCAACCAAGAACCCGCCACCTTTGAATTGTGTTTAAAGGAATCGGAAAAATCAGAAGATTCAATTTTGATTGAAGCAAAGATTCAAAGCCAACAAGCAGGTAAGGTCCGCTATCATTATTCCTGCAAGTTGCGCTTGGGCCTGGTTCCGGCGCGGGCTCCGGCCTTTAGCGCGGATTTAACCGCGGCCAACCAAGAATCCGGCGCCGGCTTTTACGAAGCGAGGGTCTTGTTTCATGGCCCTGCCTTTCGCATGGTGGAAGAGGTCGTCCATTACTCGAAAGATCGTTTGGTACTCAAATGCAATTGCCCCAAGCCGACAACCCTAGGCCAGTTCGCTTATACCATCTTCAACCCCTTTTGTGAGGATGGAGAACTCCAAGCCATGGTAATCCAAGCCTTTAAATTAACAGGGTTACTCAGCCTGCCTTTAAAAATCAACGAGGTGGAATGTTTTCACCCCAGCCCCTTGGGCAGGGAGTTTTACCTCACCTTAGAGGTTCAAGAGGCAAGCCGAGGCAAACTCAAAGCGAATGTCACCAGCCATAGCGCGTCGGGTCGGGTTTATACCCGCTTTATCGGTGCTGAGGTGACCTTGAGCGAAAAACTAAAAGCCAAGTTTGAAGATGGGTAAGATCGCCGTTGTTTCCATGAGCTGTCTTTTTCCTGGGGCAGACAACCCCGAGCAGTTCTTCCAAAATCTAAAAGAGGAGATCGATAGCACCTCCTTGGCGGGAACCGCTGAAATGGGGCAAGACCCGGCCTTGTACTTTGCCCCCAAAAAAGGGGTTCCCGATAAATTATACAGTCTGCGTGGGGGGTACATTCGAGGGTTTGAGTTCGACTCCAGCGGGTTTCGCCTCCCCCCGGAGCAATTGAGCAAGCTCGACCCGATTTATCAATGGCCCCTCTACGCGGCCAAAGAGGCGTTACAGGCAGCGGGGTATTTAGATCACCCCGCCTTAGCGCGCTGTGGTTTGGTGTTGGGGAATTTAAGCTTCCCCACCCGCGCCTCGAATCAAGTCTTTCTCCCCCTGTACTACCAAAAGATAGAAGAGGAGATTCAAAAAACCCTTCATTGCTCTCATTTTTCCTTAGGTCAAGAGGAGAAAGAACACACCAAGGATGACGGTTGGGTTTCCAGCCGCCCCGCCAAAGTGGTGGCTCGGGCCTTGGGGCTGAAGGGGGGGCATTTTGCCCTAGACGGGGCCTGCGCCTCAAGTCTGTACGCGATGAAGCTCGCCTGTGATCGGCTGGACGCGGGGCAGGTGGATTTAATGCTTGCCGGGGCCGTCAGCGGGGCAGATCCCTTTTTTATCGCTCAAGGGTTCTCCACCTTCCAAGCTTTTTCAGAACAGGATCAGTCCTGCCCCCTAGACCAAAATTCTCAGGGTTTGGTTGCCGCCGAAGGGGCCAGTTTTTTTCTCCTAAAACGCTTGGAGGAGGCGCAACAAGCGGGCGATCCAATTTTAAGCGTGATCACGGGAATCGGTCTTTCCAACGACGGAAGGGGAAAGTTCATCTTAAGCCCCAACCCGGCAGGCCAAGTCTTAAGCTATGAGCGGGCTTATGCGGAGCAAGCGGTTGACCCTGCCCAGGTGGGCTATGTGGAGTGCCACGCCACGGGCACCCCCTTGGGCGATGTTACCGAACTCGATAGTCTAGGCCGCTTTTTTGGAGAAAAAGACCTACAACCAAAAATTGGCTCGGTAAAGTCTAATTTCGGGCACATGCTCACCGCCGCGGGAATGGGCAGCATGATGAAGGTGATCCTTTCCATGCGAGAAGGCTTCATCCCCGCCACGATTCGGATCAAAAATCCCTTGGAAAGTCCGGCCAACAGCTTGGGTAAAAATCAGATTGTCCAAAGCAAAACTCCCTGGCCGAGCAATAAACCCATTGGCGCGGTGAACGCCTTTGGTTTTGGGGGCACCAATGCCCATATTTTGTTTGAAAAACCGGAAAGGGCGCAGGCTGAAAAGAGCCGACCCTTTGAACTTTGTAAGCTTGCCATTGTGGGGCTCGAAGCGGCCTACGGCCCTTTGAGCGACTTACAGGAGTTTTCCCAAGCCCTTTACGCGGGGGAAGACCTCACCTCTACCCCTTCCCCCCAGCGACAACGGGGCTTGGCTTTGGACCAGGGGCAAAGAGGCGGCTATATGGAGTCCTTTGACTTTGATTATCTGCGCTTTAAAATTCCCCCCAACGAAAAAGACCCTCTTATTCCTCAGCAGTTGCTCCTTCTAAAAACCGCGGACGCGGCGATTCGCCAAGCGGGCTTGAGGGAGGGGGAAAACGCCGGAGTCATTGTAGCGATGGAGGCCGACTCGAGCCTGCACGCCTTTCGCGCCCGCATTGAGTTGGGTTGGCGGATTAAAGAGGGCTTAAGGCAAGCGGGAGTACGCCTAGAGCCAGAAGAAGAAGCCGTCTTGATCGAGCATTATCAAAATCAACTCCATAATCCGGTGGGAGTCAACCAGTTTACCAGCTTCATCGGAAATATTATGGCTTGCCGGGTCTCGAACCTCTGGGATTTTAAAGGGGCGAGCTTTACCCTTTCTGTGGAAGAACATTCCACCTTGCAGGCTTTGGATACCGCCCATTTGATCCTTTCTAAAGGCGAGGTCACCGCCATGGTGATCGCGGCGGTTGACCTCTGCGGCAGCGCGGAATTCGCCCGTCTGCAAGGGGCTCAATGGAGTGAGGAAGCTCGTTTTTTATTCGACCCGGATTATTCCGGCCCTCGCCCTGCCGACGGAGCGGCGGCCTTGGTGGTGATGGATTTGCGGGAAGCAAAGAGGCGTAAAATCCCCATTTACGCAGAAATCACCAGCTTAAACCGGTTGGATCCAGCTGAGGAGTTTACCCCTCAAGCCGATTATCTGGAGTTTTGCGGTACCCAACCCCAACCCATTACCTTGCAAGGCGAACGGCATAGCGTACTGGCAAGCAGCCTAGAGACCCAAGGAGGTCAGGCCTATGCCGCTCAAGAGGCCTTGAGTTTGGCTAAACTCTCTTTGGCGATCTATCATCGCTTTATCCCTCCCCTGGTCAATTTCAAGGGCTTCCCTACAGGCCCCTTAACCGAGGGGCCCTTGGCTTTTGAGGCTCAAGCTCGCCCTTGGCTGAATTTTCAGCAACGCAAGGGGCAACTCTTAAGCTTAGGGGAGGAGTCCTGGGCCTTAGAACTGACCGAAGGGCCCAGAGAGGTGGTGTTCCCTCCCGAGCCCCTGCAACGCCCTCCCTATTTATTTTGGCTCAAGGGCAAGGATTTGCCTCAAGGACTGGCAAGCTTAAGCGAGGCGGCGGCCAAGCGCCCCCTTTTTCAAGTTGCCAAGGATTGTTACGCGCAGGCCTTCAAAGCGGAGGGGGCTAGCCTTGCCTTGATTGCGGGCAGTTTAGAGGAACTAAGACAAGAAATCCATGCCGCCAAAAAAGCGGTGGAGCAGGGCGAAGCGCTTTACTCCTCTCCAAGAGGCAGCTTTTATACCTCCTCTCCCTTAGGGGAAAAGGGCAAGGTCGCCTTTGTCTATCCCGGCGGGTTTAACAGCTACCCTGGTCTGCACCGCGACCTGCTGTATGCCTTTCCCCAATTGTGGGATGTCACCGCAAGTCATACTCCAGAGCCTGAAAACCTTTTTTGGGCAGGGAGGATTTTCCCTAAAACAGCCCAATTGCCCGCTGAAGCTTTGGAAAAGGCGTGGCAGGAAGACTTAACCCAAGACGCGGTGGGGATGTTTGAAACGGGGATTCATTCCTCTATCCTTTTAACCGACTTGTTCCAGGGGTTTTTTCAGATCAAACCCGACCTGGCTTTCGGTTATTCCATGGGGGAGGTTTCCATGGCTCATGCCTTGCGGCTTTGGCCCAGCACTCACAAGATGAGCCGGTATTTAAAAGAAAACCCGATTTTTCAAACCCGTTTAGCGGGCCCTAAAGAGGTAGCGAAAGAGGCCTGGGGGGTAGAGCAGGTGGATTGGGTGGGCTATGCGGTGCAAACCGATGTCGATGCCTTGCGAAAAAAGGTTTTCGGGCTGGAGAAGCTTTACTTGATTCTTATCAACAGCCCTAAAGAAGCCGTGTTGGCAGGGGAGCGGAAGAATCTGGAAGACTTTTTAATTCAAGAAGGCTTGGCAGGTCACCCCGTTCCCTTGAGCGATGTGATTCACTGCGACTTGGTGCGCTCTGAATATGAGTCCTTAATCCGACTCCACAGTATCGAGACGCCTCACCCGCCGGAGGTGACCTTTTTTAGCGCCGCAACCTATGGGGTCACCGAGGTGACGCAAGAACAAATCGCAAGCAATATCGCGGAGATGTACTGCCGCGCCTTGGATTTTCCTAAGCTGGTTGAGGCAACCTACCAAGCGGGGGCCAGAATTTTTATCGAATTGGGTCCTCGCTCTTCTTGCGGCAAATGGATCAACCAGACGCTGCAAGAGCGACCTCATGTCGCCGTTGGGGTCAATCAGAAGGGGCAGCCCGATCAACTCTCGATTTATAAAGCCTTAGCCCAATTGATTGGCCATGGACTTCAACCCAATCTGGGGGCTATTTTTGGTGAGGACGACCAACAACAAGCGGAAAAAAAGAAGTTGGTGCAGCGGGTCTTAACCGGTGGAAAAGTCATTCAACCCTTTGTGCTGAAGAAGAAGCCGCTTGCCCCGCCTCAACTGCAAGAGCCCTCCTTGCCTAGGGCCCCAACCCCGGCGCAAGCGGTGGCGGCAAGCCCCCAGCCCAATACGGCGATTCTCGGCGAGGAAACAACGCCCCTAGACCGGCTTTTTGCTCTGCATCTCGGCCTAGCCCAGACTCAAGCGGCCTTTTTGGAAATGCGCCGCCAATCCCTCCACCAACTCAAGGGGCTGTTGCGCTATGGGCAATTGCTGGAAACTCAGCAAGAGCCTAGCTCCTTTCCCGTGCCTCAGCCAACGGCTCCGCCTGCTGACGAATTGCCGCGGCGGGTGCCCGGCCATCTCGCCTATCCGCCGGTTTCCCATCCAGGGCCGAAACCGCAAGCGATATGGGATGAAGCCGCCTTGATGGAGTTTGCTTGCGGGTCGATTGCCGAGGTCTTTGGGCCGGAGTACGCGGTCATCGACAGCTACGGCCCCAGAGTGCGCCTTCCCATGCCGCCTTATCTCTTGGTCAACCGCGTTACCGCCTTGGAGGCAAAAAAGGGGGAGTTTAAACAAAGTTCCATCACCACCGAGTACGATGTGCCTCATGACGCGTGGTTTTGCGTGGATGGGCAGATTCCCTGGGCAATAGCGGTGGAGGCGGGTCAATGCGACTTGCTTTTGATCAGTTATTTAGGGATTGATTTTGAGGCAAAAGGCAAGTATCTCTATCGCCTCTTAGACTGCACCCTTACCTTTAAGGGCAAGATGCCCAAAGAGGGCGACCGGATGCGCTACGAGATTCAGATCAACTCCTTTGCCCGTCACGGGCACAACCTGCTTTTCTTTTTTGAGTATCAATGTTTTGTAGGTGATGAGTTGGTTCACATCATGACCGACGGCTGCGCCGGGTTTTTTAGCCTGGAGGATTTGGAAAAAGGGAAGGGGGTGCTGAAAACAGACAAGGAAAAGGCAGAACGGGCAAAGGTAAAAAAACAAGCTTTTCAACCCTTATTGCAAACCAATAAAACCGCCTTTACCCATGCGGAGATCCTCTGCCTCTGCCGGGGGCAGATCGCCTCTTGCTTTGGCCCCGCTTTTGATCAACAGGGGCTCAACCCGGCGTTGCGTTTTAGCAGCGAGGAGTTCTTAATGCTGGATCAAATCAGTTCGATTGACCCCCAAGGCGGTTTATGGGGGTTGGGTCAGGTGACTGCCTTTAAGGATTTAACCCCAGAGGATTGGTATTTTCCCTGCCACTTTAAAGATGATCCTTGCCTAGCGGGAAGCCTGATGGCCGAGGGCTGCGTGCAGCTATTGGAATTTTATCTACTCTACCTTGGGATGCAGAGTCAAACCAAAAAGGCACGCTTTCAGCCCATTGCCGGACTGGCCAACAAGGTTCGTTGCCGGGGGCAGGTGGGCCCGCGGGATCACCGCCTTGAATACCGCATGGAGGTTGTTGAAATCGGTTTGAGTCCCCATCCATACGCAAAGGCGAATGTAGATATTCTTTTAAAGGGAAAGGTCGTGGTCGACTTTCAAGGGGTAGGTATCGAGCTGCTGGAAGACGAGCCTGCCTCCATCCTACAACATCAATTGGGCCACGGCGAGCAAAGGGCGCGGGGTTTTGCCTCAGACCGGGTTTCTGTGGAGGAAAAATGAACCTGATTCGACAACAAGGGAGGGGGTTAGGGCTTTATTGGCAAGGGGAAGAGTCTTCCTTGTTCTTTAAGGAGAACGAAATACGCCAAGCCTTCAAACAAGATCAAAAGCTTTTTATCGTAAAAACGGGCCAGGGGATTGCCTTGGCCCAAGGGGGAAGGCTACACTCCTCTGAGGGGTTGGAATTGCTCGCCCTTTCCCCCCCTTTGCAAGCGGGTGACTTGGGCGATCCCGGGTTTCTTGCCCTGCATGGGGTGCAAGCTCCCTACTTTGCCGGTTCCATGGCCAACGGGATTAGCAGTGTAGAAATGGTCATCGCGTTGGGCCAGGCGGGGTTTTTAGCGAGTTACGGCGCGGCGGGGCAACTCCCCAAAGTGATTCAGGAGGCGATTGACGCCATTCAGGCCGCATTGCCCAAGGGCCCTTATTGCTTTAATTTGATTCACAGCCCCAATGAGCCCGCCTTAGAGCAAGAAGCCGTAAACCTCTATCTAGCCAAGGGAGTGACCTGCATTGAGGCTTCCGCCTATTTGGACTTAACCCCCGCCTTGGTGCATTACCGTTTGGCGGGAATTTACCTCGATGAGGCGGGGCAGGTTCAAAGCTCCAACCGGATTATCGCCAAAATCAGCCGCAAGGAGGTGGCTACCCGTTTCATGGAGCCCGCCCCGGAACGCTGGGTGACCTTGCTGCAAGAACAGGGAAAAATCACGGCGGAGCAGGCCCGTTTAAGTCAAAAGCTGCCCATGGCAGAAGATATCACGGTAGAAGCCGACAGCGGTGGTCATACCGATAATCGCCCTTTGGTCAGCCTCTTACCGGCGATTTTAAGCCTAAGAGAGGAAATTCAATCCCAACGGCAATACCCGCAACGGATTCGCGTTGGCGCCGGGGGCGGAATCGGCACCCCAGAGGCAGCTTTAGCCGCCTTTAGCATGGGCGCGGCTTACATTGTTACGGGGAGCATCAATCAAGCCTGCATGGAATCGGGCACCTGCGCTGCGGTACGCCAGCTCTTAGCCCAGGCGGATATGGCGGATGTGATGATGGCTCCTGCCTCGGACATGTTTGAACAGGGAGTCAAATTACAGGTATTGAAACGAGGCACTCTCTTCCCCATGCGCGCGGGCAAACTTTGGGAGATTTACAACAGCTATGCCTCCATTGAGCAGATTCCCGCAACAGAGCGGGAAAAGTTAGAAAGGCAAATTTTTCAACGCCCCCTCAAAGAGGTATGGCAAGAATGCCTCACCTTTTTTCAGGAACGAGACCCCGCCACCATCGCTAAAGCCCAAGGCAATGACAAACGGAAAATGGCCCTGATCTTTCGCTGGTATTTGGGCCTTTCCTCCCGTTGGGCCAACGGGGGGATCAAAAAGCGCGAGATGGATTATCAAATCTGGTGCGGCCCCGCCATGGGTGCCTTTAACGATTGGACTCGAGGCACTGAGTTTGCCACCCCGGAAGGGCGAAAGGTCGCAATGGTCGCCCAGGCGCTTTTAAACTCGACTCTTTACTTAGCTCGGTTGCAGGTTTTGCGTCTGCAAGGCGTTCAATTTGCCTCTTCTTTACACAATATCAAACCCAACTCATTATGGACTTCAGCCAGATAATTCACCCTACCAGTTCGGAGGGTAATGTTGAGCAGATCTATTTTTTGCTGATTTTTTTAACGGCCTTTTTGGTGATCTTGATGATCGGTACCACCTGGATCAACAAACGAAGCGGTAAAAACGCCCGTTTGAAATCCATTCCCGGGGGGTACAATGTTCCCGTGCATAAAGCGGAATTTCGCAAGCAAATCAAAGATCTTTTATCTCAACATGGTTTGGCGGATCAAGTCGGTACCGTCTCTTTAGGAATCAAACAAAAGGTGGCGCGCCTCAATGTCGCTCTTTTGGAACTGCCTCCCAAAGAAGTGGTGGAAACCTTTTTTTTAGGGCAGTTGGAAGAAACAAAAAAAATTCTCATTGCAAACGCTTTGGATAAACCCAACAGCGCGGCGTATTTTTGGGCGATTTCCGACATCTGCTACATTCAATTGGATTTCAACACCGCTTTGTTTTATATTGATCAAGCCTTGCGCGCTCCTGGCGCGAACGAAGCGATGCGAGAGAGTAAAATGTATTTAGTCGATCTCTGGGAATCGCGGGTTCAAACCTCGCCCATCACAATTGCTGAAACCGATCCAAAGCCTTAATTTAAGGCTCCGCTGCTCAAATCAGGGATAAAGGGCAAACCATGGTTCAACAAGGGAATCGCCTCGGGCTGAACCAGAGGTCGGCCTTTTTTGCGAGCCTGTGATTTTTTCTTCAAGGGTTTTTCTTCGTTTAAGAGCAGACGGGTAACGACTTCGCCAAACTCCATATAGTTGCAGGGCTTAGACAAAGAGGCTAGCGCCAAGGAGTGCAGCATAAAGCGAGATAACTCGGCATGGGAAAGAATACTGAAAAGAATCAAAGAGATTTGTGAATTCTCGCAGAATTCATAAAATTCGTCTTGCATCTCAAGCGGGATCGCCGCCAGGGCCAGGGGCTCTAAGATAACAAGATCATAATGGTCGTTTTCCATTTTTTCTTGCGCTTGGGCGGGGGTCATGGCGTAATCAATGGAAAAATCTCCGAAGCGAACCATGACCTGCCGTAAAATATGCCAATATAAAATCTGTGAATCAATGACCAGAATTCGATAGTAAAGTGCCTGTTCCATTGTTCCTCTTTAGATTAAAAGGTTGTTAAATTCACTTTGTCCTGCGCGAAAGGCGCTCCATCAGCCAGTCTTTTCTTGCGCCGCAGCGGTGCGAGAAATGATAAAAAGGGGCTTTTTCACCTCTTTTTTGTGCTGGCTTCCCCTGTTCCCTAAGAGAAACAGAGGGTAAACTTCTCAATATAAGCATATCTTATCCTTGCTGTTCAAGGGGATAGCTTTCTTCCGCTTCAAGTTGAAGCAGGTCTTCTTTCAGTCTGCTCAAGGCTTCTTGCGCGCTTAAGCTGGAGAAAGAAAAAAGTTCTTCCACATTCAATAAAATCATCATTTTTCCCGGCTCGGATTCAACTAAGCCCTGGATAAAAGAGGGGCTCAACAACCTGTTCATACCTTGTTTCGGCGGGGCTAAAATTGCTTCGGGTTCGAGTAAAACCACCTCTTTAACCTGCTCTACCGCTAAGGCGATTTGGGTTTGTTCCGCCAGTTCCACCACTATCAAATGCGCCACACCCTGTTCTTTTGGAAAAGTCAGGCCGAGGCGCAAACTCAAGTTCATGACCGGGGTCGCGTCCCCCCGCAGGTTGATTACCCCCAACATGGCTTGGGGCATATTGGGAACCGCGGTAATGGGGTAGTTTTCCAAAACCTCTTTTGCCTGTTGGACTAAGATACCGTAGGTTCCATGGTGTAGTTCAAAGGTTAGATATTGTTCCATAACGATATTTAATGTGAGTTGATCATTCCTGTTTCATTTTGTGGTGTTGGTTTCACCGCGAGGTTGAGCAAGGGGTCGGGTTGCGCTCCTTTGGGCTCTGAGGGGTTCGGGTTAGGTCGTTTGGCTGTGAGCGATGTTTTATGGGGTAGCTTTTGCGGATTGAAAAAGCTTAAAGGGCTCCTCAATTGTTGTGTTTTTTGGTTCATATTTTCTGCAAGGTGGGTCAAATTCGCTGCTCCAGCGATTTGGGTTTGGGTCATTTGGGTGAGGGACTGTATGGATTGACGCACCTTCACACTCCCCTGACTTTGTTCTACATTCCCTTGCGCTATCGTCTGCGCCAGATGGATGGTTTGCTCTAAGGCAGGCCGCAGCCGCTTCAACTCTTCATGGGCTCGCCGGATCGCTTGGTTGCAGCGGTTGGAGTTTTCCATGACCTCATTGGCCGCTCCTTTACTGGCTTCTGAAAGTTTGCGGACTTCGCCTGCCACCACGGCAAACCCTTTCCCCTGCTCCCCTGCCCGAACCGCTTCAATTGAGGCATTCAGGGCGAGAAGATGGGTTTGTTTCGCGATTTCTTCGATGATATTTACCTTGGCAAAAAGCTGTTCCATTTCGTTTAAGGCCGCATCCACCGCGGCGGTGCTTTTTTCCGCCCTTTCTGTGGCGGTGCTTGCCAGTCGTTGAGATTCTTTTGCCTTTTCCTTGGTTTGGTGGAGGTAAGCGGCAATTTCCTCAAAGCGTTCTGTAGCTTCTTCGAGGTGAACCGCCTGCTGAGCCGTATCCGCGGCTAGGCTTTGGGTTCGGTTGCTCACTTCCTCACTGTTTGCGCTGATCAGGTCTGCGGTGCCTTGGATCTCTTGCAAGGCTTTTTGCAGTCGCTGTGATAAAGCAGACAGATGATGAAAGAGGGCTCCTTCTGGGGCCTCGTCTTTTGAAAATTGCCCTGTTGCCATCAATTCGAGTCGTTGTTGCACTCTCCTCAAAGCTCGATGCACGATTTTGCCTGTGCTGAGCTGGAGCGAGAAGACTAAGATCACCCAACCCAGCAAAGCAGCCCCAAAGATCCATTGAACTGTTTTTTTAACCTCGGCTCGCCAGGGAGCTAGGGGGGTTGTAATCTCCATGACGGCAAGCTGCTCCCCCGCTTTAAAGATTTGTTTTGCTTTTTTACCCCCGGACTCAAGGTGGCAGGTCCTACAACTTTTTTGCGCCACGATCACCTTAAAAAAACGAAGTTCTTGAGTCTGCGCCTCTCGCACCCAATAGTCTTGTTTTTTGGTGTGCTGCCAGGCTTGAAACCCCGCCTCATTTTGCTCCAAGGGCCTCATTTGAGGCAGGTGCCCTCCCAAACTCCAAAAACGCAAGCCCTTGATTTTAGGCTCGAACTTTTCGTTTGGAGCGGGTTTCGCGCTTTGGATCAGACCATGCCAAAGGGGCGGCCTCCCCGTTGATTCTTGGGTTAAAGCCTGTGCGAGTTGCTTGGCGTGGCCTAGGCTCTGCTGGAGCCCTTCTTGCTCTAAGAGCTCCTTGAGTAGGGCAGCCCCAGCCCCCAACCCCAGCAAACCAAAAAATAAGGCAATGACTGTAATTTTCATTTCATCCTTCAGCAATCTACTTTCTTGTTTGAACCGCTCTTTTAGTGGCCCCTGCCTGTTTTAGGCAGCAACCTCGCTTTGCAGTAGGTTTTCCACATCTAAAACTAAACTTAATTCATCTCCGCAATATCCCATTCCGTAGATCAAAGAACGGGCGGAGAGCTGGCGAATATAACTGCCAAAGCCCCGCGAGACGATATCTTGCTCCCCTAAAACCCGATCCACCGTAATGACGCATTTGGCTTGGGCATCGGCTTCTAAAACCAAGGCTTTTTGCTTTTTTGCTCCCTCACTGTGAAAGAGTTCTGCTAGGGGATAAACCGCTAAGGCTTTGCCTTGATGCAGAATTTGCTTGTCCTTTGCGTCGAGTCGCAACTTGGAGCCGTCTAATACCTCTTTGACATATTGCAAAGGGATCGCGCAGCGATAGGGCCCAACCTGGGTGATGATTCCCTTAAAAATTCCGTTTAGGCTGCTTTTGAGGGGGATTTTGAGTAGAACGCGAGTTCCGATGCCCTCTTGACTTTCTAAATGAATTTCCCCGCCTAGGCGGTGGATTTTTTGCTTGACCACATCCATCCCCACCCCACGGCCCGAAATATCCGATAGGGTTTGCGCGGTTGAGAAACCAGATTGAAAGATAAATTGCCAGATTTCTTGGTTGGAGTAGCTTTGGTCTGCCTGGGCGACCCCTTTTTCCAATGCCTTTTTTAAGATGCGGCGCGTACTGAGCCCCTTACCGTCGTCTGTAATGGTAATGAGGGCTTCGTCTTGGGTCGCTTCAAAGCTTAAGGAGACTTTCGCTAAGGGGGGCTTGCCCTGAGCGGTGCGTTCTTGGGTGGTTTCGATCCCGTGGTCACAAGCATTGCGCAAAAGGTGCAACAGGGGCTCGCTCAATTCTTCCACTAATTTTTTATCGAGGAGGCAGTCCGCGCCCTGCATAACATATTCGATTTGCTTTCCTGTTTTCATCGCCGTACTGGTGACGAGGTGCTTCATTTTCATCAATAGGGGTTTCACGCTGATGCTTTGCAGCGCATGGATTTGCTCTTTGAGTTGTTCCAGCATCTTGCCCAACTCCGTGACTTTTTCATTTTCATTGCTCTGGGCTAAGATCGAGTAGCGAATCACCACTTCTTGCAAGGTGGCGTCAATTTGTTCTAGCTTTTTCACCTCCACCTTAATACTCCCTTGCGTCTCGCTGGTTTTTGTTCCATTGCCTTCGATTTTGCTCTTGGAGGGAGGGGAAGCAGGGATGGCTGAATTGGTTTTGGCCTGAGCGGTTGGGGGCAAGGTTGAGCGCGACTCAAGGGGAGCAGATTGATGAAACCCCGCTACCTGACGGATCAGTTCCACGGCTTCAAAAAACAAGCCCAGGCGGTTTTCACTCAAATTCATTTCTTTGGCCTGTACCGCTTGCAACAAGGTCGTCAAAAGATTGACGGCGAGCAAAACCGAATCAAGCTCCATGATTTGCGCAAAGAGCCGAAACTGGTTGAGCTTCTCTAAAGCTTCGCCGGTTAGGGCTGTATTGTGGGGCTCTTGCTCAAAGTCGAGTAGAGCTTCTTCCAACTCGATCAGCGATTGTTTTGCCTCTTGTTGTAGATCCATCTATTTGGCCTCCTGAAACAGCTCTTGCTCGTTTTTATATACTTGAATCAAGCGACTGAAGCCAAAGGCGCGAAAGGTTCGCTCGCACGCGTTGCCCTCGGCCATACCGAACACGGCTAAGGAACAGCGTTTCGCGAGTTGGGACAAGGCGCCCCATCCCTCGGAGCCCATCGACATCACTGGAGAGAGGTCTAAGGCGAGCTTGCTTCCCTCTTGGATTTCTCCTTCGAGCTGTTTTAAATACAGGTATTGCTGCCCCTTATGAATTCTTTTGACTAAGGGATGGAGGATCAACCACCCCTCTCGTTGCTCAAGGTGAAAGTCATTGCTTTGGATTGGCGCTGTTTGGGGTTGATGGGCCGCGGCGGCTGTCTGTTGTGCCATTTGCTCTTGCAAAGACGGTGCGGGGGAGGTCTGGGGCCAGGGGGATAAAGGGGGTACCTCAACCTCATCACCCGATTTAATTTGCTCGATCACCGCGAAGATTTGCTCTACAGACGAAGCAACCCAAGCCTGCACGCTTTGGTTCCAAGCAATGGGTTGGGCGCGAATCTCGAGCAAGTGATCTTCTAATTGATGGGCATAGCTCCCAATGGGTTCCAGTCCGCTGATAAAGCCGGCGGTCCCCTTTAAAGTATGAAGGGGGCGGGCCAAATGTTGTAACCCCTCTGCGACCGAACCTGTTTTTAAAAGGTTCAAGGCTTCTAGGGCTTCTTCATACAAGGTCTCCGCATCGGTTAAAAAACTTTCCAGCAATTCGCCGGAATCTGCATAATCATTCATTTTGGCTCCTGTTAAAACCTGAATCGAGCTAGGCGGTTGCTCTTTCTAAAATCTTTAAATTCCTATAAGGCCCTCCGGGTTCGTAAAGCCCCAGGGTTTTTGCAGTTTGCACGACCGCCATACTGGCGTTGAAGAGAATTAAATAGATTTTTGAGTAGCTCTGTAAGAACTCGATTATCACTCCCCAAGAAAGGCTGGATAATACCCGTACTTTACTGCAATCAAATAGAATAAAGTTCACATCGGGCAGCTTTTGTTCGGCAAAAAATTCGGTTAGGGCATGATTGAGCAGGCCGTTTTGCTTAATGGTGAATTTGTTGATCAAAATACCTTGATCACCAATCAGGGAATATTCATAACTTGCATTGTCGTTTTCGCGGTACATGCTGACCTCCTTGGTAAAGCGTTTCCAAAAAACAATTTCTCGGCCTTGGTGGCTAAAATAAACGGCATCGGAATGGGCTCGAATCATTCCCAGCCCTCGGCCTCGGTTATGAGAAACTTCTTCCAGTTTCACAAATTTAGGGCGATAGCCGGACCCCTCATCACGAATGAAGACGATACTGAAATGGCTATCGGTAAAGGTTTCAACATAGACCCGCTTGTTTGCCGACCAGCGGTTGCCATGCTCGGCGGCATTGGTTAAGGCCTCAACGAAGTTGAGTAAAAACAGTTCCCGTTCGGTCTCTTGCCCCTGAATCTGCGTGAGTTCCTCATCAAAAAGATCAAAGCATGCTTCAATTTGCTCTGTGGTCGAAGGCAAGATTCGTTGCATGAAAGTGTCCATCAAGATGCCGTAAAAATAGCTAGGCTCAAGTCGTCATCAAAGGGTTTGCCGGCGCAAAAAAGGCGTAGGTCTTCTAAGATGGTTTGAGTCAGCTTTTTTGCTGAATGGTCTCCCCCCGCGGAACAAAGGTTGAGCAATCTTTGCAAGCCGTAGTCTTGATCCTCCGGGTTGGTCGCTTCAATAAGCCCATCGGTATAAAGAATAAATTTATCCCCCGACTTTAGGGGGATGGTGAAATCGTCAAAGGTCACATTTTCTGAAATCGCCAGGGGGTTGCCGTATTGCTCAATCAAGGTCGCGTTGTTTTCCCGGATGATGATGGGCGCGGGCTGCCCCGCGTTGGATAAGATCACATGATTTTCATGAAAAATGCAGTACAGGGCGGCGACAAAAGTACCGGGCGGTAAAATCCCCACTAGATCGCTATTGATAAAGTGTAAAAGTTCACTCGGATGCTGCGAGGGCGAATCCACGGTTTCGATTCCGCTGAGAATCCGCATAGAGATGAGCCCTGCCGCCAAACCGTGGCCGCAGGTATCTGCGAAGAAAAAACCCACCGCGTTTTTGTGTCGGATGGGCTTGGGGTAAAAAAAATCTCCAGAGATATCGGTCGCGGGCTGATTGAATAATTCGGGGGTGATTTTAGAATTCCGAAATGCGTCCAGCAGTTGAGGGATCGAGGTAAGAAATTTCTTTTGCAATAAGGAAGCGGCGCGAATATCGGCTTGCCGTCCCTTGGCCAATTGATAGCGATCCGCCATGACTCGCGCCCTAGCCCCAAAGATTTCGAGATCAACCGGTTTGATCAAATAGTCCGCCGCGCCGGCGGCAAAGGCTTCATGTTGTAATATGGGCTCACCCGAAGAGGTGATGATCATCACGGGGATCATGGCGGAACGGAGGTCTTTTTTAATCTGTCGCAATACGGCAAAGCCATCGGTGAAAGGTAAATTCAGTTCCAACAAAACCACATCGGGCTCGTATTGATAGATCTCGATCATGCCATAGAGCCCGTTTTCAGCAGTATGCACCTCAAAACCGAACATTTGCAGACCAAATTGAATGATATCGCGTGAGTCGCCTTGATCTTCAATGATTAACGCTTTCATTGATCCTCCCAAGGGGCTAAAAAGAAGCGAAAACGGGCCTTTTCGCCCTGGGGACTTGGTATAAATTCAAGTTTGCTGCCTGAAATTTCTAAGAGGCGAAAGCTCATGTTGAGGCCGAAGGTTTCCCAGTTCCCTTGATCTGTAGAGGAGCAAACCCCGGACAACATTTCTTCAAGGCTCTCCGCCTTTATGACTACATTGCTGATTTGTAATCCTACTTCGATTTGTTTGCTTTGTTTTTTAAAACGACCGAATAAAAGGATGTGGCTTTTTGGTTTACTGTGAATCAAGGTATTTAGTAGGTTGAAAAGAACATTTCTCAGCAGGCGAAAATCAGCGCTCACCCGGGGCAAGTCGGGGTCAACTTCAATCTGGGTTTCCACGCGATTTGCGGTGAGGGAAGGCTGCAAGCTGAGTAAGACATCCTTAAAGGCATCCTTGAGCGATAAGGAGCGCTGATCAATCCGCTCATGCCCCATCTCAATGGTGCTGAGTTCAAGGAGGTCGGTAATCATTTTTTCAAGTTTTTGCCCATTGTGAAATATTTTTTCAAAGAGTTCTTCTTTGGAGTTTTTATTGAACGCGGCCCCTTTTATGGGGGTGAGGGCAATTTGGCAAAAACCTAAAATCGCGCTTAAGGGGAGGCGAAAGTCATGACTCATGCGACTGAGAAAGTCGGTTCT
>JAJRZQ010000039.1 GCA_024275165.1 bacterium | reverse complement strand
ATCCCACCACCTGTCAAGAGGATGATTTGTCTACTAATCATTGCTAATTCAATTTGAGCCCACTCAAAATTGATGCAATCGATTGTTTTTCCTCAACTTCCAAATATGCAAGTGGTACGAGAGGAGAGACTTGAACTCACACACCCGAAGGTACCAGATCCTAAATCTGGCGCGTCTACCAGTTCCGCCACTCTCGCACTTTCATGCTCATATAACTTGCACTTTGTGCTAATATTATAGGTGCCGCACTTGCCTTATGGTTTGTGGTGCGCCTGGCAGGATTCGAACCTGCGACCTTTGGATTCGAAGTCCACTGCTCTATCCAGCTGAGCTACAAGCGCACAATTGTCTTTGGGGCGAATGACGAGGATCGAACTCGCGACCACCAGAGCCACAATCTGGCGCTCTACCAACTGAGCTACATCCGCCACATAGAAAATGGTACGCCCGAGACGATTCGAACGTCCGACCTACTGATTAGAAGTCAGTTGCTCTATCCAACTGAGCTACGGGCGCAGCTTGACTTGGTCGGGGTGGCAGGATTCGAACCTGCGACCCCCTGCTCCCAAAGCAGGTGCGCTAGCCAGGCTGCGCTACACCCCGAACAGAAACATTCATTTTGCCGTGCCAAGTTTGGGCTGTCAATCCCTTTTCAACAAAAACAATAGGCCGCCCGACCGGCTACTTCCTCTTGGCGTTCACTTTGGTAAAGCCGCGCTTTGAGCCGCGAAATGCGTTTCTAAACCCTTTTGCCCCAGTTCGACCAAACCGGTTAACTCAGCTAAGCTAAAGGGCGCGCCTTCGGCAGTACCCTGGACCTCAATGAGGCCCTTATTTCGCATAATCACTAGGTTAAAGTCCACTTCCGCGTTACTGTCTTCGGAATAATCCAAATCCAAAAACAGCTCCCCTGCCACCTTGCCGAGGCTAATGGCGGCGACCTTACCCAAAAAAGGATCGGTGGAGAGCAATCCCTGTTCGCGCAGACCTTTTATTGCCAAGGCTAAGGCAACCCAAGCCCCTGTAATACTTGCCGTGCGGGTGCCCCCATCTGCCTGAATGACATCGCAATCAATCTGAATACTCCGCTCCCCTAAGGCCTTTAAATCCACAGACGCCCTTAAGGAGCGGCCAATCAGCCGTTGGATCTCTTGGGTGCGACCTCCAAGCTTCCCCCGTTCGCGCCCAACCCGGGTATGGGTTGCCCGGGGCAGCATGGAATATTCCGCGGTCACCCAGCCTTGGCCCTGACCTTTTAAAAAAGAGGGCAGGCGTTCTTCTACCGTGGCCGTACAAATCACCTTGGTTTGCCCTGTTTCAATCCATACCGAGCCCTCCGCGTATTTGGTGAACCCCGTTTCAATCCGGATCGGGCGCGCCTCGTCAGGGCGGCGATCTTCAAATCGTGACATCTTGCTCCTTAAAAATGATCTTCCTCGTTCCACCACATTTCCCGGCGCAAGGCCGGAGGGGTTTGGGGGCCACCCCGATGCAACAGCACCAGCACCGCCCTAAAGATTAAAGAAAAAATAGAATCCACTTCAAAATCCGCGCAAAAACGGGTTTTATTTTTATGCTCCGCCGAAAGGCAATCGACCCACTTCCACTTGCGCAAGCCAAAACCCGCGCCCTTCAGGTAGATACGCCGTGCCCCCTTGGCGCAGGCGGGATTGGTTTCCCTTCCTCTATACTTAAACGAAGCCAGGTAAAATTTGCAAAATTGACAACCTGGGTTCTTGATCGCTACCTTTCTAATCATACCGGAAAGGAGTCCATGAAAAATTTAAAATTTATTGTCACCGTTTTTAGCCTCATCTTGAGCCTAGGAATTTATTTTTATTTAGCGAACTTAAAAAATGAGGTCATTCACAGTCCTCGCGATACCCGCGATTACCGAGCCTTAAAGCTTCCCAACGGGATCGAGGCGCTCTTGATTTCCGATCCCAAAGCGGATCAGGCCGCCGCGGCTCTATCTGTTGGAATAGGTCAATTCTCCGATCCGGAAAATCGACCGGGCCTAGCCCATTACCTAGAACACATGCTTTTTTTGGGCACCGAGGCTTACCCCGAAGCAGACGACTTTTCCAAGTTCATTGCCCAGGCGGGCGGTTTTTCCAACGCCTACACCGCGGATGAAGAAACGAACTACCATTTTGCGGTGCAGCCCGTCCACTTAAGCGAGGGGCTAAAGCGCTTCAGCCAGTTTTTCATCAAGCCGCTTTTTGACGAAACCTACGCCGGGCGAGAACTCCACGCCGTTGATTCGGAACATCAAAAAACCTACAATCCGATTTTAGGCGAATTTATCAGGTTTTTAAAGAAAAGGCGAACCCCAAGCACCCCTTTCATGGCTTCGGCACAGGCAGCTTAAAGAGCCTAGGCGGCGAAAAGCTGAACCAGCGCCTTCTTCGTAGCCAATTGATCGACTTTTATCAAGCCCATTACTCTGCCGAAAAAATGAGGCTGGTTATTTTGGGGCGTGAACCCTTAAATCAATTGGAAGGTTGGGCAAAGCAGTATTTTTCTCCCGTTCCGGTGAGAAAAATGGCCCGAGAAGCTTCGCTCCCTCTCCCGCCCCTTTTTCAGTCGAGCCAACTCCCTCTGGATATCCGCATTGAGCCGATTAAACAAATTCGTTTACTAAGCTTCAATTTTGAGATCCCCGGCCAATTGGCCCGTTGGGACAGCAAGGCAACCGACCTCATCGGCCATTTTTTAGGTCACGAGGGAAAGGGCAGCCTTTTAAGTTATCTCAAAAGCCAAAATTGGGTGACCCAGCTTTCCGCGGGAGAAATGGGCAAACATTGGCAATTCGGCATCTTCAGCGTCACCATCGAATTGACGCCTAAGGGGATGGATCACCTTCCTGAGATTACGGAGGCTTTTTTCGCTTATCGCCAATTGATTTTAGCACAAGCGAACCCCCGAGACTATTACCGAGAGCTGGAAACCCTCGCCAAGCTGCGTTTTCACTTTAGGGAAAAAATCTCCCCAGATTCCTTTGTCACCAGCCTCGCCAGTGAAATGCAAAGCATCCCCGCCCCCAAAGCCTTGGTGGCCCCCGCTGATTTTGGCAGTTACCCTAAAAAAGAGGTGCAAAAGCTTTGGGAGGCGATTCGCCCGGAAAAAATGATTCGGATCCTAACCGCTCCGGGGGTTGAGGTGGATCAAGTCGAGCCTTACTATCAAGCCCCTTACGCCAGTGGCCCGTTGCCCCCAAAGGAATTGAGACGGTTGCGCAAGCCCCAGCGACTTGCGGCTTTACAGGTTCCCTCGCTCAATCCATTTTTGCCCAAAGATACGAATCTCAGGCCTCGTCAGGGCAGCGCGAGCGAGCCCGCTTTATTGGTGGATCAACCAGGCAGTCGCCTCTGGTATCGGCAAGACGATCACTTTAAAACCCCCAAGGTGCAATTGCGGATTTTTCTCACCTCGCCCTGGGCTTATGCCACCCCCAAAGAAGCCGCCTTGGTGCGCATCTGGACCCAATTGGTGCAAGAGTCGTTAAACGAGTATGCCTATCCCGCCCAAATGGCCGGGCTAAAGTACAGTTTTGAAAATGAGGTCAAGGGCTTTGAAATTCAACTGGAAGGCTACCCCGATCAGCTCCCCCTCTTACTCAATCGCCTCTTGGCTCAATTAAAAGACCCCGCGTTGAGCGAGACAAAATTTAATATCTTTAAACAGGCCCTACAAGAGGAGCGAGCGAACCAAAGCAAGCTGCAGGCTTACCGCAGGGCCTATTACGAGGCGCAATATCTGGTTACCCAAAAGCTCTGGCATCATCGAGACTACCTCGCCGTTTTACCTGATTTAAAGCTTGCCGACTTAAACAAGTTGCTCCCGAAACTTCTCCACAACCTGCAGATTGATAGCCTGATGAGCGGTAACCTCACCGCGAAGGAGGCAAAAAAACTGCAAAATAAAATCCTCCAAGGTTTGCGCGCAAAGCCTCTTAAAAACTTCGCCAACCTAATCGAACGCGGTATCTTACTCCAACCAGGGGAACAACTGCGCCAAAGAATGCAGGTCGAAGATGTGAATTCAGCGATCTTTCTCTATTTTCAAGACGGCGCGGAAACCCCTAAAAATGATGCCCTCTTAGGCCTGATTGGTCTTTTAATCCAGCAACCCTTTTACACCGAATTGCGCACCCGTCAACAATTGGGGTATGTGGTGTGGTCGAGCAAAAGCAGTTTTTTGCGGCTCAACGGCTTTCAGTTCGTCATCCAGTCTTCCAGCGCCAATCCCAAAAAATTAACCCAGCGCATCCTAGCTTTTTTACAAACTTTTGGGGTAAAGTTACAGCAGATGTCCAACGATGAGTTTGACACCTTTCGCCAGGCCTTGATTAAAAAGCTCAACGAAAGCCCCCAAAACTTAGCTGAAGAAGCGGGCCGAGATTGGAGCCGCATTAAGCGGGGAACCTATGATTTTAATTTTATCCCTGCCCAGTTGGCGGCGTTAAAAAAATTGACTTTAGAAGAAACCCGACTTTTTTACGAACAGCTCTTTTTGGGCGCTCAAGCCAAATCCATCTCGGTTGAGGCCTGGGGGAAAAACCACCCCTTTTCGGGCCAAAGCTTAAAGGTGAAGCAAGTGAAGGCAACCCATGAATTTTATCCCCCTCTTCAGCCATGACCGACTCCAATCAACCGCAAGATAAATTCTTGCAAAGCGAAGAAGACCCGACCATCAACGAGCGACTGCAACAGGCGGTGCGGGCCGTGATCGACCAACAATTGGCGGAAAAAGACCCTCCCGATGCCTTAGAAACCTTTGAGCGGCTTTTGGAAGAGGGTTTTTCCGAAGCAGAGGTTTACAATTTGATCGGGCAATTGGTCAGCCTCGAAGTCGGTGAGATGCTCAACGGAGGGGCAATCAACCTCCCTCGGTATCAAGCCGCCTTGGCCGAGCTGCCCAAACCCTTTGCGGAACCACGAGCGCAGCCCGACGAGGATTAATGGAGTGGCTTTTTTGGGCATTGATCTTTCTCGTCCCCGCCACTCTTTTTGACCTCTGGCTTTTGTTGCATGTTTCTTCCAGCACGGGGCTGCTTCTCACTCTGTTTTCTCAAATCCCCCTTTGCGGCTATGGCTGGTGGCGGTTGCGCAAGCTTGACGGCAATACCTTGTTTTTTGTCGCAGCGGAACGGCAAAAGGGAGAACCGATTATCAAAGAACTCTGGGATGAGGTTTTACAAATCCTAGGGGCTTGGTTTTTATTGGTGCCGGGATGGTTTAATTCGCTGATCGGTTTGATTCTCCTTTTTCGCCAAAGCCGCTTGCTCTTGTTGGAAATCATTTACTACAATCGGTGATGCGTTGGTTTACCTTCTTGTTGTTGTTTTGGCTCTTCCAGCCTTGTCCCCTTTGGGCGGGCAATTCTGCGAGCAAATTACTTCAAGAGGATGCCAAGGCAATGGAAATCTTTGCCCGCGCCCAAGAACTCATTCGCGATCAAGCCTATAGCGCGCCTACCCGAGGGGAGTTGACCTACGCGGCGATCCAAGGGATGCTGCACAGCCTCGACCCCTACAGCGCAATCTTTACCAAAGCAGAATACCGCCAACTTGAGCAAGAATCCATGGGTCGTTATGTGGGCTTGGGATTGCAGATGGTACGGCGGGGCGAAGATCACCTGATCGCCCGGGTTTATGCTGGGGGGCCGGCAAAACAAGCCGGAATCAAACGGGGAGACCGTATTTTAGCGATCAACGGCAAAACCCTGGCCCCGGGCATGAAATTATCGACCCTGCTGGGGGGGCGGCCCAAGGTCGGCAAGCGGGTGCAACTCCTTTTATGGCGCGAAAATAAAAAGTTCACCGTCAAGCTCAAAACCGCGGAGGTGAGTTACCCCTCCACCCAGATCGAAGAGCGAAGGCCCGGCCTGTTTATTGTCAGCTTGAGCGACTTCATCAAAAACAGTGCCCAGGAATTGAGGGAGCGCTTCCAAGGGCAACCGCCCCAGGGGATGATTTTAGACCTCCGCGACAACCCCGGCGGTTTGCTTTTTTCCGCCATTGAGGTGGCGGAACTCTTTTTGCGGGCCGGAAAAATCGTAGAGGTCAAAAATCGTCAAGGGGAGGTGATAGAGAGCTATCAAGCCAGGGGTTTTTCCACCTTACCGCCCTTTCCTTTGGCGGTGTTGCTCAATCGGGAAACAGCGAGTTCGGCCGAGTTGTTGGCCGGGAGTTTAAAAGACCAAGGCAGAGCAAAACTTTTTGGAGAAAAAAGTTATGGCAAGGGCAGCGTGCAGCAATTTTTCCCCCTTGGGGGGGACTTCTACCTAAAGCTGACCATCGCGCATTATTTTACCGCTGGGGGCGCCAGCCCTCAGGGAATTGGGATTGAACCAGACCAAGTCATTGCCGAAGATTTCACCGCCCCGTTGCAAAGCAAGGGCGACCCGATTTTTCAAGCTGCTTGGAGCTGGCTCCTCCAGCAGCGGGTTACAACAGGTCTTTAGTTTGAATTTCTTGAATCAAGCTGACAAATTCTTTTAATTCAGCGGCATTGGGGGATTCAAAATTCTTTTCCAAGGACTTGGCCAAGGCACTGGGGGCCATGATTCCGTAATTGGCCGTTGAGCCTTTCAAATCGTGAGCAATCGCTTTAACCTGCGCGCTGTCGTTGCTTTGAATTGCTTTTTCCAATTTTTTCGCCTTGATCAGGCAATCTTCCAAAACTTCAGGCACCATTTCGGCTAAGTCTTCGTAATCCATGCCCATGCGTTCGGCGGCATTGGCAATTTCTTTTTTGAGCTGCGCAAAATCCAAAGCCATTTTTTTTTCTCCTATGCGGTTGTGAGTTGATCAAATTATAGCGGATCAGGCAGACTTGGAAAAGGTTTTTAAGGAAACTCTGAAAAACTCCAAGGAGGGAGTTTTTCAGAGGTTTTTTTCAGTTAATCCATGTTCGATTCCCCTTAAGCAGCAATATGAAGCGATTTATTATTTTGATTTTGCTCTTTTTAACCTTTGTCAGCGGGTTATGGGCGCAAAATGAGTTGGAAACCCAAAGAAAACAGTTCTTAGAATTAGATAACCTGATTAAGTTTATCCAACGCATGAAAGACGCGGGGCTGAGCGATGAACAAATTCAGCAGTTGAATTTAAAAGATGAGAACCGACAAATCAATGTGATGCAGTACATTGAAGAGATTCGCGCGAAAAAACAGGCCAAGGATGCCAAGGTCAAAGCCTTTTTGGATAAAAACTTCTTAACGGTAAAAGACCTGTTTCAAGAGCTTTCCACCATGGAGCCCTCTACTTTAGCCAAACTGAGAGACGAGTTGATCAGTGAGTAAGCCGTTTTTGGTTTGGGGCTTGCCCGGTAGCGGTAAGACCGGTTTAATTCAAGGCTTGATCTGGTATTTTGGGGAGAAAGGGCAAGCTGCCGGGGCCTTTAAACCCTTTGACACGGGGGGCTTGGCCAAAAACGCCGCGGAAGTGGAAAAGGATGGGGAACTCTTTTGCCGTCTGATGCGGCAAGAACCGAACGAAAATTGGATCAATCCCTATTTGGCCCATGAAAGCTATCCGGTGGAGATGGCTTTTCGCCGGGACGGGATTCGCATTGACTGGAAACACCTCCAACAAAGCATGACCCTTTTGCGCCAGCATTATCAACCCCTGTTTATCGAGATGCCCGGCGGGATTTTAACCCCCTTAGAAGAGGGTAAAAGCGGATTGGATTGGGCCTTGGAGCTTTCCTTCCCCGTTATTTATGGACTCCACCCCGATCAGGCCAACTTGGCTTGGCAGTTGGCGGAGTTGAAACTCTTAAAACAAACGGGGTTGGAGTTGCACCTCTGGATGAGCAACCTTGGGCCCTCCTTGGACGGGGATTATCTCTTTTTTCTTTGGGAGCAGATCGAGGCTTTGTGCGAACGGCAATTAGAGGGCCTGCTGCCCTACCAGTTGGAACTCCACCCAGAGGGCTTGGCAACCAGCATTAAAGAACACCTGCCGGGGCTGTTGAAAAAGATTGAGGGGTAACCCAGCCCCTTCTCCAGGCCGCTTTGCGTCCCTTTTTTAAAGGGTGTATAAATAGGTTATGAAGTCTCTTTTTCTTTTTTTATTCTTTCTCTGCTTGGCCCAAGCGGCTTTGGGGTTTTTTGATCGCCGCAAAGACCCCTTTGCTTATCGTTGGGGCTATTATATCTACCCCATTGTGCAGGATGTCCCCGGATTGGGCCAGGTCAGCGGGGTAGGGATGAATCTGGTCGATATCGGCAACACCGACCTCGACTTCGGCGGGTTCAATGTCTCTGGCGAGTTCCGGGCCAGAGGCGGCTATTTCTTAAACCAGCACCTCATCCCCCATCATTTGGTAGTCGATTGGGGCGCATTCGATTACAGCGTTGCCACTACTTTGTATGACCGCGGAATCGACTCTTCTAAAGATCAATTCTTCCTCCCTGAGGTTCAAGGCAAGGGCTGGCAGGGGCAACTCACCTTCATGTTTTTAGACCGCCAAATCGAGGGCTTCCAACGGGTTCGCCAAGAAACCTATAAAGTCATCCAGGTTTACGACCAAGACGGGCGGCCCTTTACCAACTTTGATAACGGAGATTTGGACTTTAAGAATAAAGAATTGGGGTTCAAACTCGACTTCACCGATGATCGGCTCGACCCCAGGCAGGGAATTCGCTTAGAATGGTTGCAAAAAACCCCTGAAAATAGTGATCCTTGGATCAGCGACTTTGTGGTTTTAGATCAAAACGCCACCCTCTACCTTCCCTTAGGGGAATACTCCACCTGGACCTTTAACGGATACCGCTCCCAGGCGAGAGTCACCAGGCAAGCAGAAACCGATCCAACCAAACTGAAAACGGTTTTGGGTCTAGGCTGCGCCGCCTTGCAAGATGCCCTATCTCGAATCTATTGCCGGGCAACTCAAGATAAACGCGTTGCCGAGCGCATCGCCTTAAACAACTATGGCCGCGCCACCCCCATGGGCGGCACCCAGCGTTTGCGCGCCTTCCCCAATGCCCGCTTTGCCGCGGGGAATGATGAATTTTACGGGACCGAGCTCCGTTACAACCTCAACGAGGAAAGCACCCCCATCAATTGGGGCTTGATCAAGGGGGTGCGCAACAATTTCCAACTCGCCCTGTTTTATGAACGGGGTACTGTCTGGGATGGAAACGGCAATGAACGGCTTTGGCGCCATTCGTACGGGGTCGGTTTTCGCTTGATCTTTGAAGGGGTCACCCTGCGCGCCGATTGGGCCAAGGGGGAAGAGGGGGGACAAAGCCAAATTTTTATCGACTACCCCTGGGGGTTGTTTGCCATTGACAACTCAACCAGATAACCGGGGTTTAGCCAAGCAAAAAAGTGTGCCTCAATTTGTTTCAAGCTGCGCCAAAGCTTGCCGAATCTTGACCCCGGGCCGGGGAAGGGCTAAGGCTTCGAGTTCTTTTAAATCCAGCCATTCCCCTCCTGCCAACTCAACGGGAATCTCGTGGAGGGGGATTTGATACGCTACCGCCTGTACCTGATAGATCGTAACCGCGTACTTGAAACGGCAGAGTTCCCTGGGCTCGCCTGCCACCAATTCATTTAAGGCCGCGATTGGATCGGATTCCGCCGCTTGAAAGGGGAAAAGCGGCATTCCCGCCCAGAGCTTGCCCTCGCATTGCCGCTGTACCAGGTATCGCCCTTGATGCTCAAAGACCCAAAACCATTTTTTCTCTTTGATTGTTCGGGGGCGGGGCGGGGTGAGGGGGCGTTGCCGGACAGTGCCCTGGAGCCGGGCTTGGCAATGGGTAACCCAAGGGCAGGCTTGGCAAGCCGGGTTTTTAGGAAGGCAGATTAGAGCCCCCAACTCCATCAAACCTTGATTTAAGACCCGTGGGCTTTGGTGGGCGAGCAGGCTTTGGGCAAAGGTGAGCAGCCTGGTTTCACTCTCCTTGGAGAGGATCGGTTTTTCCCAATCCAACAACCTGGAAAGCACTCGTTTGACATTGCCATCTAAAAGGGGGGCCTTTTGATTAAAGGCGATGGAGGCAATTGCTCCAGCGGTATAGGGGCCGATGCCCGGCAGCTTTAAGAGTTGATCGACCTCAGCGGGAATGCCTGTTGTTGCCATCTCCTGGGCGGCCAGGTGGAGGTTTTTAACTCTGGAGTAATAACCCAAACCCTCCCAGGCCTTTAAGAGCTGCGTTAAATCCGCCTTGGCCAAAGTAGCGAGATCGGGAAATATTTCCATCCAGCGGGCAAAATAAGGCAACACCGTATCCACCTTCGTCTGTTGCAGCATGACCTCGCTAATCCATACCTGATAAGGGTCGTAGCTTTTGCGCCAGGGGAGGTCGCGCGCTTGGGCGCGAAACCAAGCCGCTAAATCCGCGGCAATTAATTCGCTTCGTTCTGCCTGGATAATTCCCATAGCTTCACTTGCTTTAAAAACATGGAATAGGCGGCTCCAACAGCGATGATCAAACCGGGCAGGCCGTCTAAAAAACCTAATTTAATCCAGTAGCATTCGATGAATTTACCTCCGGGCTTCAATAAAATTTTCCATAAGCTGGGTTTTTTTCCCGACTCAAACAACCCTTGAGCCATGATGGACGAATATTTATTGTTCGTTTCCACATTGTGAGCGAGGTCTTTAAACACATAATGCAGCAGGTTGCCTCGCAAGCGGCCCGCCGGCCCTTGAATCTCGACCCGATCATGGGGGTCGTAACCGCTCCAATGGCCGTGAGGGCGATGAAAGAGACGAATATTGCGATCGGGGTACCAACCGCCGTGTCGAATCCAACGACCGAGGTGAAAGCTTAGGCGGTCCACCTCATAACCCCAAAATTTGGGTTCTCCCTCCGCGAAAAGGGAGAAAATGCTGGCCCTTAATTCCGGGCTCACCCGTTCATCGGCGTCAAGGCATAAAACCCAGTCCTGGCTGCAATGGTCTAGGGCAAGCTGTTTTTGTTTTACATGCCCCAAAAAGGCCTGCTCAATCAACTTCGCTCCCGCCGCCAAGGCGATTTGTTTGGTTTGATCTGTGGAAAGACTATCGACAATGACGATTTCTTCACAAAAATCAAGACTTCCCAAACAATCTTTCAGGTTCGCCTCTTCGTTGAGGGTGATGATCGCCGCGGAGAGGGGCAGCTTCACCTTTTTTCCTTGGTGGCAATGGAGAGTTTCGTCAAGCCCGCTTGGGTCGCTTGATCCATCACATAAACCACCATCTCATGCCGAGCTTGACCGTCGGCTAAAATCAACACCGGTCGGGGCTGGTCTTTGACCAACAATTGCAGGGCCACCTTGAGGCGGCTGGCGGGAATGGAGCGCCCGGAAATAAAAATCCGATGATCGGCCGTGATTTGAATTTCAATGGTTTTAGGGGGTTTGGTCAGGGGTTGGGTTGTTGCCTCGGGCAGGTTGAGCTTGATCCCCGGGTTGTTGACAAAGGTCGTGGAGACCATAAAAAATAAGAGCAGTAAAAAGACCACATCAATTAAGGGAGTCAAATCGAGGCCAATGGGCTTTTTCTCTCGTTTTTTAAACTGCATTAGCTCTCTCGCGCGACCGTTAACAGTTCAAACAAGATCAAGCTGTGCCGCTCCATATCCACTAAAAGCAGGTCTACTTTTTTAGAAAAATAATTGTGGAAAACCAAGGTGGGAATGGCGACCAGCAAGCCAAAAGCGGTGGTGAGCATGGCTTGGGATATACCTCCCGCCAAAAGCTGGGCATTGCCGGTTCCCTCGGTGACAATGGTTTCAAAAACCTGGATCATGCCGGTTACGGTGCCCAACAGGCCTAAAAGAGGACTGACGACCGCCAGGGTATGCAGGCCACCGAGGTAATGCTCTAAGCGGGGCACCTCCAACCGACCGGCCTCTTCGATCATGACCTTTAAATCTTCTTTGGGTCGATCCGCGTTGATTAAGGCGATCTCGGCTACCTTCATCATCGGGCTGCTGGACTGACGGGTGATTTCAATGGCTTCTGCGAGGTTGCCTTCTTTCAAGCTCACCTCAATGCGCTGCAAGAGGTCAATGGGGATGACTTTAGCAGGCCGTAGGTACAAAAATCGTTCCACGATTAAAGCCAAACCAAGGATACTGCAAAAAATCAATACCACTAAAATCGGCCCCCCAGCCGAAAGGGATTCAATACGAAAGAGCTGGCTCATGCGGTTTTTTCCTTCTTATTGTTGCGGGCCCGCCAAAAAATGCGAATCGGGGTGCCTTCAAAACCAAAGTAATGGCGAAACTGGTTGACTAAAAAACGGCGATAGGATTCGTCGATTTTTTTTGGGTTGGCGCAATGCACAATAAAGGTCGGGGGTTGAACCGTCACCTGGGCCGCGTAAAAGAGCTTGTTGGAGCTTCCGGCCCGACTGGCGGGCTGGTGGCGGGAGGTGGCCAATTGCAGGACTTGATTTAAATCCGCGGTTTGAATCCGTTTTTTTGTAGAGGCCTCTACCCTTAATGCGGTTTCTAAAATTTGCGGTACCCGCTGCCCACTTTGAGCGGAAACAAAGATGATGGGGCAGAAGCGGGCAAATTCAAGCTGGTGATAGATCTCTTCTTTCATGTGGTCTAGGGTGTGGCTCTCTTTATCTAAAAGATCCCACTTGTTGACCACTAAGATCAGCCCCTTCCCCCGTTCCAAAACCAGCCCCGCGATTTTTAAGTCTTGTTCCACCACCCCTTCGGTGGCATCCATCACCAATAAAGCGATATCGCAGCGCTCAATACTGCGTACTGCCGCCGCCATGGAATATTGGTCGATCCGCTGGCTCACCCGCCCCTATTTGCGCAGCCCCGCCGTATCGACAATGCGAAGCTTTCGTTTTTTATAATTGAGGTAGCAATCAATGGGGTCGCGAGTGGTGCCTGCCTGGTGGTGGACGATCTGTTTTTCTTTTCCCAAAAAATAATTGGTTAGGCTCGACTTGCCCGCATTGGGCCGCCCCACGATGGCGAGGGCTAGTTCATCGCTTTCAATCCTGTTCTCCTCTTCTCGAATATCCGGATAGATTTCTTCCAGCTTTTCTAAAAGCTCCATCACCCCTCTCCCATGCTCGGCGGAAAGGGCAATGACTTCCTCCGCGCCGATTTCCCAAAATTCGCCCACCCCTGCCTCGTGTTTGTCTCCATCCACCTTGTTGACCGCGACAAACACAGGTTTGTTGGATTGGCGTAGATAGTGAAACACTTCTTTATCTTGCGGGGTGAGCCCGCTTTGGTAATCTAAAAGAAAAACGACCGCGTCTGCTTCTTCTATCGCCAATTGGGATTGCTCCCGCATTTTTTGGGGGATTTCTTCCTTGGCTTCCGGCTCAAAGCCGCCTGTATCCATTAAAAGAAAATGATAGCCTTTATATTTGATGGGGGCGATATTGCGGTCGCGGGTGGTGCCGGCCTCATGGCTGACAATAGCGGCGCGGCGACGAGCCAGGCGATTAAAAAGGGTGGATTTGCCCACATTGGGCTTGCCGACTAAAGCGATGAGTTTCATAATTTTTTGCCCGTCCTAAAATTTAATGCTAGCGAATGAGTATAAATCCGACAAGCCGCAAGAGTTTATTCTCTTGGCGCAACCCCTTAAGAGTTTGTCCGACAAATCTCATGGAGGGCGTAGCAGAATTGGGGCAACCTGGGGTAATACAAGATATTGAGACCAGCCCTGGGCTACAGGCTATATCCTTATTGGGTTAGGGCAGAGCCCAGGCCAACCCAAAAGCGCCCCTGCTTTAATTGGGGTTTGTTCCCTTAAGGAACCTCTGAAAAACTCCTTGCCTACCGCTTGCTCAAGCGGTAGGCTCATGTCCTTCGGGCTGATTATAGCCCCTGGGGCGCGTCAAGTTTTTCCGTCTTTTCGGTGGGGAATGAAATCCACAATCCCAACGCGAATCAATAAGTCGCGCTTTTTGATTTGGCAAGGCATCCCTGCCATGCCGGGAAACTCCGCGTTTTTCAGAGTTCCCTTCCGTTGGAGGAGATAAGGGAAACTGTTGATTTGAACTGAAATGGTTTATAAGATAGGCTCTGAGAGGATCTTTTACAGGTCTTCAAATTTTTTCATGAGCGCTTTTGCCAATGCTGGCCATTCGGAATCAATAGATTCTCCCCAAGAATTACTAAACACCAAATTTTTCAAGTCTTGTTTCGCCGACCACTTGAGCGTTTCCAATTCGGGTTTTTGGGGAAAGTCCTCCACAAATCCCACGCACAGATACGCAATGGGTTCAACTTCTGCTGGCAGTTGGAGTAACTCATGAAGTTTATCATATTCAAAAATGCTGACCCACCCTACTCCGATTCCCTCGGCACGAGCGGCCAACCAAAGATTTTGAACGGCGCATACTGTACTATATAGGTCCATGTCCTGATTTAAGGTCCGCCCTAAAACCACAGGACCGGTTCGAGAGCGGTCACAAGTCACGCAAATATTGATCGGCGCGTCAAGAATGCCTTCAAGTTTTAGTTTTCGGTATTGTTTTTGCCGCTCGGCCTCAAATTTCCCAGCTTCTTTTTCAAATCCTTCCTGAAAAGCCTGGAAAACCTTGCCTTTGATTTCTTGATTTCTGATCAGCAAAAAATTCCAAGGCTGCATAAAGCCCACGGATGGGGCACTGTGCGCTGCCTTTAAAATTTTTGCCAGAAGCTGCTCCGGGATTGTTTGCCCACTGAATTGACTACGAATGTCACGCCTGGAGAAGATAACCTCGTACAGTTCCTTTATTGCGTTCCGATGTTTCATGTTTATGAGTCTAATTTTTTAAACTATTGATTTCCAAGTTATTGCCAGATGGGTCCTGAAAAAAAAACTGATAAAAATTAGTATTTATTTTAATGAGGTCTCCAACCACTACTCCTTTTTTTAGGAGGTCATCTCTAAACTCCGAGATGTTTTGGGTGGAAAATGCCGCATGATTTGGGCTGGGAAGCCTTTTGTTTACCGCTGTGGTAGTCTTTGGAACCGTACTTTTTATCAAGTGCAGTTGAACGCCAGCACCGATGAGCCAAACCCCCTCCGCAGGAAGCCCTTCCGGTCTTGTCAGGACCTCAAACCCCAAAATTTCACAGTAAAAATCCTGTGCCAGAGCTAGGTTGTGAACCGGTAACGCAATATGATGGAACGCTATTTTCATTGCGGCAGCTTGACGCAAGATATGGATGCCGTCAATAGTCAGGCGGAAAACTCCAAGAACTGGCGCGGACCGCAGGAAACCATTTTGGCCTCAAAATGGGCAGCATCGGGGCTGGCTAAAATAGGGCGAGTGGCCTTGGATAGTCGCCTGTGCAACCCATAACCCGCTTCAACTGTGGCGGTCAGGCTGGCAGCCCCCTTAAATGTGGCGTGAATTCCATGAAAGGGGGCGCTTGCGCAAGTTAATGGTTGCTTGGCCTAATGAAGCGGCTCGGATCAACTTCCGTCCGTGGTTTTGTTGATGATCCGTTGGTCTAGAGAAAACTTTTTCGTTGAGCTGAACCAGTTTGTCGGATAGGCTTTTAAAAAAGATAGATGGTATTAAAATTTTTTATCCTAATGAAACGATTCCTGCCTTTTTTCGTTCTCTGCTGTTGGGTTCCGCCTTTATTTGCCGCCCCGCAATCTATTGAACTGGCAACAGATTTTGACAGTTTGAGCCTAGGCGCCGAAAGTTATTATTTTATTTTGGATCGCTTTCTACCTGGGGAGTTGAAACAAGAAACCCTCTCGCAGTTTCAACGCACCGGGCAAAGGATGCCCAATTTCGGTATCAGCAAAGACCAAGTCTGGTTCTGGAACAGGCTGGCCAACACCGGCAAGCTGCCCCTAAAGCTCATCCTTACGGTAGGGGCCAATAATTTACACTGCCGGGTCTACCTGCTCGACCCAGGCCAACTCCCCCAAAAAGGGCAGGAGTTGGCTATTTGGAACCCGGAAAATTTTCAACTTCTATATCAAATTCACCTCCCCCCCCAAAGCAGGAAAGAACTTTTTCAAAACTGCTATTCCAATATTTATTTGGGTTTTAGAAATATTCTTTCAAGCCCTCAGAAGTACTGGGAACAACAAATTTTAGAAACGAGCATCAAGGCTTTTTATTATGGGGCTCTATTTAGCATTTGGCTCTACAACCTCTTTTTGTTTCTTTCCTTAAAAGAACGGGGATACCTTTATTATCTCTTTTGTCTGCTGGCCTATGCCGGCGTCATGACGGGGATTGACGGTACGGCCAACCAATATTGGATTGGCGTTGAGTCGGGGCTTTGGTATGCCATGAGTTTTTCGGCCCTTTCCGGAACGGCGTTTGGATTTTTTACCAGGGAGCTGTTGCGGACAAAACAACATATCCCTAAATGGGATAAGGTGATTCAGGGGATGATGCTGTATTTGTTGGTGCTGGGGCTCAGTGCTTTTTTTCTTCCCAATAGCGTATTGGAGGCTCATTCCCCGGTGAGCGGGTTCATCATGCCCGGTATTTTGCTGACAGCCGGTTTTTTAACCCTCAAGCGCCACCCAAGGGTGGCCAAGCTCTACCTAGCCGCTTGGGGGGCCTACTTAATCGGTTTTGTTGTCTATGTCGCGGTTTATTTAGGTTGGATCGGCACCCCCTACAGTTTGATGGAACTAACCTACCTCGGTAAACTCAGCAGCCTTACTGAAATCAGCTTGCTGGCTCTTGCCCTGGCCGACCGCATTCAGGCTTTAAAACGAGAAAAAAAACAAGCCCAAATCAAGCTGGTTCATACCCTGCAAAACCACGCCGCTGATTTAGAAGAACAGGTAAATTTGCGCACCAGTGAGTTGCGCATGGCCAATGAGGCGAAAAATAAATTTTTCTCTATTATCTCCCATGACCTTCGTGGCCCCGTTGGCAGCCTCTCGGTTTTGTTTAATGTAGTGCTTGAAAAGGGTTCGGAGTTAGAAGGGGCCTTGTTTGAAGGAGTCAAACACACCACAAAAAACATTCACCGCCTTTTAGAAGATCTCTTAGTCTGGGCAAAGAGCCAGCAGGGTGAAATCGAGGTTCACCCCTTAGATTATCCCCTGGCCATTTCCATTGAGCAAAGCATGGAATTGGTTTCCGCCCAGTTGACCCAAAAACAAATTTCAGTCCAGAGTTTCTGCCAGAAGGATGTAAAAGTCTTGGCCGACCCCGCTTTGATCACCACCATTATTCGCAATTTTTTAGGCAACGCCATTAAATTTACCCCAGAAGGGGGAGAGATTCAAATTGACTGCCGGTCTCAGGGCGACATGGTGGAAGTCAGTGTAATCGATAACGGCTGCGGGATCCCTCAAGAGATTCAAAAACGACTTTTTAAGATTGGAGAAAAAATCAGCTCCGGTCTCAGCGCAAACGGAGAAGGCGGGTCAGGCTTAGGCTTGATTCTTTGCTCTGAGTTCGTGGCCAAGTCGGGGGGCAAAATTGGGGTTGAGAGTGAGCCGGGGCAGGGTAGCCGCTTTTGGTTTACCCTCCCTAAATCCCAAGCGAATGGAGAACAAGAGGTTTGGCGCCGCAGTTTAGCGGGAATGAAGGTGCTTTTGGTCGAAGATGAGCGGATTCACGCAGCCAGCAGCGCCCAAGTCTTGCGGAACTTAAAGATGGAGTATGAACTTGCTTCCGATGGAGCCCAGGCCTTGATGCAAATCAAGGCCAAGCCCTTTGACTTGGTTTTGATGGATATTGATATGCCGGTCATGGATGGGGCTCAGGCCAGTATGAAGATTCAATCTTTAAAACAAAAACCAAAGTGGGTCATCGCCTTATCGGCCTATTCTGAAAAAGACCTCCAACAACGCTTCACCCATTTGGCCTTTGAGGGAAGTCTCAACAAACCCTTGGTGGAAGAAAGACTCATTGCCCTGCTCAAGCAGTTGGCTGAAAATCAGGTTCCGCCACCCCAAACTTGACCAAGAGGGGCCGCCCCTGGGGTAGGCAAGCAAAAAGATAGGCCGACAAGTTTTGCTGCGTTCTATATCAACGATAGGTTTTAGATGCTTACAAAAGCTTTACTCAATTTACATCTTTGGTTCAATGGGAGTTCTTTTTTTAACCAATTATTTGCCTACGAGTGGTACGCGGATCCCTTAAAGGAATGGGTGAATGACTTAAAGCCGCAGGCACGATCTCTGTTAGAAATCGGTTGTGGGCCAGGGCCCTTGAGCGCTTATGCGGCTCAATATTGCGATAGGGTGGTGGGGATAGACAAAAATAAAAAAAATATCGCGCTGGAAACCTTCGATATGTAACCGCGGACGCGATCCTCACCCTACCGATACAAGATAAGGTAGATTTATGTATTGGCGCTTCGGTGCTTAATGTAGCGCAAAAACCAGAGCAGGTCTTGGCAAGTGCGCTTGAGGTTACCGCAGAATCCGGCTGTATCTCGTTTTTACAACCTTCTCATAAAATGGATCAATACAATATTGATCCATTTATACAAACTACCCACCTCAATAAAAAAGAGGCCGCCTATTTACGGATGTGGCAGGAAAGGTCTAAAAAAAGTGTCCCAGAAAAGCTAGAGGCCCTTTTTGCGCAAAGAAACTTAAAAGACATCAAGATAAAATATTATTTTAATGAGATGCTCTTTGCCCTATCAGCGACCCTTCCCCCCAAAGCTTAGGATTTTTTGAAAACTCCTTCCTACCGCTTTTCAAGCGGCAGGTATTGAGCCCAAGAGGCCTTATATACTTCAGATTAAACCTCCTCTCTGCGCGGTCTTTTTAATTCATCAGGGAATCGAACAGGAGTAAAGTCGACGCTCAACGCTAAAGCTTCCACAAGATGACGGCTCACTGGATGAACGATTTGAGCAATGACGGGTTGCCTTAAAAGGCACCCTTTTCAAGGAGAAAATCAGCTCATTCTTTCCAACCTCCTTAGGCTAGACGATGCGCTTGAATTTTTTATCCAATTCCGCCACCCCAAACTTGACCAAGACGGGCCGACCGTGAGGGCAGTGGATCAATAAATCCAAACCGGCAAGCTGGTCGATGAGGCCGCGCATCTCTTCTAAAGAGAGGGCCTGCCCGGCGCGAATGGCGGAGTGACAGGCCATTTTTTCAAAGACCTCATTAAAGAAGAGTTCCAGCTTGCCGCTGCGGCCAAATTGGCTCATTTCATCCAAAACAGCGCGAATCACCTGGCCTGCGTCTTGCCCCTGGAGTAGGGTGGGAACCGCGCTCAATTTATAATCGTTGCCCCCAAAGGGAGCGAGGTCAAAGCCTAGCTTTTGCCAATGCTCAAGGTGTTGTTCTAAAAGCAGGCCGTCTTGCGGGGGCAACTCGATTACCTGGGGAATTAAAAGGGGAGTTGTTTGCACCCCTTGGCCGTAAAACTGACCTCGAATCTCTTCAAAGCGAATCCGCTCGTGGGCGGCGTGTTGGTCAATTAAAATCAGGCTGCCCTCTCCTTGGGCTAAAATGTATTTTTTTTCCAATTGCCCGATCACTCCAAAGGGAGCCTGTCCCTCGGCGGTTTGGGTGAGGCCTTTTTCTTCGCTAAAGACAAAGGGCTCTTCTTTTTCAGGTTCTAGACGGGTTGTATCTGGTAAAACCTCTGGCGCGAGGGAGGGCGACTCAGGGGTAAAGGGGGCAGACTTGCGTGGGGCTGTAGAACGAAAACCGATTTGCTCGCTCGGGACGACAAAGGTCCCCGGTGAGAGTTGTTCTTGGGGGATCATCCGCTCTTGCACCCGATCCGCAGAGGGAGAACCGGCATCCTCCGCTTTAAAGGGGGCCACCTCGCCAAAAAACTCCCGGCGGCTTGCCGCCTTGAGTTGCCGTTGCAAGGCTTGACTTAAAATGGTGTTGATCAAGGCCGGATTTTTCACCTTCACCTCTGCCTTGGCAGGGTGAACATTCACATCCAATTCTAAAGGGTCGAGTTCCACTTGACAGAAAAAAATAGGATGCTCGTTTTTCATCAAGAGGGTTTTATATCCCTCGTAAATCGCTTGTTCCACAGGCCGACAGCGCGCGCTGCGGCCATTGAAAAAGAGCTGTTGCCACCGTTTCGAGGGGCGTGTGCCCCCGCTGGGATGACCAAAGAGGCCGTAAAACCTCAAATAAGATTCCTCATGCTCAATCGAGACTAAATTCTTGGCCATCTCTATGCCAAAGCCGTTTTTGACGCGCTCGGCAAAGCTCTCCCCCTTGGCTAGGTTCAGCACCACCTTTTTATTGTGGGTGAGGCGGAATTGTACCTGGGGACGGGCTAAGGCGAGACGGAGAACGAGGTCGTGAATCTGCTGGTATTCGGTGGCAATGGCTTTTAAGAACTTCTGCCTTGCCGGGGTATTGTAGAATAAATCCTCAATCACAATGCGAGTGCCTTGCGGAAAGCCCAATTTGGTTTGAGCCACCTCCTTCCCCCCTTCGATGCGGAGTTGAAACCCGCCGACGCTCTCATCGGCGCAGGTGGTCAGTTCAAAGCGGCTCACGGCACTGATGGCGGCCAAGGCCTCCCCTCGAAAACCCAAGGAGCGCACGGAAAAAAGATCATCTTGGCTGGATATTTTGCTGGTGGCGTGTCTTTGTACACAGAGCAAGGCCTCATCACGGGTCATGCCCGAGCCGTTATCTAAGACGGTGATTCGGTCTTTCCCTCCCTTTTCAATGGTGATCAGGATTTGATCGGCTCCCGCGTCAAGAGCGTTTTCCGCCAATTCCTTGACCACGCTGGAGGGGCGTTCTACGACCTCGCCGGCGGCAATGAGGTCGATCAGGTGAGAATCCAGCAAATGAAGAGAGGTCATAGAGGGTCGAGTTTCAGGGTTGGTTCAAATTAACAGCCTTGGCCTCGCCTGTGAAGTCCAAAAGGGGGGGGCTTGCCCCTTTGGCTCAAGTCGCCTAAAATAAAAAATTAACTCAAGGAGTCTATGCCCAAGGCAAGTTTTTATACCCTCGGTTGCCGTTTGAACCAGACCGAATCTAATTTGATGGCGCAGAGTCTAAAAGGCATCGGTTATGAAATCACTTCCTTCAAAGGGGGGGCCGACCTTTGTGTGATCAATACCTGCACGGTCACCGGCCAAAGCGACCAAAAGAGCCGCCAGTCCATTCGCGCGATCCAGCGGGCCAACCCCGGGGCCCTGATTGCCGTAGTCGGTTGCATGTCGCAAATGTTGGGGGAAGAGCTTTTTGAAATCGGGGGAGTGGATTTAATTTTAGGCACCAGTGAAAAAATGGAACTGGCGAGCTTTGTGCAAAAACTGCAAGCAGGGGCAGAGCCCATTGTTGCCGCGGGGCCCATTGCCAAGGGGGCCTTTACGATTGATCTTCAAGGTCAGCACCTTCTGCAAACCAGGGCGAATTTAAAGATTCAAGACGGTTGCGATTTTTTATGCAGTTTTTGCATCATTCCCCAGGCCAGGGGCCGCAGCCGCAGCCGCAAGTTGGATAATCTACTGGCCGAGGCGGAAGGCCTTTTGCGGAGCGGAGTCAAGGAAATGGTATTAACCGGGGTCAACCTGGGCGAATACCATGACTCGGGGCTGGACTTGTTGAGCCTAACCGACCGTTTGGCCGGTTTGGGCGTCCCCCGCATCCGCATCAGCAGCGTGGAACCCACCACCTTAAGCGAAGGGGTTTTTGAACGGATGAAAGACCCAAGGCACCCCCTTTTGCCCTATTTGCACCTCCCCCTACAGGCCGCCCAGGACCGGATTTTAACCCTTATGCGCCGCCGCTATAATTTTGCTCAATATGCCAAATTTATTGAAAAAGCCATAAATCTGGTGCCGAATTTAGGTTTGGGAACCGACCTCTTAACCGCCTTTCCCGGGGAAACCGCAGAGGAATTTGAGCAGGGCTTTGCCCGCGTTCGTGAATTGCCTTTTCAGTATTTTCATGTCTTCCCCTATGCTCGCCGCGAAGGGGCACGCAGTGCCGGCATGGTTGGTGAAGTCCCCGCCGATGAAGTCGCGACACGAGTCGAGCGCTTGCGCGATTTGAGCGACCAAAAACGGGAGGCCTTTGCCCGCTCTCAGGTGGGGCAAGGTTTAGAGGTTTTATTTGAAGGAAAAAACCCCCACCAGCACTGGCAAGGCTATGCGGGTAATTTTTTAAGGGTACAGGTAAAAACGGGCGAGGCCCTAACCAATCAAATCCAGCTCGTTACGGTGGAAAAGGTGGAGCAAAACAAGGCCTGGGGCCGCATTGTAGAGGCTGTTTAATGGGATACATTCAATTTGTGCGAGAACAACAACCGCAAATGTGGGCCAGCTTCCAACGCGCCGCTGCCGAAGGCTTGATCTTTATTGACTAAGAAAACGACGCTATCACCGCCACCAACCGCTTACTGTTAACCTATCCGGGTCTGCACGAAGTCTTAAACATGCTCGCCCAAGATTGGGCCCTGCAACAGGCCGAGCAAAAAGGCCAAGCCTGGATCCGTCAAGTCTTAAAAAACCATGAACCCTAAACTTACTCCCATCCTGCAAGCCCTGTCTCCCTTAATCGAGCCGAAACTCAAATGGCAAATTGGGGAGTTGAACTTAATCAAGGAGATTCGCTTTGAAGAGGATGGCTCCCTCTATGTACGAATTGATTTGATTAGCGATTCTGAAGAGGAGAAACAAGCCTTTACCCAAGCGGTGGAGCAGGCCTTGGCCCCGGTTTATTCTGGGAGATTGATTTTAAACCTCTTTAAGGTGCATGTGGCCCTCAACGGCTTGGAGGGGGTGAAACGGGTCGTGCTGGTGGGCAGCGGCAAGGGCGGGGTGGGCAAGTCCACCATCGCGGTGAACCTCGCCGCGGGTCTGCAACGCTTAGGTTACGCCGTGGGGGTGATTGACGCCGACATCCAAGGGCCGAGCCAACCGACCTTGTTGGGCTGTAAAGACAAACCCCAGGTATTGAGCAACGAAATGTTATTGCCCTTAGAGGCACAGGGGTTAAAGCTGATTTCGACCGGCAGCTTGGTGGACCCGAATCAGGCTCTCGCTTGGCGGGGTCAACTGGTCTCGGGTACCTTGCTGCAATTTATCCGCAATACGGCCTGGGGCAAACTGGATTACTTGGTTATTGACCTCCCCCCCGGCACGGGAGAGGTGCAGCTCACTTTAGCGGCAGAGCTGAAAGCCGACGGCTTGGTCCTGGTCTCCATGCCCCAAGAGGTGGTTTTAGGCGATGTGCGTCGCAGCCTGGATTTGTTTCAGGAAAAACAAATTCCCATTTTGGGTCTTGTGGAGAACATGGCCAGCTATCAATGCCCCGATTGTGGGAGCATTCGAGAACTTTTCCCCCACAGCAGTACGGCCCTAAAGGGGTTGGAGCATTTAGCCAAACTACCCTTAGACCCTGCCTTAGCCCTTGCGAGCGATCAAGGCCACCCCTTGGCCTGGGGGGAAGGGGCAACCGCGGAGGCCTTGGTTGACCTCGCCAAAAAGGTGGCGGCAAAGCTGCCTATTTAGAGGAGTGGGGCGCTAAACGATGAGTCGGGTCAGGACCTTTTTGCGAATTTTTAAAGAACAGGCTTTGCTCCAAGGCCGGGGCACGGAATTAGAGGATTTAATCCAGGAAGCTTGGGAAAAGAACCAATTTGCTCATCGACAGCAGCACTTTCAGGGGCTCCGCTCTCAAGGGTTGCCGATCCTTCCTGGGGAGCCCCTGCCCCTTTGGGCCGAACTCCCTGAAGACCCGGCCTGGCTGGAGCGGCTTTTTTATCGTTTTGGGGAGCATTATTTAAGCAAAGCAGGCTGGAGGGTGGAACTCCTAGGCTGGTTTTTATTGCCCTTAGCCTGGCAAGAGGGACGGGCCGCCTTTTGGGTTTTGTTGGCCTTGCTGCTGGGATATCACTTTTTTCGCACCGGCCAAAGCCGCTCTTTAAAAGAAGAGTACGGCAAGCTTTGGCTAGCGAATATGGATCATTTGGTCCAAGACTTGGAAGCGAACCCCCAACAGCCCGAAGCGCCTAAAAATTAAAACCCACCCCGGCATGAACCATCATGGCCAGCCCGAACTCACTCTGTTCAAAATCTTGCGCCAAGACCGCTTGGTCCGCTGCGCTGACAGTCGTCGCTGGGGTGAAGTCGTTGAGGGTGACGGTTGCTTTTCTGCTTGGGCCCAGGCCCGCCAACATCCCTATGCCGAAAGAAATCCCGTTTTCAAAGACATGGTTGAGGCCCATTCCCACAGAAGGCGCGGCGTAGTCCTGAAATGCTAAATTCGCGGTAAAGCCTGTATTGTAGGTGTTTTGACCGATCAGGCGAGAGCGTTGATCAAAACGGAGTTCCACGCTTTCTGCCTGGCGTTGCAGCGCGCCAATCGAAAAGTACAGGCCCGCGGCCCAGGGCGTAAGACGCAATTCTGCCGCCCGGCTGGTGGCCGAGTGAGTCGTCACCTCCCTTAAGCCGGGTTGGCCGGCGACCCAGGCGTTTTGCTCATTCATATGCCGAGTGTAGGTCTCTCCCCAATTCGGGCTGCTGCTGTAGGTGAAGGAGTTGGATTGGATCAATCCGAAATAGATATATTCATTAAAATGAAACCCCAGGTTGTAGCCCCCACCCAAGGGGTTGAACTGAATTTGTATGGGGTTGTCGACCCGGCCCTTTTCTTGGGCAAAGCCGGAACCGGCTACACAGAGTAGGATGAGTAGGAAGAAAAGCCCTTTTTTCATTTCAATCTCCTAATGTCCTTTCCACTGGTTGACGGCATTGGCGGCCAAAGCCCCGGCAAAAATCGCGCCTGTAAAGCCGCCACCTGGTTGGGCAAAGGCGCTTGCCAAAAAAAGACCGGGGATCTTTGTTTTTGCCTTGGGCCGCAGGCGGCCCGCGCAATTTGGAGTTTGGGCAAAGCCGTAGGCCGTTCCCCCAGGGCTGTTGAGATAATCTTTCATGGTTTTGGCGGTGGCCAATTCAGCATGGAGGATGGAGCCGCCGATGCCTGGAAACCGCTCTTCCAAACCCTGCAAGATCAACATCTGAAATTGCTGTTTTTTTTCTTGGTAGCCCTCTCCCAACGCCTCCCAAATAGAGAGGCGATCCACTCCGCAGAGGGAGGCAACGAATTTGCCCGGGCCGCCCAGGCCAGAATCAATGGCGGAGTAATCGACCAAAACCATCATCGGGGGCTGGTCAAGGTTATGCTCTAAGGGGTGGCGTCCATAGTCTCGCAGCTTTTTTAAACCAGGGGGGAACAAAAAGGTGGAATAATGCTTCACGCCGAATTCTCGCGGGCTTTGGGACAAAACCAGATAGAGCGTCCATAGGCTGGTAGCCGGTTTGAATTTTTGGTAAGGCTGCATGAAGACCTCTTCCCATGGTTGTGGGAGCATGTTTTGAATTACCGCTGGGGCCGCGTTGGCAATCACCACTGGGGCAAAGTCTTCTTCCGCCCCGCTGAGTGCTTGCTGGTCTCGACTTCCAACGCGAGGGGCCAAGGAATGGCCTACTCCGCAAAGCTTACCCTCTTGAAACAAGATTTCGGTTGCTTCTCGTCGCAGGCGCACTTGACCGCCTTCCTCTTCAATAATTTGTTTCAAGGCATCGCTTAACTTCCGGCTGCCCCCTTGAATAAACCATCCCCCGCCAAAAATATAGCTCGCTTGCGCAATGGCGAAATAACCAAATGCCATTTCCTCTGGGTTATCACTATAATAGCCTAAATTGGCGGTAAGCGCGAGTTGAATTTCTTCATCCGCCCCAAAAAGCCGCTCTAAGAATTGACTCAAACTGGTTTTTTCATAACGGATCAAGGGCCAGATCCGCAAAGGCAGGGTGAGCTTGGCCCAAAGTCCTTTTTGGGGGCTTGTGACCGCGATCAGAGCCTGGCGGTAAGCGGCGAGGATACCAAAATAACGGGCAAGCGCTTTTTTATGGTGGGGAAAGGCAAGCTCCATTGCCCGCTGCGCCGCCTCCCCTCCGTGAGGCAAGGTAATCGGTTGGGTCAAGCAACCCCCTTGGGCAGAGTAAAACTCCGGTAGGGGCACGAGCTTGATTTGCTCTAAGACGCCTAATTTTTCCAATAGGTTTTTTTTCCCGTCTACCTCATCCATGCCGTCTAAGGCATGCAGACCGACCTCCAGCATTACCCCGGCACGGCTAAAGCCCGTGGCGGCGCCGCCTGCTTGATGATGTCGCTCTAAAATCAAGACTCGCTTGCCCTGTCTGGCCAAAATAGCTCCCGCGGTCAAGCCCCCTAACCCCGAGCCAATAATAATCGCGTCCCATGGAGACATTTTTTTCCTTAATTGAATAGGCCCCAAGGGTAATTGAAAAATAGGGTCGTTTGCATTCCTTCACTCCCGGTACCCACATCGAAACGAAACACAAAACCAGAACTCATGAGCAGGCGAAAGCCCACCCCCGTGGCATTAGCCCATTGATTGCCCAAGTCGGATTCCACATCGGCTACCGTACCCCGTTCATAAAAAGCGGTGGCCTGTAAAATCGTGCGGATTCCCTTCATGATTAAAAAATCAAAGGGCTCGCTCCCTTCGGTAAAGTTCCAGCGGAACTCGGTGCCGTAAAACCTTGTATGGGCGGCGTAAAAGCGGTTTTGAGGGTAGGCCCGCAAAAAAGAGACCCCCCCCAAACCAGCGGCGGTACCGTATTTATTCGCGGCCTCCGCTTGGTTGATCTGGGTGTTGAGGCTTGCCTCGCAGGTCGCCTTTTGTACCGGGTCGGGGATGGGGGCGCAGTCAATGCCGATGCGGGCGGCAATGGCCGCCCGATCCGTGAGACCTTCTTTGGTCACATGAGCGTCGGAACGAAAATGGTTAAAGGCCCAGGTGCTTTGCTTGCCCATGGACAAATAAAGGGTCGAGGTGGTGTCGATACGGTAAAAATCAGGGGCGAAACCGTTATCGGGAGGGTTTTGAGCCCTCATGCTCTCCACCCTGAAACCCTCTCTAGGGTCTAAGCGATCATCGGTATAGTCCAAAATAAAGCCCTGTAGGTTGCTTTTGGATTGATATTCCTCGGTACTGATATCCGCGACAAGGTTGCCCTCAATATCGAGTATTTTGGTGGGATGTACCTGATACTTCACAATCGCGGTATAAAGCTGAATGCGCTTTTCCCAAAATTTTAAGTTGAGCATATAGGCATTCACCTTCACCTTATCGACAAAAAGCCGTTGCATGTCTTCTTTTTTAGAATTCATTCCCCGGCCAAAACTATCGACCGCCGCTTTGGAAAAATTGGTGTAATACCAGTGCGCCGTGAGGTTTTCGGTAAAGATGGGCGCGTCAAAAATCCCCCCCGTATACCCTTGTAAATCCCCGCTCATGGTGGCGAGATAGGTGTCTGCCTCGGTGCCGAACATGTTGTCGATGGTTCCGGCCATGCCGACAAAGCTGCCAATCCCCGGCATTCTCATGGCATAGGGAATGATCGCGTAGGAAAGGTCGCGAGGGGATTGGTCCTGACGGCGTTCAATCGCAAAAAGCGATGAAGGCAGAAAAATAAAAAAAAGAAGCCCGATAAAAAGAATCTGGATCAGGGAAAAATGCTTGTACCTTGCCATGATTTATTCTTTGATGTAAATTATAAAACGGTAACAATTCATAAGATAGCGCAATTGGAAACCAATTCGAGTGGTTTTTCGTTAATTTTCCCTTATTTTTCGTGAAAAATAGTTTTTTATCAAAGCAATTTATAAACTGGTTCCGCCCCTGGCAGCCGATTCTTTTTTTGGGCATTGTCTTAGGTCTAATCGTCGGGCCGAACGCGGCGGGTTGGAATGGAAGGGCTCTGGGCATACTCTCTTGGGTGGCTTCTTTGAGCATCGGTACCGTGGCCCATGAATTGGTGATCTTGCTGTGGCTGAAAATGGGGTGGCTACCGGAGAGAAAAACCCTCTCGGGAATGTTGCCCCTGATGACCGCCGGGGCGATGGCCACTTTTTTTGTTTTGATGCCTTTGCAAAGGTACTTAGTGGAGTATTGGCCTATTTTGGACGCCTTTGTTTCGGTTCTAGCGGTTTGCGCTTTGGTTCAGGCCTTGATTTATCCCACAAAAACCTATGACCTGTTATTGGCTCAAGGGGCAAGAAAAAAACGAGAACGCCTTTTAAACAGGGGAGAGCAGGTAGAACTCATCGATCAGGGGGAGAGGCACCTTTTTGCCCCAAGGGATATTGCCGCGGTGAAAGTACAAGATCATTACCTGAGCTTTTTTTATCGCACCTTGGACCAATGGCGGGAAGTCGTGGTACACGGCAGGTTAAAAGACTGGGAAGAACGGCTAGGTGGGCATTTGCTGCGGGTCAATCGTTCGGTTTTGGTCAACCCCGCTTTTGTTGAAGCCTTACAACGGAAGGGGGAAAAGGTTTTTTTGCGGGTCCAAGGCATTCCAGAAAGCGTCGCGGTCAGCCCTAGCCGGGTGGGAGGGCTGCCTCCCTTTACCGAAATAAGCTAGCTGCTGTATTCGTTCCAGGCTTTAATCTTCAACTCCGGGTTGGCGCAGGCCGCCTCTAAAAAGCGCATGGCCAGTTGGGGGTTGGTGATCAAAGGCACCCCGTGGTCTACCGCTTTTCTTCTCACCTTATAGCCGTTGGTCAACTCGTTGGGTTGAAAGTTTTTGGGGATGTTGACCACCAAGTCGAGGTTCTCTTCCTCGATTAAATCAATGACACTTTTACCATCCTTGGCATTGGGCCAAGAAACCTGCTCGACCTTCACCCCATGACTGGCTAAAAATTGTTGGGTGCCGTTGGTGGCCCAAATTTTGACCCCGCAGTTTTTCAGCATTTTCGCGGTTTCCAAAAAATCGAGTTTTTCCTTTTCCGGCCCTGTGGAGAGTAAAACCTTTTTCACCGGCAAGTGAAAGCCCACCGAGCGCATGGCTTTCAGCAAGGCTTCATGAAAGTCGTCGCCCAGACAACCGACCTCGCCCGTCGAAGCCATTTCCACCCCTAAGATGGGGTCGGCGCCTAAAAGACGAGTGAAGGAGAAATGACTCGCCTTGACCCCGACATAAGAAAGCTCCATGAAGCTGCGCTGGGTGACATCCAACTCTTCACCTAAAATGGCCTGGGTGGCCAGGCGGATGAAGTTCTTTTTATAGACCTTGCTCACAAAGGGAAAGGATCTCGAAGCCCGCAAATTGCATTCGATCACTTTGATCTCATTGCCCTTGGCTAAAAACTGCATGTTAAAGGGGCCGGTAATCTCTAGGTTTTTGGCAATCTCTTGGGCAACCGCTTTGATTTTGCGGGTGGTTTCGATATAGGTGCGTTGCGGAGGCAGCACCAAGGTGGCATCCCCAGAGTGAACCCCGGCGTTTTCTAGGTGCTCGCTGATGGCAAAGGCGGCGATTTCTCCGTTTTTTGCCACTGCGTCAAATTCAATCTCTTTTGAATTGGTTAAGAACTTCGAGATCACCACCGGGTGATCTTGGTTGAGGTCCGTGGCCTTGGTTAAATATTGCTCCAATGCCTTTTCGCTGGTGGCGACTCCCATGGCGGCCCCGGAAAGCACATAGGAGGGGCGTACCAAGACCGGGTATTCCATGGCTTTGGCAAAGGCTTTTGCCTCGGTCATGGTGGTCAATTCCTTCCAAATCGGTTGGTCGATCTTTAACGAATCGAGCATACTGGAGAATTTATGGCGGTCTTCAGCGCGGTCGATCTGGGTGGGGCTGGTGCCTAAAACCTTGGCCCCCCAACGCATCAGGGGCAGGGCTAGGTTATTGGAAACCTGGCCCCCCATGCTGACGATAATCCCTTTGGGGTTTTCTTTTTCGTAGATATCCATCACCGTTTCTAAGCGGATCTCATCAAAGTACAACCGATCCACCTCATCATAATCGGTTGAAACCGTTTCCGGGTTGTAATTGATCAAGATACTGCGATAGCCTTGCTCTTTCACGGTTTGAACGGCATTGACACAGCACCAGTCGAACTCGACACTGCTCCCGATGCGGTAGGTTCCGCTACCCAAAACCAGCACGGACTCCGCGCTGCCTAGGGTGATGTCTTCTTCGGTCGCGTTGTAGGTCAAATAAAGGTAATTGGTCTGGGCGGGGTATTCCCCCGCTAAGGTATCGATCTGCTTGACAAAGGGCTGAATCCCGTAGTTTTTTCGCATGAGGCGCACCGCTTTTTCCGCGCAGCCCAGAAGTTGAGCCAGTTGAGGATCGGAAAAGCCCACCTGTTTGGCCTCCTTTAAGACATGCCGAGGGATAATCCCCCCTTGATACTGAATAACCAGGTCTTCGACTCGAACGATATTCTGAATTTTTGAAAGGAACCAAGGGTCAATGCGGGTGTGCTCATGAATTTCCGCTAGGCTCATCCCCTCTTTAAAAGCCCAAGGGATCGAGAAAACCCGTTCATCGGTGGGGCTGTGCAATTCGGTAATCAATTCTTCTCGGCTTGCCTTTTTCCCTAAGTCCCCATGATTGGTCACCAGGCCGTCGGCCCCAATATCGAGCATGCGCAAGGCCTTTTGCAAGGCCTCTTGAAAGGTTTTGCCAATGGCCATGACCTCGCCCACCGACTTCATGCTGGTGCCGATCTGTTTTGAAACCCGTTTGAATTTTTTTAAATCCCAGCGGGGGATTTTCACCACGCAGTAGTCTAAGGCCGGCTCAAAGCAAGCGATGGTGGAATGGGTGATGGAGTTTTTCAGCTCCGTCAGGCTGTAACCGAGTCCGAGTTTCGCCGCCACAAAGGCCAAGGGGTAACCGGTCGCTTTACTCGCCAGGGCGGAGCTGCGAGAAAGTCTCGCGTTGACCTCAATGACTCGGTACTCTTCTGAAATCGGGTTTAGGGCGTATTGGATATTGCACTCTCCCACCACCCCGAGATGCCGTACCGTTTTAATCGCCACCTCGCGCAGCATGTGGTATTCTCGGTTGGAGAGGGTCTGGCTGGGAGCGATGACAATGGATTCCCCCGTATGGATGCCTAGGGGATCGAAATTTTCCATGTTGCAGACGGTGACGCAGTTGTCGAGCCCATCGCGAACCACCTCGTATTCTACTTCTTTCCAGCCCTTTAGGTATTCTTCCACTAAGATTTGCGAGGTATGGGCAAAGGCCCCGCTCGCCAGTTTTTTGGCTTCTTTTTCATTCCAGCAGACCCCGCTGCCCAAGCCACCTAAGGCAAAGGCCAAGCGAATCATGATGGGGTAACCGATTTCTTGGGCGATTTCTAGGGTTTCTTTTACATTGCGCGCGGCCTTGGATCGAGGGACGAAGACCCCGATTTCTCCCAAGCTGTCGGCAAAGGCTTGGCGATCTTCGGTCATGCGAATCACGGGGATTTGGGTTCCTAGTACCTTGATCCCATGCTTTTTTAAAATACCCTGTTCTTCTAATTCCATCCCGCAGTTGAGGGCGGTTTGGCCCCCGAAGCTTAATAAAATCCCGTCGGGTTTTTCTTTTTCAATGACCCCTTCGATAAAATCAGGAGTGACCGGAAGCAGATAAACCTTGTCGGCGAGGTGGTCTGAGGTCTGGATGGTGGCGATGTTGGGATTGACCAAAATGGTGGTAATCCCTTCCTGCTTTAAGGCTTTGATCGCTTGACTACCGGAGTAGTCGAATTCTCCCGCTTCACCGATTTTTAAAGCGGCACTGCCTAAGATGATGACTTTTTTGATGCTGCTGTCCATGACTTGCTTAAAGGCTTTTTACGAATTCATCGAATAAGAAGGCGGTATCGACCGGGCCGGGCCAGGCTTCGGGGTGAAACTGTACGCTGCGAATGGGCTTGGTTTTATGCCGGATTCCCTCATTGCTTCCATCGTTGGCGTTAAAGAACCAAGGGGTCCAATCAGGGGCTAAGGTCTGGTCGTCAATGGCGTAATTGTGGTTTTGACTGGTAATATAACAGCGCTTGGTGCCCACTTGAATGCAGGGTTGGTTTTGGCTGTGGTGGCCGAATTTCAGCTTGTAGGTTTGGGCGCCCGAAGCCAAGGCTAAGAGTTGATGCCCCATGCAGATGCCAAAAATCGGTTTGTCTTTTTTGAGCCAGGGTTGCAGGCGGCGGACCGTTTCCATCACCTGGGTAGGGTCGCCGGGGCCGTTGGAGAGCATGATGCCGTCGAATTTTTCTTGGGAGAAATCATAATTCCAGGGCACCCGCAACAGGCTCACTCCACGGCTTAAAAAACTGCGAATAATGTTGTTTTTACAACCTAAATCAATCAACAAAACCCGCTTTGAACCGGAACCGTAGGCAATGGGTTCGGGGGTAGAAACTTGGGCAACCAGGTTTTCTTTGGAGGGGTCATAAAAAGGGAGGTCATGCCCTTCGTAGATCATCTTGCCCAATTGGGTTCCCTTGTTTCGCAATTTTTGGGTCAAGGCGCGGGTATCGACCCCTTCCATACCGGGGATTTGGTTTTCGATCATCCAATCTTCCAGGCTTTTAATCGCGTTCCAGTGACTGTATTCGCGGGTCAGGCTGGTGATGACAATGCCTTTTAAATGGATGTGATCGGACTCAAAATGTTGTTTGAGGTTGTTGAGGCGGCTTTCGTCTGGAATCCCGTAGTTGCCGATCAAGGGATAGGTGAAAACCAGAATCTGGCCTTTGTAACTGGGGTCGGTGAGGGTTTCGGGGTAGCCTACCATACCGGTGTTGAAGATTACCTCACCCGCGACAGAGGTGGGGTAACCGAAATGGCGGCCTTCAATAGCCGTTCCATCTTCTAAGATCAATTCCATGTTTGTCTACACCAGGGTTGCCGTTCGGACTGAGCCGAGTAAAGGGAATCGTTTTGGCGATCTCCCTCTGACTTAAATTGCAGGGGAGAGCCGAGGCGACCCCCATAAAAGGTTGTTTTTGTGTTCTGTCGGGATAAATAAACCGCTCAGAGCAAATTCATTTCATGTTAGCGGATTATCTTAAACTTGGGTAGGGCAAAGGGAAATAGATGATTCAACTTAATCAAGTTAAAGGAGAATTATCTTTTTTCAAAAAATTCTTTTGTTGCCTGAACATCGAGAGCGATTTGCCTTTTTAGGGCTTGGAGGTTGTCGAAACGCTGTTCTTCCCGTAAAAAACGCAAGGGTTTTAAACTCAACTCTTCTCCATAGGCGACGGCGTTAAAGTCAAACAAATGCGCCTCCGCCTTGAGCAAGGGGCTGCCCACCGTAGGGGCATGGCCGATGTTGCAGGCGGCGGCATAGGTCTGGCCGTTAATTTTTGCCTCTGCCGCATAGACCCCATAGCGTAGGGGTAAAAGCACCTTAGGTAATAAATTCAAGGTGGGAAAGCCCAATTGCTGCCCCAATTGCCGCCCCTGCATGACCTCTCCGGAAATCTCCCAAGGGCGGCCTAAAAGCTTCTCCGCCAAGGCAAAATCCCCTTCGTAGAGGAGGCGGCGTATCATGGTGGAACTGACGGTTAAGCCCGCGACCTTGACCGGCTCCATTTGGGTAAAATCAACCTGGGCCTTTTGGGCAAGCTCCCCTAGAACCCGCGCCGACCCTTGCCGATCTTTCCCAAAGTTAAAGTCATAGCCCACAATGATTTTTGTAATCTGAGCAAAGGCAAAGAGTTTTTCTAAAAACTTATGGGGGCTAAAGGTGGCGAAATCTTTGGTAAAGGGGATGACAAAGCAGGCGTCAATTCCCGCTTCGGCCATGAGGCGCCATTTGGTCTCTTCATCGTAGATATGGGTGAAGGGGATATGGGGCTGCAAAATCATTTTCGGATGAGGCTCAAAGGTCAAAACCGCCGACTTGGCCCCATAGTTTTGTTGCGTTTGGATCAACTCGGTCATTAAGGCTTGGTGCCCTAAATGCACCCCGTCAAAATTGCCGATCAACAACCCCCAATCCCCCTCTAAGGTATGAGGCCTGAACTTTTTATGGATGATCTGCATAAGCCAAGAATAAGGAATTTGAATGACAAAACAAGGCTCAATGTCTATTCTTTTAATGAATAGAAGATTTATGAATTAAGGGCAAGCCGGCTCCATGACCAATCGTTTGAAAAAAATCGGGGGCAAACTCGCGGAGAATTCCTTTGCCAAGCTTTTAAAGCAAATCGAGGGGCGAGGGGTTTTAGCTGTTTTGGTCATCAATCGCACCTGCCCTGAATGCGATAAATTACAACTTTTTGTAAGCAACCTAGAGCAAGGCGCCATCCAAAAGGCGCCCAATCTTGTTTTGTTTTACGGGTACTCTTCTATCCCCATTGAGCAAGGCGAAGCCGTGGCCAAGGCAGCGGAAAAAAGAAAAGAACGGGCCGCGGCAAACCCCGAGGAAACGGAACAGAACAACAGCCTAAGCGACACCACGGTACTGGATTGGGAAACCATTCCCGAAGGACACGGCTACGCCCTTTTTACCCGGCCAGATGAAAAAATCGTTTTCAGGGGGGATTTTGACCATGATGCCTTTCATACCACGGTCTTAGATACGCTGCGGCGTTTTCGCACCAGTATTCGCACCCTACCCAATCTAGCGGCAAAGAGACGCTTTATTGAGCAACAGGGGACGGGGATCTTAGTGGAAACCCACGGGGCCACCCCGCAAAGCAAGATTAGCGCGGTAGAGGCGGAAATCGCCCCCTACATGGCTAAACTTAAAATGCCCGTCTATTTTTTACGCAGTATTACCCAAGAAATCAGCTATTACCAAAATGGACAACTGCTGGCAAAGGTCAAGGGGCTTAATTTTCAAAAATTGCTGAAAAAGATTCCCGGCTGAGCGCTATCCTACTTTAGGCTTGCTCTTTTTAGCTCCTTTGCCGGTCTTGCTAAAGGCATGCGCCCATTCTATATTGCCTTTATACTTTCCGCGGCAAAAGAAACATGTTTTGGGTCCAACAAAAAAAATCCTCTTGTTCATCTTCTGCTAAAGGGCTGGAGCGGTTTTATTGCCTCTATGCGAAAAGGGCCAGCTCTTGGGCCTTGGTTCTGGTGGTGGGCCTGATGTTGGCGCTCCTGGGCGGTTTGGCTGGGGAGTTGGCGCGAGCCCTGTTTGATATGGAGTCTTGATCTTTTTTTATAGTGAGAAAAAAAATGACCTCTCCTGAACCCCCACCCAAAGAGAAGCTGAGCCCCCGCCACTGGATTTTGTCGGGGCTGTTGGTTGGCTTGGTCGTTGGGGCCCTGCTTTTTACCGGCACCCTGGAATGGAAGGCAGAGCAGGCAAAAAAGTTGGTGGAACAAAAGGCGATTGAAGAATTGGCGGCCATGGAAGATTTACAGAATCAATTAGATGAAATCACCGGCCCGGGAATGGAGACCCTGCCGCAACAAGGAGAAATTCGTTGCTGGGTGAATGAAGAACAAAAGATTCAAACCAGGCTGCTCTGTCAAGTGGGGATCGACGATTCTCAAGGGGTTGCCCTCCCCCTGCTCGCGACCACCAGCTTTACCTCCTTGAAAGAGCTGGGTTGGGTCTTAGCCCGTGAGGCTCAGGTTTCCTCTGCGAGCAACCAACAAAAACAAATCAAGGAGTTTTTTTTTCAAAAGCCCTAAGCCGCTCCCTGGCCCGCCCACTACGCCAGAGCGTAGCATAAAAACCCTTCTTCTTTTGCAGGTAACAATGCCCTCCTTGATGCCCGTACTTTTTTTGACCCATGGCAGCCCGCTGTGGATACAAGACCCAACCCTGAAGGCAGAGCTTCATGCCTGGGGTAGGGAGCTACCCCAGCCCAAGGCCCTGCTGGTGATTTCCGCCCATTGGCAAACGCCTCAGTTGACTTTGGGGGAGAGGGGCCGACACCATCAGTTAATCTATGATTTCTCCGGGTTTCCCCCTGAGCTTTACCAACTCCAATACCCTGCTCCTGGGGCCTTGGAGCTGGCGACTCGTTTGGGCCAATTGCTCGGTTTTCCCTTGGCGCAGGATTCCTCCCGCGGGTTGGATCATGGGGTTTGGGTTCCTCTTTATCACCTCTGGCCCGAGGCGGAGGTGCCCCTCTTGCAGCTTTCTCTACCCGATTGGAAGCCCGCGGAGATTTTTGCCTTGGGGCAGGATTTAGCCCCCCTACGCCAAGAAGGCGTTTTGATCATCGCCAGCGGCTCGACCACCCATAACCTAAGGGAACTCAATTGGGCAGAAGAAGCCGAACCCAAAGGCTGGGCCTTGGAGTTTGACCAATGGGTCAAAGAGGTGGTTGAGACGAAGGATCTTGCAAGCTTACTGGCCTGGGAGCAAAAGGCCCCCCAGGCCCAACGGGCTCACCCCACGATTGAGCATTTCACCCCTTTGTTGATCTCCGCTGGAGCGGGGTGGAACTCTCCTGTCCGCTTTCCCATTACGGGTTTTGCCTACGGCGCCTTAAGCAAACGAATGATTCAGTGGGGGTGAGCATTAAACCCGCCCTAGGCCCTTGTTTGCAAGTTGAGCCTTTTAGGGAACCTCTGAAAAACTCCTTGCCTTGCTGGAAAACTCCGTGTTTTTCAGAGTTTCCTTAAGTAAAGGGGGTTCCTCCCGCCTTTTGCAGAGCGAGCCACTGAATCCCTAAAATCGTTTTCGCGTCCTTGATGCTTCCCCTGACGATTTGCTCCAAAGCTTTTTGGTAAGGGAGCTCAATCACTTCGATGTCCTCATGTTCATGGGCGATGCCGCCGCCTTTCCCAATTTTATCTTTCCCCGTGACCTGAGCGGCATAAAGATGAATCAATTCGTTGGAAATCCCTACACTCGCAAAGAAGCTGGTGCGGTATTCCACCTTGCCGGGGCGGTAACCGGTCTCTTCGATGGATTCCCGAATGGCGCAGTCTTGCGGGCTTTCGCCCGGGTCGATCAAGCCCCCTACGATTTCTAAGGTCCAACCGTCATCAAGGGGTTTTTTAATTGAGGAGTAGCGGAACTGCTTGACCAAGACCAAGGTGTCGCGCTCCGTGTTTTCTAAGGTTAGGGCAACGACTTCAGGGCGTTCCAAATGATAGCGGCGAATGGGTAAGGTGCCCCCGGCAAAGGTATCTGTTTCAATGTCTAAACGATCCACCCTAAAAAACTCGGAAAAAATTCGTTTTTTTTCTTTAACAATATATTTCATTTTTTCGGCTCAAGGGATTGGCGAATCTCAATAGCCAATTCATAGGTTTTCTGACTGGCTGCCTGGTTGCCCGTATCATACAGTAATTTACCCATTTGATCGAGTAGGGGAAGCTGCCCCTCCAAATCACCGAGTCCTTTTTTAATCGCCACATGATTTTCTAAGCTTTTTAAGAGATTTTTCCAATCTTTTTGACTTCGGTAGGCCTCGGCTAAATGATAATAGGTCACATCCAAGCGGCGGGAATCGTTTTTTTTCACATATTCCGCCATGGCGGTTAAGTAAAAGGGGAGGGCCAATTGCTGTTGATTGCTTTTAGAGTATTGATCCATCACATTTTCTAAAATCCTTAAATAGGGCCCGCTCCCTTTTTTATGGACTTTCAAACGCTCTTGGGACCACTTTAAATGGGCAGGGTAGTCCCTTAAGGCAAAGAGCAAATCGCCATAAAAAGCGGCCACCTCCTCCCCAAGTTGTTTTGCTTCTTGCCGCTCCTTAAAGAGCGGCTGAAGAATTTCTTTGGCTCCTTTAAAATCCTTGGCCGCAAAGGCCTTTTTGGCGGTTTGCAATAGGTCTTGCTCTGTTACGGTGGGGGGAGAGAGTTCGGCTACATTGAGGGTCTCTTTGGCTTGGAGGGGCTGGGGGGGGGTGACGCCTTATCTTTTGCTTTAGTTGCGGTCACTGCGGGCTCAAGTTGAAAGGAGCCCTGTTTTTTTCTCGGTTTAGGGTGCACCTTGGGGGTGGTTTCAACCGGTTCTTCTTCTAAATCCGCGAAAAGCTCTCCAATCGGTTCGGTCGGGACTTGGTCGATCAAGCGGTTTTCGACCGCTTTTTTTGTGCCTAGGTCTGTTTTTAAGGCCCTAGGGGCTTGTTTTTTTTGGACGGCTTGATAGGGGTTTTTGCCCTGCACGGGTTGGATCAAAGAGGGCTTGGGCGCTTTCTTTGGAGTCTCTGAGCGCGTTGGTGGCGGGGCGGATGGGGCTGATTTTTTCCCAATGCGCACCACAACGCCTTCTTCTTCAACGGAGGATGCCTTTGGGGGGGGAGGGGTTTTTTCGCTCTCCACCAGATTTTTTTGGAACTGGCTAAAGAGGCTTGGGGTAATGTCTTGGGTGAACTCTTCAGGGGAGGGGGCTGGTTTCGCGGTCTCCTTGACTTGCTTGGCGGTGGCGGCCTGCTCTTTTGCCTGGGCAATGTTTTGAATTACTCCGGCCACGCGAGCGGGGTCTAGGGGGGGGGGGACGGGCTGCTTTAAACGAATGCGCTTGAGTAAAAAGCTCAATTGGGCCAAGAGCAACAAAACCAAAAAGATAATCGCGCCGGCTGTTTGGCTCTCAAAGAGGAAAAAAAGCCCCACGCCAAGCCCTAAGGCGAGCAGGCCAAGTCCAAATTTTCGCAACGCTTTCATTCTGCGGCCTCCTCACCTGGAGCCTCGTTGTTTTTTGTCTCCTCTTCCGGGTCATCCGTTTCTTGTTGCCGGAAACTGGTGTCGGTCGCGAAACGGGCGGTGAGGTCCACAACTTTTTGATTGGTATCCCGCAAGCGAGAGGCTAAAAGTACCGCGAAATTGTGAAAGAGCTTAAACCCTAAAATGGCAAATTTGGGGTGGTGGGCGAGTTGCATCAATTTCTTTAAGGAAAGAGAAAAGACTAAAGTGTCTTGCAGGCAGATGGCGCTGGCCGAGCGGGGTCGATTGTCGATCAGGCCGATTTCACCAAAGCATTCCCCGGCTTTTAGGACCGCCAAAACCGTATCGTTGTGCTTGCCGATTCGTTTACGGATTTCCACCGTACCCCGAACCAAAAGATACATGACCTTGCCTGGATCAAACTCCTGAAAAATCACCTCTCCTTGTTGGTAGGTCTCCGTGGTCATGAGGCGCAGGAAAACCAATAATTCTTCATCCGTGAAGCGATGGAAGAATTGCACCTCTTGCTTCAGTTTGAAAAAAATCTGTCTGGGGATTTGCACCATGAGCAGAACATAAAAGGGGAGCGTGGGTTTGTTTTCCGAATTATGACCGCAATTAACAGAAATGTAAAATTTTCCTTTCGGGGGCTTTTGAAAATTTGAGAGGCGCTATCCAGGCAAAACAAAAAAAAAGGCGGTTGAACCGCCTTTTTTTGCATCATTAAGGAAACTCTGAAAAATGAGAGTCTCCTTAATTTGAGCCTCAACTCTTTGCTTCTTCCCTAGGGCAGGTGCGAATCCCGAAGGGAAGGTAAAGCAAGCAGGTGCCAGAGGCCGCGGTAACCAGCGGGACGATAGCGACTAATCCCCAAAGGCTATGCGCGTAAACACCCCAGCCGCCAATGGCTACCGTGGCGACAATACGAATGAATTTATCTAGATTCCCTATGTTTTTCATCATGTTCTCCTAATAAAGGGTTTTGACCTGAATTCAGAGTATCAAGAGAAAAGCGAAAGTAAAGTGATATAGTCACCTAGCAAAAGGGTTCTTTAACAAGTGGAAATCTCGCACGACAATCACCCCGCGACCTAACTCCACCAGGCCGCGGCTCTCCCAATCTTTTAAGATACGACTCACCACTTCCCTGCTGGTACCCACTTCAACGGCGATTTTTAGGTGGGTTGTTTCAATTTCCTTGCCCTGGCGGGGTAAATTGCAGAGGTATTTGACCATGCGCTCGTCCACCCGGTGAAAGGCGATTTCTTCCACCGTGGATAATACCTCTGAGAGTCTACGGGATAAAAGACCAAAAACAAAGGTCTGCATCGCCGGTTCTTCTTTCATGAGCTTTGCAAACAAGGGGGAGGGAAGGGTCAGGGCCTGAATGGGTTCTTCTACCTTGGCAATCGCGGCCAGGGGGAGGTTGCTTAACAAGCTGGAGATCGAAAGAATGCAAGAATCCCCCGGAGCAATACGGTACAGGCTCATTTCCCTGCCATTCTCGCTCAGTTTAAAGACCCGCACTTGCCCTTCTAAAACAAAAGCGACCATCTGGCATGGGTCGCCCTCCGCAAAGATTTGCGCGCCCTTCGGCAAATGGGTTGGGGTCAGCCCCTCCAATTTTTTTTCAAAGGGCCGCATCCAGGGAAAGCATTGTAAAACCTTTTGATTCATGCCCGATTAAAGCACATTCAAACGCGCTTGCCTAGCAAAGAAAATGTAAAGAGGGGGGATGCTCAATTTAAAAAATTGTTGTACTTTGGAATCAAAAGTAGCAAAATGGAAGGATGCAAATTTTTGTCAACAACAAACCCGAAGAAATCCAACCTCAAAGCTTACAAAGCTGGATGGAAAAAAAGGGACTCAGCGAGAAAAAAGGCCTTGCCCTGGCGCTGAATGACGCCGTGGCGCCCCGCTCGGGCTGGGCATCGACGGAGCTTCAAGCGGGGGACCGAATCCTGCTGATTCAGGCTACCCAAGGCGGCTAAAGCGATAATGAGAACCAGTAAAAGAGATGAAACGCCCTAGAAGGATATAATGAACGATATTCCCAACAAGCCCAAAAATCGCGGCATTACCGCCGGCCCCTTCCCGGGGTCAAAAAAAATCTTTGTTGAGGGAACGCTACCGGGGGTTCGAGTGGCGATGCGTGAGATCACCCTCACCAACCCAGCGGGGGCGCAAAGCGCGGACCCAGAATACAACCACCCGATTACGGTGTATGACACCTCCGGGCCCTATTCAGAAGATCAACCCCATATCGACATCTCCAAGGGTTTGCCTCGTTTAAGGCAACAGTGGATTGAAGCGAGGAGCGATACCCAACTGTTGGCCGACTACACCAGCGATTTTACCCGTGCCTCCAAGGCGGACCCGGCTTTAGACCAGGTGCGTTTTTCCTTGAAACATCGTCCCCGCGTTGCCCAAAGCGGCAAAAGGGTAAGCCAGATGCATTATGCCAGGCAAGGAATCATCACCCCAGAGATGGAGTATGTCGCCATTCGAGAGAACCAACAATGCCAAGAGATGGCGAAAAAAAGCCCGGCACTGGCCCGCCGTCACCAAGGGCAATCTTTTGGCGCCGCCATTCCGGAGGTCATCACTCCTGAATTTGTACGCGACGAAATCGCCCGAGGCCGAGCGGTGTTGCCCGCCAACATCAACCACCCTGAATTGGAACCGATGATCATCGGGCGCAACTTCTTAGTCAAGGTCAACGCCAACATCGGGAATTCCGCCATTACCAGCGGAATCGAAGAAGAGGTGGAAAAAGCGGTTTGGGCCTGCCGTCATGGCGCCGATACGGTGATGGACCTCTCTACGGGGGCGAACATCCACGAAACCAGAGAATGGATATTACGCAATAGCCCGGTGCCCATCGGCACCGTTCCCATCTATCAGGCTCTGGAAAAGGTCGGGGGCAAGCCGGAGGATTTAAACTGGGAAATCTTTAAAGACACCTTTATCGAGCAATGCGAGCAGGGGGTGGATTATTTCACCCTCCATGCCGGGGTATTGCTGCGCTTTGTGCCGTTGTCGGCCAAGCGGGTGACGGGAATCGTCAGCCGCGGCGGGAGCATGCTCGCGAAATGGTGCTTGGCCCATCACCAAGAAAATTTTCTGTATACTCATTTTACAGAAATCTGCGAGTTGTTGGCTGCCTACGATGTCGGGGTTTCTTTAGGCGATGGCTTTCGCCCCGGCTGCATTGCCGATGCCAATGACGAGTGCCAGCTTGCGGAATTAAAAATCTTGGGCGAATTGACGAAAATCGCCTGGCAGCATGATGTGCAGACCTTTATCGAGGGGCCGGGCCATGTGCCCATGCAGTTGATTCAAGAAAACCAAGAACTGCAACTCGACTGGTGTCACGAGGCTCCTTTTTACACCCTAGGGCCTTTGACCACTGACATTGCCCCGGGTTACGATCACATCACCTCGGCCATTGGGGCCGCGCAGATCGGCTGGTACGGCACGGCCATGCTTTGTTATGTAACCCCGAAAGAGCATTTGGGGCTTCCCAATCGGGATGATGTCAAAGAAGGAGTGATTACCTATAAGCTTGCCGCCCATGCCGCGGACTTGGCCAAGGGGCACCCGGCGGCGCAATTTCGTGACAATGCCATGGCTCAGGCGCGCTTTGATTTTCGTTGGCTCGATCAGTTTCATTTGGCCCTAGACCCGGAAAAGGCTCTATCCTTTCACGATGAAACCCTACCCAATCAAGGGGCCAAGGTCGCGCACTTTTGCAGTATGTGTGGGCCGAAATTTTGCTCTATGAAAATCACCCAAGAGGTACGCGACTATGCGGAGGAACACGGGTACGGCGAGGGCGAGGCCATCAACCAGGGAATGAAAGCGCAATCTGAAGCCTTTAGCGCAACCGGTGGAGAACTCTACAACAAAAAATGAGGTTGATCCTAATCAGTGCAGAGGTTGAACCGGCTGATGAACAAGCATTGATCTTTCGGTTCTATCAAGCCGGTTTGAGGCGCTTTCACCTGAGGCGACCGGCTTGGGGTTTGGCGCAATGCCAAGCTTGGCTCGCCTCTTTACCGGCGGAGATGGCCCCCATCGTGACCCTGCATCAAAGCCGGGAACTGGCTTTGGCAGGGCTTGTTGGAGGGGTGCATTTAAAGGAAAAAGAGCAAAACGAAAAGGGGTGGAATGGGGTCAAAAAGTTGAAGCAAGTACGCCCTGACTTGAGAGTAAGCCTCGCCCTGCATGGCTTGGAGAACTGGCCTGAGGAGTCGAAAGGGGCAGATTACGGGCTCTTGAGTCCGGTTTTTTCTAGTTTGTCGAAATCGGGATACCAGGCCGATTGGTCTTTAAGCCAAATCAAGCGGGCCGTAGAGCTCTCGAGCCTGCCGCTTTATGCCCTCGGGGGCGTAGAGGCGGAAAATATAGCCAAACTCAAGGCAATGGGGTTTGCGGGTTGCGCTGTTTTAGGCGCGGTCTGGCAACAAGCCGACCCTGTTGCCGCTTTTTTAAAAATCAAGCAAGTTGTTGAACAAACATGGAATTAGTGATCGGGGGTCAATCCTTTTCTTCCCGCCTTTTTTTGGGAACCGGTAAATTTTCTTCTTCTGAGGTGATGAAAGAGGCGGTGCTGGCCAGTGGCAGCCAGTTGGTCACCCTAGCTTTAAGACGCTTTGACCCGACGAACGCTTCAGATGAAATGTTGCAAGCGGTGAACCTGCCGGGGGTGGCCTTGCTGCCCAATACCAGCGGTACCCGCACAGCGAAGGAAGCCGTCTTGGCAGCGGAGCTGGCCCGCCAAGCCCTAGAAACAAACTGGCTAAAGCTGGAAATTCACCCCGATCCTCGATACCTTTTGCCGCATCACGGGGAAACCCTAAAAGCCTGTGAAGAACTGGCCAAAAACGGTTTTGTGGTCTTGCCTTACATCAATGCCGATCCGGTGTTTTGCAAAGAGCTCGAATCCGCCGGGGCGGCGGCCGTTATGCCTTTAGCCGCTCCCATTGGGAGCAATAAAGGGTTGGAAACCAAAGGGATGTTAGAAATCATTCTCGCCGAATCCAAACTCCCCGTGGTGATTGACGCAGGGATCGGCGCCCCCAGTCATGCCGCCCAGGCAATGGAGATGGGGGCGGACGCCTGCTTGGTCAATACGGCAATCGCCGTGGCAGGGGACCCGGTTCAGATGGCACGGGCCTTTAAGCTTGCGGTGGAGGCCGGTCGCCTCGCTTATGAGGCAAAACTAGGCAGCGTAAAAAACCGAGCAGAGGCCTCCAGTCCACTCACCTCTTTTTTAGAACAGGTTTAAGTTAGCTCCCTATGAATCAAGTCCAAGGGCAAGCCTCCTCTCAAGGCGACTTTTGCAGCGAGTTTGCGGCTCATGATTTTGCCCAAGTCAAAGAGGCGATCTATGCCCAGACCGCTTCGGATGTAGAACGCGCTTTAAATAAAGACCACCGCGACCTAAACGATTTCATGGCCCTGTTGAGCCCTGCGGCGGCCCCCTATTTAGAAGAGATGGCCAAGCTCAGCCGGCAACTGACCCAAAAGCGCTTCGGCAAAACCCTTTCGTTATATATTCCGCTTTATCTTTCGAATGTCTGCGCCAGCTCTTGTACCTATTGCGGTTTTCGCAAAGAAAACAAGCAACCCCGCCTCACCTTGACGCAAAAAGAGGTCGAGCGCGAGCTTGAAGTCATCCAGCCCTGGGGCTATGAGCATGTGCTGTTGGTCACGGGGGACATGGCGAAAAAGCCGGGCTTGGAGTACTTGCTGCAAGCCTTGGAATGGGCGCGCCCTCATTTTAGTCAGCTTTCTTTAGAGGTTCAGCCCATGGGGCAAAAGGCCTATGAAAGCTTGATTCAAAAGGGGTTGAACGGGGTGATGATCTATCAAGAAACCTACGGGCCTCGGTACCGGGAATATCACCCTAGAGGCAGTAAGGCCGACTTCTTTTACCGCCTGCAAACCCCTGACCGCTTAGGCAAGGCAGGTATTCACCGCATCGGGCTAGGGGCCTTGTTGGGGCTGGAGGATTGGCGTACCGATTCTTGGTTTGTGGGCTTGCATCTGGATTATTTAAAAAAGACCTACTGGCAAACCCGCTATTCGGTCTCCTTTCCTCGCTTGCGCCCGGCCCAAGGTATTTTAGAGCCAAAGCACCCGGTCAACGATAAAGAATTGGTGCAAATCATTACCGCCTATCGCCTACTCGATGAAAACTTAGACCTCTCTTTATCCACCCGTGAAAGCCCCTATTTTAGGGATCATGCCGCCTTGTTGGGGGTCACCAACATGAGTGCCGGAAGCCGTACCGAGCCGGGCGGCTATGCCGCCCCCAAAGCCGAGCTGGAACAATTTGCCATTCATGACGACCGGAGCCCGCGAGAAATAGTCGAGATGCTGAAAGCCCAAGGTTTGGAAGCGGTTTTTAAGGATTGGGATCCTCATTTTGGCGTGCCTTAACCCTCTTTTTTTCAACAAAGAACCATGCAAATTCACCCTACCGCACTAGTTGACCCCCACGCTAAGCTCGCAGAAGGCGTGACCATTGGCCCCTATGCGGTGATTGGGCCTGAAGTCGAGGTCGGCAAAGAGACTAAGATTGAAAATAATGTTACCTTAAAGGGCAAAACCCAGATCGGGGAACGAAATTATATCGGCTCTTATTCGACCATCGGCTTTCCGGCTCAAGACAAGGCTTGTCGGCATGACAACGGGCGGGTGGTGATCGGTCACGATAATGATATTCGAGAATTCGTCTCCATTCATACCGGAACCAGCAAAGAGGAGTACCTAACTCAGATCGGCAATCACAATCAAATCTTTGTCTATTGCCACTTCGCCCATGATACGAGCCTGGGCGATCACTGCATGCTCGCCAACAACACCACCTTGGGCGGCCATGTAAAAATCGGGTCTCATGTGGTCACCGGAGGCTTATCGGCCTATCACCAATTCACACGGGTGGGGGATTATGCTATGATTGGTGGGATGTCGGCCATGTACCAAGATGTCCCCCCCTATTTAATGTGTTCTGGAAGCCGGGGAAAGGCCTATGGCATTAATGTAATCGGCCTCAAACGGCAGGGATTCGGTAATGAGGAGGTGGAACGGATACAAGAAATTTACAATACTTACTTTTGTAGTGGCTTGATTCCTGCAAAAGCACTGGCGGCAGTGGAAACCTTGTCCAATGGCTCGGAGATTTATCACCGTTTTATCGACTTTGTAAAATCATCCAAAAGGGGCCTAATCACACGCGGATAGCTGATGTCGAAATTTGGAAAACCAGATATTCTAAAAGCACTCAAGCAAAACCAACTCTTTGCTCAGTTTGAAGAGGATCGCTTGAGCGCCCTGATCGGCATGTGCAAGGTGGTCAATTTTGCCGCTGAGGAAACGATTATCTATGAAGGCACCCAAAACGACACCGTTTACTTTCTTTTAGAGGGGCAAGTCGCGGTTTGGGCCGGCGGCGAGCATATCTTAAGCTACAGCAATCAAGGCGACCTGATCGGCGAGATGAGCGTGATCAGTAAAAACCCCACCAGCGCAGCCGTTATCGCTTCTGCCCCCTCGACTCTTTTTACCATCTCCAACTCGGACATTCGCAACAGGGGCAACCAAGATTTAATCTTGCTCTTGGACAAGATTTTTTTAGATATCTTGATCTATAAGCTCATTAAAACCACGGATAAAGCCAAAGATTTCGAGGTCACCCAACGCAATTTAAATTTAACCAAAGAAGAACTGGCCCAAACCTCGGGGGCCTTGAGTTTTTCTACGGGAATTTTAGAATCCGTACTCGCCAGTATGAGCGACGCCGTGGCGGTGATCAACGCGGAGGGCCAATGGATTAATGTGAACCCCGCCTTTTATCGCCTCGTCGGATTAAAAACCCTTCCCACAAACTTAGCCGATTGGCCCGAGGGGTTAGGGTTAAGGGGGGCGGAAAACGGCGAACCCTTAAGCTTAGAAGAATTACCCATTCTGGCCCCCGGAGGGGTGCGAAAAGCTCGTTTTGACGAGATTTTTATCCGCAACGAAGCCAAACCAGAGGGAATCTGGGTGGAAGCGAATTCCTCCCCCTTGCACCGCCTGGATGAAGATGAGCTTTTGGGTCTCGTCCTCGTGATACGGGATATTACCCAAAAAAAGAAAGAAGAAGAAGCCTTGATTCGCGCGAAGGAAGAGGCCGAAAACATGGCCAAGGCGAAAACCAACCTCTTGAGTGTCATGAGCCATGAACTGCGCACCCCCTTGAACGGGGTTTTGGGGATGGCGCAACTCTTAGAAAAGACCCAATTGAATCCGGAACAAAAAGATCACCTGCAAAACTTGATGGAAAGCGGAGAAGCCCTGTTTCATCTGGTGGCCAATATATTGGATTTAACCCAAATCGAGTCTGGGGTGCGGCTCAACTTCAACCAAAAACCCCTTTCCGTGTCTGCTTTGGTTACAGAAATTTGGAACAAGGAATCTCTCAGCGCGACCCGCAAAGGGGTGGATTGGAACATGGATCTGACCGGGCTTTTGGCCGATCAAGTCGTTTCGGACGCCGCGCGGGTGGGCCAGATTTTAAGGAACCTGCTCAACAACGCGGTCAAATTCAGCGAGCGGGGAACCATTACCCTGAAAGCCTGGCACCAAGAAGACCTCCTCTATTTCGAGATCCTGGATCAAGGAATCGGAATGGAGCCCAAGGAGATCGAATCTCATTTTCATGCCTTTAGCCAAAAGGATGTGAGCTTTTCGAGAAAGCACGACGGCTTAGGCATCGGCCTCGCCTTAAGTCGTCAATTGGCCCGCAGGCTCGGTGGGGATTTGCGTTTGGAGAGCCGACTCCATCATGGCACAAAAGCGATTTTTTTTCTTCCCGCCCCAGCGATTGACGAAGAAAGCGTCAGCAAAGAGGTTTTTGCCTTGGATACAAGTTTCGCGGCACGCTTTCCCTACCGGATTTTGGTGGCCGAAGACAACCAGATGAACCAAAAATTGATCTTAAAGGTTTTAGGGAAGCTCGGTTACGCGGCGGACTTGGCCGACAATGGGTTCATGGCGGTAGAAAAAATGAAAGAGGGAGAGTACAACCTGATCCTCATGGACCTGCAAATGCCGGACATGGATGGAATCGAAGCCGCCAGGGTGATTACCGGCGAAATGAAATTGCACCCCGTGATCATTGCCCTTACCGCCAATGCCACCGCGGGAGTAGAGCAGGAATGTTACGCCGTGGGCATGCTCGACTACATGAACAAGCCCTTAAAGCTTCAAGAACTGGCCGACAAACTCGCCCATTGGGGTCACCAAGCTTAGGGTAAAAGCCGTAAAAGTTCTTTGATTCCCTCTTGTTCCGGGCTGTCTAAACGGTAGGTCGCCACCTCTTTTAAGCGTTCACAGCCATCCCCTACGCGGATTCCTAAGCCAAAATCCCGCAGCATCTCGTAATCGTTTTCCTGATCCCCCACGCAAACCACTTCCTCTTTTTTTAAGCCCATTTGCGGGAGTAATTTATTCAAGGCGCTTCCCTTGGAGACATGGCTATTGGTGATTTCTACATAGTGGTGATGGGTGCGAAACATACGGATTGGGCAATCGGGCTCGGTTAAAAGAGGGGCCAGAGCGGCTTGGAAATCTTGAATCTCCTGATCGCTGCCAAAGAGGACGATTTTGATCGGATCCAGGGTGAGGCTTTCTAAGAGGTTTAAGGTGATGGTCCCCACCACGAAATGCACCCCTTCATCGGGCCAGGGGAGGTCTTTTGATTTTAAGATGCTCCCATCTGCGAGGTGTGCCTTTAAAGAGAGGGGGTGTTCCTTTTCCAAGGCAATAACCCGTTTTGCCCAAAGGAGGGGGATGCCCGTCAGCACTTTTCGGTGATCTTTTATGGGGTCATAGAGTACCGAGCCGTTGGAAAAAACCATGGGCTCGGTGATTGCCAACAGATCCATATAGGGTTGCGCGCTGTCTTTGCTGCGCCCCGTTGCCAAGGTAATCCGATAACCCCGCTGGCGCAGCTTGTTGACGGTATGGATATGGGCTGGAGGTAAGGAAAAGTCTTGCTGGAGCAGGGTGCCGTCAAGGTCAAAGCAAATCAGTTTATAGCTCACCGAGTGCCGTAGATTTTGGGGTTGAGGCTGGGGTCGTTATACATTTTAAATTGACGGTAAATCTTAAACTGCCTTGTCTGGGCCAGTACCTCATTGAGCAGGATTTTTAAACAAGAGTTGAGGTCTTGTCTTTGAACGCGTAAAATACGCAGTTTCTCCGTTGCCTTGAAGCGGTGCTCTTCACCGGCATCCTGGCGCTCGGCTTGTTCTTGCATATGATAAACCTTCAAGGCGAGAATGCTCATCCGGTCGATCATGCTGCCAGGGGTTTCTGAATTCAACGGGGCTTGATTGGGTAAGCTTGCCCCCTGTTGCGTCAAGAGGCGAATGAGCTCTTCATCCAGTTTTTCGATCAGGTCGTTGCGCCGTTGGTTAAACCCATCAATATTGCGCTTCACCTGAGCAATAGTCGAATCGGGCTCATTGGGCGCGCGCGCTAAATCCTCTTCATGCCAAAGGGAATAATTCATCAGGTTTTGCTGCGCCACCAGCCCTAAGAGGCCAATCCCCTCTGCTTTTGCTTCTTGTTGGTGCCACAGGTGAATCAGATGGCTTTGGAGGGGGGCGATTTGGTCGAGTTCTTCGATGAGCATAAAATTTTTCCTTAAAAGACTTGAGTCAGCATAGGGGGTTTTCCCTTTTGCTTCAATCCCTGAAGAGTAAAAAGAGGGTTTATTTGGTCTTTGGGGCGGAGCGAAAATCTATTTGGGCAAGGAGTTCGCCGCTTTGGAGGGTTAAGGTCAGCTTGCCTTTGTTTCGTCGCAAGTACCAGTTTGCCAGGTACAGGTAGAGGCTGGGCAACTGAAAGCCATAAGCGAGGCTGTCATAGAGACTGGGCGGTATTTCCAGCCAATGGGCCGCCCCTTCGGGTAACATAAAGGGGGTTACATAGAGGCAAAAAACTCCTTTTTGGGGGGCTCTAAAGGCCAACTTGAGGGGTTGATCGGGTTCGATCAACTCTTGCAGGCGGACGAAGCAATCGAGTAAAAAGCTTATCCCTTGAGTCAACTCGTAGCGGTTCCCCGTAAGCTGTCGGTGATTGAGTTCCTCGGCCAGTTCAAAAACGAAGTTTTTCCCCTCTTCTTTTTCCGGCAGGGCTTCGATCACCTGATGACAAAGCATGGGCAAGGGGGTTGGTGGGTCTGGCTGTACCTGTTCAGGCCGTGTCTGGATTTGAGAGAGGGCCGTGAAAAGCTCGTTTAAGTGTTTGAGTTTGGCGCTCAATAATTCACAAGGTTGCACCTCTTTGACGAGTCCCTTGGGTTCGGGTAGCGGTTGCAGGGCCAACCAGCCTTGAAATAGGCTGATCCGGCTGAGGAGTTCTTCAAAGAGATGGCGCAAAAAGAAGCGGGTTTTTTCTTCTTGTTCCTTTGCCGGAGACCGCTCTTCTTGCGACGGGGCTGTTTTTTGGGGTTGTTCTTTGGCGTGTGGGGGCTGAGGGGTTTGAGCTTGTTTGGGGGGCTCGCTCACGGCGCTCGACAAGGCATTGCGTTGATAAAGAGCTAAGAGGAGGGCAAGGTATTTTTTTTGCTTCCCCTTAGGGCGAGGGCCGCTCAGATAAAGACGATGCTCCCCCTCGGGGGTGGGAAAGTGAAACTCAGGATTGCCTTGCGGCAAACTGGACTGGGTTTGGACGGGCTTGCCCCTGTAAAAACTGATCTGCTGATCACCGATAAAATAGGCTATTTTTTCAGTTGAATAGAGATCAATGAGGGCCTTGAAAAGAATATGCACCCCTGCTGTGCTCTTTTGGGGTGGTAGGGAAAGCAGGCTTTCGCTATATTTAAAAAAACGCTTTTGCGCATCCCAGGTTTTTTTCGCCATGAAGTCACTTCCCAGTCAAAAAGAGATTCAAGACCAACTCCGTCGCTTGGCGCAAGTGGTGGAAGGGGTGATCAAGGTAAAAGGTCGATTGCGATCGAATCCAATTTATTGGCGTAAAAAACGCTTGGAATTGGAAATTCTGCTTTTAAATAAGGAAGTAACAGATTTAGAAAGGGAAATCCAGCACCGCCAAGAGGGAGTGGAAAAAGAACCGGAGGAATAAAAAAGCCCGGATGAACCGGGCTTTTTAGGTCTAGGCCGTGGTTTGGGCTTGCTTGACGATGCTCTCGAAGGCGGGCATGTCATTGGTAGCCAGATCAGCAAGCTCTTTGCGGTCCATCACGATACCCGCTTTATTTAAGCTGTTGATCAACTGGCTGTAGGTGGTGCCGCAAAGGCGAGCCGCCGCGTTGATCCGCAAGATCCAAAGTTTACGAAATTCGCGTTTTTTGACCTTTCGATCACGATAAGCGTATACGCCGGCGCGATCAACCGCCTCTTTAGCGGTTCGCAAAAGGCGGCTGCGTCCACCGCGAAAGCCTTTGGCGAGTTTAAATAGTGTTTTTTTTCTTTTGCGGGCGTGTACCGCCCTTTTGATTCTAGCCATAATATTACCTTCGGTTGACCGCGCTTAGCCGTAGGGCAGCATGCGTTTAATGTTGGGCGCATCCGCCTCAGAGATCAGACCTGATTTTCTGAGTTTACGCTTAGAATTCGCGTTGTGCTTGGTTAAAATGTGGCGCAGATTGGCCTTTTTTCGTTTCACCTTGCCGTTGGCGGTGAGTTTGAAGCGGCGCTTTGCGGAACTTTTTGTTTTTAATTTATAACCAGCCATGGTTTAAGCCTTTTGCTTTTTAGGGGCGAGGATCATCTGGGCGATCCGCCCTTCATGTTTCGGTTGGCTTTCCACGATGCCCAGATCTTCGGTAGAGACTTCAAACTTTTTTAAAAGATCGAGGCCCAGATAGGTGTAAGCCATTTCTCTGCCACGGAATTGAACGGTTACCTTGACTTTGCAACCCTGTTCTAAAAACTCACGGGCATGTTTGAGTTTAAAATTGAAATCATGCTCTTCGGTTTTAGGCCGAAGCTTGATTTCTTTTACTTTAACGACGACCTGTTTCTTTTTGGCCTCGTGTTGTTTTTTACTGGCTTGGTATTTAAACTTGCCGTAATCCATAATGCGGCAAACCGGAGGGTCTGACTTGCCGCTGATTTCTACCAAGTCTAAAGCTTTTTCTCTCGCGGCGGATAGGGCCTCTGTAATGGAGAGGATTCCGAGCTGCTCACCGCTTTCGTCAATGACTCGCACCTGTCGGGCGATAATCGCTTGATTGATCCTGGTTGTATCTTTTTTCTCCGGCGCGGGTCTAGGCCGTCTGCCTCGTTTTACTGCGATGCTCCCTCCTAACGGGAATTAAATTTTATAGGCGCGGTCGGGATTGAACCGACGACCACTACCGTGTCGGGGTAGTGCTCTCCCACTGAGCTACGCGCCTATTTGTTGGCCGCTCTGCGCTTATGCTCTCTGCGCGAACTGAAATCGGCTTTGCCCAGGATTCAAGACATTCTTTGCTTCAGGCTCGCCCATGCCACCTTGAATAACAAAAGAATGGTGGAGGATAGCGGGGTCGAACCGCTGACCTCCTGCTTGCAAGGCAGGCGCTCTACCAACTGAGCTAATCCCCCGATTTGCGATGGTGGGCCAGGGTGGACTCGAACCACCGACCCCGTCCTTATCAGGGACGTACTCTAACCAACTGAGCTACTGGCCCATCGAAAGTGAAAAATCCTAAAGCAGAAATATTTACCGAAGTGCCAGCCCGATGTCAAACCCTTTTTATGAGGTCTTAATTTCATTGAGTTTATTGCAGGTCGTCTGCTTAGTCAAATCCTTTTTAGGTTGCTTTTGGTTTAAGAAAGTTCTAATCCTAAAAACCATACGATGATTCAACCCTTATTGAGAATCGCCTTGAGTCGCCTGCCCATCATCGCGGGTTTTGGGGGGGTCAACCCCGCCGGCCGCAGCTCTTTTCATCACGCATTTCATCGGATTACCCAAGAGGCGCAATCTGCCGCGAATCGTGAATCCGCTTATCTTGCTCTAGGGCAAATGATGGGCTTGGTGCAGTCTAAGTCTGGTCGCCCTGTCGATGCCTCAGGCAGCCCCATTGCCCAAGGGGCGGTGTTTGAGCGTTTCGGGGAGCAGATGAACCAAGGCACTCTGCTGCGTAAACTGGAAAAAAACTTTTTCGATGTAGAACGCGTTGCCTTTCGCCAGAAAATGACCCTGGAGGGAGGAAGCGAGCCCCTTTGCATCTTGATCAATAAAAAATCCCTGCCCAAACAAATCCCGCCTGGGGTTACCTTCGAAGAAGTGCCTGGAGAGCCAAGCAAACTGCGCGTGAGCGTCCACAGCGGGTTGGAGGTTTTTGTTGAAGACATTCGTACCTCCAGCGTGACCACAGGGGGGCAGTTGCCCAGGGGGTTTAATCCCGGGGCGGGTTATGCTTCCAATTCCCATCCTCGCGGGTTGCAGATGACGATTTACGGGGCCTCGGATGCCTTAGGCAGCTTAGGGTTAGATTGGGACGACTTAGTCAGCCAAGTCGCCCCCGACCAAATTGGGGTTTATGCTTCTAGTGCCATGGGGCAGCTCGACAACGAAGGGGTGGGGGGCTACATGAAAGCGGCTCTTTTGGGGAAACGGCCCAGCACCAAGCAAGTGGCCTTGAGCTTTGCCGAAATGCCCGCCGACTTCATCAACGCTTATGTACTGGGGACCTTAGGGCATACGGGGGGTATTTTGGGGGCCTGCGCCACCTTTTTGTACAACCTGGAACATGCGGCCAAGGATATTGCCTCGGGTCGCAGAAGGCTTTGTTTTGTGGGGGCTGCTGAGGCTCCCCTGGTGCCGGAAGTCTATGAAGGGTATCGGGTCATTAGCGCCCTGGCCGAAGACGAGCAGATTTTAGCCTTAGATCGAGACCAGGGGATTGAGCATTTGCGCCATACCCACGCCTGCCGCCCCTTTGGGTATAATTGTGGTTTTACTCTCGCCGAGGCGGCGGAATTCGTTGTTTTGATGGATGAGGAACTGGCCCTGGAAACAGGTGCCCAAATCTACGGCGCCGTGGCGGGGGTTTTTGTCAACGCCGATGGCTACAAAAGGAGCATTACCGCCCCGGGAGTGGGCAATTACCTGGCCCTGGCCAAGGCAGCGACCTTGACCCGAGCGATTTTAGGTGAAAAGGGCTTGCGCCAGCATAGTTTTATTTCCGCCCATGGAACCGGAACCCCCCAAAACCGGGTGACCGAGAGCCAGGTGTTTAACGAAACCGCCAAGGCCATGGGGATTCAGTCCTGGCCGGTTGCCGCGATTAAGGCTTATTTTGGGCACAGCATTGGCTGCGCCGCGGGGAGCCAGATCAATATGGCTCTCGGAAGCTTAGCCAGCGGGATTTTGCCGGGGATCTTTACCTTGGATGAAATCGCCGACGATGTGCATGCCAGTCATTTAAACCTGCAACAAGCCCATCAGGTGAGAGAGCCCGGGGGGTGGAAGGCGGCATTGATCAACTCCAAAGGCTTTGGGGGGAACAACGCCACTGGGGTGATTCTTTCGGCGGCCACGACCGAAGAGATGATGGCTAAAAAACATGGCAGCGAAAAGATCAATCTCTGGAAGAAGCGTCGGGAAAAAACCCTGGAGGTCGCCCAAACCTGGGACCAAGCGACCACCCAAGGGGAAACGAAACCTCGTTACCTTTTTGGGGAAGGGGTGATTCAGGATTCCGAGGTCAAAATCACCGCCAAGGACATCACCTTGCCCAAAGGGCCTACCGTAAGCCTAGACTTGCCTCACCCCTTTCCCGACATGGATATTCGCTAATATTTTGGACGGCGTTCTCAATTTATATAAGCCTAAGGGAATCACTTCCTTTGGCGCCATTCGCCGGATCAAACAGATCAGCGGGGAAAAAAAAATCGGGCATCTAGGCACCCTAGACCCCATGGCTGAAGGGGTTTTGCCCCTCTTTTTGGGCAAGGCCACCAAGCTGATTCCCTACCTCAATCAAAGTGATAAAACCTATCTTGCCGAGGTCACCTTAGGGCTGACCAGCGACACCCTAGATCGAGAAGGGGAAACCCGGACTTGGGAAATCCCTCCGGAGGTCGATGCTGCCCAGGTAAGAAAGGTGTTGCAAACTTTTGTGGGCGAAATTTCGCAGGTTCCGCCCATGTATTCCGCCTTGAAACAAAAGGGGAAGAAGCTCTACGAGCTGGCTCGCCAAGGAATCGAGGTTCAACGAGAGCCTAGGCAGGTCACCATTCATTCCCTCGAGGAGATTGAGGTTCATTTGCCGGTGCTTCGTTTTAGCGTGCATTGCTCGAAGGGGACTTATATCCGCAGTCTCGCCGATGATCTGGGGAAGGCTTTGGGGACTAGAGGCATTTTAACCGCCTTAACCCGGTCTGCCTGTCAAGGGGGCTTTAGCATGGACAGTTCGGTGAGACTTGACCAAATCGAAAATATCGACCATGCTACCTTATTGCGGTTTTTACTCGACCCGACCCGCCTCTTCCCTGATTGGACGCAGGTAGAGGTCATTGAGCCGAGTCGTTTGGAGTCTCTTTTGCAGGGGAGGAAAATTCCTCTCCCCGAAGTGGCCCCGAGATTCAAACTGAAAAACTCAGCTCCCTGCCTGCTCAAGCGAAACAGGGAGATTCTTGCTCTAGGGCACCTTGAATTCAGCCAGGATGCCCCTGTATTGTTTCAACCCGAAAGGGTTTTATTAACCCGCTGAATCATAGAAAACGCCATGATGACCCTTGAAGAAAAGCAAGCCCTTGTTGATAAATACGGCAAAAACTCCAAAGATACCGGTTCGACTCCAGTGCAAATCGCTTTGTTGACCGCTCGCATTACTTATCTTACCGAACACTTTAAAACCCACAAGCATGACCACCATTCCCGTCGTGGTCTACTCAAGTTGGTCGGTTCTCGTCGCCATCTATTGAACTATTTAAAGAAAAAAAATATCAATGGATATCGCGAATTAATTCAACAACTCGGCATTCGCAAATAAAAATTATGCCCTCTTTGCCCCCAGGCGGCAAAGCCAAACCTAAAACCAAAGCCAAATAATGAAGCAAGTAAAAATTGATTACCAAGGCCAACCCCTCATCTTGGAGACGGGCAGAGTCGCCAAGCAGGCCCATGGTTCCGTCATGGTCCATTACGGCGAGACTGTGGTTTTAGTGACCGCTACCGCCAATAAAGAAGCCAACGAGGGGGCCAGCTTTTTCCCCTTGACCTGTGTTTATCAGGTAAAAACCTATAGCCAAGGCCGCATCTTAGGCGGCTTTGTCAAGCGCGAGCGGATGCCTAGCGAGGCGGAAACCTTGATGAGCCGGATGATTGATCGGCCTTTGCGCCCTCTCTTCCCTCAAGGCTTTTTGTCCGAGACCCAAGTCATTGCCACCGTGCTCAGTTACGACGCCACGGCGAACCCCGCCATGGCTGCGATGCTCGGCGCTTCCGCCGCCTTGATGATTTCCGACATCCCCTACCACACGCCCATTGCAGGGGTTAATGTAGGCCGGATCAACGGCAAATTGGTCGCCAACCCCAGCCAAGATGAAATGGCCGATAGTGATCTCGACTTGATCTTAGTCGCCAAAGAAGACGCCATCATCATGGTGGAAGCGGGCAGTAAGATGCTCCGTGAAGAAGACATGGTCGAGGCCTTGGAATTCGGCCATCAGGCCGCCCTGCCCTTGATCCAAATGCAAAAAGACTTAGTCGAGGCAGCGGGCAAGGCCAAACGCGAATTTACGGCCCCGGTCATTGATCCAAAGATCAGAAAAACCATTGAAAAAGCCGCGGTGAAGCCCATCACCGAAGCCTTGAAAGTCAAAACCAAAATCGAGCGTTACGCGGCCTTAGACGCGGCCAAGGCTCAGGTGGTCGAACAATTGGTCAAAGAAGAGGGCGAGATCACCAAAGCCATGGTGAGTGAGGTAATGGGCGATACCAAACGCCAGATCATGCGCGAAGCGATCTTGAAAAAGGGGATTCGGGTCGATGGTCGTAAGGCGGAGGATGTACGCCCCATTGAGATTGAATTGGGCATTCTGCCCAAGGCCCATGGCTCGGCCCTTTTTACTCGTGGGGAGACCCAAGCCATCGTGGTTTCTACCTTAGGCACCAAGGATGATGAACAAATGGTGGAAGACCCGCACGGCCTTTATACCAAGCCCTTTTACCTCCATTACAACTTTCCTCCCTATTCGGTGGGAGAGGTCAAGCGCATGGGGGCCCCGGGTCGCCGGGAGATCGGTCACGGCAACTTGGCCGAGCGTGGTTTGAAATCCGTATTGCCTGGGGCAGACAGTTTTCCTTATACCATTCGCATCGTTAGCGAGATCACCGAATCCAACGGCTCCAGCTCGATGGCCACGGTTTGCGGAGGCTCCTTGAGCATGATGGATGCCGGCGTACCCTTGGCCGCTCCCATGGCCGGGGTGGCTATGGGGATGATCTCGGAGGGAAAAAAATACGCCATTTTAACCGATATCTTAGGGGATGAAGACCACATCGGCGATATGGATTTCAAAGTGGTGGGAACCGAAAAAGGGATCACCGCCTTGCAGATGGATATTAAGATTGACGGCTTGAGCCTCGAACTGGTGGCAAAAGCGCTTGCCCAAGCCAAGGCGGGCCGCCTGCACATCTTAGAGGAAATGGCGAAGGCCATTCCTTCGGCTCGGGACGCTGTCGCCTCTAACGCCCCTCGCTTTATCCAATGCAAAATCAATCCTGCCAAGATTCGTGATATTATTGGCCCCGGCGGCAAGATCATCAAAGGGATCCAACAAGAGACAGGGGCTAAGATCGAAATCGACGATTCGGGAATGGTTTATATCTCTTCTGCGGACCTGCACGCCGCGGAGCGCGCTTTGGCTCTGGTGCGGGAGATGACTCAAGAGGTAGAAATCGGCGCCATCTACGAAGGCGAGATCAAAAAGATCATGGACTTCGGCGCCTTTGTGGAAATTCTGCCCAACACCCAAGGCTTGGTGCATGTCTCTGAAATCAGTGATGAGCGGGTTGAGCGAGTCGAAGATGTCTTGAGCGAAGGCCAGATCGTAACGGTGAAGGCGATTGGTCTAGACAAGCGAGGCAAACTGAAGCTTTCCATGAAAGCTGTGGGGCACGAAGACTAGACCTCTTTGATTTTGAGCCCCCGCTCAGGCTGGGGGCTCTCTCTTTTTGTTGCTTCTTTTTTCGCGGGCTCTCCCTGAGCCCCCACGACCCCATAGTTTAACTGGATAAAACTGCGGATTCCTAATCCGCCGATTTGGGTTCAAGTCCCGATGGGGTCACCATTCCAGCGGGGCGCTTTTTTTGGCTGTTTCCTTTAAAAATAAACTCCCAGCAATAAAAGGGCTTGGGTTTCTTGGGTTTGTTCTTGCTGAACAGAAAAGCGCAGCTCCCAAGAATCTTGTGGATGAAAGCTCGCCTCTAAACCCAATTGGTTTTGGGCTTGCAAAGCTTCTTTTTGCCAAGGTCTGGCCTTCCACCAGATTCGAGCGGCTAAAAAATCCCCGGCACGCACGAGCCAACCGTTTTCCATCCCCAAGCTAGCCTGAAAAGAATCGGCAAAGGCGGGATGGAGGTAGATTTCACTTAAAAGCAGATGATAACTTTGCCCCCAAGCCAGTTCATAACTGGAGCCGATACCGCCTTCAAGCCGCAAGGGAAGGCGGCGTTCGCCCTGAGCGCGGAATTCTTTCCAACCTACAAAAATCCGCCAATTGGGGTGATGGTTGATTTCATCCCAGGGCAACAGGGATTCGGCTTGAATCAAGTCGAGTCGTTGCAGGTAGGCTTGGCCCTCTGCTTGTCGCAGCACGAGGGTGCCGAAGTCGATGCGGCTATAGGGGGAGAATCCGGTCACGGGGTCTAAAAAGTCATGAAAGGCAAGCTTGACCTGCAATTGAGTCCAGGATTGTTTTTCCTCGCTCCCTCCACCTAGACTGAATTTACTGGTTCCATGGCCTAAGTGGGGCGGGGTGGAGTTGGGGGTGATGTCTTCTTCTGGCAAAATAATCTGTAACCTTGCCCGTTGTAAGATCCAAGCCCTTTTTTGAGCTTTCGCCTCGGATTGAGTTTGTAAAGAAAGGGCATCAATTAGAGTTTCGAGTATTTTTGCCTGACTGCTCAAGGCGAGTTGGGTAAAAGCGATGTCTTGCGCCTTTTTTGGTTTTTCTAAGAGAATCAAATACCAATTTTTTTCTAAGGGGCTGAGCTTCTGACGGCGATGCTTGAAACGGCTCAAGCGGCTGGGACGGTATTGCGGCTCCCCTCGGACCCCGACTTTTTGAATCACTTGCCGCAAGGTATCGGTAGGAGTCGCCCACAAGGGAAAGGATTCCTTCAGGCGCAAACTAGGGCGAGCCACCTCCAACAGCCCTAAGAGGTGATAAGAACAGTTCTCGCTAAAAAAATAATACCTAAAGGGGCTAAAACTGATTTCAAAAAGATGCTGGAGGAGGATTTCCATTTCTTTATCGTTCAAAGCCAACTCGTAATCCCAAAGGTCACGCACATCCACCTCAGAATATTCCGCTACCTTTTTATAAAAGGGGGCAACATAAAAACTCCCTTGAAAACCACCAAAGATGCCGTTGAAAATTAAAGAAAGCATTGGTTCGTTATCGTCATCCACGGCAGCGCCAAAGCTTGCGGAAAAATCAAGGAGTTGAGCCCCTTGTACTGTTTTGTTGTTGAAACGAAACAGCGTATGCCCAAACATCGACCCCGGTTTGTAAAGATCATAGGTGGGAAAGACCAAGCTGATGTAGCGAAGTTGAATTGCTCGCAACCATTGTTCATATAAGGGGCAGGATCGCTGAGGAAAGGCCGACGCTCCCAATTGAGCGCGCAACCAAGCATAGCGGGCAATAAAGCGGCAGGCCGGTGGAGGCTGATGGGGGTTTGAAAAAACTTTAAGGTGATCGTTAAAATAGGCTTGAATCGTTGCTTCCAATTCCTTTTGGGGGTCGCTTTTTCCCTGGGGGGAGAGGAAAAAATCAGGATCATCCACTTCGCTTTTCCATCCACCCCATAGGGTCGAACGATAATGGATTAAAAGCAGCCAACTCCTTTTTTGGGCCAAATGAAGCTTGACTGCCCTTTGTAAGGTCGTTTCACTTTGAGCGTAGAGGGAATGAAACCCGCCAAAGCTAAAAAAAAAGAAGAAGAGGAGGAAAGGCAAAAAAGGGAGGGGGAAAAGGGGCAAAGCGTAAGCTTTGCCCAAAGGTCTTATAGCGCGCAGGCGGACTTCAGTTCTTGATCTTGGGTCAAGACTTCCCTTGTTTTGCTTAAAACATCACCGGCTACCTTGCTGTGTTCAAAAATATAACCCGCGTTGGCCTGGGTTACCTGCGCAAATCGCGCGTCAACTTGGGCGCTGCATCCCATCATGCGGGAGTAGACGAGCAAATATTCGCCTTGGCCCTTGGCCATGTCTTCTAAAATCAGATCTCCGTTTTGGGCCACAAAAACTTCCCTTTGTTTTTGGAGTTGTACCGTATCCCCAGCGTCGCAGTTGGAAGTCCCTGAAGTAATCCCAAAGGTTTGGTTACCACTGGTGCCATTTGTGGTGGCCGCGGAAAGATTGGAAATAAAACCCGAACTCCCCTTAAACACCACCGAACCCAACCCGCAACCACTCGACTTCCCCGCAAAGGCTTGGGGGGCTAAAAGCAACAAAGTAGACGCTAAAAGGAACAAAAACTTCTTCATATAAGCCTCACTACTATAAGGTTAAACTGGAGTAAATAATATATATAATACAGATAGACTGATGACAAGTTATATTTAACCCTCGTGAAAACAAATAACCTGATGTTTTATGGTGGAGCGGAGAGGGGAATGAGGTCAATAGGTTGGCAGTGATATGTTAACCTCCATAGAGGCCGTTAATACTAGCTATTATAAGGTAGGGGATAGAGAAAGGCTTTGGCGGGTTTGTCGTAGCGAAGGGCGGGGTCGAACCGCCGACCTTACGATATAATACCCTAATATTAGGATGGGGCAAAAGCTGGTACAAGTGGTACAAATCTGCATTTTTCAGGTCGAAACTGGTACGGATTTGGTACGAGCAATTGATCTGAGACCTCTGCACAGCTAGACTCTATCTATTCCCTTTGATATTATAGGTTAAGCCCGAAACAGGAGTTCCCCATGTCATCTGAGAAAGCGGTGGCGCCAGATTTTGCCGATTCTTTAATTCCTCATTCTTCTAAGGTCAATTTTTTATCCAACTAGATAGAGTCTAGCTGTGCAGAGGTCTCAGATCAGATTCAAATTTTTACAAGTAAAAAATGGGGCATTGCCATTTCCTTGGTGAACCTTATTT
>JAJRZQ010000038.1 GCA_024275165.1 bacterium | reverse complement strand
CTTTCCAAATCAGGGGAATCCGATGAGATGATCGCCCTCATTCCCAGCTTAAAAAAAATCGGCTGCAAGCTCTTGCTGATTACGGGAAACCTCGATTCCACCCTAGCGCAAAATTCCCATTGCCGCCTCTTTACCCCCATTGCCCAAGAGGCCTGCGCCCTAAACCTGGCCCCAACCAGTTCAACCACCGCAGCCTTAGTGGTGGGGGATGCCCTGGCGGTAACCTTGATGAAGCTAAAAAACTTCAGCCCCCAAGACTTTGCCCTCTATCACCCGGCGGGTCGTTTGGGAAAACGCCTCTTGTTTTTAGTCGATGACTTGATGAAAAAGGGAACGGAAAACCCGATTGTCCAAGAATCCACCCCCTTTGATCAGGTTTTATCCGCCCTTTCTAAGGGAAGGGTCAACGCGGTCAGCGTGGTCGATGATCAAGAAGAGTTTTTAGGCTTGCTTACGGGCTATGACCTGCGCCAGGCCTTTAGCGGCCAGCAAGACCCCCATAGCTTAAAGGCAAAGGATATGTTCAACCCAAAAGCCGTCACCATTGCTCTGGGCACCTATGCCGTTGAATGCCTGACCTTAATGCGGGAATCCAAACGCCCCTTAAACCTTTTGCCCGTTTTGGAAGGGAAAAAGGTGGTGGGAATCATCACCATGCAAGATCTGGTTCGAGCCGGGTTGTAATATGTTGCGCCACCTCGTTGAATACGCTCTTCTCCGCTTTTTGTTGGCGGTTTTCAGGCCCTTTCCCCTCTCTTTTCTCGCGGGCTTTGGGCGGGGCTTTGGCCGTTTTTTATTTGCCCTGGGCTTGCGCAAAAAGGTCGTTTTGACCAACCTGAATATTGCTTTTGGGGCGGAAAAGTCAGCAGCGGAGATCGAAAGAATCGCCAAAGACGCCTATGAGCAAATCGGGAGCCAGCTCTTTGAATTTTTGATGCTTTACCGGGTTAAGCCCCGCGATTTATCGCGTTTTGTCACCCTGGAGGGCGCCGAGTTGATCACCCAAGCCTTAAAACAAAACAAGGGGGCGCTGCTGGCAGGGAACCATTTTGGCCATTGGGAGCTTTTGAGCGCCGCCATCAACACCCTGGGCCACCCTTTTTACGGTTATGTGGGAAAGCAGTATAACCCCTTTGTGGATCGCTTTATCAACAGGCTGCGGGCGAAATTCGGAATGCAGGTGATCCGCAAATCAAAGCGCGCCACCAAAGAAATGCTCGCCGCCTTAAAGAAAAACCAAGTTCTGGGGATTTTAGGGGATTTGAATGTGCCCAAACAAGACCTTTTTGTGGACCTCTTCGGACTCAAGGCCGCTATTGGCGAGGGACTGGCCACCTTTGTGGTCAAGGGAAACCGCCCCTTGTTTTTTATCTGGATTCACCGCACCGGCCCCTTGACCCATGCGGGGCATATCGAACCCCTCGACTACCAACCCTTACTCACGGGAGAGAAAACCAAAGATGTGCAAGCGGTGGCTCAATTGATCGTAAATCGGCTGGAAGAAAACATCAAAGCCTACCCGAATCATTATTTTTGGTTTAATCGGCGCTTTAAGACCCGACCTGAAGAAGAAAAGGCCTTAGGGGCGCAAATCTACGACAAGATGGATTAATGAAACGAAGAGTCTACCAACAACCCAAAGGGATTACCGGGCTGTTAGTGCGCCTGTTTATCTCTCGCCCCCAAGAGGTGCAAAACCGTGCGGTACGGGCAACCTACGGCTATCTGGGGGGTTGGGTCTCGGCCCTGGTGAACTTGCTTTTAAGCGGGTTAAAACTCATCCTTGGGTGGAGCATTGGCTCTCAAGCCTTGATTGCCGACGCGCTGCATTCGGCAGGAGACATGCTCACCTCGGTCATTGTGGTTTTTGGCTTTAAATGGGCCAAAAAACCGCGCGATAAAGAGCACCCCTTTGGTCACGCCAAGGCGGAATTGGTGGCCAGTTTGATTATGTCGGTTTTGCTGATCGTGGCGGGTTTTGAGCTTTTCCGGGTCAACCTCCTTGACCTGATCCAAAAAGAGGCACGAATCGTCAACCCCGACTACCTGACCATTGGTCTGGTCGCGGCGACCATTTTGCTGAAGGAGTGGCTTTATGCCTTTTCTAAAGAACTCGGCGCCCTTATTGGCAGCCAAGCCCTGCATGCCGATGCTTGGCACCACCGACTCGACAGCTTGACCACGGGGTTGGTGGTGGTCTCTTTGGTGGCAAACTCCTTTGGGGTTTACTGGCTCGATAGCTTCATGGGGGTGGTCGTCAGTTTCGTGATCATGTGGAGCGGGGTCGAAATCGCCAAAGAATCCATCTCTCCTTTGTTGGGGGAAATGGTCGACGCAGAAGACCTCTGGGAGATTCGCAACCTCGCCTTACAAAACGAGATGGTTGGCAATGTGCATGATATTATGGTACATAAATATGGAGATTGCCACTTTATCACCATGCATATGGAGATCTTACACCAACTGAGCCCGGTGGAGATGCACGACATTGCCGCGGAAGCGGCAGACCGCATTAATCTGCGCTTTAACGGAGATTGCAATATTCATGTTGACCCCGTGGAGTTTGACGCGCCTCGATATAAACGAGTGGCAAAGCTTTTAAATCAACTATTGGAAGAAGTGGAAGAACTGATTGATTTTCACGACCTGCAATTTCGTGATCAAGAGGGAATGGAACGGATCCATTGGGAATTTTCCGTGGACCCCGCTCTAGATGAAAGCAAATATGAAACGCTGAAAAAAATAATCTTGACTCGAATCCAACCGCAAATTGAAGGTCAAATCTTCTTTAGTCTAGAACCGGGTTATACGGTACGGTATTAGGGGGCCCCTTACTTCTTTTTCTTCTTTGGTACAGACCGATTGACCATATCTCGAAGTTCGCGGCCCGGGCGAAAGACCGGTAATTTTTTGGGTTGTACCTGAACCTTGTCCCCTGTCTTCGGGTTCCGACCAACATAGGCGTCATACTGCTTGACCGTGAAGCTGCCAAATCCGCGAATTTCAACCCGGTCTCCATTGCGAACCGCTTCTTTAACGCTGTTGAAAAAAAGGTTCACCGTTTCACGCGCGATTTCGGTTTTTTGTTTATTGTTCGTTTCATCTGCGAACTCGTCCATTTCTTTGACGAGTTGGTCGATTAGCTGAGACTTCTTCATCTTTTCCTCTTCAGAGTTTGCCTTCAATTCAGGTCTTGGGGAGGCCCATTTTAGATTTTAGGGCTTCCAATTCACGGTTGGCGGGTGGACCTTGTGTTTCTGCTTGCAACTTAGGTGGTTCTGTTTGCAATTTGGCTTTCATCTCCTCTAAGGCTTTTTGCTGAGAGAGACTGGAACCAGAACCAAGCAACGCTTGATTGATTTCATCTTCAATGCTGCCGGTTTTCTGAGCGACCTCCCCAAAGGCTTGGGCTAGGGTTTCTTGCTCTTCTACCTTTTCACGCATACGCTCCAACATGGAGAGAGTACCGCTGGAATCAACCTGAGCCAGTTGGCGGTTGATCCGCTCGGTCGCCTTAGCGGTGGTGGAACGCGCCTTTAAGGTAACCAATTCATTTTGGTATTGCCCGATCTGACTTTTCAGCTTTTCTATGTTTTGCTGCATTTGCCCCACCGTCTGCTGCTGTTTGCTGTGCGTCTCTATTGACAAGGCATATCTTTTTTCCGCTTCTTCTTTGCGGGTTAAGGCTTCAACGGCCAAACGGTCCGCGTCTTCCGGGGTGAGCCTGCCTGCTTGAGCCTGCTGCAACAGCGCCATGGCTTTTTGCTCCCACTCCCCTGCTTCAAGCTTTGCTTTTTCCGCGTCTTTTTGAGCGCGGATGGAAACGGCCTTTACCTGGGCAAACGATTCGGTGGCCTTGGCTAAGTTCTCCTGCAATTGCCGAATCCCCTGCTCGGTCATCTTCACCGGGTCCTCAAGCTTATTGATCAGGTTATGGCCTTCTGCTTGACCTAGGGTAAATAATCGCTGAAAAAACCCACTCATGGCTATTCTTTGTTCAGTTCGAGTAATTCAAAGGAGAACTCCGCCAAGCCGAGGCTCAAGGCATTGATACTCCCTTCAAATTCGTTAAAGTCTAGATTTTCTACCTGCAAACTATCGCGAAAGAGGACTTGTTTTGCCTCTTCATCCACCACAAAAGCCCCATGCACCAGTTTGCGGTTGAGTTGCAAAAGCCGCAAAAAGTGTTTCTCACTGTATCGCTTTAAGCGGTAAAGCAATTGCTCCATCACTAAGATATCGCCCTCGACATTAAGAATCAGGTTGTAGATGCCTCTCGCCTCGTCATGGACAACGAGAATACCTTCGCTATTGTCTTGAGCTTTGATTTCCAGCTCTAGGCGTTGAGCAAAATCGATGATTTTTTGTAAATGAGGGTTCATTGCTGAATTGATAACTTAATTGAGTGAGGCTGTAAAGAATTATTCCAATGCGTTTTACGCAATAAGTTTTTGAAAACTAAAACAACTGTTTTCTTTTGTTGGAGGGAAGAATATTCATCGCCTCTCGATACTTCGCCACCGTGCGCCGCGCTACCTTGATCCGTGCGTTTTTCAACAGCTCTGTTTTGATCTGGAGATCCGTAAAAGGGTGACGGCGATCTTCAGAATCGATCATTTTTTTAATGTAGTCTTTAATCTTTTTTGAGCTCACCACATCCCCCCCTCCTTGGTCGATTCCACTGGTGAAGAAGTATTTCAGCTCAAAAATACCTTGAGGCGTATAGATGTATTTATTGGTGGTGATACGGCTGACCGTGGATTCATGCACCCCGATATCTTCAGCCACATCTTTTAAAACAAGGGGTTTCAGGTAATCTATCCCTTTTTCAAAAAACTCGTACTGGTATTTTAAAATGGATTTAGCCACCTTGAAAATCGTTTTTTGCCGCTGCTCAATGGACTTCATCAGCCAGTCCCCGGTCTTCATCTTTTCTTGAATGTAGAGCACGGTCATGTCCTCATCTTTTTTCCCCTCCGTTTTTTGTTTGGCCATCTCTTTTTGCACCAGTTCTTGGTAGTAGGGGTTGATACGCAAACGGGGAATGCTTTCTTGGTTCATGCTCACCACATATTCGCTGCCCCGCTTAAAAATATAGACATCGGGAATCACATATTGGGTGATCTCGCCGCCAAAGGGGCGGCCCGGTTTGGGCTCCAACTCCGTGATGAGTTGGTAGGCTTCTAAAACAGCGGTAATCTCCACTTTATGAATACGGGCAATGCGCTTTAAGTCTTTTTGCTCTAGGAGTTGCAAGTTTTCATTGAGAATCGCCGCGGCTAAACTGTCTTGAAGCCCTAAGTAATTTAATTGATTTTGCAGGCATTCGTTTAAGTCTCTCGCCCCGACCCCCGGCGGATCAAAGGCTTGAATCCGCCGAAGCAGTCGCTCTAAAACCCCGCACTCCCGATCTGTTGCCGGGGGCAATTCCAAGGGCGCCTCTTCTTTTGCTTCTTCTAAGTCAACAGGGGTCAAGGGTTTTTTCGATTTTTTCTTGGGCTCTGACTTTTGACTGGATTGATGCTTGTCGTCGAAGCGATCCAGCTCTCCCTCCGCGGGGAGCAAGGGCTCAATCTTATGTTCCTGCAAGGCCTGCTGCACCAGCTTTTGCAGGTGCGAATCACTCCTTAAAAGCTCGCGCAGGGAAACGCTTAAGTACCCTTCATCATCAATATTACCGATAATTTGTTCACACAATTCGACTTCCAACTCCGAAAAATTGGATATTTCCAACTGCCAGAGCAGGTGATCCATTAAGCTGGCGCTGTTGCTGATGGTGGCTTCCAGGGGGTTGTTGTCTTCATCCGTATCATGGGTATGCACCCGCGCCTCTTGAATCACCCCCGAGCCGGATTCAACATAATGCTGCCATTCCTCGTCATAGGTGAGCTGGTTTTGCTCATCCACCAAGTTGGAAGAATCCTCTCCCTCAGCCGCTGCTTCGGTTTCGCGAGAATCCTCTTTCTCTTCCTCCACCGGGGCAACTTCTAAGGTGGGGTTTTCCACCAAGGCCTGGTCAATCAGGTCTTCTAATTCCACCCGAGAAAGTTGTAACAGCTTGATGGCCTGCTGAAGCTGTGGGGTCATGATGAGCTGTTGGCTCATCTTCATTTCCAGACCCATTCGCATAGTGACCATAAAACCGCTCCAAAGTAGCTTGCCCCCCGTTATTTTAGGGGAGGAGATTATTATTCGACCCACCTCTTACCGCCTGCGCTAAACCAGCTCAACAACAAGAGGTTCAAGGGAGTATCTTGCAGCTAGTCTAACTGCTTTGCAACCGCCTTTCAAGTCTCATAGCAAGAAAGCGACCCGCAGAGGGGTTAAACCCACGCAGCAACCATTCTTCAATCGCGCCGCCCACGCAGCCCTGCTCCTTGCCTAAAACCAGGTGCAGGCAGCGGGGTTGCTCTTGAACCAAGGTTTTGAGTTGGGGGAAAACGCTCCGGCAATGGAGGTCTGTAGAGATCAATAAAAAAAGGGATTGGGATTGCCGTGCCTGCTCCGCCGCTTGGGCTAGATCGGCAAAATCGCGTGCGCCAACCCAGGCCAGGGGAGGGAGTCGCGCCTGTTCCAGGTAGGCTTTCAGGGGGTGGTTCGCTTGCCCTTGATTGATCCCCTTTGAGGGTGAGGCCAAGAGTTCGCAGGCGACCACGCCTCGAAGAAGGCCAAATTTTCTGGCTCCTTGGATGGATAAAGAGGCCTCCCAAAGGGCATGGTTTTCCGTCTCTGTCGGTAGGGCGGCTCTACGCGATGAGATAAGACCGCGGGCCGCGGTGAGTCGGGTTTCCCTGCTTTCTTGGGGATAGCGCTCCAAGGCCCGAGCTAAGGCCCGTTGGAACTCAAAGCTTTGCGCCAAGCTGAAACTGGAAAGCCAGAGGTCCAACCCAGCTTGACTGCCTAAACGAGCCATGTCGAGAGGGCTAAAACTCCGCTTGGTTGCCGCCATTTCTAAACAATCTGTGAGAATCAACCCTTTATAGCCCCATTGTTGACGCAATAAGTCGTTTAAAATAAGCTTTGAAAAGGTAGCGGGGTAACCTGCGTCCAAGGCGGGAAAGCGCAAATGCGCGGTCATCAAGGCGGGCAAGCCCGCTTGAGCCAACTCTTTAAAGGGCAAGAGTTCCATTCGTTTTAAGGTTTCTTGCCCCTGTTTCACCTCCCCGGCATGAAAATGACTATCGCTCTGGCTGCGGCCATGACCGGGAAAATGCTTCCCCACGGGCAGGACCCCTAATTTTAAATGTTCTCGCGTCACCGCCAAGCCAAAGCGAGCCACCTCCCCGGGGTGGGGGCCATAGGCCCGATTGCCAATCACGGGAGAGCGCTTTGAATACAAGTCCAGCACCGGGGCAAAATTTAAATCCAACCCTAAATAGGCAAGTAATTCAGCTTGTTGCCTGGCCCCGCGGCGCACCAACTCGATGCGGCCGGTCCTTCCCAAAGCCCGTGGCGAAGGGGGAACAGGGGCCAAGCCGCCAAAACGATTGATGGCCCCCCCCTCATGATCCACTCCGATCCACAGGGGGCCGAATTCCTCACGGAGTTCCTTGATTAGGCGGCCTGTTTGCTCTAGGCTGACAATATTGCGGGCAAAAAGCACTAAACCCGCGGGCCGACAAGCGCGCAGATGGTGGACCAACTCACGGCTCAACCGCCGGCCGGGAAAACCCAACAGCAAGGGCAAGGTTTTAGGCATAGATGAAAGAATGGATTAAATTAAGTCAAAAAACCAGCCGCCTTGTCTTAGGGCTCATGTCGGGCACCAGTTTGGACGGGGTGGACTTGGCTCTCTGTAAAATCACGGGCCAGGGGGCAAAAATGGATATCCGCCTCAAAGCCTTTGCGACTCATCCTATGCCTCTTGCGTTAAAAAAGCGAATCCAAAGCTCCTTTTTAGGTCAACCCGAAGAGCTGTGCCGTTTAAACTTTGATTTGGGGGAGTTTTTTGCCCAATCGGTACTGCAATTTTGCCATGTGCAAGGGCTTGCGCCTAAGGAAATCGACATCATCGGGAGTCACGGACAAACCATCTGGCATGTGCCGGGTCATTCCACCTTACAGATTGGGGAAGGAGCGGTGATTGCGGCAATGACCGGGGTTCCCGTGATTTCCGACTTCCGGGTTGCCGATATGGCCAAAGGCGGTGAGGGGGCCCCTTTGGTGTCTTATCTGGATCGGGCCCTTTTTGCGGACCCTCAACGCAACCTTGCCCTGCATAACCTGGGGGGAATCAGCAACTTTACCTATCTCCCCGCTAGCGGCGAGGTCTTTGCCCTAGATACCGGGCCGGGCAATGCCCCCTTAAATGAACTGACAGAGCGGGTCACCCAGGGGAAATTGAATTTTGACAAAGATGGCGCCATCGCCGCCCAGGGCAAGGTTCTGCCCGACTTGTTGGCCGAGATGCTGACCCACCCCTATTTTGCCAAACCCCTACCTAAATCCACGGGGCGCGAGGAATTCGGCGCCCCCTTCATCGAAGCCTTATTGCAAAAGCATCCTCAAGTCTCCCCCCCCGACTTCATGCGAACCTTGGTCGCCTTGGTGGCCCAAAGCAGCGCGCGGGCCTACCGACAATACGCCCCGGCAGTAGAAAAAATCTGGGTCTCCGGGGGAGGAATGCACAATCCGGTTTTGTTGGCCGCCCTGCGAGAGGCTGTTGGGGTTCCCTTAGAGCCCCTGCCCGCCAGCCAAGCCCTAAACCCGGACGCGAAAGAAGCGGTCGCCTTTGCCCTCTTCGCCCATGAGTGGTTTAACGGCCAGGCGACCAACCTACCGGAGGTCACCGGCGCCAAGGGCTTGGCTCGTTTGGGCAAGCTGAGCTTACCTTGAAAAAGGCTTAGTTTTTAGCCCGCAAATCACGAACCCCTTGCAAAATCAACTCAAATAGAGCGGGAATATCTTCTAACTCAATGCAACTAAAGGCAATGCGTAAATCGCTCAAACCAATGGCAATGGTGCCTACTCCGTATTGCTCCAGCAAATGCAAACGCAAGGTTTCTACCTGGAGGTCTGCAAACCTCAAACACATAAAATATCCCGAATTAAAGGGGTAATAGACCAACTCCTCTTGATAGGGGGCGGTATTTAAAACCTCTTTCACCTTCAGGGCGCGGGCCTTCATAATCTCATGCTTCTCGGCGCGATTGGCGGCAAAGTCCGCTTGGTCAAACATCCGCTCCACCACCGATTGAGCGGCATGGTTGCAATTGGAAATGTTCCCCCGAATGCAACCCATCACCTTTTTTTCAAAGCCCTGGTAAAGTTGGTTCGCCTTGGCGCTAGGCGTTCCAAAACTGATAAACCCGGTGCGAAACCCCCAGGCAAAGTATTCTTTGGTCGCTCCATCGAGCTTTAAGGCTAAAATGTTTTCATGGGCGTCGCAAAAGGAACCGAAAAGGGATTCCTTGAAGGAGTCCTCATAAAAAAGACCAAAATAAGAATCATCACAAAGGGTCAAAATATGCGTCCCCTGCTTTGCCCGCTCGGTGACGAGCTCTACGATTTTTTCCCCTTCCTCTGGCGTCGGGGTATAACCCGTCGGGTTATTGGGGAAGTTGAGCAAAACAACCAATTTGCTTCGCTGGGCCGCCTCCTCAGCGAGCTTTGCCGCAAAACCCTCTACATTAAACCCCTCTTGCTCATTAAAGAGAGGAAAGGTCGAAATCTTAGCTTGGCGCAGGGTCTCAAAGGTAAGGCGGTAGTTCCCCCAAAGCTTGTCCGGGCTGAGAATCACATCCCCGGGGTCTAAAAAAAGGTCTGCCGCGATGCTCAACCCATGGGTGATCGCGCTGGTCACAATCGGCAGGCTAATGGCCTTGCCCTTGACGCTGGGGTTTTCTTGCTCCATCTTAGCCTTCCAGGCTCGGCGCAGACCCGGCCTTCCCGCCGGGGGAGCGTAGGGGTAGACCTCTTCGGGGGGGAGATTGAAATATTGATCCGCGACCGCCAAATGCATGGGCTCGCCCTTTTCAATGGCGGTGCCGATGGTGGCGTTGAAGCGATGGGCCTTGGTTTTGGCCTCCGCGGATTGGCTTAATATCCCCTTAGGGAAGAACAATTCTCGACCCAGACGAGACAACAGGGCATAAGCCGTGGGCGACGCCTCGCGCATCTCTCGGTTTAACTCTTCGGCGATGGGGTTCATGGGGCAAGGCGTAGGAATAGGTTATTGGATAAGCAAACCTTTTTAGTTTCAAATCTTCCTTTTTTATTGTCAAAGGAAAAATGCAAAACTCCCTGATCAATCCAGAAAAACACCTCCTCCCCCCCCTAACGGCTAAAGTGGTGCTCTGCTTTAGTCTCGGATATTTCTACAATTTAAAAAAACACTGGCAAGGGAGCAAGGTCAAGGCCTTTGGCCCCTCCAAATGCTTTCGCTGCCTTGTCGCCGGAACAGAGATCACCGTACTCGGCGGGATGCTGGGAGCCGGGTTGGCCCTCTTGGCGGGCGAAAACGCCCTGGCCGCCGGGGGAAAAGAGTTTATCTCCCTCGGTACCGCGGGTTGGATCGGCGCAGAGGACTGGCGGCCCGGTCGGTTGGTTACCTCTCACCAGGGAATCGACCAAAGCGGCTTGGCCCATGAACTGGGACTTCAGCCCAAGGTGGACTTCACCCCCTGGCCGGATTTGCCCCCTTACCCCCTCGTGACCGTCGGCCATGCCTATGCCCTCACGCCAAACCGCCTCACCCACTACCAAAGCCTAGGGGCGAGCCTGATCGAAATGGAGTTGGCTGTACTCGGGGCCTTATTCAGGCAAAACAACCTGTCCTTAACCCCCTTGCTCGTCCTCAGCGATGGAGTGCGCCAAGGGAAATGGGTGGATTGTAGACAAAGCAAACAAACCGAGGAGGGAATCCAACAGGCCATTCAACTCTTTGAGGATTTCTGGCCGAATCAGTTGACGGAACTTAAACCCTTAAGCTAATATGCGGTTCATTATTGGTCCTTCTCCAAGTCATTTATGACCACGATTATTTCATTTGTCAGTCAAAAAGGGGGGGTTGGTAAAACTACCAGCGCCACGAATTTAGCCAGCGCGTTCGCCATTGGCGGTTATAGCGTTTTGCTGATCGATTTAGACCCCCAATCTTCCATCCGCTATTCGGTCGGGGTCAAGAAAGAGCAAACCCAAGGCACCTTAGAACTCCTCGTGGAGCCCCAAACCCCGGTGCAACGCTTGATTCGCCGCACGGATTTGGAAAACCTGCATTTTATTTTCTCCAACATCAACACCCTGCAAGATGAACGGCGGGTTTACCACGCTATCGAAGACTATAAATTACTGTCTCGCCGCATCTCTCAAGACTGTCAAAATTACGATTTCATTATCTTAGACGCCCCTGCCTCGACCAATGATTTAACCCTCAACGCCCTGTACGCCTCGGACTTGGTCATCTTACCCCTCCAATGCGAGAGTTTGGCGGTGAAATCCCTAAAGCGGTTTTTGCTCTCCTTTAATGAACTGCAAGAGCAGGTTGAAAACAAAGAATTGCGCATCGCGGGGATTTTATTGACCCTTTACGATAAAGAAAACGAGGTGCATCGCCGAGTGGGCAAGCAGCTTTACTCTGCTTTAGGTGACTCGGTATTTAAAACCATCATTCCTCGAAACGACTCCATCACCGAGGCAAGCGCCTTAGGCAAATCGGTGATTACCTACAAGCTCAACAGCGTCGGCGCGACGGCCTACATTCGCTTGATGGATGAACTGGTCGATAAGTTCAACCTGCGCTAGCTCAACTCATTGATAACTTTATGAAGGCACCGCCTAGACGCAAAGCTCGTATTGCAGCTTTGCAAATCCTTTATTCTCGTTCCCAAGCTGGAATCAGCCACCAGGGAGAACGCCTGATCGGCTTAGAAGCCAACCTAAAAGAAGAGGGCCTCGCCTTTGCTCGCAGCCTCGTTACCCGAGCTTGGGCAGACTTGAATGAAGTGGATCGCTTCATCCAAGAAGCGTTACAGGAATGGCGGCAAGAGCGCTTAAGCTCCAGCTTAAATGCCCTGTTGCGCCTCGCCGTGTCCGAACTGCTTTATTGGCCCGAAACCGATGCCAAGGTAATCTTTAATGAAGCCTTGGACCTCTGCAAATCTTATGTTGATCCAGAAGCGACCAGTTTAGTCAACGGCTTGCTGCACCGCGTCGCGGTGATGAAAAACCGCCTGCCAAAAACCTAACCCCCCATCCCCTCACCTTTTCCCTAGCCCCTTTAGGGTAACGAGGCCGCCTAAATTTTTGCGACTTTTTTATCTTGGTTCCTATTTTGCATAAACTCAAAAGAACCGAGTAACAAAATCTGGGTGAGGCCATGATCAAACGCATTCTTCTCTTTTCTCTCTCTCTGCTGTTCATGCTGACGAGCAAACTCTTTGCGGAGACGATCTATTTAAAAAAGGGGGATACCCTGGTAGGGAAAATCCTCAAATACGAAAAAGATGTGATTCTCATCGAATCCATTGAGGATCACGGGGTACATGCCATCAATAAGGCAAATATTTACTTAATCAATTTTGACAGTTCTTCAGACCAAAGGTACTTGACCCATAAAAAAAATATGGCGGCCAACATCCTCTACCTAAAAAATGGAGAGGTCTTAAAGGGAAAAATCACCGAATTCAACAGCGAATCGGTCACCATTGAATCCACCAAGGGACAGGGGGTATTGCAAATTCCAAATTCCGAGGTGAATATGATCACCAGCATCGACACCCTAGTGGAGATGAGCCAACGAGAGGGAATCGGCTATGTCACCCACAAATCAACCCTTTCGGGTCAAGGCGGCCCCGCCTCCTACCGGAGTGACATGCTCAGTTATAAGTTCTACCTTGATGATGAGATTTTTAATGAGTTCCTCTTCGCTTTTGGAAGTTCACGCTATAACAACAATAACTTAAAGGTTATGGCACTGGATTACCGCATGGGTTTAATCTTTCAGAAATACCAAAATATTTTACTTTATTACGGTGCCGAGGTAGGCTACATGACCCTCACCGATGACGCGAACAACATCAGTGGAAGCGGCATCAACCTAGGAGGGTTTTTGGGAGCCGAAATGTTTTTTACCTCCTTGCCTAATTTTGGGTTTTCCGCAGAAATCGGGATCAGCAGCCGAAAAGTCGGAAATTATCAATCCTTAGAGCTTTCCACCAGCTCCTTTCCGGCCCTATCCGCCCATTACTATTTTTAAACAAATCAGATTGCCCGCTTGACGGTAAATCAAGCGGAGCCTAGACTTAAAGCTCTTCTTTTACTGGATCGCCCTTTGCCCTTTGGCGCTCAAAGGCAGAGGGGCATCGCTCAGCCTAGGCCTTGATGATTCCTCGTCTTTTCGCAAAAAACCCTCTTAATCCCTTGGCCGCTCAATTTTTACAGCAATTGCGCTATGCGGGTTTTTTAGGGGATCTTGACTCTCGTTTCGCCACCCGCTTGAGCCTCTCTACGGATAATTCCGTGTACCAGGTACTGCCGGAAGCGGTGATTTTCCCCAAAAGCGAGTCCGATATTCAATTGGCGTTAGGCCTATTGGGCAAAAAAGAATTTCAAGCTCTAAAACTCAGCCCCCGCGGGGGAGGGACGGGCACCAATGGCCAAGCCTTAAGCCCCGGCATTATCTTGGATTTAAGCCGCTACCTGAATCGAATTGGAGAACTCAACCTCGCCGAGGGCTGGGTGGAAGTCGAGCCGGGCGTGGTCTTAGACCAACTCAATGAGATTCTAAAACCTCATGGGGTTTTTTTCGCTCCCACCTTATCCACTTCCAGCCGGGCCACCTTAGGAGGGATGATCAACACCGACGCCAGCGGCAAGGGGAGCCGAATCTACGGCAAAACGAGCGACCATGTCTTAGGCCTTACAGCCTACTTAGTGGGAGGGGAGCGCTTGGAAACCAAAGAAATAGACTTGGCGAAGTTGGGCCAACTCCAACCAAGCCCGGGCAAGGTAGGGCAAATCTATCGCGGGCTTGAGGCCATTTTGCGGCGGAGCCGTTTGCAAATCGAAACCGATCTGCCCCATTTAGCCCGCTTTGTTACGGGCTACAACCTAGAAAAAATCTACAATAAAAAACGCGACCGCTTCAATTTAAATTATCTGCTCTCTGGGGCAGAGGGTACCTTGGCCGTCCTGACCCGAGCCCGTTTGAAATTGACCCCCCTAGTCCAGCATAAACGACTTTTGGTGATCCAATACGATGACTTCCAAAAAGCCTTAGAAGACGCGGAGCGGCTTTTGCTGGCCGACCCTGCCGCTATCGAGACCTTAGATCACAAGATCTTGGAACTGGCAAAGCAAGACGAGATTTATCATCAAGTGGGCCCCCTTTTAGGGGGGGATTGGTCCAAACTCAAAGCGATCAATCTCGTGGAATTCATCCATGCGGAACTCCCCCCCCTGCAAAGCAAGGTCGAGGGTTTGATTGAGGCCATTCAACAGGGACGAACAAAGGCGATAGGGCATTACCTCGCTGAAGGGGAAGAGGAAATCGCCAGCCTATGGGAATTGCGGAAAAAAGGGGTGGGCCTCTTGGGCAACGCCCCAGGCTTGAGAAAACCCATCGCCTTTGTCGAAGACACGGTTGTCCCCCCGAAGCGCCTAGCCGCTTACATCAAAGAGTTTCGGGCTTTACTGGAGGGCCACGGGCTCACCTATGGGATGTTTGGCCATGTCGATGTCGGCTGCCTGCATGTGCGCCCCGCTCTGGACATGAAGGATGAAGCCGATGAGCGCTTGCTCCTGCAAATTTCTGAAGAAGTGGCAACCTTGGTGCAAAAATACGGCGGGGTGATCTGGGGTGAGCATGGGAAGGGGTTTCGCAGTCAATACACGGAGCGCTATTTTGGCTCCGAGCTATATCAAGAATTGCGGGTCATCAAGGGGTTGTTTGACCCTCATAACCAGTTGAACCCCGGTAAAATCGCCACCCCCTTAGGGGCAGAAGAGCCTTTGGTTCAGGTTGACGGCCCCTTTCGGGGCAAAGAAGACCGCAAAATCCGCCCCGATCTTTTTGCCGCCTTTACCGCCTCGGTTGATTGCAACGGCAATGGGGCCTGCTTTAATTATGCGGCGAGCTCGGTCATCTGCCCGAGTTTTCGCGCCAGCGGCGACCGAGTGCATTCCCCCAAGGGGCGGGCGGCCTTGACCCGTGAATGGATCAAGCGCCTGAGCGAAGAATCGGCCCCCTTTCAACTCGTCGAGCCCGCTTATCAAGCCTTCAACCCCTTCAACTGGTTGCGTAAAGCTTGGAACAGTCTGGTTGGAGGGGCGGACTTCAGTCACGAGGTCTTCAACGCCTTTCAAGGCTGCCTGAGTTGCAAGGCCTGCCAAGGCCAATGCCCCATTAAGGTGGATGTCCCCGACTTTAAAGCGAAGTTTTTGGCTCTCTACCACCAACGCTACCTACGCCCCTTAAGGGATTACCTCGCAAAAGGAGTGGAAAAAACAGCGCAGGGCCAAGCGGAATGGGCGGAGTTTTTTAATTCCCTCTTAGGTTTACCCTTAGTGCAATGGAAACTGAAAAGGTTTTTTGGCCTTGTTGACCCTCCCCTACTGAGTGAGGTCAACCTTCAGGCGGGATTGGCAGAGCGGCATGCCCTCTTGACTTGGAACGACTCCCTAAATCACTTGGATCCGCAGCAAAACCTGCTTTTGGTGCAAGATGCCTTTACCAGTTTTTATGAAAGCGATTTGGTCTTAAAGCTCCACGACTTTTTTGCCCTCTGCGGGGTCAAACTCTGGGTATTGCCCTTTAGCGAAAACGGAAAGGCAAAACATATCAAGGGGTTTTTGGGGGATTTTAAAAAAACAGCAGAGGAAACCAGCGCGAAACTTGCCGCAATGGCAAAGTATCAAATCCCCATGATTGGCCTCGACCCGGCAATCGCCTTAACCTACCGAGACGAATACCCTAAGATTTTAGAGCGAGACCCAGGTTTTAAGGTTTTTTTATTGGAAGAATGGTTGGTAAAACAGTTACCCCTTCTCACCTTACCTAAGCTTACCGCGGATAAGCCAATCCATTTTTTTGCTCACTGCACTGAAAAAACCGCGCTCCCCGCGGCGGAAACCTGGTGGAAAAAAATATTTCAAGCCTTTGGGTTGGAGCTGCGACCCCAACCCGTGGGTTGTTGCGGCATGGGGGGGCTCTTTGGTCATGAGAGGGCGCACCAACAAGAAAGCAAAACAATCTTTGACATCCATTGGCAAGGGCGGCTGCAACAAGCGGCCACCGATGCCGCTTGGGTCTTGGTGAGCGGTTACTCTTGTCGCTCCCAGGTAAAACGATTTCAAGGATACAAACCTTTACACCCCATTGAACTCCTTTTGGATTTAGCCGAATGAAAGCATACGGATGCGCTTTTTTAGTTTTTCTTTTCCTTGCCGGGTGTAGTGCCTCAGGGCCTGCAAGGCGGCCAGACCCCTTAATTGGCCGCCTCTTTGACGCTCAGGGCAAAGAAATTCAACAACAAACCTTTTATCGCCGTTTGGCTCAATACGATGTCCTTTATTTAGGAGAAAGCCACGATAACGCGACCCACCACCAGTTGCAATTAGAAGTGATCCAGCAACTGCTGCAACAGGGGCGGAAACCCGATATTGCCATGGAGTTTTTTGCCCAATGGCAAACCCCGGTTTTAATGGCTTTTGTTCAAGCCCCTAAGGCGAAAAAACCAAGCGATGAAACAGCGCGCCTCCAACGCCTCCGCGGTCAATTGAACTGGAAGCAGGTTTCTGATAAACTGTGGAAACAGTATTCCGCTTTTATCGTACTCGCTCGCCAGCAGGGGTTGCGCGTCTACGGTGCCGATATCAGTCGGGCCTTGGCCTATCGGCTGACCCAACAAGGTTATGCCTCTTTGACCCCCTTAGAACAACAACAAAGCCCCCAGGGGGATTTTGTAGACCCCGCCTATGAAGCGCTAATGCGCCAACGCTTTATCGACGGCCATTGCGGTTGGTCTGAGCCGACCGTCCTAAAGGGGCTCTATGAGGCTTGGCTGGCACGCAACCAAGCCATGGCCGAAGCCATCGTGCGCATGCAGCGCAAAAATGAGCCCACGGTGGTCATTTTAGGCAATGGTCATGTGGAAAACAATTACGCGGTCTATGAACGAGTAAAAAAGCTCAACCCCACCTTGAAGCAACTCAATCTGGGCTTTCAGGAAGTCACCATCAAGCCCAGCCTCTTGGCGGCTTATTTGACCCCAGACCAGGCCCTGGGCAGGACTTTTCCCAGTCGCCACCAAGTTTATTGGTTTACCCCTCGCTCGGATTGGGAAGACCCTTGCGAGAAATATAAAAAAAGCCTAAAAGCGCATTCAACCCATAAAACCAAGCCATGAGCTCCATCGCTAAATTTTTCCACCCCGGTTTTACCCGGATGCGGCCCTACAGCCCCATTGAGCCGCCGGATCAACTTGCCAAAAGGCTGGGCCTCCCCCCAGAGCAAATCTTAAAACTCGATGCCAATGAAAACCCCTTTGGCCTGCACCCCGACTTGCGGCGGGCCTTGGCAGAAGAAAAATATCTCCATGTCTATCCGGATCCGGCGCAGGTCAAACTGCGCGCCGCGATTGCCGCTTACGCCAAGCTTGCCCCCAATCAAGTGGTGGCCGGGGCGGGGGCCGACGAACTCTTAGACTTGGTGATGCGGCTTTTTTTACAGCCGGGGGATCAGGTTTTGGGGTTTTCCCCCAGTTTTTCATATTATGACCATGTGGTGAGTTTAAACCACGGGAAATATCAGACTTACCCGAGAAAAGCGGATTTTTCTCTTTCCTTAAAAGAGGTCAAAGAGATTGATTTTTCGGCTTATAAAATGGTGATCTTATGCAGCCCCAACAACCCGAGCGGGAATCCGGTTGAAAAGAAGGTCTTGGAATACCTGCTCCAGCAAGATTTATTGGTTTTATTGGACGAGGCCTATGGCGAGTTTGCAAAAGAAAAGGGGACGGATTACCTGGCCGAGCATGAGAATTTGATCATCCTGCGCACCTTTTCTAAATGCTTTGCCCTCGCGGGGATGCGGGTCGGCTACGGGCTCATGGCCCCGATCATCGCCCAGGAGCTCATGAAAATCAAACCCCCCTACTCGGTGAATGTGGCGGCCGAGGCCCTTGCCTTAAAAGCCTTGGCCCATTGGCCGATCTACGCGGAGCAAATCCAGCAAATCAAGGCAAGCCGCGATTGGTTTTGGCATGAAGTCCGCAAAGTCCCTGGATTAACCCCCTTTCCCACCGAAGCGAACTTTATTCTTTGCCGGGTCACGGGCTATGAGGCAAAAAAGCTCAAAGAGGAATTGGAACAAGAGGGAATCTTAGTGCGATATTTTGCCCAAGCCCCCTTGCGAGACTGCATTCGCGTTACCGCGGGGACGCAAGCCCAGATGGCACGACTGTTACGGGCCCTGCAAGAAAAAATGGCCTGACGACACCTTAGCTACGCAGCGACTCTTTAAAACGAAAGGCGGAGCAATTCAATGCGCTGGCGCTGTAGTCTTTTTTTATTTCCCTCCTCAGCGGCGATTCCCGCCGCCTTGGCCCCGCCCAGATACCAACCGGCCTCAAAGGTGAAAAAAACCAAGGTCTGGGCTCGGTTCCCCGCTGCCCAAGCATCGGCAATGGCTTTCAAAAAAATACCATTTAAAAAAAAACTCCCCAGCCCCTTGCCCCAAGAGCCTAGGTAGGCAAAGCCCGCGCCCGGCAAAAGATAGTTCAACCCCTGAGCGAGGCGCGGGGATTGGTGCCCTTGCTCCTCCCCCGCTCGCAGCCAGAGGGTTTCAGGGTTGCCTTGAAGAAAGCTCGCCTCTGCCTCTTGCTCTTTTCCCAAGGCGAGTTGACTGAGAATCAAGCGTTTTCTGCAACTCGCTTGGCGCGAGTCCAGTTGAAGGCAATTCCGGCTTGCCTCTGCCGCCCGGGAATAGTCACTCAATTTCCAGGCCGCTTCCCCTTGCGCCTCATAAAGACTCAATTTTAAAACCGGTGACAACCTATTGCCGCGCATCGACAGCAGGCGCTGGGTTTCGCTCAGGCAGCGATAGGCGTCCCCCTGAACGCAAAGTTGAAACGCAAAGCCCTGAGCATTGCTCAAAGCCGGAAAAAAAAGCAACGCAAAGAGCAAGCATAAAAACATGACCGGACCCTTTAATCTCTGGCAGCCCAAAAACACTACAACAGCCCCCAGGCCTGGAAATTGAACTCGCCCAAATTGGAAAGCACCTCATCGGCCTTGGAAAACTCCGCTAAATCCATCTCTACAGCGGGCACGGCAACCACCGCCATCCCCGCCCGCTTAGCGGCTTGCACCCCCGTGGGGGCGTCTTCAAAAACCAGGCAATTTCGCGGAGCTGTATTCAGCCGTTGAGCCGCCTCCAGAAAAAGGTCCGGCTCCGGTTTGCAGTGGGGAACCTGGTCCCCCGTTACCCGGGCTTGAAAGCGCTCAAACCAAGCTTGGTGCCGCTTCGTTTTGAGCCGGTAAAACTCTGTGGATGAGCTGGTCGCCACCGCGCAGGGTAGGGGAAGGGCCCAAAGACGCTCGGTCAGGGCCACGGCATGGGGCATGGGGTTCGCCTTGGGGAATTCCCGCAAAAACAAGGGGGCTTGAGCGGCTTGAAATTCATCGACACTGAAAGGGAGTTGCAAAGCGGCAATTAATATTTCGGTTGCCTCATCGGTACTCCGCCCCATCATCCGCGATTTTATCGACCAGTCGAAGTTTTTCCCATAAGGGCTTACCACCTCTTGGGTCACTTGGGTATAAATGGGCTCGGTATCGAGTAAAAGCCCATCCATATCAAAAATAACGGCTTGAATTTGCATAACTCCCTTTTGGGTTCAAGATGCCTGATTCAACCTTTTTTGGTAAGGGGGAAACGAATCGCTCAGGCACTGGATAAAAAAAAGGCGGAGAACCGCCTTTTTCCCCAAAAAATCAAGGGGAGCAACCCTGAAGGAGAACAATATAAAGAGAGTAGTACGGGGTTAACCGCACTTTTTTAGCCCTGCTTTGCGCATGAACCACACCGAAGGACAAAAATTGGTTAGACCAAAAATAAAAAGCATCCCAATCACAAAATAGATCACATAGATCCCCTCGTGGATACCTTGGGACAATAAACCGGCACCAAGAGCCAAAACAAAAGCCATTAAAAAACGATGAACGCGCTCCAGGCACATAATTTTTCCTGATCCAAAGGGTTGAAACTCAATTCAATGAGTTTGTGGGATGCGGCAATCCGTTGCCGCGCTTTTCTTCCATATTTAATATGTATATATGAATACATAAATAATAACCCCTTGTCAAGAAGTCATTATTTAGCGAAAATAAAACCAACAGCAACTCAAGCTCCATCCGCACTTTTGCCGAACATTCACTATCCACCTAGTGCCAGGGGACCAACCAATTAGCTTTGAATCAGCATGCAGTTATTTTTAGATGTGGATGGAGTGATTTTAGACTTTGAAAAAGCCTTTATGGAATATATCCGATCGACTTACCACCCTGAACTCCCCCCAGGCTACCGCCCCAAAACCTGGGAGATGCATGGAGAGTTCGGAGATGTAGATATTGAAGTGGCTTGGGAAGATTTTACCTCCAGCGAGGCCTTCCAGCAACTGGAGTTGATCGCTGACGCAAAAAGTTTCAACGCCTTGAGCGCTCAATTCGAGGTTTGGTTGGTGACCAACCTGCCGGATAAATTAAGAGCGTCTCGCTTAGCGAATCTACGGGCTCATGGATTGAAGTTTAAGGGTTTGCTGCTTGGGGGGCACCATAATTTTTCGATCCTCGGCTACCCTACAAAATCCCAGGTGATCCGCTTGCTGCGGCATAAAAATGAAGAATTGGTTTTTTTAGACGATCACCCCGTCAACTGTCAGGATGTGGCCCAACATTATCCTGGCGCGAAAGTTTTTTTAATGACTCGGCCTCACAACGAAAAGGGAGAGTTTCCCTTTCGGCGGGTAGCCAATTGGGAGGAGTTTTATGCGGCTTTACAAGCATAGTTTATTTTACGGGGTCTTGCTGCTCTTCATCCTCGCGGCCTGCGGCAGAGGCAGGGGAATGGGGCAGGAGGGAGCTTTTAGCGCCAGCTCGCAAAATGATCGCTTCGCCACTGCGGACCTGTGCGCAAACTGTCATGAAGGGTTGGTTGATGAAGTCGGTAACGAGGTTTCCCTGTACTCTGAATGGAGCGGAACCATGATGGCCAATGCCGCGAAAGACCCTTTATGGAGGGCGAAAATGCAGGCGGAAAGCCTCGCCCACCCTACCTTGCAAACAACCATTGAAGCCACCTGCGGCCGCTGCCACACCCCGATTGCCAATGTGGAGGCAAGGGTGCGGGGAGAAACTTTAAGCTTAACGGGAAGCGGGGTTTTATCGGTTGACAACTCAGATCACAACTTTGCCATGGAAGGGGTTGGTTGTACTCTTTGTCATCAGATTCAGGGGGGGAACTTCGGCGCGGTTGGGAGTTTTTCAGGGGGCTACCTGATCGACCAGGTAACCCCTCGCCCGGAGCGGCGGATCTATGGCCCCTACAACAACCCCTTTGACCGCCCTATGATCCAGGGGGCCAGCTTTACCCCCGTAAAAAACAGTTCTTTGGAAAGCTCGGAGCATTGCGCCACCTGCCATACCCTGTTTACCCCCGTGGTTGACGCTCAAAGCCAACCCACAGGGGCGGAGTTTCCAGAGCAAACCCCCTACCTGGAATGGAAGGAAAGCCAGTTTGGCAGTGGGGATGTCAATGATGATCTCTCTTGCCAAGACTGCCATATGCCCCTAGCCCAGGGGGGCGTGGTCATCAGCAATCGGCCCTCTCAAATGTTATCGAAACGGAGCCCCTTCCATCGGCACAATTTTGTGGGAGCCAACGCCTGGATGCTGGGTATTTTCAAAAACAACGCCGCTGACTTATCCCCCACCGGCAGCGTCGGGGCCTTGGCTAAAAACGAGGCGGCCAATCGGGCTTACCTGGCCCAGGAGACCGCCAAGCTGACCCTTGCCTCCAGTCAGATTGCGGGGGGGAAGCTGAGTTTGGTCGTAAAGATCGAAAACCTGAGCGGCCACAAACTGCCGACCGCCTACCCCAGTCGCCGGGTCTGGGTTAGGCTGGTGGCCAAAGACGCCAATGGAGTCTTTTTCTCCTCTGGGGATTATGACAGCCAAGGCAAGATCGCGGGCAACGAGGCCGACCTGCTGCAAGGCGGGTACGAGCCCCATTACGACCGAATCACCCAGGGGGGGCAAGTGCAAATCTATGAAACCATTGCCCAAAACAGCGACCATCAAGTGACCTATGGCCTGCTCCGGGCAGCAAGCCACCTCAAAGACAACCGACTCTTCCCCAAGGGCTTTGTCGCGGCCCAGGCAGCAGAAAGCGTGGCGGTGCATGGAGCGGCAACCGCAGACCCAAATTTCACCGGAGGGAGCGACTCGGTGCAGTACGAGATCGACCTCGGGGGCAGAACGGGAAACTTTACCCTCGAAGTGAGCCTGCTCTACCAAGCGGCGGGTTACGCTTTTTTGCGGGATTTATTTCAATATGCCGCCCAGGGGGATCAAGTGGCGAGGATGAAGGCCCTGTCCCAAGCCGCCGGAGGCGGAGTCGAGGTCATTGGCTCCTTGAGCAAGGCCTATTGACCGCAGCGGTTGCGGCCTCTCCCAATAGCCTTGCCTAGGTCAACCGCCTGAAGCTGGAGGTTCAGGCAAAAGCTCACCCGCCCAGTGGAGCATGGTTCGTTACCAATCTAAAACAAGGCGGGAAGCGGCATCCATTCCCTGCCTCCTCGCGCCCTTTCAACCTCATATTTTTCATGCTTCCCTAATTTTTTAAATCTGCCGATACAAAAATACTTGACATGCTTTAGCGAAAATATTAAATTCGTATATACGAAATACAAGAGGTCGCCATGGTTATTTGTATCTGCAAAAACATTTCTAGCAGCGAAGTTGAAAAATACAGCAAAAAAAATCAAATAGACGCAACAGAAAGCCTCCGTTGTTTAGGGGCAGGTGAAAATTGTGGCCGTTGTTGCCAAAACCTTAAATCCTGCGGTAAAAGAAAAAAGCACTCTAAATTGGAATAAACCAAGGATCCACATGCAGGGAAACTCGACCATCATCAACAGCCTAAATCAACTTTTAAGCATTGATTTAACGGCAATCGACATTTACTTTGTGCAAGCGAAAATTTTAGAAGATCAAGGTTTAAATGCCATCGGCACGCGCCTTTGGCATGAAATGGACCATGAGCGCTCCCACGCCGCCAAATTGATTGAACGCATTTTATTTTTAGAAGGAACCCCCAACCTAACCGCTCGCGAAGAATACCAATTTGTTACCAAGGTACCTGAAATGCTCGCCCTGGACCTCGCCTATGAAGTCGAGGCCGCCGCCAAACTGAAAGACGCTATCGCTTTGGCCGAAAAAGCCCAGGATTTTGTGACCCGTGAATTATTGGAAGAACTCTTAAGGGATACGGAAAAAGATCATATTTTCTGGCTCGAAACTCAAATCGGTTTGATCGACAAGGTCGGATTGCAAAATTACCTCCAAGCGCAAATGGATCAGTCTAGTGAAGGAGATTCATAAATGAGGCTCACGGAAAAAAGCAACAACACCCTCAATGGAATTCTTTATTATGAGTTTATTATTCTCAATCAAACCTTTTTACACGCGCGAATTTTAAAAAATTGGGGCTTGCAGAGCTTGAATAAAAGCATGTATAGCGCTTCCATTGAGGCGATGAAGCGTGCCGACAAGTTGATTGAGCGCATTTTATTTCTTGAAGGGCTGCCCAATTTGCAAAACCTAGGCAGTCTACGCATCGGGGAATCTGCCGCTGAAATCATTGAAAATGACCGAACGCTTTTTATCGACACGCAAAAGGCGGCTGCAGAGGCCATCTCCCAACTCGAAGCCGAAGCCGATTTTGTATCCCGCCAGCTGGCAGAAGAAATTCAAACCGCGGTGGAAGAGCGCATTGACTGGCTTGAAGCCCAGCAGGAACTCATTGCCCACCTAGGAATTGAAAATTATTTACAGGCCCAAATGAAAAGATGATTGCTGAACTCCTTGAGACTTGGTTTACTTACGGGGCTACCCTAAACTAGGGCTAGACCCGGTTTGCCTTGTTCCCCGGCCTTTTCCACCGGGCTCCATACGCTTAGGCTGCTCCTGCCCCAATCCGGGTAGCATACATTGCCGGGGCTAAGGTGATTTGCTGAGGATGAAACAACCATGTCCCTTTTTGAATTGACGATTGACTCCTGGGCCCCTCCTGGTTGGGGCATGGGCTACGCCTTAGGGCAGGCTGTTTTTGTAGGGAAGGTCACCCCCGGTGACCGGGTTGAAGTCGAAGTGATCCGTCAAGGCAAGAGGCACCTCGAAGCCCGTTTGATCCGGGTAATTGAAGCGGGTGCAAACCGCGTCAAGCCCCCCTGCCCCCACTACCTAAACTGCGGGGGGTGCAACCTCCTACACCTTACCTACGCCGATCAACTGACCCTAAAGCAAGAACTCTTCACTCAGGTTTTAACCGCGCAAGGAGTGGAATATAACCCAAAAATCATTGCCGGCCCAGCACAAAAACATTTTCGTTACAAGGCCTTGATCAAGGCAGGAAGTGGCCGGGTGGGATTGAATCGACATAAATCTCATGAAGTCGTGGCCATTGGGCAATGTATTGCTCTCTCCAAGGGGATTTTATCGAGCCTCCCCCTGTTGGCAAAACTCAAGGACGGCGAGGCGGAATACTCCCTTTTGGAATCCAAAGCGAAACAACTTCTCGCTGGGGGGCGCAAGGTTCGAGGGGAAAACAAAACCCTGCCCCGCTTCCCTCATGCGGTGCTGGAAGATTACGGCTTTGGCGAATTGGAACTGCAAGCCACCTCCTTTGCCCAGGCCAACCCCTGGGTAACCGCCTTGATCGCCCAAGAGGTGGCCAAAGAAGCCCAAGGAGCCAATTGGGCGGTGGAGCATTACGCCGGGTCGGGAACCTTCACCTTAGCTTTAGCCCAGGCGAGCCGGCGAATCACCGCCTTTGAGGGGGAAAAAAAGGCGGTCAAAACCTTAAACCGCAATCTGGAGCGGCTAGGGTTGAGTTCCGCAAAAGCAATCCACGCCAAGGCGGGAAAAGTCAAACTACCGCCCCAGGCGGACCTACTGCTCATTGACCCGCCCCGTGCCGGATTGGATGCCGCCTTGAGAGAGCAAACGGTCTCCAGCGCCATTGAAAAAATTATTTACATCAGTTGCAACCCTGCCAGTCTGGCCCGCGACTTGGCTCGCTTGACGGCTTCGGGGTTTCGACTCCGCCGCTTGCAAGGTTTTGACATGTACTGCCACAGTCATCACCTGGAGGCCCTGGCGGTGTTGAGTCGCTAAGCGCGAGAAGACGGCCTCTTCTTCCTGGCTCGCAAGGCTATTTGTCCACCTTGTACAACAGCAAACGATAGGTTTTGTGTTTGGCAAAGCTCTCTTGATTGATCTTGCGCTCAAAGTATTTATAGCGCGCCTTTTCAATTTTTTTTGCCATCTTCCAACGGATCAGCTTGACCAGCCAGGGCAGTTTGTGTTCGACCATGCGAACCACCAACAAACTAGCGGGCACCATAAAGCGGGTCAAAAAATCATCCACCACATCCAGACTCGGTGCCGTTTCTGGGGTAATATCTTGGTTTTTGAGTTCTTTTAAGGGATGGCGTTTTGCCTCTTCTTGGTACTCATCCCAGTCGTGACCGCCACCAATGGGGCTTTTTTCTTCTGCTTTAAGCTTAAAAAAATCACAAACCAAAACATGACCACCCGCTTTGGAAAACTTGGCGGCCTGGGCTAAGGCCCGCTCTGCGGGAATGTATTGAAAGGACTCGGAAAACAACACCAAATCATAGCGTTTATCGGTTTGGACCTCTTCAAAACCACAATTAAAAACCTCCGCGCCACTCCCTTGCAGCTTCTCTCTCACCCGATCCGTTAAAAACCCACCAGGGCTGACCACATCGACCTTTAAACCCTTCGCCAGCATCTGCTTGGCCAGTTCCCCCGTGCCGCAACCTACATCCAGCACGCTTTGTACCCCTTCAGGAAACTGAGCGAACAAAAACTGGGTGTAGTTTTCCTGGGCCTCACGCACATTTTCCGGCAGGGGTTTCAGCCCCTCTTTAAAAAAACCATAATGCAGGTAGGGGGTATTCCAGGCATAACCGGCAAAGATGAGGCCGAATTCCAGGCCTGCTTCGGTCATGTCGAATTTTGTTTTCACTTTACTCATTTTATTCCTTGGAAGAAGTCGATTGGGGGGGAGGGTCTCGAAATTGCATTTGATAAAGGCGGTGGTATTCCCCTGCCTGGTGGGTTAAAAGTTCCTCATGGGTGCCCGATTCGACAATGCGCCCTTCTTTTAATACATGGATTACATGGGCATGGCGGATGGTGCTTAAGCGGTGAGCGATGACGAGGCTGGTGCGGTTTTTCATCAGGTTTTCGATGGCGCCCTGTACTTCTTTTTCCGATTCCGAATCCAAGGCACTGGTCGCCTCATCTAAAATCAAGATGGGAGCGTTTTTAATCAAGGCACGAGCGATAGAAAGCCTCTGGCGCTGACCCCCAGAGAGCATCCCCCCCCTTTCGCCGATCTCTTCTTTCAGGCCCCATTTTTGCTGTTGAATAAAATCCCAAGCATAGGCCGCTTTCGCTGCCTCCTCAATGCGTTTTTTATCCCCCCCTATGTTTCCATAAGAGATATTCGCCTCAATGGTATCGTTAAACAGCACGACTTCTTGAGTGACAATCGCGATTTGCCCACGCAGGCTATCCAGCTGCACCTTGCGAATATCTTGCCCATCAATACAAATGCTGCCTTCGCTCGGTTGCAACTCGTAAAAACGAGGGATTAAGTTGGCCAGGGTGGTTTTGCCGCTTCCAGAGCCACCGACCAAAGCCGTAACCGTCCCCTTTTTTAGGGTAATATGAATATTATGTAAAATAGGCTTATTTTCATAGCAAAATTGCTGAATATCAATTTTAATTTCTTTTTGAATCAGAGGAAGTTTTACAGAACTCTGATTTTCTTCAATTTCCCAGGGGATGTCTAAAATATAAAAAATCCGTTTTGCCGCCGCATAACCTTCTTGCACCTTTAAGGTAAAGCCGTTCAACTTTTTAATCGGTTCGTTCATCATGAAAAAGGCAACGATAAAGCTGGCAAAGTCGCCGCCCGTAATCTGCTCATGGATGATCAAATAACCGCCATAGGTTAAGATCAAGGCCCCGCAAACCCCTCCGATAAACTCCAAGACAGGGTAAGAATAGCTGCCGATTCTGGCGCTGTCTAAAAAATAACGAAAAAGTCGATTATTCACCTTCGCAAAGCGGCTCGACTCATAGCGCTCCATCCCAAAGGCTTTGACCACCCGGATTCCGCTCAAGGTCTCACTGAGCAGACTGATCAAATCGCCATATTGATGTTGCCTTTGAGTGGTTACTTCTTGATTTTGTTGACCAAAACGATTGATGAAAAAGGCGGCGATGGGCAATAAGATAAGAATCAAGACAAAAAGCTGCCAAGAGCGATAGGCCATCAAGGCCAAAAGCATCAAAATTTGCGGCAGGTCGCGTAGAGGGCCGATGATCACGGTTTTCAGCCCTTCAGAAAAGTATTGAATATCGGTGGTGAAACGGCTGATCAAATCCCCCGCAGGAGTGCGGTTAAAAAAATTGAGCGGTAAACCCAAAACCCGATGAAAGGCCTGATCTCGTAAATCGCGGGTTATCTTTTGGCCCAACTCGCTCATTAAATAACTCTGCCCGAAAAAGAAAATCCCTTTCAAAAGAAAAACCAAGATAATGCCCCCGCCGACAAAAAAGAATTGCCTTAAAGAAGGGATTTGACCGGAACCGAGCGCGTCCACAATATCTTTCATGTACAGCGCCGGAGCCACGGTAAACAGGGCAAAGAAGATCATGCAGATGACCCCGGCAAGAATTTGCCCCTGGTGACGCAGTAAAATTCGGAATAATTGGGATAAAATCGAGGCGCTTTGTGCGGTATTCATGCCCTCTTTTATCCTCTTGGGGAAAAAAAATCCAGCCTAGAGGCAGGATACCGCCTTCTTTCCTTGCCCAAACCCCACTTTTCCCCTTTCTCTGGGATTTAAAACCGCCAAACCAACCCTTAAAAAGGAACAAGTTCTGCGCCCATCCCCCTTACCAGGCGGCCCAAAACCAAACAAAAAACAAGGCGGGCAAGCAGGCGGCAAATGCTTGGATTCTTCCCCCAGTGCGGGCGCAGGGGCTCAAAGGTACTGAGTTCCCTATTGGGCGCCGAACCTGTTGCAAAAACCCCTAAACAACTCAGAGGCGACTTGCGGGCCGGGAAGCGAATTCTTGAGTAAAACAACTAAAAAATCTAGGAATCAAGTTTTGGAAACTCTGAAAAACGCGGAGTTTCCCAGCAGGGCAGGGATGCCTTGCCAAAGCAAAAAGCGCGACTTATGGATTCGCTTTGAGGTTGTGGATTTCATTCCCAACCGAAAAAACGGAAAAACTCGATGCCCCCCAAGGGCCATAATCAGAGGTTCCTTTTTTAGAGTTTCTGGCAGATTTGATCCCCCTTTTGCACCCCATTTAACGCAGCCACCTTGTAGGCGGCGGAAAGGGTGGGGAAATTGAGCACCTCATCCATAAAATAATCCAAGGTACCGCCCAGCTTCATGACCGCCTGCCCCAGGTGAATCAATTCCGCTGCTTGGGGCCCCAGGATATGGACCCCAAAGATTTGATGCGTTCTCGGGCAAAAAAGCAGCTTTAAAAAACCTTCTTTAACCCCCAACATCAACCCCTTAGCCAGATCGGAAAAATAACAAACCCCCTGCGCGTAAGGGGTGCCTTCCGCCTTCAATTCTTGCTCGGTTTTACCGATCATCCCAATCTCGGGAATGCTGTAGACCGCCGAGGGGATAAAACCATGGTCCCGCCGTACCGGTTGCCCCGTTACCGCGTGACGGGCGGCGAGCCTCCCCTCGCGATTGCTGACCGAAACCAGGGCCGGAGGGCCGATGACATCCCCCACCGCGTAGATATGAGGCAGGTTGGTTTGAAATTGATCATTCACCTTCAACTGACAACGCCCGTCTACCTCAATTCCAAGCTCTTCCAACCCCAGCCCTTGAGTCGCCCCCTGCCTGCCATTGGCAAAAAGCAGGGTATCAAAACGCAATATTTCTCCGCTCGATAAAGTCAAAACCGCCTCCTCCCCCTCTAAGGTCACGGTTTCACTCGACTCCCCTAGGCGTAAGCAAATCCCACTGTGAATAAAAATTTCCTGCAACTCTGTGCTAATGGCATGATCCAAAAAACTCAAGAGCGTACCCCGTGGGTCGATCAAGGTGACCTCCACCCCGATTTTGCCGAAAATCGTGGCATACTCACAACCGATCACCCCACCCCCGTAAACCCCCATTTTTTTGGGTAAACGATTCAGATTTAAAATGCCGTCGCTGTCTAGAATGATTTTTTGGTCCAAGGGCCAATCGACCGGTTGAAAGGGATGGGTACCCACGGCAAGGATAAATTTATCCCCTCGAAGATAATAACCTTCCCCTTGCTCAGGCTGGCAAAAAATCTCGCGCTCGCTCGTAAAACGGGCTTTGGCTTGGTAGTAGTCGATTTCCGAGGCACGATAGGCAGAAAAAATACAATCAATTCGCCCTAGGGTAACCACATTCTTTAAGTGCATTAAATCTTGTACCGTGAGCCCTTTATCCAGCTTGGCACAGATTCCGTTTAGTTCTGGGTGGGAGAGGGTTTGTAAATACTGCACCGTTTCTCGCAAGGATTTCGAGGGCAGCGTCCCACTAATCACACTCGCCCCGCCGGGATGAATCCATTTTTCGACCACTGCGGTCTTCGCCCCCAAGCGACTGGCCTCTAAAGCCGCTTTTTCCCCCGCAGGGCCGGAACCAATGATGATGAGATCATAGGTTGCCATGGCTTAATAAACCTCAATGTTCCACTGGCCCTGCGCCTTAAACCGATTTTGCATCTCATCCCAGTTTAAATTTTCTTCTTCCGCCCAGGAGCGGAATATTTTTTCAATGCCCCTTTCCAAGTCTTTTAATCCACAAAGATAAAAGCAGAAGTTTCCTTCTTTTAAAAGGGGCCAGAGGGTTTGTTTCGCCGCGAGGATTTTATCTTGCACATATTCTTTTTTCCCCGGGGTTTCTCTTGATAGAGCCTTAAAGGCTTGGAAGGTTTCTTGGGTAAAGTATTGGCCGATATCGTTTTCTCTTGATTCATATAGAGGCTTTCCAAACCCGTTTTCGCCCCGTAAAAAAGACGAATGCAGCCCTTCCAACCACCTTTTTCCCGGTAGATATGCTCAATGAAGGAGCGAAAAGGGGCAATGCCCGTGCCCACCGCCACCATGATCAGGTTCACCGAGTCCTCTTGGGGGAGAAGGAATTTACGGCCCACAGGGCCGGTGAGCATGACCTTTGCCCCTATCGGCAGACTGGTTAAGTAGTTTGAGGAAAGCCCCTGTTTCTCTTGCCCCTGGTCATCAAGGTAAAGGATTCGTTTCACCGTCAAGCTCACGGTGGCGCATTTTCCGTCGTCACCGCAGCGCGCTGAGGAAATCGAATAAAGCCGGACCTTATGCCGTTTGCCCTCGACAGTTTCCCCCGGGGGCACCACCCCCATGGATTGCCCCTCTAAATACTCAATCCCGCTGCCCGTAAGATCAAAAACCAAATGGCGTATATCATCGACACTCTCGGGCGGGGTAATGCGCTGATTTTCGATCAAGGTAGCGCAAAAGGGCTGGCTCGGTTTATAAACCTGGCCTTGAGTCGGTAAAATTTTTTCGATTAGTTTCATAAAATAAAAGTTAAATCGGGTTGCGGGATATGAACTATTCTACCGCACCTTGCTCCAGGGGCGCAAGTAAAGCTGTTGAATTTATATTCTATTTGTAATTAAGAATACGGGACAAAAAAAACCCCCATAAAGGGGGTCTCAGGACGATGCGTAAATAGCCTAATTTAAACTACATCCCCAAAATGAAATTAAAGGGCCGCCGCGCCTCGCTCATTGGTGCGGATTTTAATGCAGTCTTCTAAGTTTAAAACAAAGATTTTCCCATCTCCGATCTTGCCCGTGCCGGCCGTCTCGACGATAGTGTTGACCGCTTTTTCCACATCCGCTTCATTCAAGGCAATTTCCAGTTTGACTTTAGGAACAAAATCAACCTGATACTCCGCCCCACGATAGAGTTCGGTGTGGCCCTTTTGGCGGCCAAAACCCTTAACTTCACTTACCGTCATCCCTAAGATGCCGATTCCTTCTAAGGCATCGCGTACCGCTTCAACCTTAAAGGGTTTGATGATCGCTTCAATTTTTTTCATGCTTTCCTTATAGCGTTTTAAAGTGCAAAGGGCTAAGCCCAAATTAAATTAATAGGCCACCTCTAAACTCATCCAAAATTCATCTTGGAGTTGCGTTCCTTTATCCGAATTAGTCAACACCTTGGTGCCGTTAAACGAAACCGTTACGATTTCAGAAACGGATCTACCCAAAGAGTATGCTAAAATAGAGGTAGATTCAAGGGCATTGCCCGTGGTCAACACCTGTTGGTTATAGGTACCGGTATTGTAGGTCAAAACCGCGTCAAACTTGCCGACGCTGCCGCCCCAACCCAATTACAGCAAATTTAAAGCGGTGCTGGAAGTTGCCTTGTCGGTAATTGCGTAAGTCGAGTCTTCTGCGGGAACCATGTAATAGGTTCCGGAAAAATCCCCGTAGCTGGCGCCAACGAAAAATTCTTTTTGGGTGGTGACCTGAACGCCTTTGCCATCTTTGGTAATTTCCTTAAAGGCTTTAAAATCATAAGAATATAGCGTCAATCCAACGGTATAACCGAGTCCCCCGGCATCCCCTTCATAAGAAACATAATAATCGGTTTCATTACCCGTAGCGCCGCCAATCGAAGCGATCCAGGTGCCGAAGTTCAGGCCGTCAACAGCTAAGTCAATACCGCCTTGCACGCTGGTCGCCCGGTTGCCCTGAGGCACCCCGCGCCAAACATAACTGCTCACCACACCCACATAACCAGAAACATCGGGCACAAAACCTTCAGCTACATTTTCCACATGCTGGTGACCAACCAGGGGTTTGGTGGTCATACCTTCTTTGACTTCGACTTCTTGTGCCTGCAAACCGGAAACAGTAAAGGCGCCAAAAATAAGCAGGGTCGTCATTTTTTTCAACATTGAGTTCTCCATACATTGAGGGGGCTTTTCCCCCTAATTGATAATCGTTATTTAATTGTGCTGACATTAAAATTAGGATAAGCGTTCGCGCCGTGTTCCGCGTAATCCAAGCCTTGCTCTTCTTCTTCTTGGGTAACTCTTAAACCCATGATGAGGTCTAAAGCCTTAAAAATGGCAAAAGAAACCCCAAAAGCCCAAGCCCCAATCGAAAGTACCCCAATCGCTTGAGCTTGCAGCAAGTCAAAGCCGCCGCCATACAAGACCCCGTTTTCGGCGTCTAAAAACCCGAGGGCCAAGGTGCCTACGGCACCGCAAACCCCATGCACGCTGATGGCGCCAACGGGATCGTCTACCTTGATTCGATCTAAAAAGAGTACGGAAACCAAAACAACAGACCCACTGAGCACGCCAACCAAAATAGCCCCCACGGGGGTAACATTGGCACAACCCGCGGTAATCCCCACCAAGCCGGCTAAGGCGCCGTTGAGGGTCATGCCGACATCGGCTCTTTTATACTTCAAATAGGTCAAGATAAAAGCGGTTAAACTGCCTGCCGCGGCAGCCAAGGTGGTGGTGACCGCGATAGCCCCAATGGAAACATCGGCAGCCATGGTGGAACCGGGATTAAACCCGTACCAGCCCATCCAAAGAATAAAAACCCCTAAGGTGGCCAAAGGGATGTTGTGACCGGCGATAACCCGAGTCTCGCCATTTTTGCCGTATTTACCGATGCGGGGGCCTAAAACCAAAACCGCGGCCAAGGCGGCCCATCCCCCTACGGAATGTACAATCGTGGAGCCGGCAAAATCGGTAAAGCCGACATCGCCCAACCAGCCACCGCCCCAGCCCCAATGGCCGGAAATCGGATAAATCAAGGTGGTAACGACAATCGAGATCATCAGGTAGGTAGAAAACTTAATGCGCTCTGCCACGGCACCCGAGATAATGGTGGCCGCGGTAGCGGCAAAAACCGCTTGAAAAATAAAGGCGGCAAAAACGGGAACAGAGGTCCAAGCCAGGCTGGCATAGGCATCTACTTTAGAAGCATCGACAAAAAAACCGCTGGTGCCCATAAAGGCATTACCGGTACCAAACATGATGCCAAAGCCAAGAGCCCAAAAACTGAGGGCGCCAATGCTTAGATCCATCATATTTTTCATCATAATGTTCACCGCGTTTTTAGCGCGGGTCATGCCGGTTTCCACCATGGCAAACCCAGCTTGCATAAAAAACACTAATACTGCGGCAAGCAATACCCAGAGGGTATCCATCGCGTATTGTAAGGCCGGCACCTCTTTTCCGTCAATTTTACCTTCCAACCCAAAGGCGGGAAAGGCTAAAATCAGGGTTAAGCCGAATAAAAGGAAAAACTTCATTGGGAATCTCTTTGAGTAAGCCCTTAGAGGGATTTTTAAAGTTAATTTGACTGCAGTCTCCCTAGCTACTCCAAGAGTTGTGCCACTAAGTAATAGTAATAAAAATCAAATAGATAAACAATTAACCTCCTGCCAAAAATAACAAACAGAACAAATTTTAACATTTTTGACAAACAAGACAGGAGGAAGCGGCTCCCCCTACAGCCAAGCAAAAACTAACGCAGAGGGGAAACAAGCCTAAAGGCCATGAGTTGACTATAGCCCGGTAGGAGTTGATAGCGAGGGTCATTTAAAAGAGATTCCAAACAAGCTTTGGGCTCGGCGATTCCGTAAACCTCTTTCACCCTTTTGTAGCCGGCGGGGATTAAAATAAAATCCACCGGACCGGGCCGACTATAAATGCTGAATTTATCAGCGCAACTCGGTTGGGCCCTGGGGTGATATAAAGCTTGGATTTCTCGCCGCAAGAGATGGGGGCCCAAAAAGGGAGCGACCACCAAAGCGGCCTGGGGATATTGCCGCTCAAAACGGTTGAGTTCGGCTTTCAGGGTTAGGGTTTCCGGCGTAGGGAACCCCTTGCGCAATTGGCGCAAGGGGCTAAAGGGCATCCACACAAAAAATAGGGTCAAAGCAAGCAACAGCAAACTTTGCCCCCCGCGGCCCTGGGGCAACTTCAACCTCAAGGGAGTTTTTAAGATCATCACCATGCTGATCAGCAACAGAGTCGAGTTGGCGTCATCGTAATGAAACCGACCCGAATACATATTGGCATAACCGCTCACCAAATTGACCCCGATCAAGGGGGCGGCCAAAATCCCGGTTCGCCAATGAATCAAAGGTAAAAAGCCAAAGGGCAACAATAACTTAAAAAGATAAATCGCTTTTTTATCCAGGTCGATGAAAGGGCCGATCAGGCTGCCGAATTGATACCCCGCCTCGCGAAACTGCGGATAACCTTGCCTTGCCCAAGGCTGGATTTGGAACATGACCAAATAAATGACCAGCGTACCTCCGGCAATCAGGGCCACGCCGGTTTTTTTCCTCCCCTCGGATAAAAACAGATAACAACCCAGTCCGATCCAAAACCCGCCGAAGTGTTCTTTGAGCCCCAAGATCAGCAAAGAAAAAAAGAAAAAACGCCCCCATTGCTCTTTTCTTAGCGCCATAAAGGCCAACACAATCAAGGGGGTACTCAGGCTACAAGGGGAGAACTCATAACGCATCGCATTGACCGCGGGGGAGTAAAGGAAAAACCACCAAAACCCCGCTAAGATGCCGATCTGCCTCGCCTGAATCGGGTCGGGGAGTTCGTTTCGAGCCAGAAGATAAAATAAATAGGGTGTCGCCCCATAGGCAAACACCTTGAGAACCATAATCCACAGCGTATGGGGAGCAATCCAATACAGGGGGACCAAGAGCAGATAAGAGGGGGTAAAGTGGTCGCCGAGGTTGTTGACCCGTAAAAAGGAGAGGTAAAATTCCCCTTGAGAGAGATTATAGATCACATTGGAATTGATCCCCGAATCCCAGGTATGCAGGTGAAAGCTAAAATATCGAGCTACCACCACGGCCAGCCAGATCAGCACCTGCAAACCCAAAAAAAGAATGAGCCTAGACTGGGTTTGCGCTTGCTGGAGGCCCAGCCCTGCCTGTTGTATTTTGGCCGAAAAAAGCTCGACAAACCGACCTTGATAGATCCAAAAGGCCAAAAGCAGCAACCAAAGCAACAGCGGGGCCTGGTAGGCCTGCGTTCCTGCCAGGCCGCTCCACCAGAGAATAAAAGATAGCCCCAGGCTGAAATTAAACAGTTTGCTTTGATTCATTTTTTTCTTGGACCTCGATCTGATGAATTTGAACCGCCTTTTCAGCTACTCCAGGTAAAGATGCGGTTGAGGTTGTAATTCCATAAAGAGGCGACCAAAGCCCCCAAAAGCGAAGCGGCTACCCAATGAAACCCGCCCACAAAGAGTTGGGTACTGATGGCATAACTGATCAAGGCCCCGGCGAGGGAAAAAAGATTGAATTTCAACAACCCCACAAACAAGGCCCCCAACCCCGACAAGCTGGTTTCAAAAAAAGTCCAGCTGTTATTGATATAAAAGTTGATGACAATAGCAACTTCAATGGCAATGATTAAGGCTTGGTTGTACCCCAAAGAGGGCAGGAAAAGATAAATCACCCCCAGGTGAGCCGTCGCCCCCAAAGAACCGGTCAGCAAAAACTTGATAAAGCGAAAGGGGATGTATCTCCCCAGCACCTTATTATAGAGAAATTCCCCCAATTGCATCATGACCCCAATATTGAGCTTGCTTTTTCCGTGGAGGCGGGTCTTAAAAACAAAGGGAACCTCGGCAATGGAGAGTTCGTTTTTGGGGTAGGTGGAGATGATATCCAAAAGGATTTTAAACCCCTTACCCGAAAGCTCGCTTAATTTATTCAAGGCAATGGCGCGGCGCATGAGAAAAAAACCGCTCATGGGGTCGCTTAAGTCATGGCGAATAATCCAGTTGGAAATTTTGGTCGCGACCCGGCTAATCCCTTGGCGTAAACGGCTCCACTCGCCAAACCCGCCTGCCTGATTATATCGGCTCGCCACCACCACATCCATGCCCTCTCGCCCCAGTTGAAAAAGGGCCGCGATGCTGTTTACATCGTGTTGCAAGTCCCCGTCCATGACGCAGAAAAACTCGGCATCGGTGGCTAAAATCCCTTCAATCACCGCAGAAGAAAGACCTCGCCTGCCGACCCTCCGAATTACCGAGATACGCCCTGGAGCAAGGTGACCGTAATTTTGTACGATCTGCCAGGTCAAATCGGGGGAATCATCATCAATGACAATAATTTCATAGTCAAAGGGGTCCAAAGCCTGCACCAATTCCCGCAACAAAATGGGAATGTTCCCCGCCTCGTTATAAGTGGGAATGAGAATCGCCAATTGACTTTCAGGGCTTTTTTCAGTCATCTTTTCGCCCTAAAAGACATAAAAGGTTCCCCGGGCAAAGAGGGTAATTTTTTTCGATTTGATGGATCTGTCGGGCTAAGGGGTCGCTGAACGCGGCAAAAAAGGGAGCGATACCGAGGTAGGTCAAGGCTTGTTCTATTTGAAAGCCGTACTGGGTCAACAAAGTCGTTAAACTTTTTAAATTGAATTTTGTAATATGTTGATCTAAATAGTCAACAGGGGAAACCTTAGAAACGATCCATTCGAGTAAAGGCCAAAAACTGCGGTAGTTTGGGGTGGTCAAAAGAAAGTGCCCCCCTGGTTTTAAGCAGCGATAAACCTCTTTAAAAAAGAGGTCGATATGCTCTTGGGTAAGGTGCTCGATCAATTCGATGGAGGTGATCAAATCGAAGCTCTCATCGGCTTGTTGGAGATGAAAGATATCCCCGACCACAAAATTTTTGTTTTCCGCGCTAAACTTTTCTTGGGCGTAGGCCACTTGCTCTGGTGAGAGGTCCACCCCGACGCAGGTTTTATCTGCGGGCAAAGTCGAAATAAAAGTGCCGGGCCCGCAGCCCGCGTCGAGCAGATTTTGGTACGAAATTCCCCGTAACAGTTCCCCTAGGGTTTGAAACTTAAAACGATGCCACAAAGATTGGATTCCGGTGTTTTTTTGAAAAATTCGATCGTAGTAGCCCCGTTCAATTTGATGATAAGTTTCAGGGTTGGGCGACTTAAAAGACATAAAAACAAACTACAATAAATTCAGTGTAAGGATTGAAAAACAAGCTATCAGCCTCTCCTTAGACTGTAAAGTATAGCCAAGTTTTTTCAAACTTAAATCAAGTCGCGAGGGGTTTTTGACCCTTCTGAAAACACCTAGCCCAAGGCTTTTCAAAGTTTCTTAAAATATGTATCCTGTTCATTTGGCGAGGCCTGCGACCTCGAAGCGAGGTACAGCTCCCAGGAAAGACAAAGATTTCTTCCGGTTACCAGAGAGCTTTGGCATAATTTTTTCATTGCCTAGCATACCAAGCCCCATACCTCTCTATGGGACACGAGGCCGACTAAGCGCGTTGAAGGTTTTTATTCCGGACCATCCCCCCGGTGAAAACTCAGTACTTAGTCGGCCTTTCTTTATTTTGCCCGGCAAAAAATAGCAGTTCGGGTTTGCCAGCAAGTTGCCCTTTATGCTACTTAGTGATGAAAATCAGCTTGAGCTTGAACCCCCCTAACAAAGCAGGAGATCATAAAGTATGGAGTCTATTGCGCTCATTTTAGCATTCTCTACCCTTTCGGCCATCATTGCCTTAATCAAGGCCAAAAACATTGTTGCCATTCCCCTCGACGCCGGGGCAACCAATGAGGCCGAATCCAAGCGGATGATCAAGATTCACCACGCCATTGCCGAAGGGGCCAAGGCTTTTTTAGGTCAATCCTATAAGGCCATGTTCATCTATATGGTCTTGTTTTCTCTTGTGATCGTCTTTTTGATTGACGACCCCCATACCGACAGCCTCGCTGAGGGTATTCCCACTGCTTTAAGTTTTATCATCGGTTGCTTGACCTCCATCCTAGCGGGGAATATCGGCATGCGCATCGCCACCGCCGGTAATGTACGCACCGCCGGGGCCGCTAAAACGGGAATCGCCGAGGCCTTTAAGGTGGCCCTCAATTCCGGCGCGGTCATGGGCTTTGCTCTTGTCGCCTTGACTCTCTATGGATTGGTTTTTGTCTATCTGCTGTTGAAAATGCTCTTTCCTGAGTTGGCCCTTCCCCTGCACAACCATATCTTGATGGAGGTCATGGCCGGGTTTGGTTTAGGGGGCAGCTCCATCGCCTTGTTCGCCCGGGTGGGCGGAGGAATTTTCACCAAAGCCGCTGATGTAGGCGCCGATTTGGTGGGTAAGGTGGAAGCGGGCATCCCCGAAGACGACCCTCGCAACCCGGCCGTGATTGCCGATAATGTGGGGGATAATGTGGGGGATGTAGCCGGCATGGGGGCCGATCTCTTTGGTTCCTGCGCCGAATCCACCTGCGCCGCTTTGGTCATTGGGGCCATTGCCTTCGCCGGGGATATCAACGCCATGATGCTGCCGATTTTAATCTCTGCCTTAGGGGTTCCCGTGGCGATCTTGACCTTTTTGTTCGTCAAGGTAAAAGATGCCGATTCCGTGGCCCCCGCCTTAAAAAATATGCTGATCCTCTCCACCGCCTTGATGGCGCTGGGGCTCTACTTTTTGGTACAGTGGTCCTTGCCCGAGGGATTTGTCATCAATGGGACCGAATACAGCAGCATGGGGGTTTATTATAGCGTCTTGTCGGGTTTGATCGCCGGTTTGGTGATCGGGCTTTTTACAGAATACTATACCAGCCATGACTATAAGCCGGTGCGCCATGTCGCGCAGGCCAGCCAAACCGGAGCGGCGACCAACATCATCGCGGGCCTGGCCTTGGGTTATTACTCTACCGCGGGCCCCATCTTGGCCTTGATTATCGCCATCTTTGTCCCCTTTCACTTCGCGGGGATGTACGGGGTCGCAATCGCTGCCTTGGGGATGCTGGGCACCTTGATCATCGGGCTCACCATTGACGCCTATGGCCCGGTCTCGGACAATGCCGGAGGAATCGCCGAAATGGCGCAACTGGGCCCTGAAATCCGTGAGCGCACCGATGTGTTGGACGCGGCAGGCAACACCACCGCGGCCATTGGCAAGGGCTTTGCCATTGGCTCGGCGATTTTGACCAGCTTGGCTTTATTTTCCGCCTTTTTAACCCGAGCCGACAGCCTATTGCAAGAAGACGGCAAAGAAGGGATTTTAGCCAACATCAACCTTTTAGACCCCATGGTCTTAACCGGATTGTTCGTCGGGGCTCTGTTGCCCTTTCTTTTTTCCGCCATGACCATGCAGGCGGTAGGACAAGCGGCCATGGAAATGATCACCGAGGTGCGTCGCCAATTCAAAACCATTCCGGGGATCATGGAAGGCACCGCCGAACCGGACTATAAACAATGCGTGGCCATTTCGACCCGGGCCGCCTTGATTAAAACCATCGCCCCCGCCGCCTTGATCATCTGCACCCCCTTGGGGGTGGGTTTTATTTTTGGCATTCAGGCCTTGGCCGGGGTTTTGGCAGGCAGTTTGGTTTGCGGCGGAGTAATGGCGATTTCCTCCAGTAATTCTGGAGGCGCCTGGGATAACGCGAAAAAATACATCGAAAAAGGCAACCTCGGCGGCAAGGGGACAGAAACCCACAAAGCGGCGGTGGTTGGCGACACGGTTGGGGACCCCCTAAAAGACACCTCCGGGCCGAGTTTAAATATTCTGCTCAAACTACAAGCGATTTTAAGCTTGGTCTTTGTCCCCTTTTTCGTAAATTACGGCGGCCTTTTAGGCTAGCCCCGCCGGGGGCCTCAGCCCCCTTTCCCCTCCCCCTTTTTTTAAAAAAAGCGGTTTGCAAATTTCTCTTGATCAGGTAAGGAATGGAGTCGATTTATGACCCGCTTTGCAAGACTTGGCGGTTGAGATTATAACACAGGGGAACCCCTTAGACTTTCTAACTTTCTTAGCTGAATACTAAAGAGGAAGCAATGCAATTAACCGGTATGAGATGGGGCAGACAGTTACTGGAACTGGTCAATTTCCCCGCTGCGAGAGTGCTTCATGAAGAAGCCTCCAATGAGGAGATTAGCCAGCTCATTGCGGCCTCTCCGGCCAAAAAAACAGTGGTGAAACCTGTATTTTTAGGCGGGGTGGGCAAAAAAGGCAAAGCAGGCCTAGTGCGCGTCTGCAATAATGTCTATGAGGCCCAACAGGCAAAGCATGACCTCTTTTTCGCCAAGCATATCTCTGGCAATCACAGCGTTCAGGCGAACGGCGTTACCTTTGAAGAATTTATTCCCTCGGAGGCGGAGATCTATGTTAACATCTCCGTTTCCACCATCCACCGCTGCCCGGTCATGTTGATCACCCATAAAGGCGGGGTGGAAGTAGAAGACCTACCCGACTCGGATAAGCGAATTATCGTTTTTAATCCCACCACGGGGGTGAAATCCTTTCATATCAATGACGCCTTAATTGACCTCGGTTGCCCTAAAGAATATATCAGCCCCTTAGTGCAGCACCTGCCTAAGCTGTGGCAACTCTATGACAACTACGGTTTGACCGTGCTGGAATTAAACCCCATCCGCATGCAAAAAGACAAAAAAGGCCGCTACACCCCGGTTGCCTGCGATATCAAAGCTCAATTTGACCAAGACAACCCGGCGGTTGCCCGTCTCGGCTTCCCCGAAGAGATTTTCAGTGTCGATTTCACCGAGTTTGAGGCAGAGATCAACCTCCTTCGTACCTACCAGGGGCAATCGGATGTGGTTGAACTCAACCCGCAAGGCAGCATCCTCCCCTTTATGTTCGGCGGTGGCGCCAACAGCGCGGCCACCGAAACCTTAGGCACCGGAGCCATTATTTCTTCTGATTTTGGAGGCAACCCCCCTTACGCTAAAATGAAATCCATTGCCGACATCACCTTTAAACATTGGTTAAAGCAAGCTAGGGTTATCTTAGTTATTGGCGGCAAGGCAAACAACACCGATATCTTTGTCACCTTAAAAGCGATCTTCGATAGCTTAAAAGAATACATCCATTTAAACCCCAATGTCCATGTCGTTGTCGGTCGCGGCGGCCCCAATGTAATCCAGGGGATGGCTTATGGAAGGGATGTCTTGGACAACCTCAGGGTTCCCTATCAGTTCTTCGGGCATGATTCTTCTATGATTGGCGTACTGAACTATGCCCTGCAATTAGATCATTGGCTGGCAGAGCAGCAGAACAAACAATAACCCAACGAGATAAAAAGGCATAAGGAGTCGCATGAACGCAAAGAATAAACACCCCTTTCCGTTTTTTGTCGGGGTCAATAATTTAGAAGACCTGGCGAATAAAAACACCCGGGTCTGTGTAATGAATATTTTGGGTGGAGAGTCCAAATCCGTCACCCCCACCAGTCACGCCTATTCAGGGGGAAATGTCGTCGCCGGGGTGCAATATGGCCGCAGCGGCAGCGAGATGGAAACCCCCATTGGCAATGTCCCCGTTTTTGGCTCGGTTAAAGAAGTCATTGACGCAGGGATTGAGTTTGACACCGGGGTGATTTATCTGCCTCCAACCGCGGTCAATCACGCGGTGGCCGAACTCTGCGCCAACAATAAAGGCTTAAAAAAAATCATCATCTTAACTGAAAAGGTGAGCGTTTACGACGCGAAGATGATCCGTTACGGCGCTCAACAGCGAGGGGTAGATGTCTTTGGGGCCAACTGTTTAGGCATTGCCAACGCCCACGATCAGGTACGGGTCGGGGGCGCGTTGGGGGGAGACAAACCCGAAGAAACCCTAAAACCCGGCTCCATTGCCGTTTACTCCAATTCCGGCAACTTTTCCACCACCATGACCGAATACCTGAAGGTCGCCGGTTATGGCACCAGTACCGTGCTTTCCTCGGGCAAGGATGTCATCATCCACTTCGGCTTTGCCGAGTTTCTCTATTGCGCGGAAAACGACCCCCGCACCAAAGCGGTTCTCTGCTACATTGAGCCCGGCGGATATTACGAAAAAGTCGCCTTGGACATGATTGCCAGTGGGGAATTGAAATTCACCAAGCCCATCATTGCCTGCGTTACCGGGCGCTGGAAAAACAACCTCAGCCGCGCTTGCGGCCACGCCGGGGCCATGGCTGGCGGCGGGGACGACGCCGAAAGCAAGGAAGGTTGGTTTGACGCCTTCACGGGGGTCGGGCTTTTTAGCGAAAAAAATCCAACCGTTTCCAAAAAAGGGGTGCGCATCGCCAGCATTCAAGATGTTCCCGGCGCTGTTGCCGCTGTCTTAAAGGAGTTGGGGCAAGAGCCCGATTTTGAGCCCCTAGGCGACTTGAGCCTCAAACCCTGGTTTTCAAATCATCACGATATCAACTACCCCGAAAGCTTAAACCTGACTGCCGTCAAGGCCGTTTCTCCTTACGATGAGCAGATTGAAAAGGTTTCTCGGCAAGTGGGCGCGCAGTTGCCCCGGGAAGGGATGCGCAACCGCTCCGGCGCGACCATGATGAACCCCGCGACCCAGGTGACCGAGCTTTACGGCAAACCCTTACTCGAATTGGTCGAATACCCCTATGGCAAGTCAGCGATCTTTGCCCTGACCAGGGTCATGCCGACCGATGCCGAACACAAACTGGGCAACGCCTTATTAAACGCCTATATCGCTTTGGCTGCCGAGGATATGTCGACCAGCCAAAAAGGCCGAGCCAATCACGCCACTCCCAATGCCTACATTGCCGCAGAAGTCTTACTCGCGGGGCAGAACGACCAGATCAAGGCCGTTGAGAAAAACATCAACAGCTTGATTGATTTATTTTATGTCCGCACCGGCAACGATGTGAGTTTAAACAGCTCTAAATTGGACGAGTTATTGGCCCAGTCGGTGGACTTGGCCCAATGTGAAAACAGTGAAAAACAAAAAGCCATTGCCCAGCACCTTTTGACCATCGGCAGGGAAAAAGGGGTGGAAAACCTCTTTACCGCCTATGCCGCCGCCGCCTTAGAAAAAAACAGCGCCCTCTGCGCTCTTTCTCTGGCCTTGGCCGCGAGCCTCTTAACCTTAGAATGGAAGAGCGTAACCGGCCGCCGCATTACCCGCAAAAACGCGGTGGAAATAGGCACTCATTTGAGTATGTTCGGGATCATCGTGGCATCCGCCCCGGCAAAGCCCGCTGAAAATGCCCACTGGGCCGCCCTGCACAGCATGGCCGAGCCAAAGGTACTCGACAGGGATTACACCGAGAGCTTGTTTCAAATCCTCTTTAACCGCGAAGGGAAAGAGAACGAGGTCTTTGCCCTCAACGCCATGTTGAACCTGACCATCACCAACGGCCCAGGGACGATCAGCGCCAAGGGGGCCAAAGAAAGCGTCAGCGCCAAAAACAACATCAGCGTGACCTATGCCGGCTTTATGACCAACACGGGCATTGCCCATGGGGGGAACGGCTTTGAGGCGGTTGCTTTTTTAATGGATGTCTTTAAGGACTTCAATCCCTATACAACTGACAGTAAGGAAAAAACAGAGAAGTTAAAGCAGTTGGCCCACCATAGGGCAGACCAGTGGAATCAGTACAAAAAGCAGGCGAAACTGGAAGGGAACATGAACTATGAAAAAATCCCCTGCGTCAACCACCCTGTTTTTAAAGACAAGCCAAAAAACATCGATCCCAGGGAAGATTTCATCTGGGGCCTCTTTGAAAAACGCGGTACCGTCAACCCCTTCCAAGAGTTCTACCACTATTTGGTGGAAGAACTCTTTGCCGTCGGGGCGACCAAAAACATCTTTTGCGTCAACATCGACGCGGTCATTGCCACCATCAGCTTAGATCTCTTATGGAAGGACATGCAAGCCGGGAAGATTCAAGAGAGCGAGATGCAAGATATCGTCTTTATCATGTTCTTGTTTGCCCGCATGGTGGGTACGGCCGCTGAAGTATGCGATCATCGCGCCCGCGGCACGGACATGGATTGCCGCACCCCGGCCGGCCAACTTAGCTTTGTGGTCTAAGGACTCAGAGTGAAAAACCCGCTTGCAGCGGGTTCAGTTGACCAACAAACCCCGCCTTGAGCGGGGTTTGTTGTTTAAAGGAGGAGAAAGTATCCGAGCCCTTTGCGCCTTCCTTGCAAGGCAAGAAGCGGAAATCACAAGGAAGCTGTTTGAATTTTTTTTGGGGGGGTGGGTATAAGATTCAGGGGGCATATACAGCCTTCCGAACCGGACGGGTTGATTCAATAAGCTTTTTACGGCAGGCCCCGCTTGGGGTTTTGTGGGATGCCTCCGGTGGACAGGCCACCGGAGGCATCCCATTTCGAAAAATCTATTCCGCTTTTTCTTCCACTTTTACTTCTTCCGCTTCAGGCTCGGCTTTAAGTTCCTCTGTCGCTTCTTGGGGCGCAACCACGGCCTCCCCCTCGACCTTAACCGAAAACTCGCAAGCCACCTCGGTGTGGAGTTTGGCCATCAGGCTGAATGTCCCCACCTGTTTGATGGGCAAGGCCAACTGAACGACTTTTTTGCTCAGATCAATCCCCTTTTCATGCAGCGCTTCAATAATCTGCTTGGTGGTAACCGAGCCAAAGAGTTTCCCGCTTTCACCGGCTTTTACCTTAAAGACCAAGTTGGCATCTTGCAACTTCGCGCCCAAGGCTTTTGCCTCGTCAATCGCGGTTTGGCGTTTTTGGGCAAGTAAAGAGCGTTGGTGGGCGATCAATTTTTGATTCGCCTTGGTCACCGGCACGGCAGCCCCTTGGGGAATCAAAAAATTACGCGCGTACCCCGCCTTGACATTGACCTCGTCCCCTAAAGAGCCGAGCTTATAGATGTCTTGTTTCAAGATAATCTTCATGCTTATCTCCTCTGGTGGGAATGTTCTTGGCTCTCGTCGTTTTGCTCGATATAGCCTTCGGAAAAACTCAACAGACCTGCGTTGCGCGCCTGCTTGATCGCCTCGGTCAATTTAGTCTGGGTCCGAGCAGCCAAGCCGCTGATACGGCGAGGGATAATTTTCCCCTTGGAGGTAATAAAGAGCTTTAAAAACTCGATATCCTTGTAATCGAATTGGGTAACACCCGCTTTTTGTACCGGGCATTCGCGATGAGCCGCGCGCTCAGCGTAATTTTTTTTCTTGCGTTTTTTAGGCATCTTAAGCTCCTACGGATTCAGTCATCAGTTTAGCGGTCTTTTTGGGGTCGGCGAGCAAGGCTTCAAAACTCTCTTTTGCCTTTGCCGTATCTTTCACCGACAAAATAAAGACCTTTAAAATCTGCTCTTCATATCCTGCTTGTTTGCGGATTTCTTCAATCACCGTACCGTTTCCCTGCAAATAAATGAGGACATAGTTGCCGAATTTTCTCTTGCGCATCTCATAGGCAAGCTTGCGGCGGCCCCAAGAGACCTCGCCGTCGATGACACCACCGCTTTTGGTGGCCACATCTTCGATCTTTTTTACCAAGGCTTGGTGCTCCTCAGCAGCCAAGGCGCCATCGGTAATCAAGAGCATTTCATAATGGTTGTTCATTCCATCTCCTTTCGGTTAAAAGCCTAAAAACGGAATGTCTTTAGGCAAGGATCAGACATTAAAGCGAAAGTGCATGAGGTCTCCGTCTTGAACAAGGTAATCCTTGCCTTCTGTACGCAGCCTGCCTGCCTCTTTCACCTGTGCCTCTCCGCCGAGTTCGACCACATCGTTGTAATGGTAAACCTCGGCTCGTATAAAGCCGCGCTGCATATCCGAATGGATTTTTCCCGCTGCTTCCGGGGCTTTTGCCCCTTGATTCACATTCCAGGCGCGAACTTCCTTTTCGCCTGCCGTAAAAAAAGAGATTTGCTGGAGCAAGCGAAACCCCTCTTGAATCATTTGTTCCAACCCTGTGGTATCAATCCCCAATTCGTCTAAAAAACTGTGCCGCTCTTCTGCTTCCATCTCGGCCAACTCCGCTTCGAGCTTGCAGCAGATCTTTACCGTACGCACCCCTTCTTTTTTCGCCAAGTCCACAACCTTTTGCTCTAAAAAGGTTGTGGTGGTCAATTCGTCTTCATTGACATTGATCACATAAAAATAAGGCTTTGCGCTGATCAGTTGCAATTCATCCAAGGTTGGTTGCTCGTCGGTATTCACCGCAAAAGTATGCGCCATGAGCCCCTCGCCTAGATGCGCGGCGAGCCGTTTCAGCAAGGGAATTTGCGCCGCGATTTTTTTATCTCCCTTCGACTGCTTGACCGTGCGCTCAAGCTTGCGCTCAACCTGCTCTAAATCAGCTAAAACGAGTTCGGTGTTGATGAGTTCGATATCTCCCAAAGGGTCAATACGCCCTTCCACATGAATGATATTGTCGTCTTCAAAGCAACGAACCAAGTGCGCCACGGCGTCCACTTGACGGATGTGACTTAGAAACTTATTCCCTAAGCCCTCGCCCTTGCTGGCCCCACGCACTAAACCGGCAATATCGATGAGTTTTAAGATATTGGGCAGGGTTCTTTGGGGTTGAAAAATCTCCGCGAGTTTATTCAACCGCGGGTCCGGCACATTGACCACCCCCGTATTGGGCTCAATGGTGCAAAATGGATAATTGGCCGCTTCTGCCGGAGCCGCGGTAATCGCTTGATACAAAGTTGACTTGCCTACATTGGGCAGGCCCACAATACCGACTTCCATTCCCATTGTTTATGCCTCAGGCTCAATATGTAGCGCCCTTCCTTCGATAAATTCCTTGATGTATTCCGCTGTTTTGCCGATGGAGGTCAAAAAAGCGTCCCTTTGTTCCCCTTTGGGTTTCCCCAAAACATGGCCCACCGTTTCCTTTCCCCGTGGCCGCCCAATCCCGACTTTTAGACGGGCAAAATTGGGGGTTCCCAGCAGCTCAATAATATTTCTCAAACCGTTGTGCCCCCCATGGCCGCCCTTTTCGCGAAAACGCAAACGACCTAATTCTAGGTCCATGTCATCACTGACAACCAGCAAATTTTGCACGGTGAACTTGTAAAAATTCATGCAGGCCACTACGGATTGACCGCTGAGATTCATATAGGTTAAAGGCTTTAAACAAACAAAGGGCCTACCTTGAAGAGAAGCCTTCAAAGTCAGCCCTTTGAACTTTTCTTGCCAAGTCGCGAGAGGCAATTCTTCTGCGAGAGCGTCTAAAACCATGAAACCCGCATTATGAAAGCTTTCGTGGTACTCTTTTCCCGGGTTGCCCAGGCCGACAATAAGCTTCATGCCCTCAAGGACTAGGCCTCTGTTGCCGCGGCTTCCGCTTCGGGAGCGGTTTCTTCCACCTCAGCGGCACGGGCCTTGCCCGCGATGGTCAAGAGGGTAAAGTTTCTGCCCGCCACCACCGGCTTTACGCCCTCGGGGTAGGGAATATCTAGAACATGCACACTCTCGCCAAAGGTCAAGTTGGTGATATCGACATCTAAATGATCGGGGATATCCTTCACCTTCCCCGTCACGGGAACACTGTGACGAACAACCTGCACCACGGCCCCCATTTTAAGGGCATCGCAATCGCTCGGTCGAATCGGCACTTCAGCGCGCAATTTCGTTTCCGGGGTAATCTCCATGAAATCAACATGAAGTAACCGATTGCCTACTTTAGTATATTGAAAATCACGCACAATCACTTGCTTGGACAGGGCTTTTTTTCCACCTTCAATCGCGAGATCAATGTGTTGGACACCGCCATGGAGCTGATCAAGAAAGCGTGCCCCCTGGTCAGCCCGCATCTGCACCAGGGTTACCCCACTTTTGCCATAGATTACACCGGAGCAGAGCCCCATCGCGCGGAGTTTTCGATTGGCGCCTTTGCCGGAACCCTCTCGTTGCTGGACTGTAAAGTTCATCGTTAAAGCCTCGAAATAGATAAATCTGTCGATTTTTGATTTTTCCCCGGGCAAGCAAAACGCATTTCGGGTTGAAATTAGCACATTTAGCAAGGGCATTGATTTGCGTCAATGCTTTTTCCCTTTTCCCTTTTCTTTTGCTCCTCTCTGAGATAATTTACCCCTATGAGTACCTTGCAACATCAACATATTTTACTCGCCGTCACCGGAGGGATTGCCGCCTACAAGGCGCTGGAACTCGCTCGTCTTTTAGTCCAGGCAGGGGCAAAGGTCACCCCCCTTTTAACAAAAGCCGCCCAAAAATTCGTCACTCCCTTGAGTCTGCAAACCTTAAGCGGCAGCGCTGTCTTATCCGACCTCTTTGCAGATGCCGAGGAATTGGAAATCGGGCACATTCGTATCGCCCGTTCCGCAGACCTCGTGTTGACGGCGCCAGCCACGGCGCAAGCCTTATCCCGTGCCGCCTTGGGCCTGGCTACAGATTACTTGGGCACCCTGTACCTAGCCACCAGAGCGCCCTTAATCTTTGCTCCCGCCATGAACCAGGCGATGTGGCTCCACCCCGCCACCCAAGACCACCTTGCCACCTTAAAACAACGAGGCGCGATCATCTGGGGCCCTGAGGAGGGAAACCTCGCCTGCGGCGAAGAGGGGCCCGGTCGCCTGCTCGCTCCCGCGGAGATTCTGCGCCGCTTAGAGGCCTATTTTACCGCTCGCTCCAGCTTAAAGGGGATTCGCTGCTTGATCACCGCAGGGCCAACCCAAGAGCCCATTGACGCGGTACGCTATATCAGCAACCATTCTTCAGGCAAAATGGGCTACGCCCTCGCCGAAGCCTTAAGCGAAGCCGGGGCAGAGGTAATCTTGCTCCACGGCCCCACCAGCGCGCCCCCCCCTGAAGGGGTAACCCGCTATCTTACCCCGAGCGCCTTGGAAATGCTCGCCCAAGCCAAGCGCCTCGCGCCTCGCTGCCAAGTCATCATCGGGGCGGCGGCAGTGGCCGATTTTTCCGTTAAAAACGCGGCAGCGGGCAAGCTCAAAAAGATCAACCTTACCCATTTAGAACTGCGACCCAACCCCGATATCATTGCCGAATTAGGACAAGCCAAACAAAAAGGCCAGCTCGTCATCGGCTTTGCCGCTGAGACCGAGCGACTTATAGAAGAAGCGACGCGCAAAAGAAAAGAAAAAAACCTAGATTGGGTGGTGGCCAACCAAGTCAATCAAGTCGGTGGGGTTTTTGGCGCGGAAGAAAACCAGATTACCTTAGTCCAGGCTCACGGGGCCGAAGAATGGCCCCGCTTCAATAAAAAAGAGTTGGCTCGCCGCTTGGTAAAGCGAATCGCCAACCATATTCAGGCAAAACAAAAAGGCGAAGCTTAACCCTGTAAGCTTTCCCCGTTCCAACGGCGATATACGCAATAAACCGGGTCAATGCGAATCTCGTCAAAGGAGGCCTGAGCATTTTTTTCCGTGTACTCGTTTTTGTAAAGGGGCACTTCTGCGGGAAAAACGGTAATGCCAATATGAATCTCTGCCATCTGCTACCTTTGGGCTAAAGTTAAAGGAAACTCTGAAAAACGCGGAGTTCCCCGGCAAAGCAGGGATGCCTTGCCAAATCAAAAAGCGCGACTTCTTGATTCGCGTTGGGATTGTGGGTTTCATTCCCAACCGAAAAAACTGAAAAACTCGACGCGCCCCCAGGGCTATAATCAGCCCGAAGGGCACGAGCCTACCGCTTGTTCAAGCGGTAGGCAAGGAGTTTTTCAGAGGTTCCTAAAGTCAACCAACGACTAAAATGATCTATAAAACGGAGGCGCCTCCCCAAGGCTCGTCTACTTTTACGCCAAAGAGTAAAAAACGGGAGGTTTCGCCCCTATTGCTCGCTTTGAGGTTAACTGTCCCTCACCCCTTTGAAAAGAAAAATATAAAAAAAGCACTGGAAAATTCTTGGCAAACGGTTTGATTTCCCGTATAAGTTGAGCCATCTTCAAACATTACCAGTTATAGGGAGCCCCGCAATGGTTGAATTCATGTTGAATCTTATCTACATCCTCGGTTGGTTGATTTGCCTTTTGCTTTTTTTGGTACCGCAGATTTGGGGTGCTTTTTTCACCCTCTCTCTCTTAGGTCACTTGAGCCAATTTTTACCCGGAAGCGGCAACAAAAGAGATATTGGATAAGATTGACAAAGCTCTCCTCTTCTTTGTTTTCGACACGCAAGCTACAAACCTAGAAGTTCAAATAAAAAAACCGCTCACCGCGGTTTTTTTTTGCTCTCCATCAACCTCCAGCTTTAATAATCCCTGGTTAAAAGCTTCATGGAAAAGGCAGGCACCCCCAGTCTAGCCTGCCTTGCGTCAAGTTCCACCTTCTGCCCCGCCAAAAATAAACCGGGGTCAAAGGTTTCCAGCACCAAAACCCAGGGATGCTCACTTTTCACCTTTGGCAGTTCAAACCACCTTTCTTCTTCCTCAAAATTAAAGACCACAAAAATACAACTGCCGATGACCTCTCCGGCCCTCATTCCATCAATCAAAAAAGCGATATGCCGACTCGGTTGATCAAACAGGGGTTGCCCCGCCTTTTCTCCATGCCAACTGAGATCGGGCAAGCCGCTCACCGGATCGGGCACCCCTTGGTAAAATTCTTTTTTGGCAAAGGCCCTCTGGCTTTTGCGAAAGGTGATGAGTTTTTGCCAAAAGGTTAAAATCTCTGTGTGTGTTTCTTTTTGCGACCAATTGATCCACCCTAAGCGGTTATCTTGACACCAGGTGTTGTTGTTGCCCTGCTGGCTATTGCCGAACTCATCCCCCGCTAAAATCATCGGCGTACCCTGACTCAAAATCAGCAAGGCGGCAAAATTGCGAATCTGTCGCTTTCGCAATTGGAGGACGGCTAAGTCCGCAGTCGGCCCCTCCACCCCATAATTGGCGGAATAATTCTCATTGGTGCCGTCTTGATTTGCTTCGCCGTTAGCCTTGTTATGCTTGGTTTCGTAACTCACCAAATCCATCAAGGTAAACCCATCGTGACTGGTGATAAAATTGATGGAATGAAAGGGGTTGCGCTGGGAATGTTTATAGAGGTCTTCGCTTCCCGCCAACCTGGTAGCCACTTCGCTGGTTAATTGAGAATCCCCACGGGCAAACAGCCGCGCTTGATCCCGAAAGCGCCCGTTCCACTCCGCCCAACGGCGGTGCGCGGCGGGAAAGGCCCCGACCTGATACAGGCCTTGGGCGTCCCAAGCCTCGGCAATGATCTTGCTACCGCTCAAAACCGGGTGTTTGGCAATGGCTTCCAAAAGAGGAGGATTGGGCAAGACACGGCCTTCTTCATCTCGACTGAGAATCGAGGCCAAATCAAAGCGAAAGCCATCAACCCGCATCTCGACCACCCAATAAACCAAGGCATCCAGCACCATTTTGCGCACCACCGGATGATTGCAGTTTAGGGTATTGCCGCAGCCGGAGTAATTGGCGTAGTCTCCATCTTCATCAAACAGATAATAGACCTCCTTGCTCAGGGCTTTAAAATTAAAGATTCGCCCCCCCTCGCCCCCTTCGGCGGTGTGATTAAAGACCACATCCAAAATCACCTCTAAATCGGCCTCATGCAGTTTCTTCACCAGGGTCTTAAAGGAGTTGACCCCACGACTCTCCCAGGGGTCATGGGCATAGGCCGCCTTGGGGGCAAAAAAATTGATGCTCGCGTAACCCCAATAATTTAATAGGTCTTCCCCGGTTTGGGGGTTCTTAAAGGGGTTGTCGGTTTCATCAAACTCGTGAATGGGCATGATTTCCACTGCCGTTACCCCCAATTCCTTTAAATAGGGGATTTTTTCCACCAACCCCTCGCAGGTTCCGGGGGAGTCCACCCCGGCCCCTACATCCTTGGTAAAGCCCCGCAAATGCAATTCATAGATAATGGATTTTGAAGAGGTATGGGCAGGGGGATGATCCTCCCCCCAATCAAACTCAACCTCTTGATACCAAGCGGCCACCTCGGGGTGGGGGTAGCCCCATTGCTCCAACCCGGTCAAGGCCTTGGCATAGGGGTCGACTAGAGGCAATTCAAAAGAATGGGGCAAGGCGGGATTTTCGACAAAATAAACATAGGCAAAGGGAGGCTCGATCCCAAAAATCTCCCCATGCCAAACATGACCGGTTTGATGCAGGTGAGGGGTCAACTCAAAACGCTCCACCCAGCCCTCTTTACGCACCTCCAAAACAACCCTCGTTGCCTCATCGGAAAAGACCGCGAAGTTGATCCCCTCTTGACGACTCGCCCCCAGAGGGTAGGCCTTGCCTCGCCTAAACCGAAGCGAACCCATCTAAAGCTTTTTTTGGAAGGCCAAGGCGTGCCAAGGGGGAATTTGCCAATGGCCAAGGGGCTGAAAGCGAGCCTGAAGCCGTTGCCGCAAGGGCTCGATATATTCATCCACAATTCCAGAAAGCAACAAACGCCCCTGGCAAAGGCGTTCAAACTCCCCTGCCAATTCCAAAAGGGCATCCCCGGTGATGTTGGCCAGCAGGGTGTCGCAGGGCTCAGAAAAACCCTCCGGCCCCCCGAGCAAGCATTGCGCTCTTTCGGGGTTCAAGCCCGAAAGAACCATGTTTTGGGGGATTTCCGCCAAGGCTTCGGCTTCCAGTTCACAACATTGCGCCCCGCTTCCACCCAATTTCAACGCCGCAACGCTCAAAATCCCCGACCCGGCGCCAACATCCATCACCTTGCCCAAGGGGGCGGCCTGGGCCAACTCTTCTAAGGCCTCTAGGGCGAGCCTGGTGGATTCATGATAACCGGTGCCAAAACCCAAGCCCGGGTTGATCACAATTTCCACCTTTGTTGGTTGCGCTGTTTCCCAAGGGGGGCGTACCAGGAGACGATTCCCTAAAGGCAAGGGTTTGAAATGCTCTTTCCAGTTTTCTTGCCAATTTAAAATCGGTTTACTTTGCTTTGAGTGCAAAACCACGCCCTCGCCCAAACCGCTAATCGCTTGTTCCAGCCCTTGCGTCTCCGTGGAAAAATAAGCTTTGATCCAAGCTTGCTCCGGCTCATTCGACTCCAGCTCCTCAATCCCTAACGCGCCAAATTCAAATAGCTTTTCGCTGATGACCTCCAAACTAGCGGCAGGGATTTTCAGACAAAATTCCAGATAGTTTTTTTGCATACTTCCTCCTAAATGGACTTTAAGCGAGCCGATCCCCCTTGAAAAGGAAAAAGACTTTCCCGATTGATCTTGCGACCTTCAAGGAGTAGATTGACAAAAAACCATTCACTTCTTTTAGTCCCCGCTTCGCCATGCACCATATCGTTGAATCCCAACAATTTACCTTAGCTTTTTTAAACCAAATTTATCGCCTCGCCGATGAAATGCAACTGGACCCCCGACCTTATTTCATGCCGAACAAAATCATGGCCACCGTTTTTTTTGAACCCTCCACCCGCACCCGCCTCTCCTTTGAATCGGCCATGCACCGCCTAGGGGGCAATGTCATCAGTACGGAAAAAGCGGCGGAGTTTTCCAGCCACTCCAAGGGGGAATCCTTAGAAGATTCGATTCGGGTTCTTTCCGGCTACGCCGATGTCATCGCCTTGCGCCATTTTGAGATCGGCTCGGCCAAACGAGCCGCCAAGGTGAGCCAAGTCCCCGTCATCAACGCCGGTGACGGGGCAGGGCAGCACCCCACCCAAAGTTTGCTGGACCTCTATACCATCCAGGCCAATTTCGGCAAAATCGACGGCCTGACCATCGCTTTAGTGGGTGATTTACTCTACGGGCGCACCGTGCGGAGCCTGTGCTATCTCTTGGGCCGTTTTTATCAAGTCAAGCTTCTTTTTGTCTCCCCCTCGATTTGCCGAATGGGCCAAGACATCAAAGACTTCTTAACCGGTCACAACCTCCCCTGGGAAGAGGTCGAAGACTTCAATGCCGCCTTAAGAGCCGCTGATTGCGTTTACATGACCCGCATCCAAAAAGAGCGTTTCTTGGATATGGACCTCTATAATAACGCCTTGAACCAATACCGCATCGACAAGACAAAAACCCCCTTACTCAAGGAGCAGGCCATCGTCATGCACCCCTTGCCCCGCTTGGATGAAATCAACAAAGAGGTCGACAGCGACCCGAGAATGAAATATTTTCAACAAGCCGCCAATGGGGTTTGGGTACGCATGGCCCTCATCACCTCTTTGCTGCACCCGCAATTGCAAAAGGAGACCCCTTTAGAACAGAAATTCTAGACAAGGGGGGTATAAATCTGGATAATGAGTCCAAACGAGTCCTCGGAGCAACCAACAAATGTCAGAACAGAAGCAAACCACAGGCGAGATTCAGGAAATACACAACCTGATCCTCGGCATTCGTTCGGGCAAACTTTCCAGGAACAAAAATTTCTACACCCTTGCCAAGTCCAGAGAATACAACCGCTTCAAGCGCGCCAAACTACTCATTTCCCTACTCGATGATCTAGACCAAACCGCTTTGGTCGCCGGGAGTGATATCCATATCGAATCCATTGAAGACGGGTTTTTTGTTTTTCTATACAACCCCCTCTTACGCTATAATCGCAGGGTTTGTGTCTCCCAGAGAGAGCTCAAACTCCTCTCCTCCCTGACGGCCTCGCTACCAGTCCCCTAGGCCCCTATGCAACTCTCTAAAGCCCTATTCATTAAGCTTCAGTCTTCGGTTGACTTTTTTAAGTCCTTCACGGCCGGCGAGCTTTTAGCCCTGCTCAAACTCGCCAAAAGCGAGCCCTTCCAAAAAGACGAGGTCATTTTTAAAGAAGGAACCAGAGGGGATAAAATGTACATTATCCTCAACGGCGCGGTTCGCATCTCTCGCCCCATCGGCGGAGGGAAAGAAGAAGTTTTGGTCACCCTGCAACCAGGGGCCTGCTTTGGCGAAATGGGGGTGATTGATCAATCCCCCCGCTCGGCCCGCGCCACGGCAGACCAACCCAACACCATCTTATTGAGTCTCTCTGCCGGCATCTTGAGTGAACAAAATGTGCTGTTGGCCTTTAAGCTCTATCGGAACTTTTCCGTTGTCTTAGCGGGCCGGGTACGAGAAACCAACGACAAACTCCAAAGCGCGACAGAAAATGAGCGCACGGGCAACAAACAAGTGCGCGACATGCTGAAAAAAAAGCTCGAAGGGGGCGGCAGCATGGAAGGGGCCAATTTTAAAGGGGTGGATTTAAGCGAAGTGTTTATGAACAACGCCAATTTTCACGGCTGCAACCTGGTGGGAGCCAAGCTGCAAGGAGTGAAGGCAAAGCAAACCAACTTTACCCAAGCGAAGTTTGTTGCTTCGCAGATTACCGATAATGTTTTTGAAGAGGGTAATTTTCAAGAGGCTGATTTTTCCGGTGCCGTATTTCGCGATGTAACCTTTAAAGATTGCGACTTAAAATCAGCCAACTTTATGGGGGCCGACCTCACCGGTGCCCAGCTCGACCAACTTGCCGAGGTCAAAGATAGTCCCCCCAATAAATCCGCAAAAAATTGACATGCCCCTGCTCTTCATCTTCGCATTCTACGCCCTTCCCTTTAGTTTATTTGCCCAACAAACCACCGCGCCGGCCCCCCCCTCCACCACTCGGCCCGCGCCAACCCCGAGTCAAACACGCCCCCAGAGCCAAACCAGGCCGCAGGCGCCACCAACAAACCCACAAGCGCGACCGCAAACAACCCCTCAACCCCGGCAATCCCGCCCGCAGGCGCGGCCTCAACCCTCCAACTTTCCCTTTACCCAATACCTCTCTCGCGCTTCCAATGCCCAGGGCTGGGCAAAGATTTATTTTGCCAGCTTCAAGCGCTCGAATGAGCCAAATTACCTCTCTTTGGCAGCGCGCCAAGCGCAAAACGCGATCCAAATTTTGCAAAGCGCCCAAAACCAGCTTCCCAAAACCAATCGATTTTATCATGAGGTTCGAGCCAGACGCTTGAATCTTTGTGATTTTTATGCTCTGCTGAAAACAGCGGGGAAAAGCAAAGGATATTATAAAATCGTACCTGCGCTAAGCGATGACCTTTGCGCTCAATTCTAAACTAAATTACAGACAATCAACCCCGTTGATGCTAAAGTTAAAAAGGCCTCTGGAAAAGTCCCTTGGTGAGCTGTTTCAGTCCTGCTCGGTTGCCTCCTACAGCTAAAAAAGCCAACTCGCTCAACCTCGCTGTGGATTGGAGCAGTCAAGCTAGCCATTAAAAACAAGCTCACCTACTACAGAGCCCCTTCAACCCTCTTAACGGAGAACTGGTTTGTTTTTGCCTGCCGTCGATCTTCCCCTGAGCGCCCTGGACCGATCCTTACAAGATCTGCTTGAAAAAATTCAAGGCAACTCTAAAATCGACCTTCCCCTGGTCAAGCGGGCCGTTGAATATTCTCGCAAGGCCCACCAGGGGCAAACCCGAAAAAATGGCGCCCCCTATTTTATCCACCCTGTTCGCGTTGCCCTGCGAGCCATTGAGTTCGACCTCGACACCACCACCATTGTGACGAGCCTTCTCCATGATATCATCGAAGACACGCCCCACACCAAAGAAGACATTGCCGCCGCCTTTGGCCCCATCGTGGCCGACTTAACCGAAGCCTTGACCAAGGTCAAAAACTCAAAGAACCTCACCCTCTATAAGATTTTTGAACTGGGTAAGGTGGATTTTCGGGTCATTTTGATTAAGCTTTTAGATCGCCTCGACAACATGTCCGACCTAGAAGCCTTATCACGCCTCAAACAACGGCAAATCTGCAACGAAACCCTGACCCTCTATTGCGAAGTCGCCCATGGGTTAGGGCTTTTGGAATTGGAAGAAGAGATCCGCGGGCTCATCTTTAAAAAACTCTACCCCAGGCGCTATCATCAGCTTTTAAAAACCTTGAGCGACCTCTACCACGAGCGAATTGAGGCGATTGAAAATATCCGCGCCAAGGTATCTGCTTGCCTGTATCCCGGTTTAGCCCTCTCGGTGACCCCTATTTTTGTGAAATCCCAACAATATCTTTTGCGTCATCAAGAAGAGGTGGACCGGATTTTAGATCACCTCGTCATTGAGGTCAGGGAACCGATTCAATGCTATCAAGCCTTGGGAGAGATCCACACCCGACTGCGCAGCATCCCCTTAAATATCCGCGATTTCATCAGCAATCCCAAGGCCAATGGCTGGCGAGGGCTGACCACCATGGTCATGGTTCATGGGGAGCAGGTTTTGTTGCAGATTGTCACTCCGGAATTTCAAAAGGCCAACCGCAAGGGCTTGATCCCCTTGATCCACGAAGGGGTTTATCACTCTGAGCTGTTCCAACAGATCATGCAGCTCTATATTGATGTGGCCAACGATAATGTACGGATCGAAGATGTATTTCGCCACAACAAAAACAAGACCATTCAGGTCTTAACCCCCAAGGGGAAAGTCATTGAGCTGCGCTATGGGGCGAGTATCTTGGATTTCGCCTTCATGATCCATACTGAATTGGGCTGTAAAACCCTAGGGGGGATGATCAACGGGATTCGCTACCCGCGCAATAAAATTTTAGAAGAAGGCATGGTGGTGCAGGTGATTTCAGGGGAACACACCCACCCCAAGCTGCAATGGCTGGATCAGGTGGTAATGCCCAAGGCAAGACGAGAGCTTTTGAGGTATTTTTCCAAGCATCCCCAGCATTAACGATAATAAACAAAGATTTGGCCCTGGCGATTGCTGGTAAAGATAAATAAAATCTCGCCGTTCACCCCTTTTTCATATTGCTTAAAGGTTTCAGGGGGCATGATGTTGTTTTCCATCTGGTACTCGGGGCTGTTTTCATCGGCAAAGGTCTTGGTGGAAAACTTGACCATTTTTTTACCCGCTCGCCGCACCTGAACGACCTCCAATTTGGCGATGGTCCCGTTTTTTCTTTTTGTCTTTACCACCAGCCCCGATTTGATCAAGGCGTGTTTTGCTTTTTTATCCCTCGTAGAGAGCTTGGGCGTGCCGGCAAAGTCGTTACTGCTCCTCAATTGAACCTGGTTGCCCTTTCCTTTCCAGGTGAGTTCATAAGTCGCCTTGTTCCAGGTAAAAGCGAGCTTTTCGCCTCTTTTGGCAAGCTTAAAGGGAATCCCCTGAATCTTTACTTCCGGAAACTTCCCCGTGGGGTGCAGCCGATCATAGTCGATCTCTAATTGATCCTTTCCCGCCTTGACGCGCTGCACCGTACCCGGAGAAAGAATCACCGTCTTTTCGTTCACCACCTTTGGGGCAGCCCCTTTTTTCTTCCCTTGATAGCTGCCTTTGACCTCACCGACAACCTTGGTGGCGGCGAGCAGAGGTTGCTGCCATAAGATAAAGGCAAACAATAAAAGAGTAAGAAAGAAACGCATACTTCTCCTTAGGTTGGGCATTAGCTCAGTTGCTCCAGCAGATATATCCCCTTTGGGGTTACTTTGAAAAGGCCCTTCTCCCGCTCAATCACCCCCTCTTTGCGCTCCATTTCAGCGAGTAGGCGGCTTAAGGGCAACTGAGGATAGTTTTGCCCTACGGCCTCCACCGCTGTACCTCCTTGAATCGCTCGCAGCAAATCCAGCTCAAACCGGCAAAAGGGGCTTTGCTCATTTTTCAGGCGCATTAGAAGCTCTTGGTGCAACGCCGCCCCCAAAGCGAGCAGAGGCTCTTTAAAACGCAGGTCGCCTCGTAGGTACAAAGCGGATTTATCTTCCGTGCCTGAATTGCGTAAAAACAAGGCCCCCACCCGCTCCCCTTTTTGTAGGAGGTCTAAAAAAAAGAGGTCTTTTTCTTCTAAAAAAGGGCGCAGCCTAAAATCAATCTCCGCCCCGAGATGCTCTTGCGCCAAGCCTTCAATGCGGGGCTTAAAGGCGACGAGGAAGCGGCTCCCGGCGAGCAGCCTTTTTTTGTCCACAAAATAGCAATAATAGGTTTGTTTCACCCCGGCCACAAAAGGCTCGATCAATTCTTCTTCGCTCAAACCGAGGCCCGCGGCCAGGGAATTCAACCCAGCCTTGAGGCCGTTGCCCGCATAGCCGTAGGTTTCTCCAAAGGGGGTATTCAGGTGGCAGGGGGTGATGGCGTGACCTGATTCTTCAAGGCCCAACAAAAACTTAGGTTCGAGCTTGGTTGCCCCCTGGGCTTGCAATTGCGCGCCATAAGCAAGGGCCAACTGAACGCCGCTTAAACTTGCCGGCGGGGTCTGGGCCAATGTTTTCAACTCCTTGCTGCTTGCCTCTTGGGCAATTTGCTCTAAGCAGGCCTGAGCCAAAATCCATTTATCCCCCACCCCGGTGAGCCTTGTTTCCAAGCCCAGTTGGGCAGCGGCTTGGGCAATTTGCAAATCGCTCTCTACGGTATGCACAAACAGGCCCCGCTTGCCTTGGGCGGTAAGATACCTCGCTTGCATCACCCCTAAGTGATCCCCGCTCGAAACCTTCAAGGCCTGGGCAGAGACGATATAGTCTAGGCGAAAACAGCGATCCCCATCCCCATCAAAGACCAAACCCACCAGCTTTTTTTCTCCTCCTTGCACCTCGGGCCGCAAGGCCAAACGAAAGAGCCCCTCTAAGGCCTCAAAACCTTGCCAGGCCCCTTGGGCGACCTCTTCTTCGTAAATCCATTCGCAACCTTCAATTTCCGCCACCCCGGCGTGCTGGTTGACCTCTCCATCCAAACAAAAAAGATGCAACTCCGCGACTTGAGGAGCAAAAATTTCCTTCACAAAGGGGGCGACCGCGCCCCGACTGGCGTCAATGGCTAAAATCAAGTCCTTGCCCGCCCCGGCTCGCAACCAAGAGTTGCGCGGGTCTTGATGGATTTGCAGAAAAAATTCTCGCGCCTGGGCTTGATGATCGGCTATTTTGGTCAACAAAGGTAGGGGGGCTAAGTCCGTGGCGGCCAAGGTGAAAATCTTCGCGCTCAAGGCAAGGTCATCTTGCAATAAAAACTTCAATCCCAAATAGGGATGAAAAAGCTTGATCCCATTTTGATCCGCCGGGTTGTGGCTCGCCGTGAGCATGACCCCCCCCTTCGCGCCGCTGCGCAAGAGGTATAAAGGCACCCCCGGGGTGGGGATCACCCCTAGGGAACAAGGGGTCAGGCCTGCCTTGCGCAAGCCTTGCAATGCCGCTTGAATAAAGGTTCCGGCCTTATCCCTTGGGTCCCACCCCAGCACGACCGGGTCTTGGGCTTGCGCGAGCCCGCTTTCTTGCAGCAGCAGGCCGTAAGCGTAAAGATAAAGCTCAAAAAACTCAGGGGTTAAAAGGCCGGTTTTTTGGTAAAAAGGCAAGGGAAGATCACCTTTGGTACTGGGCGCGGTGCGCCCGCGAATCCCATCGGTGCCTTGGAGTCGTTGGTTCATAAAGACTTGGAAAAAATTTTCTCCAGTATAGGTAGCGCTCCTTAAATTGTAAAGCTACCAACCTAAAGAGAGATAAGCCAAGGCCCGCTTGCTGCTTTTTTGCCTCACCGCTTTGGTTCCCAATTCCTCATAATAGACTGTATACCCCAGCAATAAACTACGGTTAAAAAAGTTCAATTCCACCCCATTTGTGGGATAGCCTTCGTTTAAGCCTGAGCGAAGGCTGAGCAAGTTGCCCCCTGTCTCATTGGGGAAAAGGCCAAACTCAACCCCCGCGTGCACCCGGTTTTTTCTCTCTTTCGTGGTTTGAATCCCCCGAACATCCAGAGCGGGAACCAAGCGCACAGGCCCCCATTCGAGGTTCATGCTCCAACCGAAGTGAACCTCTTGCGGTTCCGCGTCTTTGGTAGCCCCAATATCCATTCCCCCCACATTTTGCGCGACCAGGCCCAAGCTCATCTGACTTTTCCCCGCCGCGCGAAAGAGCAGGCCCACATCATAGCCCGTCCCTTTTTCATAGGCCCCGAAACTCGGCACCCCAATGCTGGCGTCACTGGTCGCGTCGCGTCGCTCCAGGTTTTTTTGGCTCACTCCCAAAACCCATTGCCCCGTGCCCAAGGGAATCGAAAAACCAAATTGGCTGATGCGCTCATTGCGCTGGAACAAAATACGATTGTTTTCCAACCCCTGAATGGTGATTTCTCTAAGATAGTTCGCCCCAAAAGCAAAACCGGAAGAGCTGAGCCGCGAGGCAAAATTTACTCCCGCGTTGGCTCGCATGTGGGGGGTTTCATGGGATAAGAACGAAGCGCGCACCGCTTCGCTGAGCCCGGTTTCATTCAAATAAGGATAATTTAAGGTCACCAGGGTGGGCAACAGCTCCACAGGGGTCGTGCCTTGACTGGATTCCACCGTCCAAGCGGCCAAATCGAGCCACCAATCGCGCACATTGGCCAAAACCGCCGGATTGTACGACAAGGCATAAGAATCGTTTGCCGCGGCGACCCCGGTATTGCCCATGGCCAACGCGCGATAACTAATCACGGGCTGGCGGTATTCTGCTGATTTCGCGGGTAGCGCAAAGAGTAGGGACAACAAAAAGAACAGGGAGACAAAACGGGAAATCAAACTAAACATAATGGTCGAAAAAAAATGGGTTAGGGCACTTTTACGGCGTGCCTAAAGAAGTAGCCAAAAGCGTGCCTAAATCTACGCTGGGCCCTTCTTTTTCTCTTCTTGCAGAAGGTTTTAAAGGGGACTAATATGAAGGCATACCTCCCTCCCCCCAAAGCAACCATGAGCAATCTCAATGTCAAGTTTCTCTACTACCTCCCCCCTCTGCTTTTTTTCTCTATGCTCGCTGTAGAGACGGGGTTTTTAGAACAGGCGCTCCAGTTAACCCGCCCGCAGTCCATCGCCTTGGTGATTTTGATCCTCGCGGGGCTGTTGTGGGTCTTTGAGTGGATTCCCCTTTACTTAACCTCCTTTGTTATTTTGCTGTTTCAACTGATCTGGTTGGTTCCGGCCTTAGAGGCAGAAGGGCATGGGGTCAAGGGGGCTAAATTTTTATCTCCCTTTTTCAGTTCCGTGGTATTGCTTTTTTTAGGGGGCTTTGTTTTAGCCGCGGCGTTGCACCGCTATGCTTTAGATAAACGCATCGCCCATTGGCTTTTGGAAAAAACAGGAAACCGCCCCCCTACAGTGATGCTCGGCTTCATGCTTACCTCTGCTTTTTTATCCATGTGGATGAGCAACACGGCAACCACGGCAATGATGTTTGCCATTATGCTGCCCCTTTTGGATAAAATTCCCCCAGGGCACCCCTTTGCCAAGGGCTTGGCCCTTTCCATTCCCTTTGCCTGCAACCTAGGCGGCTTAGGGACCCCCATCGGCACCCCGCCCAATGCCATTGCCTTGAGTTATCTGGCGGAAAAGGGCATTCAAATCAGCTTTAGCCAATGGATGCTCGCCTCCCTCCCCTTGATGTTTATTTTGTTGTTTTTGATGTGGCGACTGCTCCTTTTGATCTATCCTACCCAGGGGTTGATTTTAGAGTTTCCAGAAAGCGACTCGACCCCTTTAAGCTTAGAGCAAAAACTGGTTGCCGCTATTTTTCTGTTCACCGTGATCGCCTGGTTTTTTGCCGGTTATATTGGGGTGAGCGTCGGCACCTTGAGCCTCATCCCCATTATCTTACTCTTTGGTTTGGGCTTGTTGAAAAGTTCAGACTTCAAACAACTGAGTTGGGATGTCTTGTTCATGGTGGGCGGAGGGATTTGTTTAGGGGTCGGGCTCGCAGAGAGCGGGCTCACTCAACATATTGTCAACCTCTTGCCCGGGGGGGATAACTTCGCGGTGATTCTCATCGGCTTTGGCCTGCTCGCCTCGGTAATGACTACCTTTATGTCCAACACGGCAACAGCAAACCTATTGATTCCCTTGGCTATTTCTCTACCACAAGAGGTTCAGATTGTGGTTTTGCTCATCGCCTTGAATTGCTCTACCTCCATGGCCTTGCCCATCAGCACGCCGCCCAACGCAATCGCCTTTGGTTCCGGCCTATTGGAGGCAAAAGACATGATACGGCCCGGAGTGGTGATTTCCATCCTCTCTCTCATTTTAACCTTAAGCGTGGGCGGATATTATTGGTCCCACTTCATCTTTTAGGAGGCCCCGATGGAAATTCACCGTCAAACCTGCCAGCTCTGCGGATCCAAACAAATGAGAGACCTCATCGTGCGCGAGCCGGGCGAGCCGGACAAGGTTTTTGTCCAGTGCGATCAATGCAAAGAAATGGTTGCTCGCTATGTGATCGCGCCCAACGGCTATTTTCACGCCCATAAAAACTTTGAGAGCTATCTTCGGGGGATTCACCGCGGAGGCGATGTCATGAGCGGGAGGAGCATTCAAGCAGAATACGAAAAAACCCAAGAGATTTGCGAGAATCGCTTCCGTGAGTTAAAAGAAAAACTAAAGGAAATGGAAAAAAACTAGGTAAAACAAAGAAGACCAATCCGTTGGAGAGGACCCCATCGAGCTGATTCTCTTGAACGCCCTGAGCAAGAGCGGGATGAATCCATCCCGCCATGCTCTGGCATCCCCAAGGGGATTCGAACCCCTGTCGCCGCCGTGAAAGGGCGGTGTCCTAGGCCGACTAGACGATGGGGACACCTTAATCCGCTACACTTTCTATAAAGCCCCAAAAGCTTACGGGCAAGAAAGAAAATGTACAGAAAAACCGCTGCTGGGTTTTTCTATAAGGCTCTAAAAACCTTATGATATGGTGAGCCGGGGGAGGGTCGAACTCCCGACAGTCTGATTAAAAGTCAGATGCTCTACCAACTGAGCTACCGGCCCCGGTGTGAACCGTATTCAGGCAAATTACCCAAGGAAGAGTTCACTGTCAAACGCTTTTATCAAAAAAGCTTTCATTTTTAATCAAACCTTTATTTTCAAAAAGATTTTTTTCACCCCAGGAAAAAGCCCCAACCAGCGATCTCCTTTTAGGCCTGATAGGTCGTCTTTCCGGCGGATTTCAGGTCTGCCGCTGCCTGGGCCACTCGAGCGGCCATGCCCTGTTCCCCTGCCTTGGAATAGGCTCTCGGGTCATAGATTTTTTTATTGCCCACCTCACCCTCGATTTTCAGCATGCCGTCATAATGTTTCAACATGTGATCGACAATTGGGCGAGAATAAGCATATTGGGTATCGGTATCCACATTCATCTTCACCACCCCATAACCTAGAGTTTCATGAATGTCGCTCAACTCAGAACCCGAACCACCGTGAAAGACCAAATTCATCTTGGCGGCCGCCCCATGCTTGGCGGTTACCGCTGCTTGCCCCTCTTTCAATATTTGAGGGCGCAATTTGACATTCCCCGGCTTGTACACCCCATGCACATTGCCAAAGGTAGCGGCAAGCATAAAACACCCTCCCTTCACCTCACTGAGCCGTTCATAGACATAAAGCATATCTTCAGGGGTGCTGTAGAGCTTTTCTGCCGGAGCGTCTTCATTGTTCACCCCGTCTTCTTCTCCCCCCACAACACCGGCTTCGACTTCTAAAATCAAGTCCAACGCGGCGCATTCCTCCAACAAGCTCACGGCAAGGTTCATGTTTTCTTCCAAAGGGAGCTCGCCTCCATCAAACATATGACTGCTGAACAAGTTGGGCAGGCCTTGGGCGCGTCGCTCTTTGGTGGCTTCCATCAAGGGACGCACAAAAGTATCCAATTTAGCCGCCGTGCAGTGATCCGTGGAAAGAGCGACATTGATGTTGTATTGTCGCGCCAGCAAATGAACATGCTGGGCAATGCTCATCGCCCCTAGAGCCGTATTTTTCACCTTCAATCCACTGGCAAATTCCCCCGCGCCGGTTGAAACCTGGAGGATCCCATCGCTCTGAGCGTCCGCCAAGCCCTTTAAGGCGGCATTGGCCGTAACCAACGAACTGACATTGATTGCCGGATAAGCGTAATGATTTTCCTTCGCCAGATCCAACATTTTACAATAGGTTTTAAAATCGACAACAGCCATTGTTCCTCCCTCGATAATCAAAGCGGATTGTTCGTTTAAAGCCTAGCTCAGGCATTTGACAAAGTACAGTGGTTTTGCCTATTCGGGAGTATCTTCCAGGATCCAAAATGCAATATAAAAACGGCCCTAAAGAACCGCTGAACCCCGTGCAAAAGCGGGCTATTCTTATTGAAGCGCTCAGCTATATCCAGCGGTTTAAAGAGCAGATCATCGTGATCAAGTACGGTGGCGCGGCCATGGTGCAAGAAGAATTCAAATTCAGTTTTGCCCAAGATGTCACCCTGCTCCATTCCTTAGGCTTGCGCCCCGTCATTGTACATGGCGGAGGGCCGGAAATCACCAAAGCGATCTCGACTTATGGGGTTGAAACCCAATTTATTGACGGCCTGCGGGTAACCGATCTGCAAAGCTTAAAGATCAGCGAGATGGTCCTCTCAGGTCAGGTCAACAAAGAGATCGTCGCGCAACTCAACGATGCGGGCAGCCTCGCGGTAGGGCTTTCCGGCAAGGATGGCAGGCTGATTGAAGCCAGCAAACTCCAGCACAAAGAACATGATTTAGGTTATGTGGGAAAAATCGACCACATTGAGCCGAAACTCTTGATCAACCTCCTGCGCGATGGCTACATCCCCGTCTTAAGTCCAATCGGAATGGGGCAAGACGGGCATTCCTACAACATCAATGCCGATACCGTCGCAAGCCATATCGCCGCTGCCTTAAAAGCGAGAAAAGCGATCTTCATGACCGATGTAGCCGGAATTTTAAAAGATAAAAAACTGATCAGCCGCCTCACCTCTGCCGAAGCCGAAGGCTTGATCCAAGAAGAAGTCATCCAGGGGGGAATGCTCCCGAAGGTTCGAGGTATGATCTACGCCTTAAAACAAGGGGTGGGCTCGGTGCATATCATTGACGGGCGCGACCACCATGCTCTAATCGGGGAACTCTTTACCGATGCCGGCACCGGCACCATGCTAACCGCCTAAGAGCTTAAACAACCCGCAGCCTTCACAGACGGGCTCTCCTCCGCACCAGTCTTCATAAAATTGCAACATCCCCTGGTAATAGGCGAGGTTCTTTTTGATTCCCCTCGGCGCATCCCCCCAAAACCGTGTTTGCAAGGCTTCGGTTTTATGGTTACCCCCCTCGCCGGGAAGGAGCATAAAAAGCGCGAACAGGGTTTTTTCCAAACCCTTATCCTTTTGCGCCCTTGCCCAACTCAAGAAAAAGGGAATCACCGCGTTGGCAAGCACCACATTGAGCCGGGCCTCGCCCACCAGGCGCAAGATCCGCTGACTTAAAACTTTCGACTGGGGCAGCAAAAGATGACTCAAGGGCTCAAATTCTTGGGGTTCAAAAAGTTGACTTAAAAAATCCAAAATCCCTTGAGGTTTGTCTTGCCGGTCTAACTTTTCCTCCACTTCCCATAAGGCCTTGAGCCAGGACTTGAGCAGGCCCTGCTCTAAGGTGTTGGCCAGGTGGTGATAAAGCCCCGTCAAACGCCTCCAAGGGTGGTTTTGCGGTCGGCCACCCCCCTTGAGGCTACCGCCAGACCAAGTAAACAGAGGCTCCACCCCCTGCCATGTTTTCCATTCCTCACGCAAACTAGGGTGTACGGGCTCGGCTCTCTCAAGCAGGTTCAAGGCTATCGCCCAATTGCCCAGCACCACGGGTTTGCCCTTCCCAGAAGTCATTTGCTCGCAAATCCGCGCGTAAGGCCAGGCCTCCGCTAAACTCTCGAAGGCCTCGGCATAGAGACTGTAGCCCAAAGAGCGAAAGATTTGAGCAAAAAGCAACTCCTCTTGTTGTTGCAATCTCAAACTTTCCAAGGCCGGGGCCAGCTTTTGCGCCTTGCTCAGTTGGCGCTGCTCCGCGGCTTGGTACAAAAGCCTTAAAAAGCGGGATTTCTCCTGCTGGGCTAAGAGAGCGCGACAGGGAAAGGAGGTTGAACCAATAGAATCTGGCATGTTTGCCTGTAGGCTTGCATTTTAGAACTTGCCCCCTTATCCTTAAGCAAAAACCACCATGGAAGCAAGCCCTTTAGAATGCTAACGAAAACTGTAAATTTAATGGTCATCCCGCAAAAAAACGGGAGGATACTCCAGCTCCATTTAAACTCCAAAGGGATTCGCCTCTTGTTTTGGCTTTTAAGCGGGATGCTCATTTTAACCGCCGCCATGCTGATTGACTATTTTTATATCTTCAGCGTCTTTGGGGAGCAACGGGCCTTGAGCAAATCCATGAAACTCCAGCAATTCACCATAAAAAAATTCCATAATGAATTGCGCGACACCGCAGACCAACTGGTTCGCTACGCCGAATTCGACAGAAAACTGAGGGTGATTGTAGGTTTGCAAGATATCGGGCCGGAACGCGCTCAGGTCAACCCCCTAGCGGGCATGCAGGGGGAACACGCTGATATTTTGCAACAACTCGATACCCTCGTGCGCGATATCAAACAACGAGAAATCAGCTTTTTTCAATTGGAGGGCTACCTCCAAAGCGAAAAGGATCGCCTCGCCCGCACCCCTAGCGTACCCCCTACCCAGGGGCATCTATCCAGTCACTTTGGCCGCCGAGTGGACCCCTTTACGGGGAAATATAAAATGCACAGCGGCACCGATTTTTCCAACGGCCCCTATACCCCCATCTATGCCCCTGCGGATGGGGTTGTCGTCGCTGCTTACTACAATGCGGGCTATGGGCAATTTTTGGTACTGGATCACGGCTACGATATCGTAACCCGCTATGCCCACCTCTCTAAATTTGAGGTTCGGGTGGGGCAAAAGGTAAAACGGGGCACCTTGATTGCCCGCATGGGCAATACGGGGCGCAGTACGGCTACCCACCTGCATTACGAGGTCTTGGTTCGCGACCAGCCGGTGGACCCAGAACAATTCATCTTAGAATGACCCGCGTTCTTTTTGCTCTTGTTCTTTGCTGCTGGGCCTTTACCCCCCTCTCAGCGCAAAAAATCCATAACGCGCAGGCGCGCCGTCTTTTTGCGGAAGGAACCCAAGCCTTGCGCCTCCACCAAGGCGCTTTAGCCCAAACCAAACTCCAAGCCGCTTTAAAACTAGAACCCAACCATCCCCAGATTCACTGGGAACTCGGTTGGGCCTATTGGCAAAAACAAGATTGGAACAAGGTCATCCAAGAGTGGAAAAAAACCCAAAAACTCAACCCCAAACAAGCGGATTTAAATAAATACCTCCGGCTCGCGACCGAATACGCTCAATTGGAGCAAGCCGAGGGAAGCTGGGAAATTGTTGTGGAAGACTCCCCCAGCGGCAAGGGAGAAATCACCTTAATCGCCCTCGGCGATTTGATGATGGGGAGCGACTTAAAGGGCCCGGAAAAACTCCCTCCCTTTGCGGGGGAGCAACTCTTCTCCCCCTTAGAAGGCCTGCTCCAAGGGGATTTGGTCTTTGCCAATCTAGAAGGGCCCCTCACCAAAGCGCAAAAAACAGACAAGTGCAAAGCCAATCAAAAATGTTTTGCCTTTCGTACCCCTCCCCGCTACGCGCGTCACTTAAAAAAAGCGGGAATCAATATCGTCAATCTCGCCAACAACCATATTCTAGACTTCGGTTTACCGGGCCTGAAAGAAACCATAGGCACCCTCAAGGATTACGGTATTGCCAGCTTCGGCACCCTAGCCCAACCCTCGCTGCAAATTCAAATCAAGGGAATGAAGCTCGGCTTCATCGGGGTGGCCGCGGTGAGTTGCTGCATCCATCTTGACGAAATCGAAACCATGGCGCACAAGGTCAGAGCCTTAAAACAAGAAAATCATCTGGTTATCGTCAGCATGCACGCCGGGGCCGAGGGGCTGAACGCGGCGCATGTTCCCTTGGAAAAAGAGTTTTACTTTGGTGAGTCCCGGGGCGACACCCGCGCTTTCAGCCACGCGATGATCGACGCCGGGGCCGATCTGGTACTAGGGCACGGCCCCCACAGCTTAAGAGGTATGGAGTTCTACCAAGGCAAGCTGGTCGTATATAGCTTGGGCAATTTCATGGGCTATTTGGGCTTTTCCACCTCAGGGCATTTGAGCTACGGCATGATCTTAAAACTCAAGCTGACCCAAGCGGGAAAAATCACCGCCTTGCAAGTGATCCCTCTAAAAATGCGGTCCGCGGCAACGCCTCAACCAGACCCAAAAGGACGCGCGATCCGCATTCTCAATCGTTTGAGCCGAGAAGACTTTGGCCCCCAGGGGGTTCAATTGAGCCCTCAAGGGATTTGGCGACAAAAAAAGAAATAAAAAAGCCCTCCAGCAAGGGGCGACCTGACTGAAGGGCTCATTGGAGTCCATTTCCAAAAACAAGGCGGGCTTGACCTCAATCAAGGCCCCGGGGCCAAAAGCCTGTTCGCGAAACCCTTCGAATTGGTGCCTTACAATGAAACCAATCCAAGTCAAGCTTTCGCCAACCTAGCCCTATTTTGGGTTGAGTATTCAGAATGGGGTTCCTTTCGTGCCTTTTCCTCCCATTCAACCGGCATAAAGGCTTGCAGCGGGCTTCATCCCCAAAGACCCGCTGAAGCCTTTATGCGGTCGCCTTCAACCTCGGGGCTTTGATTTGGGGCAAGCCATGCAGGGTAAACCCCTTCTGCCCCCCCTTGCGAATCCCGATTAAAACCAATTGTTTTTTCTCGCCTTGTTTCATTGGTCGATCTCCTTTATCTTGGAGTTGAAATCTTCCCTTTGGGGCCGCCGCAAGCGATCCGATTTCACTCAACGGCATTCCACTCTAAAGTATCTGTTATCTTTCTGCAGATTGTGGGCCAAGAACTTATTTTTTTTATAAAGCTCTATAATTTCAATTCATTTAACAATTTAAATCTTTAAAAAAGAACATTTGTATTCTTTAAAAAAGTGAACAAATGGTCAAGTATTTTTTTTTCACCTGGAATTTCGACCAAAAGGAAGTTGATTTTCCGACAAAATGGTCTAAGGATGAACAAGAAAAAAAGCAACGCGGAATGGCAGAGCCTGCTCCCACCCGAGGTCTACCGAATCTGCTTTGAAAAAGGAACCGAACCCGCCTTTAGCGGGGCCTATTGGAGACAAAAAGAAAAAGGGGAATATCTCTGCGCGGCTTGCGACACCGCTCTTTTTTCTTCCGCGCAAAAATACGATTCCGGCTCGGGCTGGCCGAGTTTTTGGCAAGCGATGCAGACAGAACTCATCGCCGAAGCCCCAGACAACAGCCTCGCTGCCCGCCGAACCGAGATTCTTTGCGCGGCCTGCGGCGCTCACTTGGGGCACCGGTTTGACGATGGCCCCCCGCCCACAGGCACGCGCTTCTGCGTCAACAGCTTGAGTTTGAAGTTTCAACCGGCAGAGCCCAGTTCAAAGCAAGGCAAAAATTAAAACAAACGGGTTTTAGGCATATGAGGTTCGGCTACTCAGCCGCGAACTTGCCATCTGCGCCAAGAAACAGGGGTCTTTGCGGGTACTGCCTTGGTAGACGAGTTTCATCCCCAAGTCCGTTGCCGCTTGCGCCCCCGCAGGATCAATCCCCCCATAAACCAAACCCAATATGGGGGTGTCCCCCTGTTGGCGGGTCTTCCTTAAAACCTCCACCAGAGGTAGCAGCAAGGCCAGTTCCCCCTCCAAACAGAGAAAATCCGCCTGGGCGGCAAGCAAATCATAACTTGCCTGAGCGAGAAAATCTTTGAGTTGATTTACATTTTCAACCTCCAACTCGCGCTTTTGCCTCGCGGCTTGTTGCTTTTGCTCTTGCCTGTTCAACTTCAAGGGAGCAAAAAGAGCGGAATCCGCTGAAAGGGGACTGAGCCGCAAGGGCACCTGAACAAATTTCATTTCCTTTGGTTGTTCTCCAAACAAAGCGGAACAAAAGCTCTCCAAGCGATACCTCTCCTCTGCGTGTAAAGAAAACAGGGCCACCCGATGGGGCCGATTGAGCTTGAACAGTTCTTGCTCTATCTCCGGCATGGCCTGGGCAGCGGCCTCTAAAATTCGCCCCAAATTAACCTGCACCAGTTCTTGGGTTAAATTCCACAGGGCCAAAAAACTTAATTCATCCAAGGCCTGATCCAGCATGGCCCCTTCCAATTCCAAGGCTTTTTCTTCCTTCAGGCTATCGGGGCTCCCCTCTTGGGGCAGCTCTTCCAACATGCTCTGCATCAATTGAATCAAACGGCTGCGGCTGATCTCGCTCGCGTAAACCGCGCCCTCCCCCCTAAAAGCCTCCAGGGGAGGGGCATGAAAACGAAGAAAGTTATCAAGACCCTCCAACTCGGCCAGGTCAATAAAAAGATTCCTCCCCCGCCCCAGCAGGCCGCGACTGAGTTGCCCCGCTAGCGCCGGATCATCGTAAAAAATCAAATTGTCTTGATCTGCCTGGGGTTGGTTTTCTTCCAGCAACTGAATGCGCCCGGCTAATTCTAAAAAAAGGCGCACTTGGGCGTGACCTTGATGAATTAAATCTATTTCTTGCGACGCAATCGCTTTTTTGGAAGAAAGCTGCTTCTGCCGCTCAAATAAAAGCCGCACCTGGGTTTTGACCCGTTCTCGTTCCTCTTGAATCTCTACATCGCTCAAGCTTTGTTTCGGGGGAAGGGGGTAGGCCAACCAATCCCCGGCTAGGTCCGGCAAGGCTTGAATCTGCTGGGCCAGTTCATCCCCGCTCAAATCCAAAAAATAAAGGCATTCTCCCGCCGCCGCATAGGAGCTAAAAAAAAGATGCAAACTATAAGGCGTCTTCGGGCGATCTTCCACCTTTTTAACCCCCTGCGACAAAAGATGCACTCGGATCATTTTCGCCGCTAAACTATGGGAGGAGACAAGGGAAAAGGGAATAAACGCCTTGAGGTAACTTAGACTGACCCGTTCCAAATCAACCCATTTTTGTAAAAAACAGCTTTTAATCTCCTCTAAAATCCGTTCTCCCCCTGCTTTTTTCTTCAAACAAGCATAGGGGATGACCTGTTCTAAAAAAACGCCCTGGGCCTCTATTCGTAAAATCTCGGTCGGGTCAAGCTTCAGTTTTAAGGCAAAGCCCTGCCCTTCCCTCAGCAAGCCCTTGCAACCGCGCAGGGGGGAAACCTCTTGATTGAGGTAGCATTGCAGGTCAAAAAATTCTTGCGGTTGGTATTCCTCCCCCTTCCAAATAATTCGATCAATGGCTTTTAAGGGAATGCAGCGCGCCGCGGCAATCGGGTCCCACCCATTACCGCCCCGTTTGATATGCACCCGCGGCGTGGGCTCAATCCGCAACCATGCTTGTCGATCTGACGGTTCTAAAATCTGCTCCGCCTTTTCCAGGCTTAAGAAACCTTGCCCCGCAACCAACAAGCGACAACGGGGATCCAGTTTCAGCCACTGAGCGAAAAAAACGCGGGCCTGAGGCACAACCAGCAGAACGCGCGGCAAGTTGGCGCTATGCTGCTCTTGGATCAGGCGGATGAGTCTCAGCAACTCCGCCGCCCCGCCCAAGGCCATGGGGTCGATCAGCAGCAAACCGGGGTTGAGGCGGTCGCAAGCGGTGAGCGCCTCGTTGGCAAAGGACTTCCAACCACGGGCAACAAGCTGAAAGTGAAAGTCAAACCCTTGGGCTTTCAGCCGTTTAGAGAGTTGAGCCACCAAACTCCGCCAGGGCAGGAGTTTCAAGCCCAGCCCTAAAATATTCATTTGCGCTGACATACCTTTACCCTAAAGCAAGCTTCAGGGGCCTTCAAGCCCTTTGCGGAGAAAAAACCTCTCCTGTTCGACCTTCAAGGCACAAAGCCAGCGCCAGGGGTAACTTTCCTTTTCCCTGTGCCTTAGGAGAGATCACCCAAAAGATGCTGCATCAAACCCAAGGCCGTGATTGCCGCTGTCTCCGCCTTCAACACCCTCGGCCCCAGCCCCAGCAACCCAACCCCCGGGGGGAGTTCTTCTTCGGCAAACCCCCCCTCGGGGCCGAGGCACAAGGCGACTTTTGTGAGTTCTTTGGGGATTTCAGCCCAGCTTTGCCTGTTGCCTCGGGGATGAAACAAAAAAGCGCGCTCTCCCAATGGGGGAAACCCAGCATGCAATCGCAGCTCACAGGGCCAAAGGCGACCCGATTGCTTGGCTGCTTCCTGCCCGATCCGCTCCCAGCGGATGAGTTTTTTCTCCCGTTCTTTCCCCACGGGCAGGCGTTGGGAATAGCGGCTTTCAAAGAGTACCAAACGATGACACCCCAATTCCGTCGCCTTTTGCAGTAAGATTTCCAGCCCTCTTTCCTTCATCATCGCTTGGTATAAGGTGATCTTACAACTAGGCTCAGGAGGCGGAGTGAGTTGTTTTAAGGCCTGCAAAACAAGCTCCTTCCGGGCAATTCGCGCAATACGGCATTGATAACGCCGCCCCCGCTCGTCTTGAATTTCGACTTCTTCTTCCACTCGCATCCTGCGAGAGGAAAGCAAATGCGCCGCTTCCGGCCCAACCAGCGCAAAGGTACAACCAGACCTGATCTGCCCGGTATATATGAAATACGACATTTAACTTGCCAAAGAAAAGGGGAATGGAAATAATTAATCTTTCAGCAATTTTTCACAATTCATTAAGCGACGCAAGTATGCCCAACCTTCTCGAAAGCCTCGCTGCCCATAGCGTTTTAGTGGCAGACACCGGAAATGTCGACGCTATAGCCCGTTTTAACCCTGAAGACGCGACCACCAACCCCTCCTTGCTGCTCAAGGCGGTAACCAACCCCCTGTACCGCCCCCTCACGGCTCAGGCACTCAACTGGGCTCTGACTCGAGTCGGCAATTCCCTGGACTTTTTAGATTATGTGCAAGACCGCTTGAGCGTCTTGATCGGGGCGGAAATCTTAAAAATCATCCCCGGTAAAATCTCGACCGAAGTCGATGCTCGTTTAAGCTTTGACACGGCAAAAACAGTCGAACGGGCACGCCGCCTCATCAGCTATTACCAAGAAGTGGGAATTAGCAAGCAGAGGGTTTTGATTAAAATTGCCGCCACCTGGGAGGGGATCAAAGCTTGCGAAATTTTAGAAAAAGAAGGGATTCATTGCAATATCACCCTGATCTTCTCCTTTACCCAGGCCGTCGCTGCTGCCCAAGCAGGGGCTTACCTCGTCAGCCCTTTTGTGGGCCGTATCTACGATTGGCACAAACAAAAAGAAGGCGTTGATTTCTCCCCCGCGGAAGACCCGGGCGTCAATACGGTAAAACGCATCTACGACTATTACAAGGCCTTTGCCTACCCCACCATCATCATGGGGGCGAGCTTTCGCAATGTGGGGCAAATCTTGGAATTGGCAGGCTGCGACCGCTTGACCATTGCCCCGCGCCTGCTCGAAGAACTACACTCCCAAGAAGGGATCGTCCCCCGTAAGCTTACCCCCCCTGAAAGTGAAGAACAGGTCAACGAACTCAACCTGGATGAAAAAACCTTCCGCTGGATGCTCAATGAAGATGCCATGGCAACCGAGAAACTCGCCGAAGGGATCCGCCGTTTCAGTCAAGACCTTTTAAGCTTAGAAGACTACCTACGCACCTTTGAGGGATAAGGAATGAGGAAACTTTCAGGCAAAGAGATCAATGCCGCCATTGAGCAGGAACTGAGCAACGAGGTGGCTCAACTCAAACAGCAGGGCATTCAGCCGAGCTTGGCGGTTATTTTGGTAGGGGATGACCCGGCCAGCGCCATCTATGTCAACTCCAAAAAAAAAGCCTGCGCACGCTTAGGAATCTTGAGCGTCGAGAACAAACTCTCTGCCGACACCTCGCAACAAAGACTGTTGGAGGTGGTTGAGGAGTTGAACCAGGATGCCTCCATCCACGGAATCTTATGCCAGGTCCCCCTGCCGAGCCAATGCGATGAAGATGAGGTTTTAGTTGCCATTGACCCCAATAAAGATGTCGATTGCTTCCACCCTTACAATGTCGGGCTTTTAAGCCAGGGGCAACCCCGATTTATGCCCTGCACCCCGTACGGAGTCTTGCAGATTTTAAAACGCTGCCAGATTGAAACCCAGGGGAAAAAGGTGGTGATTCTAGGCCGCAGCAATATCTTTGGTCGGCCCGCCTCGATCCTCTTATCCTCCAAACCCTGGGATGCCACCGTTACCCTGTGCCACTCCAAAACCAAAACCTTGCGGCAGAATGCCGCCAGGCGGATATTTTAATCGCCGCTGTGGGCAAGGCCCATTACATCACCCCCGACTTTGTCAAACCCGGCGCGGTAGTCATTGATGTGGGGATCAACCGCGTCAACGACCCCACCCATCCCAAGGGATCGCGGGTGGTGGGCGATGTCCAGTACGAGGCCCTAGAGGGCATTGCGGAGGCGGCGACCCCCGTCCCTGGTGGGGTCGGCCCCATGACCATCGCCATGCTCATGTACAACACGATCAATGCCGCCCGTTTCATGAACGGGCTGCCTGCCTTTGAGATTTAATTTGAATCAAAGCTTCTTGCAACAAGCGCATATCGACCACCTGCCAGACGGGCCAACCCTGGTTTACGCCCCCTTTCCCAAGGTAAAAAGCGTCACCCTGCACGCCTGGGTGCTGACCGGTTCCGCCCATGAAACGCCTGCGCTTTCGGGAATCAGTCATTTTGTAGAGCACATGCTCTTTCGCGGCAATCAAGTCTTGGGCCGAGCCAATGAACTAAGCTTAAAAATGGAAGAACTGGGCGGCGAGATCAACGCCGCTACCAGCTTAGATCACACCGAGTTCTGGCTGGAATTTCATCGCGACTACCTCGAAGAGGGCATCCGCCGCTTCTGCCGATTTTTGCTCTATCCTCAATTTAATGAAATCGAGATTGAAAAAAAAATCATCTTAGAAGAGATCAAATCCAGCTACAACGATGAAAACCAAATTATCGACCTCGATAGCCTGACCGCCGCTCACCTTTGGCCCAACCAAGCGATTGGCTTGCCGATCCACGGCCTCCCAGAAACCGTCATGGCGATGGAGGTTCAGCAACTCCAAGCTTGGTACGAGCGGCATTATTGTCAAGGCAACCTGATTGTGGGCCTTAGCGGAGACTTTAACCCCAAAGCGGTACGATCTTGGTTTTCAGAAGAACTCAAGCCCCTGCCCCCGGGCCCCAAAAACCCCCCGCCCCAGCCAAAAACAGCCCCACAGGGGCAAGTTCATTACCATCCTGACCGAGACAACCAATACCAATTCCAATGGTCTTTTATCTTACCCCCTTTGAGCAAAAAAGAGCGCGCCGCGGTCCAACTCCTCACCCGCATGCTCGACGACGGGTCGAGCACTCGCTTGCAACGACTTATCCGAGAAGAAAAAGGCTTGGTCTATGAAATCTCCGCAAACCCTTTTTTTTACGACCAAGGCGGCTTGATCCAAATCCAGGGCCAGGTGAGCCAAGAAAAGATGAAAGAATTGATCACCACCTTGGCAGAGGTCATCCGCGATTTGAAAAAAACAGGGTTTCACCCCAAAGAATTGCGACTCGCTCGTCTACGGTTGCAAACCAGTCTAGACTGCTATACAGATAACGCAGAAGGGATTTTAATTGAGAAAGTCACCCCTTTGCTCAACCCCACCAGCTTAGAGGTGGATCAATTACAAGAAATAGTTAAACAAATCAGCTTAGAAGATATAAACCAACTCCTTGACCGATTGCTCGGCCCCGGCAGCCTATTCGTTGCCTTAGGCCCCCCGGCAAAGGATTTAAAAAGCTTTACGCAAAACAAATTGGCCCCCTGGTTATAACCCTTTGCTTTCCCTTTTGGGCAAGGGCTATTCGTTCTTTGCGAGCAAAAAATAAAGTTTTTCTCTTATTCAGCTCACCTTTTTGATAAAAAAAACCTATGTTCTTTGCAAAAAAAAGTACGGCAAACCCCATAAAACCCACCCAGTTTAGTCAAGGAATCGGCAAACTCTCTCATGCCTTAAGCCTGATTTTTTCTAACCTAATCAACAGCGGTGATGATGTAAACATGCTGAAGCAACGGCTTCAAGGCACGGCAACCCAGACCATTCAGCTCTCTGCCACAACAGAAGAATTAGACCGCAATACAGAAGATGTACTCCGCCTTACCGAGGCCACCAAAGCCGAGGCTCAGGTTATGCGTGAATCCGCCACCGAAGGCTTGGCCTCGGTGGAAGAGATGCTGGCGGGGAATAGAGCCTTAAGCCAACACACCAGTGCCTCGACCGACTTAATCCACGACTTGAAACTGGATTCAGAAAATATCAGCAAATCCGTGGTGGTCATTGATCAAGTGGCCAACCAAACCAACCTGCTCTCACTCAATGCGGCCATTGAGGCGGCAAAGGCGGCAGAACACGGCAAGGGTTTTGCCGTGGTGGCGGCAGAAGTGCGCAACCTAGCCGGCAAGGCCCAAGAGGCGAGCCGCAGCATCCGCGACTCCATTGAAGTGATGCAGAATAAGGTCAGCGACACCCTAAAGCGTTTTGAGCAAATCGCCGAGATGGCGCACAGCAACCAGGAACAAAACCAAAGCCTCACCGCAAAATTCAGTCATCTTTCCAAGCACTCGACTCAGGTCGAAGAAAAGGCCGCCAACCTGCATATTAGCATGGGCGAGCAGGCAAAGGCGATTAGCGAAACCGCCCAAACCGTGGAACAAATCAGCGAGGACCTGCAATTCAACAAAGAACGCTTTGAAGAGGAGTTGGTTCCCAATGTTCAATCCATGATCCAAGCAATCGGCGAGATGGATCAAGAGATCATGGTCCTGGGAGTTTCAGATGGCATTTTACTCGATGCCGCGATCAACGATCACAAGCGTTGGGTCTCACGAATTCACCGCATGCTCAAAGGGCAAATTTCACTCACCCCCGACCCGAGCCTAGCCGATCACCACCTTTGCCGACTCGGCAAATGGTACTTTGATAAAGAACATGTGGAAATTCAAAACAAACCAAAGAGCCGAGATTTATTTGCTCAATTAGATCAACCGCATGAAAAAATTCATCACCTTTTTCTGAAAATTATCGAGGCCTACAATCAAAAGCTCTCCACCGATCAACTGGAAAAGGATTTAGACCGACTCTCAACCCAAATCGTTGCTTCTTTAGAGGAATTAAAAAAGAACCTATAACCTTTCCCATAAAAAAGCTTGAAAAGGAGCCGCCCAAATGGTTTTTTGCCCTAAAAGCCTAAAACCAAGCCGACTCAGTTCCCCTTTGAGTTCCGCAAAGGAAAACTCCCCTGCTGGAGGGATGGCGAAGCGGACAAAATGACGAAAAAAACGGGAGGCCAAACCATTCGGCTCTTCTAAAAGCAACACCCCCCCGGGGCGCAGTACCCGATGCAATTCTGCCGCTGCCTGCTTCCACCCCACAAGATGATGCAAGACCCCAAAACCAAAGGCGGCGTCAAAACATTCATTTGTCAAGGGAAGCTGCAACAAATCCCCCTGAAACAACACATCCAAGGGCTCGTGCCGAGCCAAGGCAACCTGCTCTGCCATCAAATCAAACCCCACCAACAAACCGGGGTGATAAGCTTGTTTCAAAAGCCGACTCGAATAACCACTGCCGCAGGCAACATCTAAGATACGGGCTTGAACCAGCTCCACCTCCGCGGCCTTTAAAAGAGCCTGAAAACGAGAAAATTCCACCTGCCTCATGATGAACTTCCGCAGAGGGTTGTTCATGCACAGGGTTTCCCAGGGGTTAAGCCGCATACTTAAAGGGGTTTTGCGAAGGAAAGAAACTCCTCCCAATAGGTGGGGAAAGTTTTGGATACGCAACCGGGGTCTTTAATGTGTACCCCTAAAATGCGGGTTCCCGCTAAAGAAAGGCACATGGCCATGCGATGATCGTCGTAGGTATCCAGCTCCGCCCCGTGATAGCGCTTTGCCGTGGGATCCCCCACAATGGCCAGGCCATCGGGTTGGTCTGCGAGCTCTTCTCCCTTGTTCAACTCATTGAGCCCTTGATCTCTCAAAACTTGCTTTCCCCGCATGGGATAGACCTCCGCCCCCAGTCGCTTCAGTTCACGATACAGGGCAAACAGGCGGTCGCATTCCTTGATTCGCATGTTTGCCACATTGGTGATCCTCGTTTCTCCCTCGGCAAACAAAGCGACCACGGCCAGGGTGGGGGCCACATCACTCATGGAATTCATGTCGACCCATACCGCCTTTAAGGGGGCATTTAAAGAGCGGGAAATAACTACCGCAGGTTCCATCCATTCTTTTTTTTCCGTCTCCCAGGCCTCGACAAGGCCTTCTTGTTTCCATTGAACTACACAGCCCATTTCCTCCAACAGGCCCAACAGCCCCAAATCCCCTTGGGTCGAGGCTTTCTCGATTCCCTGAACCGATATTTCCCCCCCGGCAATAGCGGCAAGAGCAAAGAAATAAGAGGCGCTGGAAGCGTCCCCCTCAATCCAATAGTCACGGCGGTTGTAGCGCTGCTGGTTGGGGATGTGGATTTCTTGCCTATCTTTAAGCCAGTGCGCCTCCACCCCGAAATCGGCCATTACCCTTTGGGTCATCTCCACATAGGTGGAAGAAACCAATTCCCCTTGAATCTGAATCAGGGTATCTTGCTCAGCGTAGGGGGCGACCATCATCAAAGCGCTGATATATTGGCTGGACTTATCCCCGGGAATAACGACCTTCCCCCCGGGGAACCCCTTGGCGTTAAGCTCAACAGGCGGGCAGCCCGTAGGAGCCGCGACAGAAACCCCAATCTGCCGTAAGGCCTCCACCAAGTCTTGGATCGGTCGTTTTTGCATCCGCTCATTGCCGCTCAACACATACCTCCCCTCCCCTAAGCAGAGGGCGGCGGTTAAAAAGCGGGCGGCCGTACCGGCGTTTTCAATATAAAGCTCCTCTCCACAAGGTTGAAATCGCCCGTTGCAACCTTGAAACCGATTAAAGGAAAAAAAAGTACAACCCAGTTGCTCTAAAACCTCTCGCATGCGCAAGACATCATCGGAGCGCAACAAACCAAGCAGATGGCTTTTCCCCCGAGCCAAGGCGGCAATGAGCAAGACTCGATTGCTGATGGACTTCGACCCAGGGATACGAATCACCCCCGCAACCGGGCCAAAATGAGGAATTTTTTGAACTGGGCTCATGGAATCTCAGAAGAAAAGCCCAGCATAAAGCAGGGCGCAAAAAGGGGCAAGGGGGGGTTGGTTTAGGGAATGAGGATATCCACCTCGCCAAATTCGGCCTGCTCCCCAATTTTTAATTGCTCCGGGGTTAAAGGGCGACTGGTGTGACTTAAGATCAAGCGTTTGGAACCGTCTCCGATAAAATCTTTCGCCTCCCCATGAATGGGAAGCCCTCCAACATCCACTTTTTTCACATCAAAGGGCAAGGCGTAAACCTGTTTTAAATTCTCGTAACACTCACGGGTAATCCCATCCCCCGCCTTATCGAGTACCGACATTTTTTTAAGCCAACTCAAAGCGGTGATATCGGCGTAATGACCGTAGCTTTTATACCCCTCTGGGCCTTGAGCCCGCAGCATAAAAAGCGTGGTGTCAATCGGATGGGGAGAGGGGTGGGGAAAAAGGTCTAAACCTTTGTACTCGTTCCAGGCTTGAGGGTGCAGCCATTCATGGTGAAACCACCCGCTCGCCTCTTCCAAACTGATCCCCACTAAGCTGGAAAACTTATAAATCATCGAGGCATAAACACTCGGGGCCGCCAAAATGGTCAAACCTCTCTTTTCCGAGGCCAGGGCATAGAGCCCGGAAAAATGATCATCATGCACATGGGTTAAGATCACGCCTTCTAAGTCTTGGGGCCCCAGCCCCAAGCAAGAAAGAACATATTGGATATTCGGCCCCGCGTCAAAAAGATAGCGCCGCCCTTGATGCAAAATCAGGCTGCTGTGGCAGGGGCGGTTTGGGTCCCACCCATCGCCCTCACCAATATGCACCACCGCGAATTCCGCTTCCGGCAAGGTGATCTTTGGCAATTCAAAGCTCGGCCCATATTGCTCGTCTAAACCTAAGTTTAAATCAACCTCAACCCGGGTCCCTTGATAACTGATTTCAAACACATTAACCGCCAAGCGAGTCACCACCACACCGGGCCTCAACTCAATCGGGCTCCGCCTTAAATCCTTGCAATCAAAAATCTCATCGGCTTGAGGAAAATGCCCAAAGGCAAAACGCCGCTTGATGGAAATCCATTCCTCGGCGACTTCTTGGGGTATCTTAAAGCGCTTGTATTCCTCCACTTTTACCAAGCCACTGTTTCCCCGAAAAAAGTAGTCCTTTTGCCGTCGTAGTTGTTCCGGGTCCCCCACTAAAATCGGTTTCCCCATGCTTTGATTGGGGTGCCCGGGAAGAATCAACCCCTGCTTATAGAGAATATGCAAAAGAGGGAATTCGGTTAAGTTGGCCAACTGGCCTTTTTGATCGAAAAGATCACTCACTAAGATGGCGTTTGGCCCCGTCTCGGAATAAAACTGATCCAGCATTTTGACTTGGATATGTCCCTTGACGGTTAGATGCTTGATCGCGTCGGCAGGACTTCCGCACATGAGCCGCAAATCCTGCTCGGGGACTTCGACCCAAAATAACCCAGGCGCAACTTTTTCTTTCAGAATGCCTGTCATTCAATTCCCGAGTTGGGCCTTTAAGTACTCGTCCATCTGCGGATTAATCGAAAAGGAGGTCTGTTTAAAAAGTTTCACCTGAGCTTGCCTCGCCCAATTGAAGAAATTATCAATTACATAAGAATACATGGGGTCGATCATCGCGTTGGGGTCCAGCCCCAAGGTGGTTTGAGCAAAGGTAACCAGGTTATGCATATCCACAGATGAAATTTGAATCAGTTTTTGAATCTGCGCGAGCATTTTTCGCTCTTCTTCCATCAATACGCCATCTGCCATGGCCATCACAATGAGGTCTAAAAAAAAGGAATATTGGAGTTTGCGTTCCGCGATCCGCATAAACCCCTCGTCCACCTCCTTGGCAGAAAGGTCAACCTCGGTAAAGATTTGCCCTTTATACTTTGCGGGGATTTGAAAACGGGTCACCAAATCGGTTAAATGACGGAGCTCGGTCTCGTCAATCGCTTGATCAATCCGAGCCATATAGCTGATCAAGGAAAGATAAACAACCCGAATCTTAATCGGCTGTCTGCAAATATCTGGCAGGTGCATCACAAACCCAAAAAAGCTGGACAAATCCAGAGGAAAACTAAAATAATATCAGAAGAACTGTAATTTCAACCTATCTTGAATCGAGAGACAAGGCCAGGAAAAAATACTCCCTCGGCCCAACCCTAAAAATCAATCGACCTTATGACTCTCAAAGAACTCGCTCAGGCTCTCGATTTACCCTTTGCAGGCAACCCCGACTTAGAAATAAACCAGCTCTGCGGATTACAGGACCTGCAACCAGGCGGCTTGGTTTATATCCACAACCCTCAAGAATTGGCCAATTTACCGACCCCGACCGGGGTCTTTGCCAGCCAATCCAAGTCAACCGCTCCATTAGAGGGCTTTAAGGGGGCTGTAATTCTGCCCAAGGATACAAAGCAGCCCCAAGGCATGAACGCCATTTTTGCCAGCGACCCCTTGGCGGCTCATTGTCAAGCGGCCTCGTGGCTGTATCCCGCAAACAAGGCGGAGGGGGAGATCCACCCCACCGCTTGGGTCGACCCCACCGCTAAAATTGGCCCAGGAGTTCGCATTGATGCCCAGGTCGCCATCTATGCCGGGGTTGAAATCGGCAAGGGCACCCTCATTCGGGCCGGTTGTGTCATTATGCAAGATAGCCAAATCGGTGAAGATTGTTTGTTTTATCCCAATGTCTCCGTTCGTGAAGCTTCGATCATCCAAAACCGGGTTATTCTCCATGCCGGGGCGGTGATCGGTAGCGATGGCTACGGCTATTTTCAACGCCCCGGGGGCAAGGGGTATCAGAATTTTAAAATCCCCCAAGTGGGGCGCGTGGTCATTGAATCCGATGTGGAAATCGGCAGTTGCGCCTGCGTTGATCGGGCTCGCTTTCATGAAACCCGTATCGGCCAGGGGAGCAAGCTGGATAACCTCGTGCATATTGCCCACAATGTGGTGGTGGGGCAAGACAGCCTGATCACCGCTCAATCGGGCATTGCCGGCAGCACGGTTACGGGGGCCAATTTGATGATGGGGGGGCAATCGGGGATTCGAGACAACCTGCGACTCGGCAAAGGGGTCAAACTGCTCGCCCGCACCCTGGTTACCGCTAATGCCAAAGAGGGCGAGGAATTAGCCGGCATGCCCGGTCGCCCCTTAAAAGAATGGCGGCGTACCGAAGCCTTGATGCAGGGGTTGAGCGGCATTCTCAAGCGTTTAAGAGAGATGGAGCAATTTTTAAAAGGATTGGGCTGGAAGAAAAAAGAAGATAGGCCCGACTAGGCAAAAAAATAAAACTAAAAAAAAAGCCGCTCATTGCGGCTTTTTTTTAGCTGACGCGCCCCCTTACTGGGCACAAAGAAGCTCTTTAAAGGAAACTTTTTGGTCATTTGCCGTATCGGGAACCAATTTCTTATCCGCGTCTCTCCGGATATTGTTCAAACTGGTAAAGGTGGTGTAAATCCCGCTATTGTTTTGATCCGCTGTCGCGTCCGGCTTATAATAGGCAAAAAAGCTGTTGTTTGGCGGTTGGCTGAAGATCAAGCGAACATCCAAGTCACTGCTGTTGTCGCAGGAAATAACGATCTTACCCGTTCCCACAACAATGCTCGTACCAGGAGCGGGTGCCGCGTTGTCGCTCGCTGTCTTCAATGAACTGAGCCTCAATTGATTGACATTAGAATAGTCGGTCAAAACCGTGCTTTGGGAGATGGCAGCCAAGGTAAGAATCTGGTCGATTTCCGTTACCGAAGTGTTGCCGGAACAGCTTCCCCCGTTATCCATTTGTGTGTTGAAGTCTTTCAACGATTGTCGCAAATCCGAGTCGGAAGGTAAGTTCAAAGCGGCCAGATCACGATCAATGGCGCTGGTCGAGTTGACAATACCGCTGATCAAACCGGCCACATTGCCCGATCCGGCGGGGATGACCTCAGAGAACATGTTTTGCAGCGATTTCACCTCGGCAACCACCGCGCAGGTTCCGCTTTTTGTAACAGTACCCCCCGCATTGGCAGTAGCTAATTCCGTAGATGTGAGAAACCCGCAGGTCGCTAAATCGCTTCCGCTGCCTCCATTAGAAAAGTAGATTCCTTCTTTTTTGCTGTCCGCATAGCAGGTGCCTTTCTTTAAATCCAAAAGATAATTGCCGAACATCAGATAATCGGTGACGGCGATATCGTTTATTCCTAAGTTACTACCGGAGTTGAGCTTGGAAAAGCTGTTTTTCTCCGAATCGCTGATGGTTCCATTCGCGTCGGAGTCCAAGGCGATATATACCGGGGCCATCAACTGGGCAAGACTATTGAAATAATGGATTTCAATGAGTTCGGTACTGCGGGTTTTCCCCTCGTACTTGTCTCCGGTAGCGTCTCCGGATAACTGCGCTGCCGTCTCGTAAAAGGTTTTCCCCTCCCAGGTGGAGTAATCGGTTGCGCTGTCGGGAATCCCTAAGGCATGACGGAAGTTTTTCGAGGCGTCGGCCGCTAAAAAGTTTTCAAACAAAAAACCCGCGCGCGCCAAATAAGCGCTTGCTCTTTCATAATCGCTGCAACTGCCGGATTCACTGACTTCCTTAAAACTCTTTTTGTCCAATTGGACTTGGCAATCAATCTGGTCGCTCTTACCACAGGCGGACAAAAGCAGAACTGGAATCAGCATAGCCCCCAGAACGCTCTTAAACCTTGGTTTTAGGCTGTTTATCTTTGACATGGTTCCTATCCCTTTTATTGCGCTTTAGGTTGTTGAGTCGATTCGCCTTTTGGAGCTTTTTCAGCGGGTGCTTTCGGCTGCTCTTCCACTGGAGGGGGGGGAGCGGCTACCGCAACCTTGGCTAAGACCGGAAAAATCGGATTGGCATAGAGGGGCTCGCCACAAAAGAGGGGGCCTTTTTCATCCGAGGACACCTTACGATTGATCTTCCCTTCGGGGGTTACAAAAGGGTTCTTGCCCTTAAACTCTTGCACCCGATTGCGCACCATCTGCCGGGTATAGACATCAAAGTTTCCCATGAGCTTGCAGACCTGAGTCTCTGCCGTTTTAAACTCGCCCACAGCCCCGGCCAAGGCCAAAAGATAAAGCCTCTTTTCATAGAGTTGTGCGCTACTTGTGGCGCCTTGTTTCAATTTGCCCAACAAAGCGCTGGGGTTTTCTCCCTTCGCTTTAATGCTGCCAAAGGAATACTCGACCAATTTCAAGCGGCGGGTTTTTTCTTCCAAACTGGTTTCCTCAGTCAGGTTGAGCGATTGGGTCAGCCGGGCGGTCAAGTTGCCCTTACCCCCAATCCGGTACCCCCGTTTGAGGGCGGGAAGGGCAACAGAATAAATAATCTCTTTTTGTTCCACCGACTCGGGGCTATTGTCATAACCACTATAAAAGAGCCAACCAAAAGGGACCTCTTTAGTGCGGCCCGGGTTGGTTTTAAATAGTTGGTACTCTAAAATCGTAGCCGCGTTATTTACCCAAAAGGCTTTTTCTGAATATTTAGAGAGGTTGGCGTAATTGGGGTTTCTGGTAAAGCTTTGGGCCCCTATTTTTAAGTCCTGGCCAAAGAGTTCCTGCATTTTTTCGTTTTCCAGCAGCTTAGCCTGGGTCGTCGCGTCTAAACTCGTTGCCGCGTTTACCTTTTGCCTTGACTTAAAGGAGTCCGCTTTTTACGAAAACTCGCCGTAAAAATCGCCTCATGTAGGTTTTGCGCCTGAGCCAGGGCCGCTTCAACCCGAAGCCGCCTCTCGTCAGAGAGACTGGAACTTTCGGATAAATCTTGGAGGGTTTCAATTAAAGTTCTCGGATTATCGAGTTTCGCGCCCTGCATGGCCAGCAAAAGAGCCGCTGCCGAACTGGGAGAAAGGTCCGGCTCTTCTAAGAGATCAACTATATCGCTCAAAAGGTCCTCTTTCCAACTCTCTTGGTCTTCGTTATCCCACTCATCGCAAACAAATCCGGAGGCCGTTGTTTCTCCCCCGGTCTTTGCAGGGGCTACATCCGCGGAAGCATCGCCGGAGGGAGTTGCGACCTTTCCCTCGGCCTTGTCCCATTCGTAGCAGCGTTTTGGATTGGCCAAGATCGTACCGAAGGCCTGGGCAAGATGATAGCGCTGGAACGCGTCTCCCTCTTCAAAGAGGTCAACCATAAAACTTACCGCATCTTCTCGTTCGCCGTCATCTGCGAGTTGATATTCCAATTCCACATGATCGCTAAACAAAGAGGTATCTCGCTCCGTAATACCGAGGTCGCCGGTAACCAAATCCCGCTCAGCGTGGATCACCGCAACCTGCAACGCGCGGCTGCCCTTATTGAAAATCCATTCTAAGCGGCTTTTGCCTCTTTTGGTCACTTGATTGTCACCCCCAAAAGCGACGAGGGCCACCAAACCCTGTACCGCCATTTCGCGTTTTCCCGGGTCTTGGTTGAATTTGCTGATGTGGCGCAGGGCAACGACGGCTCGATATTGGGTATCCCCTGAGCCGGATTCGACCGCGATTTTAAGATCCTCTAAGGATTCGGCGAGCAACTGATAATCCGCGTCATCCCGAGAAAAAACCTCATGAGTCTTATTCGCTTGACTAGCGCAGGCAGTGAGTACCGCTAGCGAAAGAGCCAAAACTAAAGTCTGGAATGGTTTCATGTTTATCCTTCGGGAGTCAAAAGTTAATAGCGATTTGTACGGCCTGCCTACGGTCTCTCAAGGCACCCGAATACGCGCCGATCTCTTCACTCCATTGAGCGTAATCAATCATGATGGGAATGTAGGGAGGATTAAAGGTAAAACCGGAACTCGGATAAGGGCCTTTCATCCCTAAACGATAACTGATCACATGGTGCCCATTGGAGCGCATGAACAAACCAAACTCCGCACCGATGTTGAGGTTGCGGCGTAAACTTTTTACCTTTGTGGTTTTAAAGGTCGCATCGACTAAATCCGCGGCGAGCAAGACATCGACCCCGAAAAATTCGGATTCAGAGGCAATGCCGAAGTCTAGAGTGGTGGGAATTTTCCCCGTGGTTCCGAAATCCAACCCGCTGATGTTGCGCAAGACAGCCGAAACCTTGGTTTGAAATAGATAATAATCTTCGATGTGATAGGTCGCGCCGAGATCGACCGACTTTTGCGGAGCCCCGGTCTCAAACTGATCTCGCAGATTTTGTTCTAAGTTCGGGTCTAAAAAATCGACAATGTGCAGCGTGGTGCCGATGCCGGCCCGGCTGACTTGCTTGATGCTCGCCCCTACATCGAGCAGGCCGTCATCAAAGTTCATGGAGAGGCCAAAAACCCCCCCCGCCTGAGCATAAGCGTTGGTGGTAATATAAGGTACCACCGGATTGTGTACCGTTCCGTCCAACACGATACTACTGAAAAGCGACCAACCCCAGCCCGGAGCGGTAAAACTCAAGAAGGAACCATTGCCTTCGAAGTAGATTTTATTGCCCGTGATTTGCCCCAACAAGGCGGTTGCGTCGCTACCCGAAGCCTGCGCGATATCCAGTAGGTTTTGGTTGACCGCCGCTCCCACAGAAAGAGCTTCAAAGGTGTAGTTTTTCACTGATTCCAACCCCGCGGGGTTGTAGTAGAGGGAAAATTCGTCATTCACTGAGGCAATAAAGGCATTGCCCATGCCTAAAGCCCGCACGGAATAGCGCAGATGTTGTACTTCCTCGGCCCAGGTGGTGCCACTTAAGCCAAAGAGTAAACCGACTGCGATCAGGCATCTCGCAAGAAGGCGCTGCGGTTTTTTACGGGATTGGATCATTGTGTTGCTCGAACTTGATTAATCAAAGACGAATTTTAAAAAATTTTCTGCAAGGGAAAATTAATTTAATCTTATCGTAACTTTAAATGTCTTGAGTCAGTAAGTCAATGAAAATAGCCCTAGAGAAAAAACCCCGAGCGAACAAATCCCTTTCGGCAACCCTCCATAGCGGGTGCTTGCAAAGAAAAGACCTTGCTGGTAGATTCGGCCATGCAATCGTCACTCATGAGCAGCAAGGAGCAGGCTAAAGATGAAACTACAATTGAGCAAAGGCGGCAACCTGGAACTCGCTCCCGGGGCAAGGGGCATCGAATTGGCCAAGGCGCTGAAAAAAGACCTCCCCGCCGCCGCGTTGGCCATGAGGGTCAACGGAACCCTAAAAGATCTCTCCAGCCCTTTGCAAGAGGGGGACCTGGTGGAGGTCTTTACCTTTGAGGATGAAAGGGGGCGAAAGGTCTTTTGGCATTCCGCGGCGCATTTATTGGCCCAGGCGGTATCGCGGCTGTTCCCCGAGGCGCAGCCCACCATCGGCCCCCCCATTGAGCAGGGGTTTTATTATGACTTTGCCAATCTGCGCCTGCGCGAAGAAGATTTAGAACGGATTGAAAAAGAAGCGCAAAAAATCGTCAAAGAGCGCCCAGAACCAAAGCGAATCGACTATGCCACAAAAGAGGAGGCGCTGGCTCAGTTTGCGGCGAATCCCTTTAAAAAAGAAATGATCGACAACCTAGAAGAGGGGTTATCCGCCTACTCTCAAGGGGAGTTTGTGGATCTCTGCCGGGGCCCTCACATCCCCCACTTTGGTTTGATCCAAGGGTTTAAGGTCTTAAAAACCAGCGGGGCCTATTGGCGCGCGGACGCGAAAAACGCCCAACTGACCCGCGTCTACGCCATCGCTTACCCCGACCAAAAAAGACTAAAAGCCTATTTGAATTTTTTACTAGAGGCAAAAAAGCGCGACCATCGGGTCTTAGGCAAGCGGCTTAGCCTGTTCTCCTTTCACCCAGAAGGGCCGGGAATGCCTTTTTTTCACCCCAAAGGCATGATCCTTTGGGATGAACTCATGGCCTATTGGGATGAAAAACACCAAGCCCAAGGGTACCACAAGATCAAGACCCCGGTCATGCTGAGTCAAGAACTGTGGGAGAAAAGCGGCCATTGGGATTACTACCGTGAAAACATGTACAGCTCTGAAATCGAGGGCCGGCATTTTGCCATCAAACCCATGAACTGCCCTGGGGCCATGCTGTTTTACAATGAGGAGCAATATTCTTACCGCCAACTCCCCCTAAGGGTGGGCGAAATCGGCAATGTACACCGCCACGAGATGAGCGGGGCCTTATCCGGCCTGTTTCGGGTGCGCAGCTTTCACCAAGATGACGCTCATATCTATATGAAGCCTGAGGATGTTCAAAATGAAATCCTACATGTTTTGAGGCTCGCCGATGAAATATACACCACCTTTGGGCTGACTTATCACTTGGAACTCTCCACCAGGCCGGAAAAATCCATTGGCACCGACGCGGACTGGGAACAGGCCACTAAAGGCTTAAAGGGCGCTCTCGATCAAGGAGGGCATGAATACCAGATCAACGAAGGGGACGGGGCCTTTTATGGCCCCAAGATTGACATTCATATCAAAGACGCCATTGGCCGAACCTGGCAATGCGGCACCATTCAACTCGATATGTTTCTCCCCGAACGCTTCGACCTCACTTATATCAACGCAGAAGGGGAAAAACAAAGGCCCGTGATGATCCATCGGGTCATCTACGGGAGCATCGAACGCTTTTTGGGAATCTTGATCGAGCATTATACGGGAAAGTTCCCCCTCTGGCTTTCCCCTGTGCAGGCTCGCGTTTTAACCCTGGGGCCGCCCCATGAGGCCTGGGCAAGAGAAGTGGTTTTAAGCTTAAGCAAGCTGGGCCTGCGGGCGCAAACAGATACCAGCAACGAGTCGATCAACAAAAAGGTGCGGACCGCTCAACTCGATCAGGTCAATTACATCTTGGTGGTGGGAGACCGGGAAGTAACCGAAAAAACCGTTACGGTTCGGGCGGGGAATAAGGTCTTGGGCGCTTTTTCCTTAGCTCAAGTGAGCGCGAGCCTGCTCCGGGAAAAGCAAACCCGGGTGAGCCGTCAAAACGAAATCTCTTGCGCGATTTAATCAGCGTTCTGCTGCCGGTCCAAAACGGGGGCGACCTCTTGAGCCAGGCCTTAGATTCCCTCATAACCCAGACTTACCCCACCTGGGAGGCCTTGGTTTTTAATGACGGTTCCACCGATGAAACCGGGCAGGCGCTGGAGGCGTACGCCCAACGAGACGCCCGCGTCAAGCCTTTGGGCTCGACTCAGGGGGTGGGCATTGTAGCCGCTTTGAACCGTTGCCTTGAGCTGGCTAGCGGGCAATGGTTTGCCCGCCTGGATCACGACGACATCATGCTGCCGCAACGCCTAGAGCGGCAATTAGCCTATGCCCGCTCCTTGCCCGCTCCGGCTTTGATCGGCAGCCAAATCGCCTTAAAGAGTTTAGGCGCACCCCTGCGCCCGGGGCAGCTTGCTTACCGGCAATGGCAAAATGAACTGCTCACACCGGCAGAGCACGCCACCCAACTCTACCGCGAGGCCCCTATTGCCCATCCCAGCCTTTTTGGGGCCTTGAGCCTTTTGCGAGATTTGGGCGGTTACCGCCAAGAAATCTGGGCAGAAGACTACGACCTCTTTTTTAGGGCCTACCTCGCTGGAATAGAATTGCGCAAAATGGATCAAGTCTTGACAGAAAAAAGGATTCACCCCCAGCAGCTCACCTGGCGCGACCCCCGTTGCCATCGCCCGGCCTTTTTTGCCGCCAAGGCGCACTTTTTCACCCTCGACCCTCGCTTTCAACATAAAAAACGGATTTACCTTGCGGGAATAGGGCCGAGCGGCAAGCAGGCGGCCAAAGCCTTACAGCGCGTAGGGGTTCCCCTGGAGGGGTTTTTGGATGACCGAGAATTCCCAAGCAATAAAACCATCGCAGGCCTACCCCTTTGGCGGCTCAATCCGGCTTGGGCCAAACAATGGGACGAGAGCGCCTTGATTTTGCTGACCCTAAGCGAGCCCCAGACCAGAAAACAGGCTACCGAGGTCTTGGCAAGCCACGGGTTGCGCTTAGGTTTGGAGGTCATTCCATGGAGTTGAGCCCGGTCAAACCCATCTTATTGCTGCTCTATGCAAAAGAAGCAGAAAGAGAACAAGCTGAAACCGCTTTGGAAAAGCTTTACGGCCCCATTGATTTTCGTGCCTCTCCCCAGGACTTTACCCATTCCAAGTATTACGAAAAGGAGATGGGAACAAACCTAAAACGCCGACTCCTTTCCTTTCAAACCCTACAACCCCCTGATTTTTTAGCTCAAGCCAAGCTTGACTGTGGGGTTTTAGAGGCAGCGCAGGCCCTGGAGGGGCAACGGCGGGTCAACCTAGATATCGGTTTTCTCGACCTCTTTAAGGTCGTCTTGGCCAGCCTGAAAACTCGGAGCAATAAAATCTACTTGCGAGACGGAGTATGGGCGGATTGGGTCCTTTATTTCCACCATCAGGACTGGCAAACCTTTATCTGGACCTTTCCGGATTTTTTAGATGGTCGTTTCAACCCCGACCTGAGGCGGATACGGCAAATTTTTAAGGCGCAACGCCGCTCCACCAATAAAGATTTGCCCTTAAAGGGTCAAAGTAACGGTCTTGGCCGTAAAGGCGAATCATCGGGCCTAGGGGATGGTCTGCCTCATGAAAAAGGCGGTCGGCCGTGAGCAGGCTACCTAAAAAAAAACCCTGCGCTCGGACCGCTTGCCAGCCGTAAGCCGATCCCGTGGGGTAACTCGGGCTGCGGGGGCCATCCAAAGGGCTCAAGAGGAGTTGGAACAAACGAATCCCCCCAAGACCCAAGTTTTGGGCAGGAGTAAACGAGGTCGCAGAGGGCTGGGCGATGGGGACAGGTTGAGTCAAAGCTTTAGAGGGGGCCTTCATCCCCCCCTGCGCGACAGTCGAAGCAAAGAGCGAGAACAAGAGCAACAGGGGCTTCATGCTGTTTTGAGTTTCGCGGCCAAGGCGTAGATCAGTTTCAGTTCCGCCTCTTCTTGAATCTCATCGGCCTCCATGATCTGCTTCATCAAATAGAGCAGGGATTTTTGCTCTTTGACGCTCAAGGGCTGGATGACCTCGTTTAAAAATCGGTTTTGATAGTCTTCATATTCGCAATGCTCCCCATCGGGAAAGAGAAAATCAAAGAGCTGGCTGTCGATCTGGGCTAAAAACGCTTTTTGATCCCCATATTCCTCACGCCAGTAGCGGGCGACATAGGTCTCAACCAGTTTGAGTTCGGACTCGTCAATATAAAAGTCAATGGCCGCCATAATCATGGCGGCAAAGGTGATGGCCCGCATTTCTTCGACATTGGTTGGGGCGACTTCAATCGGTTCGATTTGAGCGAGCAGGTTTTTTATTTGCATCTTACTCTGCCGTTAAAATTAAGAGCTCTCCGTTTTTCACCCAACCTAGATTTTCCCTAGCGAGACCCTCCCAAAAAGGGCTGTCTTGCCTTAAGGCCTTGGCTCGGGCTTGCCACTCCGCTTTTTCAAGCCGCAAGTTCAGCAATTGGGCCTGGAGCTCTTTTTCTTGGCTCAAGAGGCTGCCCAATTGCAGCAATCCCTTATCCCCAAAGAGGGATAAAAAAACCACGGTTAAGCCTAAAAAAATCATGGCTCCTTGTAAAACCCGGCTGTCTTTCAGTTTCAACTTGGTGGTTTGCAGTGCCATAGGCCGCCCCTAGAGATTGTACAAAGCCTTTAAACCAGCGAACTGGGCTCGCTCGTCGAGTTCTTCTTCAATGCGCAAGAGTTGGTTGTATTTTGCCATGCGATCGGAACGAGAAAGGCTGCCCGTTTTGATTTGGCCCGCGTTGGTCGCCACGGCGAGATCGGCCAAGGTGGAGTCTTCGGTTTCCCCGCTGCGATGACTGATCACGCAGGTATAACCCGCGGTTTTGGCCAGTTCGATGGTGTCGAGGGTTTCGCTCAAGGTCCCAATCTGGTTGACCTTGATTAAAATCGAATTGGCGATGCCGCCCTTAATCCCCTTGGCCAATCTGGTGGAGTTGGTCACAAAGAGGTCGTCACCGACGAGTTGAATGCTTTTGCCCAAGCGTTCGGTGAGTTTTTTCCAGCCCTCCCAATCATCTTCAAACAATCCGTCTTCAATGGAGATAATCGGATATTTCTCCACCAGGTTGGCGTAAAAATCGACCATTTCTTCGGCGTTGAGGATTTTGCCTTCCCCTGCCAAGTTGTATTTTCCATCTTGATAAAACTCGCTAGCCGCTGGATCTAAGGCAATTTGAATCTCCTTTCCCGGTTCGTATCCCGCTTTTTCAATCGCCTGCATGATGACTTTTAAGGCTTCTTCGTTGGAAGAAAGGTTGGGGGCAAAGCCCCCTTCATCGCCTACCGAGGTATTGTGACCCGCCTCTTTTAAAACCTGCTTGAGCGCGTGAAAAACCTCGGAGCCCATGCGCAAGGCTTCTTTAAAGCTTGGCGCCCCCGAAGGCACAATCATGAACTCTTGCAAATCCACCGTATTATCCGCGTGAGACCCCCCATTGAGGATGTTCATCATCGGCAGAGGCAAAAGCTTAGCATTAGCGCCGCCGATATAGCGGTAAAGGGGCAACCCGTGCGCCGCTGCCGCTGCCCTGGCGCAGGCTAGGGAAACACCTAAGGTCGCGTTGGCGCCTAAGCGGGATTTATTTTCCGTGCCGTCGAGTTCGATTAAGGTTTGATCTATTTCCAATTGGTCGCTGACCAGCATGCCTTCTAGCTCAGGGGCGATGATATCATTAATGTTTTCAATCGCCTTTAAAACCCCCTTCCCTAAATAACGGGATTGGTCTCCATCCCGCAATTCCACGGCTTCATGCGCCCCCGTACTGGCTCCACTGGGCACCGCCGCGCGGCCAACAACCCCGCTCACTAAAGTGACATCGACTTCGACTGTCGGGTTGCCGCGGGAATCTAAAATCTCACGGCCATGAATGCTGTCAATCACCAAATCATCGTCGTACATGCTGCTCCTCAAAGGTTTCGGTAGGCTGGAAAAGTCGCGAAAAACACCCTGTAAGACTACACCACCGACTAAAAGAAAGCAAACCGAAAGGGCAAAGCTTGACCAACTCCAGCCTGTTGGTTATGGTATCTTTTTGGGCCTATAGCTCAGTTGGTTAGAGCATCCGGCTCATAACCGGACGGTCCCTGGTTCAAGCCCAGGTGGGCCTACCACAAACTACCTTGAATCGAGAACCCGCTTCAAACTGAGCCTCGGCTTAAGTGTTTTATACCCTTTTCCAGCCTAACTGTGACCCTGTGCGCACATTCAATACCAACCCGGGCCTTGTGGGCTTGCTTTTTTCAAACCACTTGCCTATCGCCTAACCAGGAGCGAGAATGACTCAAGAGAGTGAAGCCCTACTCCAACTGTCGAAAGAAGACCAAATTATTCAGCAAAGCGCTCGCAAGCTGGAAAAGATTCCTCAAGAACGAAACCTCATCAGAAAGCCTCTCCACTCTGTCGAAACCTACCTTACCGAACTCTCGAAAAAAGTAGAGAAAATTCAACGGCAAATTACCCTGCGCGAACGCCTAATCGCCATCGAAAAAAAGAAGCTTGACCGCTCCAACAAACGCATGATGACGGTTTCCAACCAAAAGGAATTCAGCGCCATGCAAAAGGAAGTGGATGAAACCACCAGAATCTTGCGCCGAACAGAAGACCAGATTTTAGACTTAGAAGAAAAGGCCCTCCCCCTGCAAGCCGAGATCACACAAGCAAACAAAGAACTCGCGGATAAAACCAAAGACCTGCAAGGGGACTTAGATGAACTGGACGGCCGAGAAAAGGAATTACAAACCCGCTCCACCCAGGCCCAGGCCCAACGGGAAAAGCTTTTGACTCAGGTGCCGCAAAAACTGCTGGGCGCCTACCAAGCCTTGGTAGCCCGAAAGATTGTCCCCGCGGCCATTGAGGTCAGCACCGCGAGTTGCTACGGATGCGCGATGGCGATTCGCCCCCAGGTCTTTAATGATATTATGCGCGCCGGGAGTGGCGTTTGCCCCACTTGCCGTCGTTTGATCTTTTACAAGGCGCCAGAATCCAAAGAAGAAAAAGAAGAACCAAAAGCAAAGCAAAAAAAGGCGGTCTCGACTTAAACTAAATCAACCTACCGCGTTGATTGATTTTACGAAGCACCAAGATCCGCCAAAGAACCTCTGCCTACTCCAAGGTTCTTTCAACTTAAAGAAGGTCAACACATTCAACCATGAGCGAAGAAGCATCCGCGGCAGACCCTGATACGCCGCAACTCCTTTTCAGTCACTTTCCGGCCTTGGGCCAAAGCTTAAAGTGATCCTAGGCTTTCTCTTATTATTTCTCCTCTTAATGCTTTCCGCCTTTTTTTCCGCCGCGGAAAGCGCCTACATTTCCTTAGGCGAAATCGACCTGATCGAATTGGAAAAAACCACCGATAAAAAGGCAAAAGCCCTCTTAAGGCTCTTAAAAAATAAAGAACGGCTTTTGAGCGTGATCTTAATCGGAAACAATCTGGTCAACATCTCTGCCAGTGCCTTAGCTACCGCATTGGCTATCACTATGGCCCCTCAACTGGGAATGAGCGACGAATGGAGCGTGCTCCTCGCCGCGATTGCCTTGACCTTGATCATCTTAATCTTTGGCGAAGTGACCCCTAAAAGCCTCGCCCTCATTCACAATCGCGGGTTTGCCTTAAGCACCACGCCCATTATTTCATTTTTAAGCCTGCTTTTATTCCCTGCCAGCAGTTTATTAGAACGCATCGCCCAAAGCTTTGCTCGAGGCAAAAACCCTTTAGCCAAGATTAGCGAAGCCACCGTCATCAACCTCGTCAACAAGGGTGAACAATTAGGGATCATCAACGAACGGGAAAAAAACCTGATCGAAAAGGTTTTTTTATTTGACGAGCGAGAGGTTTACCCGATCATGACCCCCCGCACCCAGGTTTTTGCCTTAACCGAAGACTCAACCTTGGATGAGGCAAAAGAAGAATTATTAAAACACCAGTTCAGCCGAGTCCCGATTTATAAAGATAGGGTAGATAATGTAACGGGAGTGGTGTATTTAAAAAATATACTTTTTGAGCTCCTACAAGGCCAAGGGGGGAAAGCGCTCAGCGAAATCGCCCAAAAAGCCTTGTTCATTTATGAAACCCTACCCCTTTCCAGCCTCTTAGAGCGCTTTCGCAAGGGGAGCAATCACCTCGCCATCGTGGTGGATGAATACGGTGGAATGTTGGGCATTGTGACCCTAGAAGATATCTTAGAAGAGTTGGTAGGAGAGATTTTTGACGAAAAAGACCAGGTCACCACTCCGGTCAAGCCCATGGGGCACATGAAGTGGCTGGCCGAAGGCAGCATCGACCTGATCACCTTAAATCGCGGGATTGCAGGCGAAGTCCCCGAAAAAGGGGATTTTGAATCCCTCCAGGGCTTGATCATGCATCACCTTTCTCGCCTGCCCCATACAGGCGATAGTTTAGTTGTGGGGGATCACCGTTTGACGGTCATGAAGATGCAGAAAAATGAAATCCTCTCCGTAATGATCGAATATCTGGTTCTTCCAAAGGCGGAGCATTGACGCTCACCCCCAGATAAGGCTAGTCTGACTTTAAACCTTGAAGAGGGCTATGAATTCTTTAAAAAGCATACTCATCGCAGTTTTACTCGCCAACGGGATTTGGAGTTTTTACAAGTGGGTTTCTCCCGCTCCCGAACCCCTAGCCTTAGAAAGCGCCTTGGCAGAAAGCCAAGCCGCCGAAGGTTTGGACTTGGCCGCCTTAACGGGGCTGACCAAAGAAGTCCGCAGCGGGCAAGAACTGGAACGACGGCTCAACGAGCCAGGAGGGGTCAACAACCTTGACTTGAATGCCGACGGCAAAACCGACTACATTCAAGTCAAGGAGTTTGGCGACTTAAACCAAAAAATCGGGTATTCCTTAACCACGGAACCGGAAAAGGGTGAGGTGCAAGAAATCGCCGAGGTCACGGTAGAACAAAACGGGGACAAGGCAGAAATCCAGGTTGTGGGCAATGAAACGATCTACGGCACAGGAGCGATCTACAACGATTGGGCTCCCGTAGAGCGCAAGGAGCAACCGCAATATTCCGGGGCTCAGGCCCCGCCGGTGTATTCCAGTTATTTTTATCCCCGCCCTTTGTGGTTCAGCCCTTTTCACTATGGGTTGTACCCTCCCTACTTCAGCTTTTTTCCCATTGTGGGCATGTCCATGTACTCAAGCCGCACGCTGGTTCATACCCAGCAGGTGAACCGAGGGGCAAACCGCTTTCAACAGCAATCCAACAAAAGCATCAACAACCCCAATAAGGGGAAAACCGCCAATCGGGGAATTCGCAGGTCCTTAAAGAAACCGACGAAAACCCAACGACAGTTTCAAAGGGCAAATCGCTCTAAGGTTCGCTCGGGTGGTTTTGGCCGACCTAGCGGCACAAAGTCAACCACCTCCAGAGCAAGCCGGGCCTTACCCCAAAGGCGGTCTTCCGCTTTTGGAACTTCTCGCAGGGGTGGCTTTGGCTCGGTTCGGGGCGGGGGGTTTGGTTCGCGCAGTTTTAGCTTTGGCGGAAAGTAAATGACCTCGGTTCTGCTTTCTAAGTTACTTGCCTCTTTAGAGCCCGCCGCCTGTATTGGCCCTACAGACATTGAGATTCAAGGGCTCACTTGGGATTATACCCAGGTACGCCCCGGCTGGGCCTACTTCTGTTTGGAAAAAGAAGAGTTTCAAGAAGTACACCTCAAGCCCCATAGTTTACATTACGCCAAGCAGGCAATGGAGCAAGGGGCGATTTGCCTTTTTGCCGAACCCGGCAAATTGCGGGACTTAGCCCCTGGGGTAACTCTGGTTGAGTTGAGCCCGCTTAATCAGACTATGGCTCTGATCATTAAAGATTTTTTTGGGGATCCTTTGCCCAGATGCGGCTTGTTGGGGTCACGGGAACCAATGGCAAAACCACCACCAGCCAGTTACTAGACTCCATCTTTCAGGTTCAGGGGAAAAAAACAGGGGCCATCGGCACCATTGGAATCTTTTACCCCAGTGGCAAGGAAGAGGCGAGCCATCTCTCCAACCCCATGGCGACCGAATTGTTTGCCATTGGACAAAAAATGAAGGCCGAAGGGGTAGAAAACATCATCATGGAAGTAACCAGCCACGGCCTTGCCTTTGAACGCAACCACGCTTTAGACTTTGATGTCGCCATCTTCACCAATCTCAGCCAAGACCATTTAGATTTTCATGGGAGCCTAGAAGCTTATAAACAATCGAAACTCAAGCATTTTGCGGCCCTGGGACAGGGCCAGAAAAACGCCTACGCCTTAATCAACTTAGATGACGATATTGCCAAAGAGGTCCTAGGGGCCATTTCCCCCAGCCTGCTGCAAAAAGGGAAGGTTCGAGTCTTGACCTATGGAGTTCGAAACCCTCAAGCAGACCTAGCCGCCTACCCCAAAGACGCAAAAGGCGACTCCACCCTATTTGAGGTGCGGCTCCGAGGCGAGCCCTTGCTGGACATCCAACTCCCCATGCCGGGGCTCTTTAATGTCTATAACGCCTTGGCCGCCTTTGGGGCCGCCTTTAGCTTAGGGGTCGGATTAGACCAAATCCAAAAGGGCTTGGCAAGCAGCCGAGCGGTAGAGGGGCGCTTTGAAAAACTCAATCTAGCCAGTCCCTTTCCCGTTTACATTGATTACGCCCATACCCCCGACTCCTTAGCGAAAATATTGCATGAGGTCAAAAACCTAACCCCAGGGCGGCTCATCGTGGTCTTTGGCTGCGGCGGAGAGCGAGACCGGGGAAAACGCCCCCTCATGGGAAAAGCGGCCTGCGCCAAGGCAGAGGTGCTGATCTTAACCTCAGACAACCCCAGAAGCGAAGACCCAACCCAAATCAACCAAGATATTTTGCGAGGAATTGAATTGCCAAAGGGGTCGCAACTCTACCAGCAAATCGACCGCCGGCAGGCCATTCACTTGGCTTTGGGCATGGCCGGCCCCAAGGACGCGGTGGTGATCGCGGGCAAGGGCCATGAGACCTACCAGCAGATCGGACAGAAAAAAATCCCTTTTTCCGATCGCGGCGTGGCCTTGGAGTTCTTTCAAGGAGTGATCCAACCCACGCCCCAACGAGCGGTGTTGGAATTGAACCTCCAGCGTTTGGGCGCAAACTGGAAAAAGATCATGCAAGATAAACCCCAGGGGTTAAAGATCATGCATGTGGTCAAGGACGATGCCCTCGGCATCGGGATGTTGCCTGCCGCCAAGGCGGCGATTCAAGCGGGTTGCGATTATTTGGGGGTCGCTTTTTTAGAAGAGGCCTTGGAGCTTCGCCAGGGGGGAATTCGTGACTTTCCGATCTTTGTTTTTGGAGAGCGTACCTTGGAAGAACTCACCCCCGCTATCACCGAAGGCTTGAGCATCCAAATTCAAAGTTTGGAACGAGCCTGCCAGGCCAGTGAAATCGCCCTCTCCTTAGGCAAAATCCTGCCCGTGCATTTAAAAGTCGATACGGGCATGGGGCGTTACGGCGTGCCTTGGGAACAGGCAAAAGAACTTTTTTTGCAAATCCAAGCCTTGCCGGGCTTGCGACTCGAAGGTTTAATGACTCATTTAGCCCAATCCGACGAGCGGGATAAAACTTTCGCCAAGCTGCAACTGCGACGCTTTGCCCAAGTGGTGGACGCCTTGACGAGTTTAGGGAAAAGGCCGCCTTTGGTGCATGCCTGCAACTCCGGCGGATACCTTGACCTGCCCCAGGGGCATTTTGACCTGGTTCGTTTGGGTATTTTGCCCAGCGGAGTCTACCCCTCTAAGGTCTGCCGCCGCCTTGAGTCGGCTCAGGGGCCCTTGCAGCCCGTCATGTCGTTAAAAACCAAGATCGCCTATGTGCAAGAATTGCGACCGGGGGATTCTTGCGGTTACGGCATGCATTTTAAGGCAGAACGGGTCACCCGCATCGCCGTATTGCCTCTCGGGTATGGGGACGGCTACCCCCGGCTGCGCAACGCCGCCCAGGCGCTGGTTCACGGGGCGCTGTGCCCCCAAAGGGGAGGCAACAGCATGGATGCCATGCTGATTGAGGTCACTGATTTACCGGAAGCCAAGATAGGGGATGAGGTCATCTTGCTGGGGGAACAAAAAGACCAAACAATTACGGTCATGCAGGTCGCTGATTGGGCAAAAACCGTCACCTATGATGTCATGTCTTGTTGGACCAAGCGCCTACCACGCTCTTATATTTAAAAAAAATGAAGCCCATGAAAATCGCCTTGGCGCAGCTTTGCGCCACCAACGACTTGCGAGGCAACCTCAACAAAGCCCTGGCGCAACTTGAGCAGGCCCATGCCTTAGGGGCTAAGCTGATCGCTTTTCCTGAATCTTTTTTATATATCGGCCAACGCCCCACCGAGTACCCCGCCATCGCGGAGCCCTTAGAGGGGCCCCTAGTCCGGCGGTTTCGCGTTGAGGCGGCAGAAAAAGGCATGGATGTACTGCTCGGCGGCTTTTGTGAGAAAAATCCGGCAGACCCCAAAAAAACCTATAATACGGCGATTTGGATCAACTCTCAAGGCGAACTGGTGGCCCAATATCGCAAAATTCATCTTTTTGATTCCCTTTTAGAAGGGGTAAACCTGCAAGAATCCGCCACGGTGAGCGCGGGCAAGGAAATTGTAAGTTTTGAGCATCCCTTTTTCGAGCAAGTGGGCCTCACCATCTGCTATGATTTGCGCTTTCCCGTACTCTTTCAAAAACTCAGGGCAGCGGGGGCCAAGGTGATTTTTGTTCCCGCCGCCTTTACCGCCCAAACCGGAGCCGCCCATTGGAAGCCTCTCTTGCAGGCAAGAGCCATAGAAAACCAAGTCTTTATCATCGCCCCGGGGCAAACGGGTCAGCACAACCAAAAACGCGAGTCCTACGGGCACAGCTTGGTCATCGACCCTTGGGGGAAGGTCATCGCCGAAGGGGGCCGGGGGGAAGGCCTGATTACCGCGGAAATCGACTTAGAGCAGATTGAAAAATTACGCCTCAAGATGCCTGTGTTTACCCACCGCGTACCGAGCATCGACTATGAATGAACCTCTCGCTGCTTTGGCAAGCTTCGCGGAGGGGATGAAGCTCTGGCTCTATGATCGGCAAAAGGCGGCACTCTTTTCTTTGGCGCAACGCGAAGAACCCTCGCATATTCAAGGGGAAAGCCTATGGAAGGCTTTTTTAACCGCTCTTTTAGAAGACATCTCTGATTTGGATTTCACCCCGATTGCCCGTGAATTAGCGGCTTTAGGGCAATATCAGGGGCCCTTGAACCTCAAACAATGGTTCCAGCAAAGCTTGTTGGGGCAATTTCCGGCAGAAATCGCGGAGGGCTTAAAAGAGAGTTTGTTCGCTCTTTTAGCTCAACAAGATGAATGGCTGGAGGGGGGTTGGAAACAAAAGATTTCCGCCAACCCTTTAGCCGCCTTGGCTGAAATAGAAGAGTCATTGCTGCTGCCCACCCCTTGGGAGGGGGCACGATTTTTAAACCTCTTGGGCTTTGCCTATCCCTGCAGCAAGGGGAGCTTTCACGCTTTTTTGCGCTATTGGGGCGGGGGGCAACGCTTGCGTTACGCGGATTGGTACGACTTGTTGTCGCGGCAGGTTGGAGAGGTACAAAAAGCGAGCGCCCAGGATCAGGTTTGGGATTGGGCGTTCTCTGCCAAGGCCAGTGGGATTTTACCTTCGCTTTGTCAGGAAAAACCAGACTGCTTTGCCTGCCCCTTGAAAGCGGAATGTCAATTTTATCAAAAAACCCGCTCCAAAAACCAGATCGCTCAGGTGGAAAACGCCCTCACCCTAGCCAACCCGGAAGAACAAAGCAGCGCGGAACTTTTAGCGTACCTCTTGTAAAACCGCTATCAGGGGCTGGACTGGCAAAAGCAATGGCTGGAGCAGTTTCCCTATCTCCCCGCTCAATCTGAGCCCTTACCGGTAAAGGAGGCGGAGCGTGAATTCGCCCTCGCTTATCGGGCGGCTCTCGCTTTAGGCGAGAGAATGCAAGTTCGGGAGAATTTAACGGTGGGCACCGTATTTCATAAAGCAGAGCAGATTTTTGAATACCTGCGCCCCCTACTGGCCCAGCTAAAGCAAGAAAGCTTTTACACCCTCTTGTTGAATCCGGCCTACCAGGTGATCCGCTTTGCAGAGGTGAGCCGCGGGCTCTTAGATGAGGCCTTGGTTCACCCCCGAGAGGTTTTTTCCCAAGCCGTGCAATTGCGGGCGGCCAAGGTGGTTTTGGTGCACAATCACCCGAGCGGGCAGTTGACCCCCTCAAAGAACGACCAAAAGGTAACCTCCCGCTTGATCAAGGCGGGGGAAATCATCGGAATCGAGGTTTTGGATCATTTGATCGTTGGCCCCCAGGGCTATTATTCTTTTGATCAAAACGGATTACTTCAACGCTTGAGAGAATAAAATGGTACAGTTTGTCGACATGGCGAGAATCGAGATCGCCTCAGGGAAAGGCGGCCCCGGTTGCGCCAGCATGCGCCGAGAAAAATATATCGAATTTGGCGGCCCCAATGGGGGGGACGGTGGCCGAGGGGGCGATGTCTTGGTGCAGGGGGACCCGAACCTGACCAGCCTCTTGGATTTGCGCATGAACCATTGGCAAAGGGCGGGGAACGGCCAAGGGGGAATGAGTTCGCAAAAAACCGGAAAAGCGGGGGCGGACAAAATTATCCGCGTCCCCTTTGGGAGCATTCTAACCGATGAAGAAACCGGCGAAGTGTTGGCCGAGGTACTGGATGAAACCTCCATCCTGCTTTTAAAGGGGGGCAAGGGCGGTTTGGGGAATGTGCATTTTAAGACCAGTACCAACCGCGCTCCTCGATATTGCCAGCCGGGCCTCCCGGGCCAAGAGATGGCCATTCGCATTGAATTGAAAGTCATGGCCGATGTGGGCTTGGTGGGGTTTCCCAACGCGGGAAAATCCACCTGGATCTCCACCATCTCCAACGCGAGGCCCAAGGTGGCAGATTACCCCTTTACCACCTTAACCCCCAAGCTTGGAGTGGTTCAGGTCGAAGGCTATAAAACCTTTGTGGTGGCCGATATTCCAGGAATTATCGAGGGGGCTCACCTCGGCGTTGGCTTGGGGGGGCAATTTTTAAAACACATTCAGCGAACCCAATGTTTGGCCTTTTTGATTGATGCCAGTTATTTGGCCGAAAAGCCCCCCCTCACAACCTTTCAGGTTTTGCTGCAAGAACTGGAAAAGTTTTCCGCCGATCTTTTGCAAAAACCCCGAATCGTGCTTTTAACCAAGGTTGACGCCTTGGGAGAGGATTTGAATATCGAAAACCTAACCCAAGAATTTAAAGACTTAGGCGAAGAGATGATCCCCCTTTCCAGCGTCTCGGGGGAGGGGGTGGAAAAGGCAAAATACCGCCTCTTTGACCTTGTTGAGGCGGGACGAAAAAAAGAAGCTGAAAAAGAGGCCCCCTAACCGAGCCGCCGCTTCAACAAGCCGAAGCAAAGCAAAGTATAGAGGCCAAAAGCCCCAAAGGCGGCGACAAAGGGAGGAAGCAACCCCGCTTTAAATAACCCGGAAAAAATCTGTTCTAAAAGCCAGTACACAAACCCCAAAAGAATGGCCACTAAAATCCCCCCCCGCACATTCCCGGCGCGGTGACTGAAAAGAGAAAAGGGAAGGGCCAACAAAATCATCAAGAAAAAGGATAAAAATCCCGATATTTTTTGAAAGAAGGCGAAAAAGTCCGCGCTGGTGTTTTCCCCCCCCTCTTGCTTGGCGAGCAATCGGGTAATGAGAGCTCCAAAGTTGGAGTACCTAGGATAAGCCAACTCCCCTAAAAAAATCTTGGGAAAGGCCTTTGCTTGAAGCTTTACCAGATACCCAGACTCCTCTTCCAAACGCAAAGGATAAAATTGAATGATTTTTTTCACTTCATAACGAATCTGCCCATCTGCTTGTTTTAAGTCCTCTACCAGTTCTTCGCTTTTAAATTGCAGGTAGGCGTTAAAGGCAAAAATACGCCCTGCCTTCGCCTCCTGGCGCGCTTCATTTAAACCCTCAAAATAATAAAGCTTTTCTTGGAAATATCTCCAGGCGTGATCCTCTTTTATTTTGCCCATCAATAGCAGTTTGGCGTCTGCCCCCCACCAGGGGGCAAGGTAAGACTGGTTGAAATAGGCAAACCCCCCAATGGCCAACCCCAATACCAACACCGGACGCACGAGGTTAAAGGGGCTAAACCCCCCGGCCTGCATCGCGACCGCCTCACTGGATTTAGAAAAACTGGAATAGGTTAAAATCGTCGCCAATAACACAGCGATGGGGAGAATCAATTCAATTAAAAGAGGGGCGGAACTCAAAAGAGACTGGATGAACAGGCTGCCCCCGCCTGCTTTTTTCAGCAACTCAAGCTCGGAAAGGGCAGCAAAGGTCAAGCCAATGGAAGTGAGACTAAAAAAGCAGAGACTAAAATATTGCAGGTATTCCTTGGCAATATAGCGGGTCAGAATCTGCATGCGGCCTCTTAACGGGGGGTGGCGTCTGGCAGACCCCCGTCCACCGGAAGGGTCGCCCCCGTGGTGGGGCTTTGGCGGGTGGCGAAATAGGCCACGGCTCGACCCACATCCCGCGCGCTGACGGGAACTTTTAAGAGATTGCGGTTTTGGTAATATTCCTCCAGTCCCTTTTCATCCAACCCCCTTGCCTTCATCCGATCCGGCCCCACCAAGGCCCAAAGGCCTGATTTCATCTTGCCCGCGTCGCTAAAAACGCCATCGGGGCTGACCATATTGACCCGAATATCAAAGGGAGCCAGCTCTAAACTGGCAATGCGCGCCAGTTGATGCGCCCCGGCCTTGGTCGCCGAATAGGCGCCAAAACTCGGGGAGGGGGAAAAAACATTTTTCGTGGAGACCAAAACCACATCTCCCCCCGTGCCCTGATCGGTTAATAATTGACCAAAGGCTTTCAAGAGGTTTAGGGTTCCCCCCACATTGACCCGTTCTAAGAGTTGGAAGCGATCCAAATCCATCTCGCTCAAGGTCGAGACATGAGCCAAGCCCTGGTTGATCACCAAAAGGTCGATGGCGCCAAAGCGGGCGATCACTTGATGGATCAACTCCTGCACGCTTTGGGGGTCGGTGACATCCATGGGGAGGCCCCAAACCCGCTCACCGTATTCCTCTGCCAACTCTTGGCTAAATTGAGTGAGTCGCTCTCCCGGTAAATCCGTCACCACCAACTGCATCCCCAAGTGGAGCAATTCTTGCGCGATCCCAGAGCCAATCGCCCCCGCCGCCCCGCTGATCACCCCGACTCGTCCCTCTAAAGGTGGGCGAGGGGCCTTCAGTTTTGCCTGTTGCAGGGGGCGAAATTCCATATGGAATAATTCACTTTCCTCCAGCCCCACAAAGGGAGTCCGCATTTGCAGCAGGCAGGCCTTTGCCTTTAGGGTTTGACTTAGAATATCCCGAGTAATCCGCAGGCTTTTTGCTTCCAGCCCCAAGGCCACCGCGCCCAATCCCGGCAAAAGCAGCATGCGGGGAAAGGGGTCGCCGGCAAAGTCTTGGCCCGGGGCCAATTCTTGCCGGTAGGCGGTTTCGGCCTGGGCGTAATCCCTTAAAGCTTGGGCAAAGGCAGTTTGCAAGCCGGTCGCGTCCTCCCAGGGAGGAGCGTTCAGCCAAAGCGGTTTGCGCTTGGCGCGAATCACATGATCGGGGGTTAAGGGAGAGCTGATTAAATAGTCGCTTGCCTGGGGTTGCTCTAAGAGGGCGAGGGTCGCTGGATCCGTCATCGCTTGCGCCAAAAACTTCAAGCCCCCCTGGCGGTAAAGCTCCGCCCGCAACCAAGGGGCCAGCTCTCGCCAACGGGCTAAAGCCTGTTTTTCCTCGACTTGAGCGGGGGGAAAGGGGCTACAAAAGGGTTGGAGTGCCTCCGTTGCTTTTTGCGCCAAGTCCTTCATGGTTTCATAAGCCTCTTGGGCCGTCTTCCCCCAGGTAAACAGACCATGCCCCATCAGGGCCAATCCCCTTTTGCCCCGCGTCTTGCCGGTTTCAAAGAGTTCCCGCACCGCTTTCGCCAAGGCAAAGCCCGCTGGGCAATATTCCAAGATTTCAACTTCTTGCCCATAGGCCTGCGCTACCGCCTCACGCCCTTGGGCCTGGCTGCTCAAGGTCAAGAAGGCGTCGGCGTGGCTGTGATCCACATAAGGAAAGGGGATCCAGGCATGAACCAAGGCCTCAATACTGGGTACGGGGCCGGCAGGGTTTTGAGCTTGGCGAAGCAACTCCCGCTTCATCGTAGCGTCGCTCATCTCCACTAGGCTTGCCAAAGGCTCTAACCCCGCTAGCCACAGCCCGGCCAAGCCCTCTAGGCTTAAATCAGCCAAATCTTGCCCACTGGCCTTGACCCACATCAAGGTCGCTTGTTCACCAAAGAGATTGGTCACGGTTTCTTTATAAGAGACATTGCCCCCCCCATGAAGCACCAAGGAAGGGTCTGCCCCCATGAGACGAGCCGTATAGAGCCGAGTCGCCAAGGCGAGGGAAAGGCTCAAGGACTCTGCCAGGGCTTGCGCCTCTACTTTAGAATAGACTTGCACAAGCTTTATGCCCCCTGCGCTTTTAAATCTTGATACATCTCAAAGGCCCGCTCAGGGCGCATCAACTCATGCACCACCGCGCCAACCGCTTGAATCATCGCTTTGGGGGAGTCGGATTGAAAAATATTTCTTCCCATATCCACCCCCGCGGCACCTTGATCAATCCCTCGGTAGGCCATGGTCAGGGCGTCCAGTTCGGGAATCTTTTTCCCCCCGGCAATCACGACAGGCACGGGGCAACCGTGGGTAACGGTTTCAAAAGCTTTTTCCACGAAATAGGTTTTCACAAAATGGGCGCCGATTTCTGCGGCAATACGAGTCGCGAGCCCAAAGTAGCGCGCGTCGCGAGCCATGTCCTTGCCCACTCCGGTGACCGCTAAGGTGGGAATGCCATAGCGCGTACCCGCGTCAATCAGTTTGGTGACATTTTTAATGGACTGGTGTTCATGTTCGGCGCCAATATAGATTTGCGCCGCCAAGGCACTGGCATTGAGTCGCAACGCCTCTTCCATCTCTACGCTGATATACTCGTTGGAAAGCTCGGTTAAAATGCTCTGGCCCGCGCTGCACCGCAACGCCACTGGCTTGCCCAGGGCGGGGTCAACACTGGTGCGTAAAGCCCCACGGGTACACATCAAGACATCGGCGTAGGGCATCAAGGGGGCGATGGTGAGGTCAATGCGCTCTAAACCGGTGGTGGGGCCTTGAAAGTAACCGTGATCAAAAGCGAGCATCACGGTGCGACCTGACTTGGGGTTAAACAACCTGGAGAGACGGTTTTGCATCCCCCAATCTAAATGATTGGAACCTTTTAAAAAAAAGGGCTGCTCCTGTACCGGAGTCCCGATGCCGTAATCTTTGCCATCCTTGAGTCCATCTAAATCGGCCATAAAATCTCCTCGTAATTTTTTGAAGTAAGGTTTATTCTGAACCTGAGTTCATAGCTTGTCTGATTCGGCTTTTCGGGTCAAGCCAAAGGGGCGTATGCTCAAGGTCAGCCCTCTGTAACTACTTCAAGACTCCTTCATTTTAAGGTTGGCGCATGGCAAATTTATCCTATCGGGTTTTAGTGGTCGAATTTGATTCGAGCGGGATTGAAATCCTAAAACAAATCTTCAAAGAAGAAAATTTAGACTACGACTTCTGCGCCACTGCCGAGCAGGCTTGGAAAAAATTCAGCAGCCAACACTTTGACCTCATCATGAGCGAAATGGATTTTGGCCCCGATAAAATGACGGGGGAAAAGCTTTTAGCCCAGATTCGCGAACAGCATTCCCAGTTGCCCTTTATTTTAATCAGCGACCCCGCGACCCTACCCGAAGCGGTGCGGGCCGTTAATTTAAGGGTCGAGGGTTTTTTACTGAAACCTTTAAATATCCAAGAAACCAAAGATACGGTTCGCCGAGCGATCCGCTTTCATAAGACCCGGTTTTTAAAAAACGAGTTGGTCAATTACCGGATGCACAGCAATTATCAGGCGGTGATCAAGTCCACAGAACAAAGCACCTTAAAGCTGCTCGATACGGTGGATAACTTAATCGAGTTGGTTTACCCAGAAGAGTACGGGAGTTTTCCAGACTTAAAAATGGCGATTTACGAAGCTTTGAGCAACGCGATGGAGCATGGAAACCGGAAAAAGAAAGAAGAGAATATCTTTTTTGAGATCGAATTAAAAATGGACCGCATTATGGTACATATCAAGGATCAAGGAAAAGGATTCAACACGGAAACCTTTTTTCGCGGCCGTGGAGCGGTGAGCATGAGCCGAGGGCTGAAGTTGATTGACCACCTCATGGATGAGGTCAGTTTCAACATCAAGGGAAATGAGATCAATCTACTCAAAATATTGCCTAAACGAGGAATGGAGTATTTATAGAGGGCAAAAAAAAACCCCGAAACGGGGTTTTTACGCTCAAACTCAATTCAGCATCGGCTAAACAACAGATTAACGCTTCGAGAATTGGTAGCGCGCTCTCGCGCCTCGCTGACCGTATTTTTGGCGTTCCACCATCCGCGCGTCGCGGGTCAGAAAACCGGCACCGCGCAAAGTGGGCCGCAGCTCTTCGCTAAAAGAAAGCAATGCCCGAGAAATCCCATGACGCAAAGCCCCTGCTTGGCCTGTGGTCCCTCCACCTTTTACGGTCGCGACAATGTCAAACTGCTCCGTGGTTTCAGTCAACTTCAGAGGCGAGGTGATTTGGATCAAATAAAGCTAGCGAGAAAAATAATCCGCGGCAACCTTGTTGTTAATCACAATCTTCCCGGTGCCGGGGCGTAAAAACACACGAGCGACAGAGGTTTTACGGCGACCTGTTCCGTAATATTGGTTCATTTAGAACTCCAAAGGCTTAGGTTGGTTGGCTTGATGAGGATGCTCGGCACCGGCATAAACCTTCAAGCGCAGCAAAGCGGCGCGATTGAGCGCGTTACTGGGAAGCATGCCCTTGACCGCTTTTTTAAACAAAGCGGTGGGGTCTTTTTCCATTAGGGCTTGAGCGGAGGCCGCCTTAATCCCACCGGGATAACCGGTATGATGATAGTAGATTTTATCTTTGAGCTTATTGCCAGAGAGTTGAATCTTCTCCGCGTTCACAACGATGACATAGTCACCGGTGTCCACATGAGGGGTGTAGATGGGTTTGTGTTTGCCTTGAATAATCTTGGCGACTTCGGTCGCAACACGGCCTAGGGTTTTACCTTGCGCGTCTAGCAGATGCCAGGTGCGCTCGAGGTCCCCTTTTTGCTCAAATTGCTCTTTTTTGATGCTGATGGTTGTCTTCATCGAATGCTTTAGTAAAAGATAGCTACGCGATTTGCGTTAAAAGAACTTTTTATCGCTTTATCTTGCCTCTGTCAAGTTTCTCTCCAAGGAACCTGGAAATTTCTTGGGTTTAAGTCAATTTTATGAATCTCGAAGGAACAACCCCTAGTCCGTAACAAAACGGGCAAAGCTCCCTAAGGGCTCGCGGGCCGTGCGGTATTGATTGACCGGAGCCTGCAAATCAGGAAAACCCAAGGCCAAACCAGTGAGAAAGCGTTTCCCTTCAGGAATGCCAAAAGACTGGTGTAAAATTTCCGGCCAGGCCACGAGGCTCGCCTCGGGGCAAGTGCCAAGCCCTAAGGCCTGGGCGGCGAGCATGAGATTTTGTAAAAAAAAACCCATATCTAAGATACTGCCGGGCTTTAAAAAATCGTCTTGATAAAAAACCATGGCCACGGGAGCCCCAAAGGCATTGAAATTCTTTTTTGACTGCTCCCTGCGCGCTGCCTTGTCCTGACGGTCAATCCCCACCGCGTTGTATAAAGAAACTCCACAGCCGAAACGACGGGATTTATAAGGCTCGACCCATTCCTCTAAATAGGCGTGCAGGTCGGGATTGCTCCCGCGCCCCTCTTCAAAGGCCGCTGTCAAGGCCTGATCCAACCTGGATTTGGCAGAACCTAAGAAAATGGAGACCTCCCAGGGCTGCATATTTGTCGAGCTAGGGGCCTGGGCGGCCGCGAGCAGAATTTGCTCGAGCATGGCCCGGGGGACTTCTTCCGCCAAAAAAGCCCGGCAGGAATGACGCGCGTGAATGATCTTTAAAAAATCGGGATTCATAAAAATTACCTTTTCTAATCATCATAGCCCTCCCCCATCGCTTTGGCAATTCAGGGCCGGTCACGGGCAGGGCGAATAAACAGCGGCTGCCCCGGTTTAGAACCCTGCAAAGAATAGCGATAGCCCTCTAGGTTAAACTCTTTCAAATCCCCTTCGCAAGTAGCCCCTTGTCGCAAGACCCAGCGGGTCATGAGGCCTCTAGCCCGTTTAGCCAAAAAAGAAATCACCTTATATTGCCCCTTGCTTTCATCGTAAAAACGAGGGCCGATCACCAAGGCTTGGAGCTTTTTTGCCGGAACCGCTTTAAAATACTCGTTACTGGCCAGATTGAGTATCACACTCGGCGCCTCTTCATTAATGCCTTTAGCGAGAAGGCCCCCCCAAAACCGGTAGAGATTTTCGCCTCGGGTCGTGGCAAGCTTCGTCCCCATTTCCAAGCGATAAGGCAAAATCAAGTCAAGGGGGGTCAGCAATCCATAAAAACCCGAAAGAATACGCAAGCTTTGTTGCGCTCGATTGAGTTCTGCGGCGCTCAGGCTGGTTGCCTCCAGCCCTTGATACACATCCCCCACAAAGGCAAAAACAGCCTGCTTGGCCTGCTTTGGGGGAAAGGGAACCCGATAATCCTGAAAGCGTTGGTAATTCAACTCTGCCAAGGCTTTGCTCAGGCGCATCAACTGGGCTAAGTCTGCGCTCGATTTTGTTCGCAGTATCCCAGCCAGTTCCGCTGTTTCTTGCTGCAAAAACCGGGGCAAATAGAATTCCTTCACCGGGCTGGGGGTGGTGAAATCCAAAGATTTCGCGGGAGAAAGAAGAATCATCATAAAGCGGCTCCGTTTTATTTTAGCCTAAAAGGCACGAGAAAAAAGATCAAGAGGCCCGCAAAGGCTCCAGCCACGCGCAACGCGCAATGGAGCCGGATTGAGGCCAAGAAGAAGCGGAAAAGGTAAACTAAGGGCTTGATCAAGAAGGGCCTAAGGTTTAGAATTTCATTTTAAGGAGGCTTTGAAAAAGTTCAACCCTACCGCTTTTCAAGTAACGGAAAAGTGCCCTGAGAGCCTTTCACCGCCAAAGGACATGTTGCTTTGAGCCTTTAAGGAGTCGGTTTTTTTAGTCGATTTCCCCTCCTTAAACCCTCTGAATTTTTCAAAGACCCCCTTAAGGTTGATCGGCAAGGATGCCTGTAGATTTTTCCCCTTTAGGAAAACCATGAACGATTGGAATGGGGCCGGTTTGGAAACCTTCCACGAGGTGCCCCCAAAATATTATCAAAAACCCATGCCGACTCTGCTCGCAGAATGCAGGGAGACGAAGAAAAAGCTCGGTGACGATCTGCTCATCTTAGCGCATCACTACCAGCAAGACGACACCTACAGCTTGGCAGATCACTCGGGCGACTCGTTGAAACTCGCGCAAATCGCGGCTGACTCCAAGGCAAAGTATATTGTCTTTTGCGGGGTTCACTTTATGGTAGAAAGCGCGGACATCCTCACCCGTGACGATCAAATCGCGATTTTACCGGCTCTCACGGCAGGGTGCAGCATGGCCGATATGGCCGATATGGATCAGATTGAAGACTGCTGGGAGCATGTTATGGAGGTCACAGAAAATGAGACCATGATCCCCGTAACCTACATCAATTCAGCAGCCAGCCTAAAGGCCTTTGTGGCGAAAAAAGGCGGGGTGGTCTGCACCAGTTCCAATTCGGCAAAAATTCTGACTTGGGCCTTTTCTAAGGGCAAGAGGGTCTTTTTTTTCCCGGACCAGCATTTAGGCCGCAATACCGCCAAGGCAATGGGAATCCCCAAAGAGCAAATGGCCTTATGGGATCGCGCCAAAGACGATGGCGGCTTGTCCGCTCAACAAATCAGGCAAAGTAAAATCTTGTTGTGGGACGGCTATTGCTCGGTTCACCAAAGGTTTAGCGCGGAACAGATCCGGCAGGTTCGCCAACGAATTCCAGGGGTTCAGGTGATGGTCCACCCCGAATGCACTGAAGAAACGGTAGACGCCGCTGACTTTTCCGGCAGCACCAGCGCGATTTTAAACAAGGTTCGCGAGGCAAAACCGGGAACCAAGTGGGCCATCGGCACTGAAATCAATATGGTACACCGCATGGCCAAGGAACTTAAAGCCGCGCCCCATCACAAATATATTGAGGTGTTAAACCCAAATGTCTGTATTTGCTCGACCATGTACCGCAACCACCCTGCCCATGTCGCCTACATTCTCGATGGCTTGTCGCAAGGCAAGGTGATGAACCAGATTCTAGTCGAACCCGAAACGGCTCGGCTCGCCCGCCAAGCCTTGCAAGGCATGCTGGAGCTGAGCCGCTGATGAGGCCCCCTTTAATTATCGTCGGGAGCGGCTTGGCCGGCTTGTTAACGGCTATTTTGGCCGGAGCGGAGCGACCGGTCTTGATCCTCACCAAAAAAGGGCTGAAAGACAGCAATACAGAGCAGTCTCAAGGGGGAATCGCGGCGGTATGGAACCAACAAGATTCCACCCAAGCACATGTCAGCGATACCTTTAAGGCCGGCGCGGGCCTGGGCGACAAACAAGCCATCGAGGCCATGAGTACCCAGTCCAAAGAGGCGATTGACCTCTTGGTTCATTGCGGGGTGCAGTTTGATCGAAACGAACAAGGAGAGTACCTTTTAGCCTTGGAAGGAGCCCACTCCCGCCCAAGAGTGCTGCATGCCGGGGGGGACGCCACAGGAACCGAGATTATGCGGGCTCTAACCCGCGAGGCCTTGAGCCACCCGAACATCACCATCATTGAGCAGGCCAGTCTAGCCGAAATTCTCACCCACAAACAAGCGGTCAGCGGAATTCGCTATTATCACAATGAAAGCGACCTCATTGAGATCGAATGCGAAGAGATGGTTTTAGCGACCGGCGGGGCAGGGCAACTTTTTTGCTATACCTCCAACCCCCCGACTGCCACAGGGGAGGGAATCGTATTGGCCTACCGGGCCGGTGCCCAATTGAGCGATCTGGAATTTTTCCAATTCCACCCCACGGCCTTAAATTTAAAGGAAATGCCGAATTTCCTCATCACCGAGGCCATGCGGGGCGCCGGGGCGACCATCCGCAATAGCCAAGGCAAAGCCTTTTTAAAGGACTATGACCCTCGAGGCGACTTGGCAAGCCGAGATGTCGTGAGCCGCGCCATCTTTGCGGAAATGAAAAAAGGACCTGTCTTTTTGGACGCCACCAGCTTAGGCCATTTGGTCTTAAAAACCCGCTTCCCCAATGTATCTCATGCCTGCCTAAACTACGGGGTGAGAATCGAAAGCGAGCCGATTCCCATCACCCCCGTAGCCCACTACTTGATGGGCGGGGTCAAGGTCGATCTTTTTGGTCGCTCTACCTTAAAAGGGTTGTATGTCGCCGGAGAAGCCGCCCGCACAGGGGTTCACGGGGCCAACCGCTTGGCCAGCAACAGCCTTTTGGAAGGGGCGACCTTTGCCATGCAGGTGGCTAAAGCCATTTCCCAAGACCTGCGGCAAATCCCTACCCTCTGGCAAGACCAAAGCCTAACCCAAAACAAACAAACTCGACCTCAAACCGAGCCCAATGCCCCCCCCTTAAGCCGTAGCGAGTTCCGGCAAGCCATGTGGGACTACGCGGGAATTATCCGCAATGAAAAAGGCTTAAAGCAACTCTTAAACCTCCTCGGCGCCCCCCCCTTTCACCCCCCTGAGCAGCAGACTCAAGCCGAATACGAACTGCAAAACATGCGGCACTTGGGGCGACTTTTAGCTCTCTCGGCCTTGGCCCGCGCAGAAAGCAAAGGGAGCCATTACCGCTCTGACTACCCCCCCCTGGAAGAAAACTAAAAATATGGAAGTACATCTGATAACCCAGATCATCAAGGCAAGTTTGGAAGAAGACCTAGCTTGGGGTGACATCACCACTGAAAACCTCATTGACCCCAATCAATCGAGCGAATTGATTTTAACCCTGAATGAGGAAGGGGTCATTGCCGGGCTTCCCATAGCAGAGCAGGTATTTAAAATATTAGACCCAGGCTTAATCTGGTCTCCTCTAAAAAAGGATGGGGAGTTCCTCCCCGCGGGCACGCCCTTAGTCAAGCTCAAGGGGAATTCTCAACAGATGATGAAGGCAGAGCGCGTGGCCTTGAATTTTTTGCAACGCCTCAGCGGAATCGCCAGCCTGACCCATCGCTTTGTGCAGGAGGCAAGGCGCTATTCTGAAACGGTGCGCATCGCGGATACGAGAAAAACCACCCCCGGATTAAGACACTTAGAAAAATACGCGGTTCGCATGGGCGGAGGGCACAATCATCGCTATTGCCTGGCAGACGCCGTGATGATTAAAGACAATCATGTCGCCATGCTCAAGCAGGGGCAAAAAACCATTCAAGAGGCCGTGGCCCTGGTGCGCAAACGCATCAGCCATACCGTCACTATCGAGGTGGAAGTCGACCGCCTCGAACAAATCCCCGCGGCTTTAGAGGCAGAGGTGGATTGTATTTTATTAGACAACATGTCGAATGAAATGATTGTAGAGGCCTTAAAGCTTATTCAAGGGCATTGCACCGTGGAGGCCAGCGGAGGGGTCAACCTCCAACGAGTGGGCAGCATCGCCGCCACGGGGGTCAACATCATCTCTGTTGGGGCCTTGACCCATTCGGCCAATGCTTTAGACATCAGTCTCGATTACCCCTAAGCGCTCTTTTTTCTCTGCCCTAAAAAGGCAACTCCAAGGGGAAGCTATTGCGTGAATCTCTCGGGTCACCCCAAGCACTGGCCCTATTCTTGAATAACCCTACTTAAAATAACTGTAGGGGTACAAAACCTTGCTTCAGGTCAACTCTATCCAGCTCGCAAAGCGCGATCAGGCTGGAATTGTCAGGTAAAACAGAATGAAAAAACTCCTCATCAGTCTTGGTTGCGCTCTTCTTTTCACCGCCACGGCTTGGGCGGAAGATTTTTCCGCTTTTCGCCGCAAAATAGCGGCGCGAACAGAGGCCCAAGGAACCGTCAAATTGGCGTTGATTTTTGAAACCCAGGGGCGCAGCCAGTTGAAGACGGGCTTTAACCTCGTCCAACTCAAAAAGGATATGGCCAAGGAGATGTTACGCTCCTTTCAAGTCGCCGACCCCGTGATTACGGCGGAAATTTTGCGCAAAAATCATTTGAGCGCCCAGGAACTAAAACAAGACCCCGTAAAAATGCGGGCCTGTAACCAGCGCAACGGCAGCAATCGCACCTTGATTATTGAATTGAAACCTTACGGCGAAGGCTTATCCCTCAAAGGTGAACTCTATGACCGGCAAGGCCGGAGTTTAGGCGTTGAAAGCATGGAAGTGGCCCGACAAAAAAAGCAACCGAGAAAGTCCACGGCCCAAGTCTATAGCCAGGCTAAAGCGCCCCAAAAAGCAACGCGGGAATACAAGGTTTTAGGCCAATCCATGCGACCCCAGACCATGCAGGTCGCCCAATTTGCCGATGAGTTCATCCCCCGGAGCTTTCGCGATGACCAAAACAATTCTTGGATTGATTGGAACCCCACCGCCTTGATGAGCCCCACCCCGATTTCCATGCTGCTCCAGATTTGGCTGAAGAATCTAACCGATGTCAAGGTGCCTGCCAAAAGTTTGTTTATGGATTGGCGCGCTTTGGAAAATTTACAATTCAGCTATCAGGTCAATACGAATATCGAGGCGAAATCCCATTCGAGTTATCTCTACGCCAAGTTGATGCTGGTTGACGCGCAAGAGGTCTTAGTCAGTTTTGGAGGGCGCAAGCGCATCACCTGGAATAAGGAAAACTTAGATTTTGTGACCGGAAATGATACCTTGGATAAAAAAAATGACGGGCGCAACAAAAACAGCCTCTTTTTGGCGGTGACAGGCCGTTTGGAAAACTTAGGCCTCATGGCCAATGCCTATATTGACAACCAGCGAATTGGCCTAGGAGCGAAGTACATGATCACCGAAGAGTTGAAAGTCTTTGTTGATTCCTATCAAAATTACTACGAGAAACCGCTGCTCGACAATGACGCCAGTTTGGGGGTGCAGTTTTCCATGCCCACCGGGGCTTATTCCAGTTTAAAGTATGAGATGCAAAGCGAACAGGTTCATTTAGGCATCGGCTTTAGTTATTAATCCGGGGCATCGACTGTTCCCAATAAAGCAACATGTTCCGGGGTCTGGGGCCTTTGGCCCCAGCCTGCGAAGGCATTGGGTTTATATGCGGGCAGAGCATCCTCAAGGCGATCCGCCTTCAAGCGAACTCTGCGAAAGCAAAAGGAGCAGTCTGTAGCCCGCCTTGCCTCCTTCCCCGCTCTGGCCATTCTTGGGCCCCTCGGTTATCTTTCCTCCAGCAACCCTTTTTCCGCTCTCGCGTTCCATGGAAGTCTGTCTTTCAACCTTAGGCCATATCGACCATGGCAAATCCAGCTTGGTGCAGGCCTTGACCGGGCAAGACCCAGACCGCTGGGCAGAGGAAAAAAAGCGAGGCATTACCTTGGACCTCGGTTTCGCCTCCTTGAGTTATGAGGGGAAAGAGGTCTCTATCATTGATGTTCCCGGCCATGAAGACCTGATTCATAATATGCTTGCCGGCATAGGGGGGCTGACCGGAGTGATTTTGGTGGTCGCGGCGGATGAAGGGGTGATGCCCCAAACCAAAGAACACTTTCAAATCGCGCGACTTTTAGGAGTTCCCCAGGGAATCATCGCCTTAACCCGTTGCGACTTAGCCGACGCGGAGAGCTTGCAGGTTACCAAAGAAGAGGTTTTAGACCTTGTAGAGGGGAGTTTTTTAGCCCAGGCCCCCCTGATTGTTTGCTCCGCCAAAACAGGAGAAGGCCTAAAGGATTTAAAAAAAGCGATCACGCGCTTGGCGCCTCTCCATCAAACCCAAACCCAGGGCCTGCCCTTTCGCCTCCCAATAGACCGCGGTTTTTTAATCAAGGGCTTTGGCAAGGTGGTGACGGGCACCGTCTGCCGTGGCGCCTTAACCACCTCTAGCCCCTGCGTGCTATATCCGGGGCAAAAACAGGTCAAATTACGAGGGTTGCAAAGCCGCAACCAAGCCGTTGAGCAAGTCGTTACGGGAATGCGCGCCGCCATCAATCTATCGCGAGCTCCTTCCAACACCCCTAGAGGCTGCCAGCTAGCCAGCCCGAACAGCTTAAGCGAAAGCAGAGACCTCGACATCTGGCTGGAATGGTTGCCGCAAACCCGTTTTCGCCCCAAAGACCAAGCGAGCTTAACCCTCTTTAGTCACGCTCAAGAGAGCCCAGCCCGCTTAATCGCCCCCAAGGGTTATGACTTTAATCTTTTGGAGCCTGGATTTTTCCGCCTTCGCTTGGAAAAAACCTTAGCCTTTGCCTGGGGTGACCGCTTAATCCTCCGCGCCTTTAACCCCAAAGAAACCCTTGCCGGGGCAATCGTCGTCTTAGCCAAAAAGCCCCTCACGCGCATCTCGGGCGCCAAAAGGAACGAGGCCCTGCATAAGCTTCAACAAGGCAGCGCGGAAGAACGCATTGAAGCTATTGCCCTATTTGACGGCTTAAAGGGAATAGAAGAAAAAGACCTTTTTCCCTTAACGGGCCTAACCCCAAAAAAAGCGGCCAAGCCCTTGCAACACCTCGCGAGTCAAGGCAAACTCCTCCGCTTCAAAACAAGTTGGCGACATCCAGAGCACCTCCAACGAATCATTCCCTACATCACCCAGCTATTGCAACAGTTTCATCAAGCACAGCCTGAAGAAATCGGAGCCACAGGGGAATACTTTACGGGAAAGCTCAAGCGGCTGTTTTCCGCTGCCGAGTCCTTGCTTTTTTTAAGCTGGCTGGAGAAAGAAAAAATCCTAGTCAAAACGGCTCAATTCTATCATCTTCAAGGCGTTACAGGTGCCCTTAGCCCAGAACAAGTCTTGCTGAAACAAAGCTTGCTCCTAAAACTGAAACAGGGGGGGATGAAGCCCCAAAGCCCAACGACTTTGCAAAGGGGGCTGACAATAGGCCTGAGCGGCGTAACGAGGTTGCTGGCCCTGGGGAAGACGCGTGGCTGGTGGGTCGAACTGGCGACAGATCAATTTTTAAGTACTGCTGCCACAGACAAGGCCTGGCAAGAATTAAAAACTTATTTATCAAAAGAACCGCAAATTACGGTGATCGGGTTTAAAAAGCTTCTAGATTTGTCTCGCAAAGAGGCCGTACTGATCTTAGAGTATTTCGACCGGGAAAAACGCACCATCCGCTTAGGAGATCACCGCATTCTGGCGAGGGAATCAGAAAAAAACAATGCCGCTGCTGATTGAACTCGATGGGATGCTGCTGCGTATCCCCAAGTATAATCTAGAACTTCCTTATCACCCTCCGCACCCCAAATTGGAGCAAGCGGCCTTGGAGGCCTTTGGCCTTTTGCGCAATTCGGTGGCCCTACTGCATCGTTCCTCAAGGAGTGAACGGGCCGAGGCAATGGAACTTCTCAAAGCTTATGGAGAGGCCTTATTTCACGCTTTGATTCCTCTTAGGCTGCGGCCCCATTTGGCCAAAGCCAAAAGCTTAATCTTTAAGCTGCACGGGGAGGCGAAACAGCTCCCCTTAGAATTGATTCACGATGGAGCCAGTTTTTTGGCTTTAACCATTGGGGTCACCCGCACCTTTGCGGGCAAGCTTCCCCCTCAATTTGAAAAGTCTCGCAAAATCAACGCTCGTTTAGAAACCGCTCTGTTTTCCTACTCCCCCATAGGTGAAGCCCCCGAAACCTCGCCCCATTACGGCAACCGCTTCATTACCAGCATGGAATCCTTGCCTCTAGGCTTGGAGTTGAGCGGTCACCTCCATTTTCAAGTCAATGGGCAGGCGAGTCGGCAAGCGATCCTCAAGGCATTGCAAAAAGAACCCGATCTGTTTTTCTTTTCCGGTTACGACGAGGCCGGGAGCTGGTTGCTTTATGAAGAAGAGCCCCAACCAGAGCCCCCCCCTCTAAGTTTGAAAGAAGCCTTTATGCGCGCGGCGGCACGGGGGTTGCGGGTTTTACTGCTCAATTGCTCTGGTTTTTTATCCCCCTCCGGGGGGATTGAGCCCTATCAAGACTTCGGCGTTCCCCTCATCTTGGCCCAACAGGGGCGACTCGAACGGAGCCGTACCCAAACCTACTTCCGGGAATGGGTTTTGAGCGTCTTGAGGGAAGACTCCCTCCTAAAAGCCCACCGCCATGCCTTAAACCAGCTTTATTCTACCTTGCCCCTCAGTTGGGATTGGGCCTTTATGCGCTTTTATGTCCATGAAGCCTTGTTGGAAACTGAGCCTGAGCCCTTGCGGCCCTTTTTCTTTGCTCCCTTTACCTCTTATGGTGAGCATCAACCCGCCGTTAACGGCGCTCTTTTGGCAGAGCGGCCCTTTGCGGGTAATCCAGAGATTTTAAGGCAGCTCTATCGCCACCTGCTTACGGCACCCCAAAACAAGATCCTCTGGCTCCGCTCTTTAGAAGGTCAAAGTCAAGAGGAGTACCTGCTGGAGTTTTTCCGCCGCATCCAAGCGCGGCAAAACTTCTCTTGGAAATTGCTCTATTACCAACGCTGGGGCTACCACCAAGGGCAGACCAAAAATCTGACAACCGGGCACTTTGCCGGAAAATTCAACAGCCTCTTTGAAACCGAGCGGGTTTTGGATTATTTCGATGAAAGCTTAATCCCCCTCCAAGAGGGGGACGATGAAGGCTTGCATTACTTAAGCGTCTATTATCCTCCGGAAAAAATAGACCCCATCTTTGAACTCTGGTTGGAAAAAAAGCAAAAGCAAGGTTGGCAGGTCATCCTCTTAAGCCATTCGAGCTTTGTGACCGAGCAACCGACTCTGACCCTCGATACAGGCACCATCAGCTTAAGCGAGATCCAAGAATCCTTAGAAGAAGACTTCCCCCCCCAATGGGAGGAGTTCCTGGCCGACGGAGTCCCCCCCCAGATGAGGCTGTTGCCCCTGTTGCGGCTCATCGTGGGGCTCAAGGATGAAGAACTGATCGAGGCGGCGGGCAACCCCGAACTCGACGCGGCAGAGCTATACATGCACGCCTTTGCCCAACTCCTAAAAACGCTGAGTCATCGGGCCAAAGAGGTCTTTTTAACCCTCTACCTCATGCGGGTGCGCTTGAGCGACAAGGCGCTTTGCAGCTTGGTGGGGGCCGAAAAGCTAAACCCGACCCTGCAAGGATTGCTGGATTTAAGTGTCATTGAATGCGACTTGGAAAAAAAGAGATACTGGCTGCCCAGTCATTTATGGGTGCAGATCAAGCGGCAAGATTTTCTACCTCCAGATATGCTCAAGCACCAAGGGCAGGTTCTGTTAAAAAACTTGGTTCAACTCTTAGAAGCAAACCAAACAGAAACCGACTTTCTCCGCGCCGGCTCCCAATACGCTTTAAGTGAACTGGCTACCCTGGGGCTTTTAGAGGCTGCGATTCAACGCAACCTGCAATATGCCAGAAAGCTGAGCCGCAAATGCGCCAACCGCCCCAACCTGATCAGCCAACATGTGATTACCGCCTTGGAGCTGTCCTTTTTGAGCGAGGATGAAGCCTTAAAGGAAAAATCCCTCCTCTCCGCCTTAAATATTCTAGAGCATTTGCCACAAAGTTATAATGCGGTCGAGCTTCTGGAATGGTTTTTGGAAGAAGCGCAAAAAAACCGCAACTGGCCCATGGTGGCGGAAATTCTCACCAAGCTGGCCAACCTGTACACCCAAAGGCGGCAACCAGAACGAGCGGTAGCCTGTTTAACCAGTGCCTTGCAACTCTCCGCCGATATCAGCCATTATGAGAGCCGTTATAAAAATCTGATCGCCATTGCCCTGCTCTTTTTGGAACTCGGTGAATTCGATAAGCTGAAACGCTTGATTGAGGGGCATGAGTTCGACCCGGCCTTACTCAGTGAACGGCAATTGAGCCATCTGTGGTTGATTGACGGGCACCTGCTTTTTTACGCAGGGGAATACCAGGCCGCCTTGACCAGCTTGCAACATTTTTTGTTCAAACCTTCGGCAGAGGTTTCCCCCGCCTTATGGGGAAAAAGCTATGTGGCGCTGGCGTCGATTTATAAACAAGAAAACAATATTGAAGCCTTTTTGCGGTATACCGACCGCGCCGCGACCTTATTGGAGGAGGCAGGCTTACTGGATGAAGCTTCTGAAATTCATCAAGATTTGGCAGAAATTGGAGAACAAGAAGGAAATTTAAAAGCCGCGGTGACCCATTTGGAATGGCTTTTTCATTACCAACAAAAACGCAAGCAATCAGGGGCCGCGAGCCAGATCGCGCACAAGTTGGGCGGGCTCTTTTTTAAGATCGACAATCAATTGAAATCAACGGAATATTATAAACTCGCACAGGGATTTAAAAGGTAGGGTATGACAGCTGACTTTAAACAGATCGAGCAGTTTTTAGTGGCACAGCAGGTAAGGCAAAACGATATTCAACTCTATCGCGACCTCTACAGCCGTTTTTTAAAGCAAAAAGAGCAACCTCTGCTCTGGAATGAAATCCAACCGCCTGAAGAACAGCGGATTTTAGACTATCCAAACCTCAATGAGCCCTCCAGCCTCCAGGCGCAAGGACTGTTGAAAAAACTGGCCGTTTGCAGGCTCAATGGGGGCTTGGGAACCAGCATGGGTTGCGTGGGCCCCAAGTCGGCGATTGAGGTGCGCGATGGCGCCTCGTTTATGGACCTGGCGGTAACCCAAATTAAGGTACTCAACGAAAAATATCAGGCTCGGGTTCCTTTGGTATTAATGAACAGCCAAAACACGGAACAAGATACCAAAAAAATCATCCAAAAATACGCGGGGGATCTACAAATTCACACCTTTAAGCAAAACTGGCTCCCTCGCCTGCGCAGAGACAGCTTTATGCCCATGGCCAAGGCCCGCTTTGGAGAGGATAGTTTTTATCCTCCAGGGCATGGGGATTTTTATGATTCCTTTCCCGCCTCGGGGATTTTAGACCAATTGCTCCAAGAGGGAAAGGAATGGATTTTCATCGCCAATTCCGATAACCTAGGGGCCTCGATTGACCTAAAAATATTAGCCTATTTAGAGCAATCAAAGTGCCCCTTTTTGATGGAGGTCACCCCGAAGACCCGCGCGGATGTCAAAGGAGGCACCCTCGTCCAAACCCCGCAAAATCCCTTAAATCTGTTGGAGATTGCTCAGGTTCCCAAAGAGCACCGTGAGGAATTTAAAAGCGTCTTAAAATTTAAGATTTTTAACACCAACAATATTTGGATCAATCTCAAGGCGCTGAAAACACGGCTGGAGCAAGGCAAGGTAACAAGAGAGGTCTTAACCAACTCCAAGACCATCCAAGGCTTTCCGGTGGTTCAACTCGAAACGGCTTTGGGCAGCGCGATCAATTGGTGGGCGGACTCCAAAGCGATTCAGGTGCCGAGAAATCGGTTCTTGCCGGTCAAAAAGACCGATGACCTGCTTTTGGTGCAATCGAATTTATTTGAAATCATGGATGGAGTGTTGGTGCGGCATCCGGGGCGGCAGTTCAGCAACCTGCCTTTGATCCGGCTGGGGGATTGTTTTAGGGATTACGCGGCCTATCAAGAACGCTTTGAGCAGATTCCCGATTTATTGGATTTGGATTTACTCACCGTGGTGGGGGATGTTTGGTTTGGCCGAGAAATGGAGCTCAAAGGCAATGTGATTTTAGTCAGCCAACAGGGGAAATTGCACCTTCCCCGTGGCACTCGGTTGGAAAACCAGGTACTCACGGGGAATATTGAAATCGGTGAGTTGTGACCCCCTTGTTCATCCGGCAGTGGTTTTTTGAAATCAGGAACCATATCCACGCCGGATGAATGGTTTTAACGAAACCGATTGAGCCGTAGCGCGTTGACCACCACCGAAACCGAACTAAAAGCCATTGCCAAAGCCGCGATCATGGGGTTTAAGGCGATGCCAAAGGCGGGAACAAAAACCCCCGCAGCGAGAGGAATCCCCAAAACATTATAGCCAAAGGCCCAAAAGAGATTTTGCTTGATGTTGCGCAAGGTGGCGCGGCTCAAGCGCACCCCGCGGGCTAAGGCTAAAAGATTGGATTCCAACAAAACCATTTGAGCCGACTCCATACTGACCTCGGTGCCGGAACCCATGGCAATGCCCACATCAGCTTGCGTTAAAGCGGGAGCGTCGTTGATCCCGTCGCCCACCATGGCCACCTTCAAGCCCTGACCCTGTAATTCTCTGATTTTATCCAATTTTTCACTTGGCAAAACCTCGGCAATAATCTCTTCAATCCCCATTTCATGAGCGATCTCCCGCGCGGATTCTTTTTTGTCCCCAGTGAGCATATAGGGGGTCATGCCTAAATCTTTCAGGTTTTGAATCGCTTGTTTCGCCTCGGCTCGGGGTGCGTCACGCAGGGCCAAAAAGCCCAAGAGTTGGGCCTCTCTCGCTAGATAAACCAAGCTGTGACCGGCTGCCATTTCCCCGGCCGACTTTGGGGGTGGGGTGGTAAAAACCCCCTGCTCTTTCATCAAGCTTTCATTTCCCAAAAGGTAATGAGCGCCTTGCCAAGAGCCCTTAAGCCCCCTCCCGGGGAGGATTTCGATCTCCTCGACCGGATTGGGGTTGAGCCCTTTTACCTGGGCATGGTCTACAATTGCCTGAGCAAAAAGATGCTCGCTACCTTTTTCCAGGTTTGCCGCCATCCCCAACAAAAAGATTTCCTCTCCCGCGGTTTCGCTGTAAATCCCCGTTACTTCAGGCTCGCCAAGGGTGAGAGTGCCTGTTTTATCCAAAACAACCGCCTGAACCTTAGAGAGGCGCTCTAAGGATTCCCCCCCCTTGATCAAAACCCCTAGGTGGGCCCCTCGACTGGTCCCCACCAAAATCGCCGTGGGCGTAGCCAAGCCTAAGGCGCAGGGGCAAGCGATCACCAAGACCGCCACGAAGATTTTCACTGAAAAAACGGTTCCCGCGCCGACCAAGGCCCAATAACCGCCACTCAGTATAGCGATGAGAATCACCACGGGAACAAAGTAACTGGCGACCAGATCAGCTAAGCGGGCAATGGGAGCTTTAGAAGACTGCGCCTCTTCCACTAGATGAATCATCTTAGCGAGCATGGAATCTTGCCCCACATGAGTGGCTTGAATCTCTAAAAGCCCCTCGGCCAGAATACAGCCCCCGATCACCTCGTCCCCCTTTTCCTTTGCCAAAGGCAGGCTTTCGCCGGTAATCATGGACTCGTTTACCGCGCCTTTTCCTTTTAAAATCAGTCCATCAACGGGAATGGTTTCCCCTGATTTAACCAACAAGACATCCCCTTCAATCACCTCTACCTGAGGGATCAGTCGCTCTTCCCCTTCTAGGATGAGGCGAGCCTGATCCGATTGCAGGGCAAGGAGTTCCTTTAAGGCGTTAAAGGATTTTTCCTTACTCAAAGCCTCTAAAAGCCTGCCGAAAAGAATCAAGGTGATGATCACCCCAGCGGTTTCATAGTAGAGCTGGTGAGCGAATTGAGCCTGCCCCTGCCAGATCAACCAGCTGTGATAGAGGCTAAATAAAACCGCGCTGGCCGTGCCGAGGGCGATTAAACTGTCCATGTTGGGGGCTCCCTTCAAAAGATGGGGGAAGCCGACCAAATAAAAATCGCGCCCCACCCACAACACCGGAAGCAATAAGACAAGCTGGGTTAAGGTATAGGTTAAGGGGCTCACATCAGGGGAAAGCCACCCCGGCAAGGTTAAACCCAGCATAGGGCCCATGGCGACAACCAGCAAGGGGAGACTAAAAATCAGGCTCCAGCGAAACTGGGTCGCGTAGGTGGCAAACTCGGCGGCAAAGCCGGGGATCATCTGTTCTTGCACATCTTGGCTCTGCGAGTCGCTGAGCCCATAACCCGCTTTTTCCACCGCGGCGCTCACCGCGGCTAAGTCCAAGACTTCGGGGTTATAATCGAGATTCAACCGCTTGGTCATCAAATTGACCGTAAAGCGCTCTACGCCCTCTAGCCCTTCTACCGCCTTTTCTACCTTTGATTGGCAGCTTGCGCAGCTCATTTTTTCTACCTTGAAGCTCGCTCGAGAAAGCTTTTTGGGCAAGCGGGCGGAGTACCCGGCGGTTTGCACCGCCTCAACAATAGAGTTGATGGTTTGAAACTCCGGTGAAAGTTCTAGGCGCAAGACCCTGGAGGTTAAATTAACCTGTGCCTGCACGACCCCTGCCTGAGCTAAGGCGGCCTTCTCAACCCGACCGGCGCAAGAGGCGCAGGTCATCCCCTCGACAATCAGGGTCGCGGTTGTATTTACGGTTGCGGTTGAATTCATTCTACCCTCCTATTTTTGGGTGTCCAACAATTTCATGATTTCTGCGATTTTCTCAGAGGACTGCGCTTGGTCTTTGGCCTGAATCGCCCCTTGAACGCAGTGGTTTAAATGCCGCTCCATCACGCCCCGCGAGACTTTCTGCAAGGCTTTATCAATGGCTTTGATCTGATTGAGAATATCAATGCAATATCGTTTTTCTTCGATCATGCGCACAATGCCCTTGACCTGCCCTTGGATTTTGTTGAGTCGTTGAATTTGTTCTCGGTGATCAGGATTCATTTTACCTCTTTTGTTTATACTATACCCTGGTAGGGTATAAAAGGCAAAATAAATTTAAGCGCTCCACAAAAAAATATAAATGAATCCTTGAGGAAACTCCGAAAAACGCGGAGTTTCCCAGCAGGGCAGGGATGCCTTGCCAAAGCAAAAAGCGGTACTTATTGATTTGCCTTGAGGTTGTGGATTTCATTCCCCACCGAAAAGACCGAAAAACTCCTTGCCTACCGCTTGAGCAAGCGGTAGGCAAGGAGTTTTTCAGAGGTTCCTTAATTCAATGGAGGAATAAAAAACAAAGGAGAAGGCCCCGTCTATAAACCAACCCCGACACTCAGGGTAAAGGGTTACTGAGGCTTACCGCAACCTACCGCCGCCGCCTCGCCATAGTTGACCGCCTTGGTTTCACCCGAAAAGGCAACCGTGCCTTGATCGCTGCGCAGAACGCGATAAACCCCATTCCCCATATATTTAACCCGGACTTTATAGTCCTTGCCTTTGTACTCGCAACGAAATACGACACTGCCATCGGTTAGGGTGGAAATTTTCTCGACCGCGAAAAGAGGAGAAGCCCAAAGTAAACAGGCTAGCAAAAAAAGAAAAACTTGATTCATCATGGCAACCGGTCAAAAGGAGAACAAATCCGCCTTTGCTTTAGATTAAAAAGAATAAAGGAAACTCTGAAAAACACGGAGTTTCCCAGCAAGGCAGGGATGCCTTGCCAAATCAAAAAGTGGTACTTATTGATTCGCGTTGAGGTTGTGGATTTTATTCACAACCGAAAAGACTGAAAAACTTGACGCGCCCCCAGGGCTATAATCAGCCCGAAGAACACGAGCCTACCGCTTGAGCAAGCGGTAGGCAGGGAGTTTTTCAGAGGTACCTAAACTTATTTTGAACGAAATCTCGGTGATTTACAAACTCTTTTTATCCTCAGGCAGCCTTTGACGAAGGGGAACAAGGGCATTAAGATCAAAGCTAGGACCTATTGACAAACCTAAAATAATCGACAAAACCATGCCCCAACCCTTGAGAGCGGAACAAGTCGTTTTGGCCAGCACCGCGAAATGGCGCAGTGATATTTTAACTCAATTGGGCATTGCCCATCGAGTGATCACCCCGCGGTTTACAGAGACCCCCTTTGACGATGGTTCGGTGGAAGACCATGCGCAGCAAATGGCCCGGGGCAAAGCGGAAAGCCTTGCGCGGGATTTCCCCAACGCCTTGATTATCGCGGCCGATCAACTCTGCGTCTTGGATTACGATGTCTTGGGCAAACCGGGGGACCTAGCGGTTGCCAAGGGGCAGCTTCAGCGATTGCAGGGGAGGCAACATCGCCTTGTAACCGGCTTGAGCATGATCTATAAAGGTCGTCGTATGACGCGACTGGATGAGGCTTATTTAACCATGCGCCCTTTAAATGAAAAGGAAATCGACTTTTATTTAAAAGCGGACAACCCGATTTTTGCCTGTGGGGCCTACCGGATTGAAAGTTTAGGGCTCAGTCTTTTTACGGAGATTGATGCCAGAGACCCCCATAGCGTAACGGGCTTGCCGAGTTGCCTGCTCATTGAGATGATTAGCGGCTTGGGGCTGACAAACTTAGCGTAAACTAAAAAAAAAGGAAGGCGCAAAAGGCGCAAGAAGATACTTTCATCCAGGGGACAAATCCACCTGACTTGCCTTGGGAACAAAGCAAAAAACGACAAGAAAAGAATAACCTACTCAATACAACAATTAGGTTACATCTTGGCGCAACAATATAGCTTGTTAGCGAATATAATTGATTAGCGCAAAGCGAGATACAAAAGCTTTACGCCAGGGGCCGCAAACAAGGAAAATGCCGGGGAAGTAAGTCCAACCAAAAGTCAACCGCTCACCCCGGCAATTCAATCCGCGACAATGAATTTAGTGATTCCCTCTGGGGCCGCCACCACCTTCTCTAGGACGAGCAGCATTCACTTTGAGGCTGCGGCCTTGGACCGAGTAACCGTCTAAGGCTTCAATCGCCTCTTGAGCTTCGTCGTCATTGGGCATTTCTACGAAACCAAAGCCCTTTGAGCGACCTGATTCACGATCCATAATGACTTTAGCCTTGTCAATGGCGCCGTATTTTTCAAAAATATCTTGAAGATCAGCATCCGCTACCCCATAGGGCAAATTTCCAACATAAATATTCATCGTTCTAGCAAAAAAAAAGTAAAAAGCAGGATCTTTAAGCACCGTGGTTCTATAACGGTCTCGCAAATCAGGCTGGAACCGATTCCAACTTACCTTAAGAGGTAACACAAATAATATTGGACTTGCATCTTTTTTTTTAAAGCCGCCCTGAACCAACTGAAAAAATAGAAGAATATACTTAAAAAAAATAATTTTACAGTAAAAACGATTACAATTCCCAATTTTAAAACCTACAAAAACAGTTTAAGGAAACTCTGAAAAACTCCAAAGATGGGTTTTTTAAGAAGTTCCCTAAATAGGGCAGGCGATTTTCCCCAATCTCTTTGTGAGTTTCATGTTTTCGCTATAGTCAATGGGGAGAACGATCAAACTCGGCCCCGACTCCCTTAAGGCCTTGTCCAATACCCCCTTTAACGCGGGAGCCTGATCCACTAAATGCCCCTTCCAGCCAAAAGACTGAGCAAGCTGCATCCAATCGGGGTTGGTAAAACTCAAATTCGTATGGTGCCCAAAATGAGCTTGCTGCTTCCAAGCGATGAGGCCGTAGGCCTGATCCTCCCAGATCATTACGGTGATGTTCGCTTGGAGGCGCGAGGCCGTTTCCATCTCCTGCACATTCATCAAAAATCCCGCATCGCCGCAAATCGCTAAAATATTGCGCTCAGGGTGAACCAAATGCGCCCCAATGGCCGCGGGCAAAGCAAAACCCATGGAACAAAACCCGTTGGGGATTAAACAGGTATTGGGTTCATAACATTGGTAATGCCGGGCGATCCACATCTTATGCGCCCCCACATCGGAAAGCAAAATATCATTTCTCCCCAAAGCCTTGCGCACATCCCATAAAACCTTTTGCGGGCGGAGGCTCCCCTGGGTATCATCAAACATATGCGCGTCCAGCTCTGTAAAAATCTTTTCTCTCACCTGCTGGTGCGGGGTAAGATCAAAACCCAGTTCGCTGTTGGCCTCAAAGCGGTCGCCGAGCATGGACAAGGCATGGGTGATGTCTCCTAAAACCTCGATTTCCGGATGATAATGCTCATCAATTTCTGTGGGTAAAAAGTCGATATGAATGATTGGTTTATCTTTTTTACGGTTCCATAAGCTAGGATGATATTCCACCATATCATAGCCGATAGTGATGACCAGATCAGCCTGCTCAATCGCTTGCGAGATTAAATCCTTGGCCTGCAACCCAATGGTAAAAAGGCAGTAGTCTTTGTCCATATCCACACAGCCCTTTGCCATAAAGGTGCTGATCACCCCAATATGGGTGCGCTCACAAAGCTCTCTCAACTGCGCGCTCGCCTGCTCTCGAATGCAGCCGTTCCCGGCTAGGATGACGGGCCGATAGGATTCTTTAATTTTTTCAAAAGCTTGATCTAATACCTTTACATCGGGGACACTGCGCAAATAGCGGTGAGGGAGCATGGGCAGGGCGTCTGTCTCCATCTTCGCGATGTCTTCGGGGAGCTCGATATGGCAGGCGCCGGGCTTTTCGGTGCGAGCTAAACGCACCGCCTTGCGAATGATTTCCGGAATCGCGTGGGGGTGACGGATGGTGGTCGCCCATTTGGTGACCGGCTGAAACATGCCCACCACATCCATGATTTGATGGGATTCTTTATGCAAACGATCCGTTGAGCCTTGGCCCGTTAAAACCAGCATGGGGGCACGATCCATATTGCCGTCGGCAACCCCGGTGATTAGGTTGGTTGCCCCGGGGCCCAAGGTGCCCAAACAGGCCGCCGGGTTCCCCGTGAGGCGGCCATAGGCCTCTGCCATAAAGGCGGCGCCTTGCTCGTGGCGGGTTAGGATAAATTTAATTTTTTTGGATTTTTCTAAAGAAATCATAAAATCCGCGTTTTCTTCTCCCGGTACTCCAAAAATATATTCGATTTTTTCTTCTTCCAAACATTTTACAAATAAGTCAGATGCTTTCATGGCTCTATTCTCCCAATTTTTTCACTCAGTATAATCTTTCATTCACCTCTTTTCCTAGAACTTTTTTACTTTCCAAAACCAGGCAATGACCCTAGATTCAGCAAAGATGAGTATAAAATTAGGACCCTCTGAAAAACTCAGAGTTTCCTCGCGGCCCGTCAGCTTCACCAAATCAATGAACAAGGTAAGTTGATTTGTTTGGTGATCAGGAATTGACTTCCTGCTCACCAAAGCTAAAAAAGTCCAAGAATGGACTTTTTTAAAGATTCTTTCAAAGGATTTGCTCTAGCCCCCAGTCAAAAAAAATATTACCTTAAAAGGAAAAACAATTTAGGAGGCTTTTATGTTCCAGAGCATTAACCCGGCCACCGGCGAAGTCATTGCCGAGTACCCCCCTCACAGCACCACAGAGATGAACGATATCTTAGCCCAAACCGATGAGGCGCAAAAAGCCTGGAAGGCCACCCCCTTGAGCGAGCGAGGGGCTTTGCTCAAAAAAGCGGGCCGCATTTTTATGAACCGCGCTGAGCAATACGGTCAATTGATCTCTTCTGAAATGGGAAAAATCAAAAAAGAGGCGGAAGCGGAGGTCAAAAAATGCGCGCGCATCTGCGACTTCTACGCTGAAAAGGGGCCCGAAATGCTTGCCGATGAGATAATTGAGGCGGGGTTCACTCGTTCTTACGCCCGCTATGAGCCCATGGGGGTGATTTTTGCCATCATGCCTTGGAATTTTCCTTTTTGGCAGGCCATGCGTTTTATCGCCCCTAATTTAATGGCGGGCAACGGCTGTATTTTAAAACATGCGCCCAATGTATTCGGCACGGCCTTGGCTTTGGAAGAAATCATGCTCGAGGCTGGTTTTCCCAAAAACATTTTCCGAGCCCTTTTAGTGGAGCCCGATCAAATTGCCCTCGCTTTAGAAAACCCTATTGTCAAGGGGGTAACCCTCACCGGGAGCGAGCGAGCGGGCATGGCCGTGGCCGGCAAAGCGGGGCGGGAATTAAAAAAATCGGTGATGGAGCTTGGGGGAAGCGACCCCTTTATTGTTTTGGCGGACGCTGAATTAGAACAATGCTGCCAAGTCTCCGTGCGTTCCCGTTGTCTCAACGCCGGGCAGGTATGCATTTCGGCCAAGCGGTTTTTTGTCGTTGAGCCTTTGTACGAGGAATTCGTCGCCCGACATCAAAAAATCATGGAGAATCTAGTCCTCGGCGACCCTACCGACCCCGCCACGCAAATGGGCCCTATGGCCCGTGAAGACCTCATGCTGGAATTGGATGCCCAAGTGCGGCAAAGCGTTCAAGAAGGGGCCCGCCTCGTCACCGGCGGGGCACGACTTCAGCGAAAGGGAAACTTCTACGCCCCCACCCTGCTCGCCGAGGTCACCCCGGAGATGACCTGTTTTCAGCAAGAACTGTTCGGCCCCGTATCCAGCGTTATTCGAGTCCGGGACGCGCAAGAGGCGGTGCGCTTGGCAAACCTCTCCCCTTATGGTCTAGGGGGCAGCGTTTGGAGTCGTGATGTGGATAAAGCCTTGGAAGTCGCCCACCAGTTGGAAACGGGTCAGGTTTTTATCAACGGGATGACAACCAGCCACCCCGCCCTGCCCTTTGGCGGGGTCAAGCGCTCTGGTTTCGGCAGGGAATGCTCTCATCATGGGATTAGAGAGTTTTCCAATGTGAAGACCGTGGTCGTGATATAGGCTGATCCGCGTGGTTGAAAACCACAACTCTGTTTAGCGCGGATGCGGCCATCAAGAGGCCGCATCTTAAGAAACCTCTAAAAAACTCCTTGCCTACCGCTTGCTCAAGCGGTAGGCTCATGCCCTTCGGGCTGATTATAGCCCTGGGGGCGCGTCAAGTTTTTCCCTCTTTTCGATGGGGAATGAAATCCACAACCTTAATTAAAATCAATAAGTACCACTTTTTGCTTTGGCAAGGCATCCCTGCCTTGCTAAAAAACTCCGCGTTTTTCAGAGTTTCCTTAAAGCATATTAATTTTGCGATTCATTCAACAGGCAAAAAACTAAAAAATATATGTTTCAAGCCAATTAAGATGCATTTAATCTTTAATTACAATAAAATAAATCTTTTTAAAAATTCCGATCCCGCAGTTTCAAAAGCCCAATATTCATTTTTTCTTCTCCACTGAACTCGACATTCAAAGCCCTAAAAACTATTTGTATCGTACTTATTCTATTGACAAAACAAGCGAATCGATATAATATTTTATACCTTTCTTTCAACCCTTATTTTCGCAGGCTTCCTTTCCTATGGCTTGGCTACAGCAATTTTTCCTCCTTGATCCGCCAAGTCTTGTCCCCCTCGAGGGACAGTATTACTTTAAAATAGTATGGCTTTCTGTCGCCGTGGCGATTTTTGCCTCTTATGTGGCCTTGGACTTGGCCCAACAGATTCACCATAGCGAGGGGTTGGAGTTTTGGCTCTGGTATTTGGGCGGCGCGCTCGCTATGGGTATGGGAATTTGGTCCATGCACTTTGTGGGCATGTTGGCCTTTCAGCTCAACCTTCCCGTTAGCTATGATATCGGGCTTACTTTTTTATCCTTTCTCCTGGCCGTTGGGGCCGCCTTGTTTATCTTCGGTTTATTGGTCTGGGTTAAAAGCCTCTCCTGGCCCATCTTATTACTTGCCGGTGTTGGTTTAGGTTTTGGCATCGCGGCTATGCACTACACGGGAATGGCGGCAATGCGCTTGCCAGCCCAATTGCTTTACCAAGTCGATTGGTTTATTTACTCCATTGCCATTGCCATCATCGCCTCCACAGGGGCCATTGTTTTAACCTTTTACTTTTACAGGAAAAAACATAGCTTCGGTCTACAGTTTTTAGCCGCCAACCTAATGGGGTTTGCCATTGCGGGAATGCATTACGCGGGAATGAAAGCCGCCTTGTTCTTCCCCCTAGGAGTAAAATATCAGGTCGGCTTGATTGATCATGATCGACTGATTTTATTCACCTCGGTAGCGAGTTTAAACCTCTTGGGCTTTGCCCTAACCGCTTCGATTTTAAAACAGTTCTTCAATTCCCACTTAGCTCAGTTGATTCGGCTACGCACCAAGGAACTACACCGCACCAACCAACTGCTTTATAATGAGATTGAAGAAAGAAAAAATATTCAAAGCGACCTCGATGCCCAATTGATCTTTCAGCAAAATTTGATGGAATCCATGCCCAACCCTCTATTTTACACAGATCAAGAAGGACAACTCATCGAGTCGAACCGCGCCTTTAAGATGTTGTTTAAGAGAGAAACAGGCACTTTAAATCAACCTGAATTAGAGAAGCTGTTCCCCCTCATGCTGCCTTCGAAAAATCCAGGAATGAACCTTTTGCAAGAACAATTGCAGGGAGAAGTCGAACTCACTGACGGACAAGGAAAAAAGCGCTTTTTTTTAGTCTACCATGCCCATTTTTTTGGCCTTGACCGCAAGCCCGCGGGATTGATCGGAGTACTGCTGGATATCACCGAGCGCAAGGCCTTTGAAGCCGCCTTAACCGAAGCGAAAGAAATCGCGGAACAGGCCAATCGCGCTAAATCCGAATTTTTAGCCAACATGAGCCATGAAATCCGCACCCCTCTAAACGCCGTCCTTGGTTTTGCCGATATTTTAAGTTATCAAATCCAAGATGAGCAGAGTCAAGAACATCTACAATCCATCAAGGTCGCGGGAAAAAGTTTATTGACCCTCATCAACGATATTTTAGACCTCTCTAAAATCGAAGCCGGGGCGATGAGTATCCGCCCCGAGTTAGTCGGCTTAGCCCCCTTGATCAACGAAGTGGAGCAGATTTTTGCGGAACCCGCAAAGAAAAAGGGGTTGAGCCTACTCGCGGAGACCGATCCAAATTTACCCAAACTCGTTTATTTAGATGAATCCCGATTGCGGCAAATTCTCTTAAACCTCGTGGGGAACGCGATCAAATTCACCGAAAAGGGAGGGATTCGTTTATCGGTAAAATTACTGCGCACCCTAGGCGAACTCGTGGATATCGAGATTTTAGTCGAAGATACGGGAATCGGCATCGCAGAAGAACAACAAGAGCGCGTTTTTGAGGTCTTTGCCCAGCAAGAAGGGCATGACGCCAGAAAATTCGGAGGCACGGGGCTCGGGCTAACCATCAGCAAACGCTTGATCGAAATGATGGGAGGGCAGATTGAATTGACCAGCACCTTGGGCAAGGGGAGCTGTTTTAAACTCCTGCTCAACGGAGTGCCTTGCAGCAAGCAGGAAAAAACCCCAGAAAAAAAGCCCAGCCTACTCTTACAACCCTTGGTACAGCTCAGCCCCTTTGTGCAAGGCAAGATCTTGCTGGTGGACGACATCGCCTCGAATCGCGAATACCTTAAAGTCGGCATGCTCTCGTGGAATTTAGTGGTCGACGAGGTAGAAACGGGGTTGCAAGCCATTGAAAAACTACGGACAAATCAATACGATATTGCCTTGATTGATATTCGCATGCCCGATATCAGCGGTTTGGAATTGATTGAGCTGATGGAAAAGGAAATAAAAGACCAAGGGCCTCTTTTTATCGCGGTGACCGCTTCCATCACCCCCGAAACCATGATGCGGGTTCTAGCCAGTAATTTTACGGGCTACCTCACCAAACCCGTTGGCCTGCAAACCCTGCATGGTGAGTTGGCCAAGCACCTGCAGGTTGAAACGACCCTGACCCTCATCAGCAATATCACCCTCTGCGACTGTTTGAAAAACAAAAACCTACTCGCTTTATTTCAAAAAGAAATCCTCCCTTGGATCGAGCATCTGCAAGGCAGTTTGGTTTTGGATTCGGTAGAGCGACTGGCAAACCGTCTGCTGGATCTGGCGCAAGAGGATCAGCATTGCGAGAGCTTAAAGAAAAGCGCCTATAAGCTTAAAGAAGCGGTCGAAAACATTGAAATCCCTCGGGTGCAAGCCTTTTTGGAAGAATTGAGAAAAATGATTCTCGAAGAGCTTTAAAAAACGGGGTTATCTAAATAGAGGCCTAAACACTTAGCGCTCCCTCCTGCTTTCAGATATTCCCCCAGCGGCAGCAAATGAAGACGAAACCCCCTTTGCCGTAATTTTTCCTCCAACCTCCGCGAACAAGGCTGCATCAACACATCTTTACCCAAGACCACGGCGTTGCAGGCAAAAGCTACGGCATCGGCCTCATCCAGGGCAATCAACTCTTTGCCCAATCCCCGCAAAGCGGCCAGGGAATAGGCGTCAAAGGCGGGAGGGTAGTACAGGGCTCTGTGTTCATCCAAGGGGCAAAAGCAGGTATCCAGATGATAAAACCGCTGATCGACCAAAGCCAGGGAAACCACGGGAATCGACCAAATCTCGCTGATCAGGCGGTGCGAACGGATGTGGGAACGAAATCCATAAGCGGCGATGAGGTCGCCTCCCCAAAACAAGGCGTCCCCCTCCCCTTCAAAGGCGATATCTTGAGGCAGGGTTAATAGCCGAAACCCTTTTGCCGCAAACCAACGGCGAAACAGGGGCTCTTCCCCCTGCCGCTCTAAATGCCGAAAGCGGCTGAGAATCGCTTCCTCCCCCCTCACTAAAGCCCCATTCGCGGTAAAAACCAAATCGGGCAAACCTTGTTGCGGCTCCAGCAGTTCGATGGTTGCGCCTAATCGGGTTAAGGCTTGCCGCAAGGCCTCCCACTGCCTCAAGGCGCAAGCGAGGTCGGGCCGACGGCTGAGCTTCATCCAGGGATTGATTTCGTATTCCACCCCATAAAAACGAGGCGCGCACAACAAGAGCCGCCTCATTCCCGCAACGCCTGGAGCAAGGCGACCATAAACGACTTTGCGTCCATCACCAAACCCTGAGCGTGATGCGTCCCTCGATCCGCTAATTTCGTGAGCGCCGCGGGGTTGATGTCCACGGCCCAGGTTTCGACCCCTTCGGGCAAAAGATTCCCCACGGCAATCGAATGCAGCAAGGTGGAGACCATGATCACCAAGGCGGCCCCTTGAAGCTCTTGACGCATTGCCTTTTGGGCCTCAAGGGCATCGGTAATCACTTCGGGTAAAGGGCCGTCATCGCGAATGCTTCCCGCCAACACAAAGGGAATGGGTTTTTGAATCGCCTCAAAAAAAATCCCCGATTGAATCACCCCCTGCTCTACCGCTGCTTTGATCCCTCCCAATCGGCGAATTTCGTTGATCGCGTAGAGATGATTGCGGTGCCCATGCCGTTGGGCTTTACCGGAAGCCAAAAAAACCCCGAGACTGCTGCCGTAAAGCTCCGCTTCAATATCATGGGCCGCCAGGGCATTCCCGGCCAAAAGGCGGTGGATCCAACCTTCACGGATCAACCAGGCCGCCTCTTCCCTCGCCCCGGTATGCACCAAGGCGGGGCCCGCGACCCAAACAATCGAACCCTGATTTTTTTCGCGGATTTCTTTCATCCTTTGAGCAAGCCTGCGGATGGCAATGGCTTTGGGCTTTTCACTGCTCACCGATGAATCCATAAAACCAAATTCGCCAGAACCAGGCTCCAGCGCCGCAGAGGGCGCAACTCGAACCCCTCGCCCCCCCACCACAATCAAATCCCCCTTTTTTGCCTGCCACATCTTAACGCTCTCCGCCGTTAAATCCCTCAAGCTGACCCGAATCGCGCAGTCCATGCCCGAAGGGGTAACCGCGAGCCAACGACCTTGAATATAGACCTCCGTAAGGCGGTTGCTGGTAGCGTAAAAGTTTGCGGGAAAGCACCCCGCGAGGGGAGCGGGCGCTAAGACCAAATCGCCTTTTTTCGTCTCTTCCACCGCTTCGCAACCTAGGGGCCGCAAGTTTGCGAGCAAGCCATCAAGGGCGCTTTGTCGAGAGGCGGTTACCTCGACCCAAGCGCGGCTTAAGTCTTGGCGGCGCATGCCCAACTCGATTCGTTCCAACTTCGCGCACCCGCCCTGGGCCTCGATCAAGTCCAAGACCTTGGACAAAAGATGACTGTCTAAGAGGTGACCTTCCAGCATGAGGGTTTGGCTCGCCATCAAGCCCCCTAAAGTAATTTGGGGGAAAAGCCGCGGCGCATCAGATTTTCGCTCCACAAGCGGGGAAAGACAAAGTGGGAGAGGTATCCCGGCCCTCCCGCCTGCGTGCCTGCTCCACTGAAGCCGTGGCCCCCAAAGGGTTGCCGCCCCACCTTCGCCCCTGTACTGCCTTTGTTGAGGTAGAGGTTCCCCACCAAAAATTCTTTTTTTGCCCGCTCAAGATGGCTGGGCAACCTTGAATAGAGGCTCCCCGTGAGGGCGTAGCCCGTATTCATAGCGACCTCCAAGGCTTGATCAAAGTCCTTTACCGGACAAAGCGTCAAGAGGGGGCCAAAAAATTCTTCTTGCATGAAGGGGTGGTTGGGTTCCTTGGTTTGAAAAATGGCAGGAGGCACAAAATAACCTTTTTCCGGCGCTTGGCCCCGGTACAGCTCCTTGACTCCCGGGGGCGGGTTGTCCAAGAGTCGCAAGAGCCGTTCTTGGGCGAAAGAATCAATCATTGGGGGGACTTGGCAGGCGGGGTCCCAAGCAGGGGCGAGGCGCAGGCATTGAGCCGCCGCGATCAGGCGAGGGATGAACTGGTCTTTTGCCCTGCCCACGACAATCACCCGATCGGCAGCGCTGCATTTTTGCCCCCCGTAGCTCCAGGCGCTTTGCAACACCCCAGAAACCGCCTCGTCCATGTCGGCGTCCTCATCAATGATAATCGCGTTCTTCCCCCCCAACTCGCAGATCATTTTTTTAATCTCTCTTTGCCCCGGCTCGGTTTGGGCGGCCTGATGCCATAAAGAAAGCCCTACCTCCTTGCTTCCCGTAAAGGCGATGAGGGCAATTTCTTTTGCCCGCGCCAAAAGCTTGCCCGCTCTTTCGCCTGAAATAGGTAAAAACTGCGCCACCTCAGGGGGAATACCGGCTTCGAGCATTTTTCCATGCAAAACTTGGCCGAGAGCCAAGCTGTTGCGACTCGGTTTCAGCAAGACCGGATTGCCCGCGACCAAGGCAGCGGTGGCCATCCCCGTTAAAATAGCGAGGGGGAAGTTCCAAGGGGCAATGATCGCCGCGGGGCCGCGGCCGATGAATTCTTGTTGGTTTTCTTCCCCCGCTAAATCCCCCAACCCACGCGGGGCCAATTCCGTTCGGGCCGCCTGAGCGTAATAGCGGCAAAAATCAATGGCTTCGGCCACATCTCCATCCGCCTCTCGCCAAGGCTTGGCCACCTCAAAACATTGCAAGGCCGCTAAGGCAAAACGGTCTTTTTCCAAAAGATCGGCTAAGCGTTCCAAGGCTTGGACACGAGCTTCTAAGGGGGTATCCCGCCAAGAGGGAAAAGCTTGCGCCGCCCTTTGAACCGCCTCAATGACCTCCTGCTCACCGGCTAAATAGGCTTGGGTCACGATCAGCTTCGGGTCGTTGGGGGAGAGGCGAGTAAAGCGTTCCTTTCTGTTGGCTGCCCCCACTAAAATGGGCAAGCTGCTTTTTACCTGTCCTACCGCTTGGGCAAAGCCTTCGCAAATGGCAGGATCCGTAAAATCCAATTCCGGGCAGTTTTTCCATTCCCCTGGACTAGGGGAAGGGGCCGAGTTCACCTCCGGCGGGCAGAACAACAATTCGGGCTCTATTTCCTTTTGCAGGCTTTGGCTGATGAAACCTTGGCTGGAGGTGTTTTCCAAAAGCCGACGCACCAAATAGCTCAACCCGGGAACAAGCCCCCCAACAGGGCAATAAAGACGAATCAACTCCCCTTCTTGCAGCAAAGCCTCTCGCAGGGGTTCGGCCATACCGGTTAAAAGCTGAATCTCGTAATCCCCGGGCTTGAGGCCCGCGATGCGGGCATGGGTGAGCAAATGGGCCAGGCTACGCAGGTTGTGGCTGGCAAAGGCCGGACGCAATATCTGATGGTGCCTCAACAACTCTAGGGATAAAGCTTCAAACCGGCAATCGCTCTCCCCTTTTTGGGTCCATAGAGGCAAAGGGTAGCCCCTCAAACCGGCGTTGAGAACCTCAAAATCCCAGTAAGCCCCCTTGACCAACCGCACCGAAAGGGGGCAACCTCGTTGCTCCGCCCAGGCGAGCAATTGCCTCACATCCTCTGGCGCGCTGTGGTGATAAGCCTGCACTACAATGCCGAGCTTGGGGTAAGAGCGGAACTCAGCGCTCAATAGGATTTCTTTAAAAAGCGCATAGGTGATCGTGTGCAGGCTCCATTGCTCTAAATCAAGATTCACAAAAAGCCCCCCCTCTTTCGCCTGAAGCAATACCGGCAAAAGCGCGGCGTAAAGGCGTTTGACGCTGCCTTTTAAGTCGGCGGCGTCCAAATGAGGCGCAAAGGCGGAAACCTTGAGCGAGAGGTTGCCCCGCCCCTGCGGGCTTTGCTCTAAACGGGGGTTTTCCGGCCAGGTCAAAAGCTGCCCCCTGAGTGAGTCAACCAGCTCAAGGTACCGGGCGCGATAGCTTGCCGCCTCATCTTCACTAAAAACCGCCTCCCCTAAAAGATCAACGCTAAACCCCACTCCTTTGGCGTCCATCTTTTTTAAGGCACCCAAGGCCTCGGCAGGGGTTTCACCTAAAATAAAACCCTGAGCCAAGCGAGTCATATTCGCCTGGATGCTCTTTGCCGCCAAGGGGGCAGTGAGCTTAAAACGAGCCGCCTTTAAGGCCATCCCAAAAAGGCGGGGTAGCCTGCGATCTTTTTTCAGCAAGTACTCCGCGAGATGACTCGAAATCTCTTGGGGATCGCGCAAGGTGGGGAAAACATCAATAAAACGGAATAAATCGACTTTAAAGCTTGGGTCTTTTAAGGCAACTTCCATCAGCTTTCCCTGCCAAAACCTTGAATCAAAAAGGCTTGGACTCTTCCCCCGCATGCTGGAAAAGAGCCGCAAACCTAACTCACGAATCTCTTTTTCAACGCGAGGACTGTGGGTAAGCTTATCCATGGCTCCTTTGCGGGGATTTAGATTGACGCGCAACCACCTCTGAGTATTCAGGGCTCCAAACTGCCTGCTAAAATCAAGCGACCCTGTGCCTTGATTGCTCTTTTTGCCCGGCCCAAACAACTAAAAACACCTTGGGATGGGCTTATTCATTATTACCATAATTGCCCTTCTTTGCTAAGGGGAAAAAACAACCTGACCCATCTTAGCTCTTGCCTCCTTGAAAAGGCTATGTTGCAATGATCCCCTATTTTTTTAATGTTTTTCGCTTCGCCATGCGCTTATCCTGCCTCCTCTTTATATTGCTCTTTGCGCCCCTTTGGCTGACAGGGGCGGAGTTGCGCCTGCAGGAGGGAAATTTATTCTCCTATGGGCAAGAATTATACAATCAGGGGGAATATTATCGGGCGATTAGCGAATACCAACGACTCTTGTTTTATTTTCCCCAGGGGAAACGAGCAGACCGGGCACGCTTGAATATCGCGCGGGCCTGGCGCGCTGGCGGTGAGGTTCAAGCCGCGATTACTTACCTCGAAGCCTTACCGAACTTAACAGAGCGAGAACGCTTGCTTTTAGGACTTTGCTATTTGGATTTACGCCCCGCCGACCCTTATCCCTTGCGCGAAGCACAAAGAAAAAAAGGCCTAGCCTGGCTGGAGCAAAGCAAACTGCCGCGAGTTCAAAAATTTACCCTTGAAGCAAAAAACTTCCCTGAGCCTACCGGGGCTTCTCCCCTTTTGGCAGGCGGTTTATCCGCCTTGATTCCCGGTATGGGGAGCGCTTATTTAGGCCGTTGGCAAGAGGCCAGCTATGCCGCCTTTTTCACCCTGTCCTTTGCTTTTGCCGCTAAAGAGGCCTGGGCCGCTGAACGACAAGATTTAGGGCTGGGTTTCGGGCTTTTTGCCCTCTTCTTTTACGGGGGAAATATCTACAGCGCAATGAATTCGGCGCACAAACAAAAAGACTGGAAACAAACACAAACCTGGAATGAATTGAGGGGAAAATATGGAATTTGGTTCACCCCCCAAGGCATCTTAATCCAACGGAAATTTTAAATGCACTTGAATCAAGCGGATCGGGAATTGATTTTAGAAGAGGAAACGAGACTCGAAGAATTGCGGAAAGTTTTTCGCAAAACCAGACCGAGCGACAATCGAGAAGAACTTTTAGACCAGCTTTTTTATCTCCGTGAAGAGCTAAATTGCGCTAATGAGGATGACTTTTCTCAACTGGCCGAACAGATGACCCGCTTAACCGCTTTACTCGACCAGCAAGAAAAACGCAGCCAGCAAGGCTTAGATATCGAGAACCCCTATTTTGCCCGGCTGATCGCCCAAGAAGGAGAAAAAAAAAGGGATTTTTACTTAGGCACCGAAGTCTTTACCCATGCCTCGGGCATTGCGGTTATAGATTGGAAATCCAGCCCCATCGCTGCATTATACTTCCGTTATGACGAGGGGGATGAGTATGAAGAAGAAATCGGGGAACGGATTATAGAGGGAAAAATTCTATGCAAACGCAGTTTGCAAGTCTTGTTGGGGGAATTAGTCGGAATCCAGCAAGGGGGGATGCAGCTCCGCAAAGACAAAGAATTGGGTTGGCAAAAACAAATCTTAAAACAACGCCTATTTAAAGGCGGCAGTGGGGTGGCAAGCCGACCCGAGCGCATTGTAACCGGCGAATTCGGCACGGGAGCGGGCCAGCGCAAGCATCGCTACCTGCCTGAGATTACAAGCCTCATTGACCCCAAACAATTTAACTTAATCACCGCCCCCGAAACCGGAATCTTAGCGATTCAAGGCACGGCCGGATCGGGCAAAACAACCGTAGCCCTGCACCGCGTTGCTTGGCTGCACCATCAAGACCCGGCTCGTTTTCCCGCTGAAAAAATGGTGGTTTTGGTCTTTAATAAAGCCTTGGCGACCTATATTTCCAAACTCTTACCCAGTCTAGGGGTAGAGGGGGTGGAAATTGACTTTTACGAAAATTGGGCACATCAAATTCGCTGCAAGATTTTTGGCAACCTCTTGCCCAAGGCGCTGAGTTCAGAAACCCCGGCAGCCGCGATTCGGGTCAAAAAACACCCTGCCTTAGCCGCGGCCTTGGAAAGCTATTTAAGCGAGATCGACAATCGTTTCAACCAAGGCCTGGCAACGATTTTAAAGGGAAAATTAGCCTTGGCGAAGCTTTCTCAAATGCCCTTGATCCCGCGCCTCAAGGGGGTCTGGGATTGGGCCCAGGGGCGGCGCAGCTTGCTTGGTGTCGCCTGGAATCAAAGCGGAGCGACCCGAGCCCGCTTAGAAGCCCTTTGCCAAGCAACGGCCAACCCGGAACTCAACCCCAGGCATTTGGCTCTTCATTTCTGGGATGAGTTTTTCAGTGACTTTACCTTAATTCAAAACGCCTTTGCCGAGGTGGAAGAAATTCAAGCAGGGCAGCTCACCGAGGCGATGCGCTGGATTAAAAACCAATACATCAAACGGCAGAACTGGTTCGAGGATCAAAGGCGCAAAGTGAGCGACTCCGAAAATACGGTAGGGGAAGAGCGGCCAGACCTCGATGCGGAAGACGACCCGATTTTACTCTACCTCTATCATCAATTAACCGGAGAACTCCCCAACCCCAAGGGGGGAAAACTCCGCTATCACCATATTTTTATTGACGAGGCGCAGGATTATGCCGCCATTGAATTGAAAGTCATGCTTCAGGTAGCGCGTCAGCCTTTAAGCATCACCTTCGCAGGTGATGTGAACCAACAAATGATTCGCTACAACGCCTTTAAGGATTGGGGTTTTCTTTTTCATCTGCTCGGCCAGGAAGGACAAAAGATATCCAGCCTCAAAGTGAGCTATCGCAGCACCTTTGAAATCATGGAATTTGCCTTTAACTTGCTAGGGGAATTAACCAAAGAAAATGAATTTGCCGCGACCCGACACGGCCCTGCGGTTGAGTTGTTCCAATTTCGCCATCAGGGCGAGCAGATTCGCTTTTTGGCCCAGGCCTTAAAAAGCATGATGCTCAAAGAGGGCAACGCCTCTTGCGCCCTAATCACCCCCGATGAGGGCTCCGCCAAGGCTCTTTATGAACTTTTATCCCCCATGGAGGTGCCTCGTTTGCGGCTGGTGGAAGAAGAAAACTTTTCCTTCACCCCGGGCATTGATATCACCGAGATTCGCCAAGTCAAAGGCTTGGAATTCGATTATGTCGCCTTGATGGATGTGGATGTGATCAACTACCCCCCCAACAGCTATCACCGCTATCTTTTGCACATTGGAGCGACCAGAGCGGCGCACCAACTTTGGCTCTTGAACTACCGCTTGAAAAGTCCCATTTTACCCGATCACCTCTTAGAGATTCGCCCTTAATTTTTTAGCGTTAAAAAAATCGTTTGTTTTTTTACTAGATCCAGCAAAGTCCTTAAAGTTTTAAAAAAAAGGCCTTTTTATTTTTTTGGCTTTTCTTTTGCATTGCCTAAGCAACCCGGCTATGAGCTGGGGAATCGGCCTGACAAGGAAGTCGCCAACATTATGATGAATTTAGCAAAAAAACGAATTTGGGCCATTGCCGGGGGTAAGGGTGGGGTCGGCAAAAGTTTTATCTCGACCAATCTAGCCATTGACCTAGCCCAAAAGGGGCACCGCGTGGCTTTAATTGACGCCGACTTTGGAGGGGCCAACCTCCATACCTTTTTTGGGCTCTATAACTCCAAGATTTCGATTTCTGACTTTATCAATTCCAATCATCTCAGTCTGGAAGAAATTCTGATTCCGACCGAGGTCCCCGGCTTAATGCTCGCCAGCGGGGCTTATGATGTCATGGGCATGGCCAACCCCAAGCAGATCCAACAAAATAAATTAACCAAGGCGATTTTCAACCTCAAGGATTTCGATCATGTGGTCATCGACCTCGGTGCCGGGGTCGCCCCTTATACCCTGGATCTGTTTTTAATCGCCACCAGCGGGATTTTAGTAACGGCACCCGAGCCCACCAGTGTTGAAAACACCTATCGCTTTGTTAAAGCCGCTTTTTACCGCAAACTGAAAAATGTGATCAGTCACCCTGAGGTGCGTCTCTTTTTAGAAAAACTGACGGAAGTCAAGCGGGATGACCATCCTAAAACCCCGGCCGAGCTATTGAATCGAATCGTTCAAATCAACGCTCAAGCAGGGGAAACCTTAAAATATCAAATCGCCGCCTTCAAACCAAAACTTTTGTTAAATCAAGTCAGAACCCCCAGCGATATTCGTTTAGGCTTTTCGATGAAGCAAGCTTGTCAAAAATATTTTGGAATCCTTATCGATTATGTAGGCTTTCTTGACCAAGACAACACGGCGTTGCAATCCATTCGCTGCCGCCAACCCGCTTTGCTCTACGCCCCGAACTCAACCCTTTCTCAGTCCATTCGTCGAGTGGGGCATAATATTCGACAAAACTATCACCTTGTGCCCTCCTAGCTCTTGCCAAGAATAGCCACAGGACTTATTCTAAATTAGTTTTATAATGATTTGGAAAAACTATGGCGCTCCTTGAAGTATTGACCTTCCCCAACCCCTTTTTAAAAACCCGGTGCCGACCTGTTGAACAGTTTAACGAGTCGCTGCTCCAGTTGGCCCAAGATATGGCCGACACCATGTACGACGCGCCGGGAATTGGCCTGGCGGCAACCCAGGTGGGCAGCGACTTGCGCTTTTTTATCATGGATATCCAATACGACAAAGAGGAACCGGAAAGCAAAAAAAAACCCCTCTTTTTTGCCAATCCTCAAATCATCGAAACCAAGGGAGAAATCATGATGGAAGAAGGCTGCTTGTCCATCCCTGAGTTTAAGGCCGAAGTGAAGCGTTCCGACTGGGTCAAGGTGCAATATCAAGACGCAAAGGGGAACCCGCAAGTTTTAGAGGCCTCCGGGTTGACCGCCGTTTGTATTCAGCATGAACTAGACCACCTCAACGGGGTGCTGTTTATCGACTACCTTTCCCCCTTGAGGCGAAAGATGATCCAAACTCGCTTAAAAAAACTCGCTCGCGGTTGATGGATCAATTAGGCATTGACGAGGCAGGCCGCGGCCCCCTCTTAGGGCCCATGGTGCTTGCGGGACTTTGTATTGATAAAAGCGACCTCCCCTTATTCAAGGCCTTAGAGGTTCAAGACTCCAAGCTATTTGCCAAAAACGCGACGACTCTAAAACGGCGGGCCGCTCTTGCGGCAAAACTCAAAGCCGATTTTCAGCACCAAATCATCGTGGTGGATGCCATCGAAATCGACCACTTTGTAGCCTCAGGCCCAGGGTTGAATGTTTTAGAGCAGATCAAAGCCCAAGAATTGATTCAAGCCCTGCCCGCTCAAGAAGTGATCTTAGACGGGGCGACCCTGTTCCGGCCCCTTATCAGGCCGGGGGTCAAGGCAATCAACCACGCGGATCGAGATTTCTTCGTGGTTGCCGGGGCAAGCATCTTAGCGAAAGAAACGCGGGATCAACAACTTGCCAAACTGCTGGAACCGTTTCAGGCTGAATATGGGCCGATTGCGGGAGGGGGCTATGCCAATGGGCAGACCTTGAAATTTGTGCGCTGGTATTTGCGACAAAAAGGAGAACTCCCCCCCTTTTATCGCAAAAGCTACAACTGGAAGGCTCTAGAGGATCAAAAAAAAGATTGAGAAAAACCCTTAAGGCTTTTTAGCGCGAAAAAGAAAATGAACCGAGGCCTTGGTTTTTGGTTCTTCATCGGCTTCAATGACTTCCCCCTCTAAGGGTTCATCTTCCTCTAACCCTCGTTCTAGGTGCCCACTTTTCTTGGTACGAAAGAGAATCAAACCACTGACCACCAAAATTGCGCTGGCTAGACTGGCAAAAAGGCGCAAGGCAAAGCGCAAGCCAGGACTACGAAAGAGTTGGAACAGTTTTTGCCACATAGAAATTTATTGCTTCATCCCTGTTTGATAAAGGCCTTATAACCTCGATCCGTTAAAATAATATGAACCTGCAGCCATTCTTTCAAAAAGTCGAGCAACTCATTTTCAAAACCCTTTTCTCCTGCTCGAATCCGTTGGTCAAACCCCTTTAACTGGTCAATGATATCCGTATGCTTTTCTAAATGCTCCTCCTTGAGGGGGTAATCCGAAGCCAAAAAGATTTTCTGCTCATCCTCAAAATGCTGTAGCGTTACTTGAAAAAAATCAGCCATGGTATTTTCTAAGCTGAGACTCCCCGGTTTGTTGTTGATGGAGCGAAACAGAGCGTTAATGCCGTCAACAATCATTTTATGCTGCTTATCCACCAAAGGATGATGGATCAACAATTGGTCGGTCCAATAAAAGAAAGTGCTGGAGTTCTGGGCAAAAAACTGCACTAAGCCTTTCATCGCATCGGTCAACTGGGTGAAGGTGTTGATATATTCAGTCGCGTTTTCAATGTGCGTACGATTACGGCTGATGACCACATCCATGGATTGAATATTTTTATTGATGTTCTGCACCCCCGTTGCGATCTCGGCGGAGCTGCGGGCGATTTCCTTTACTCCCGATGCCGCTTCGGCTACATTGGTGGAAGCGTCCTTTGCCCCTTTACTGGCCTCGGAGGTGCTGCGGGTGATCTCGCTGATCCCGCTGGCGGCCTCTTCTACATTGAGGGCCGAATTTTTGACGGCCTGGGCAACCGAATCCACCGCGGTAACCAGCTTTTGCGCGCTTTGATTCTGTTCCCCCACTAAGCTGGAGATATTTTGGTTGATGTCGGAAACCTGCAAAATAACTTTAGACACCGAGGCCGCCCGCTGCTGCACATTGGATACATATTCTTGCACCTGATCGATTTGATTGGCGATTTCGTTATTGGCCTCTGTGGTTTGCTTGGCCAATTCCTTGACCTCTCCCGCCACCACGGCAAAGCCCTTGCCGGCCTGACCCGCACTCGCTGCCTCAATGGTGGCGTTGAGTGCCAGCATATTGGTTTGACTCGCGATGTTGTTGATGAGCTGGAGAATCTGACCGATCTCTTGGGCCACTTCCCCTAATTTTTCCATTGCCGCTTGGTTTTCTTCTGAGCCTTTATTGGCCTCTAAAGAAATTTGGCTCGCCTTCGCGGTGTTTTGGTTGATGTCTGTTAAGGCCTCGGCCAAGCTGCTCACCGATTGGATAATGACGCCGGTGATTTCAGAGGAGATCGAAGCGACATTATCGCTAATCCCATTCATGTTCACGCTCGCCTCTTCCGCGGCAGCGGCAATCGTGTTCATATTGGCAGAAAGCTCTTCCACCGTGCTGGTTATGGTGCTTACATTGGCGCTGACCTGCTCTGAGGCGCTAGCGACGGTCGACATATTGGTGGAGATTTCCTCCGAAGCGGTAGCGATGGTATTGGACATATTTGTCATTTCTTCGGTCGCGGTTTGCATCCCTTGACTGACATTTACCAAACCGATTCCCATCGAGTTGTTGGTCTCGGCATTGCCGATGATCTGCCCAATGATATTATCTAGGTTTTCCGCAAGCTTATCCATGGCCTCGGCGATTTGCCCGATTTCATCTTTGCGCTTGATCTGCGAACGGCATTCTAAATTCCCTTGACTCATCTTCTCGATCATCGCTAAGAGCTTTAAAATAGGGGCAATAATCTGGCGGATCAGATAATACCCCATGCCGCCTAAAATAAGCGCCAGGAGGAAGGACACGCAAAAAAGAATATTTTGAATATTTGCGTGGAGCTCATCAACATGATTCTGGTACCTCTGCACCAGCTTGGCGCTGCTTTCCAACAAGCGATCCGATTCGCCGGCGAGTTTAGATACCAAGATATTATATCCCGCCATATCTTCATCATAGGCTAAAAGCGTTTCTACAATAGCCTTATAGCTCTTTCCCACCACCTCAATCTCGAGGGCGATCTTTTCGAGTTCCGGGGAGAACCGAGGAACGGTGATCTTCTTGTTGCCCTGCAAACCCAAGGGAGCCGGCCCTCCCTTACGAAAGGCGTTTAGGGTTTCGTCAAAAACCCGGTGCAGGATTCTGTATTTCTCCAGCAGCCGCCTCTCACCCGTTTCCTTATAAGCGAGAACATTTTTGGTTTGCGCTTGACTGAGCATGCATTGGCGACCAAGCAGGTTAATATACTGCCCCGTCTTTTCAATCTCGTCGAAGTTTTGTTTAACGATAAACGCTCCGACAAAGGTTAAGAATATAAGCAGCCCAAAGGTGGTTATGGCTTTAAAACGAAGTGAGGCATTCATCCAGGCACCCTATAGTGAGGCGTTGAGTCAAGATTTTTGCAAATAATCAAATTGATTGCATGTTACATTATGGGCAAAACAACCATAAGGATCAAGAAAAAACAGGATATCAGGCATTAACCCTAGCCGAATTCTTCAGGGTTTAGACCCTGCGCCCTCAAGGCGGCTTTTTTTCGATTCACGGCTAGGAAGCTTACGACAATGCTGATCAAATACAGCAGGGTTAAGGGGGCCGCCATGAGCAACATGGTAAAGGGGTCCGGGGGGGTCAGCACGGCGCTGGCGATTAAGATCGTCACCATGGCCAGGCGCATTTGCTTGAGCATCAATTCCGGGGTCACAATCCCTAAGCGACTGAGAATAAAAACCACTAAGGGCAGTTCAAAGATCATCCCAAAGGCCAAAAACAGCTTTAGGGTGAAATCGAGATATCCCCCTACCGATAAACTAGGCATAATTTCACCAGGCTGGCTCAAGCTTAGAAAAAAGTCGAAACCAAAGGGAAAAACCACAAAATAGCCAAAGAGACTGCCCAGGGTAAAAAAGAGGTAGCTGAAAATCGCGAAAGCCCAAAACACGACCTTTTCACCACGGTACAGCGCCGGGCCCACAAAGCCCCAAAGCTCAATCAACAAAAAGGGAAAGGAAAAAAAGATTGCCGAATAGATCGCTGTTTTCATTTGGGCAAAAAAGAGTTCCGGCAAGCCAATATAAACCATATGAGCGGTTTTGCCTTTTTTGGGGCGGCAGGCGCAATCTAACCTGAGTATTCCTTGCCGGTCTGCCCCGACCATCGTAGGAGGGGCAAGCTCCTCTTTGGGACTGAGCATGTTGGCCGCCTCTTCTTCGCGCCCTGTTATTGATAGGTACAGGGCCTTAAAATCGCGAAAGCTGGTTTTCATCTCCTGCAAGGGGCCCTCATACCAAGCCAGCTCGGACTTAGGTTGAGTTGTTTGACCGCTGGCGACCCCCTCGGCTAGGGGAAGGGGAGGGGAGACATCCTCGGTCGGCGCCTCCGCGCTCACCGCGGGGGTCAATTGGTTGTTTTCCCAAGCGGGGAGACAAGAACATTCCAAGGCGGAGAGGTCTAAACCGGGGCTTGTCGCGGAACCTTCCCCTTCAAGGGGTTGCTGGGCGGAGTATTTTTGCAAGGGTACCTCCACCGGCGCGCGCAGGACATTTAAAATATCCTTGCGAAAGGCATAGCACCCTAAAAGAAGAATAAAAAGCACCACCAAATAGCGCATCAAACGCACACGCAGCTCGTCAAGGTGCGCGATCAAGCTCATCTGCCCATCTGCCTTGGGGGGAATGCTTTCCATTTGACTCCGAGAATGTTAATCAAAGAACTACTCAGACCTAACCCAGCAAAGAGGAAAAAGCAATGAGCCAACAATTGGAACGCCAGATGCTGGATGCGCTGGAGCTCTTTCATTACGCCGCTCGATTTCAGGAAAAAATATTTTTGCTCTACTTTGAGCGTTTAGAAGACTTTGAGGAAATGCTCACCGACCTGCGAGTTCTTTTATCCGCTAGGGTATCTTTGGTTTTGTGCTTTGCCCCTGGGGTGCGCTTAGACCCTTTGCGGGAACAAGCAGAGTGGGGGTTCCCCTTTAATCGGGTTCAAGGGGCTGAAATGGAGGGCTTGAGCTTGGCTTTAAAGCAGGCACAGGTCCCCCTGATGACGCTTTCGGGGACCAACGACCTCTGGCCTCTCGCCGAGAAATTAAAGGCAAAAAAAATTCTCTTTATTCAAGCGAGCAACCCCTTAGCGGGAAAGGGCGAGGCCTTGAGTCACGCTCATCTCGATGTTTTACTGGAAAAAGAACCCCATCTGCTGCCGGTCGCCTTCCAGCAACAAAAACGGAAAAAAGTAGAACTCGCTTTCATCGCCGCCCGCAGTGGAAACCTGTACCTGGAAATTTTCACCCACCAGGGGTCAGGCACTTTAATCGCCCAAAGCTTAGACAAAGAAGTCCGCCCCGCGGCCAAAACCGATGTCATGGATATCTCCCTCTTGATGAAGCCTTACATTCAGGCCCAAGCGATTTTGCCCCTCAGTTTAGAGCAAATTGCCGCCGAGGTAGAGCGCTACTTTGTCGCCTATGTGAATCACGAAATGGTCGCCACCGCGCGACTCAAGCCCTGGGGGCAGACCTATGAACTTTCTAAGTTTTGCACTCTGCCACGCTATCGGGGGAGGGGAATGGCCAAGGCCCTGTGCGCGAGATTGATTGAAGAGGCAAAAAAACAGGGAGGAGGCTTGATTTTCGCGTTGAGTATCGAAGCGAAGATGTGGAGGTTTTTCCAATCCTTTGGTTTTGTGGAAGTCGATAAACAAGACCTGCCGCTGGAATGGCGACAGGGCTACGACCCCAATCGACCCTCTAAGGCCTTAGCCCTAAGGTTTTGACCGCCTTTAAGCAAAGTAGAAGCGTCGTTCTTCAATGCATAAAAAAAGTTCTTGGGTGGAGTTGAATAGGGCGCGGCCCAATTCACCCAAGGTATTGGGCAATTTACGCAAGTACTGCCCCGTTGTCTCATGAATGAGCCAAATCTGCTTGCCCTCGCCGTTTAAAAAGGCATCCCCGACCATGACCTTGAGCGTGCGGGTTTCACCGAGGGGAGAAACAACCTGAAGGTGTTGCCCGTGGCGAATGGTGACGCTTTGTGTAATTCCAGTCATAAAACCCCCTTGAGTCTCTCAAACAATAGATAAGCTTTGATTCCAAGCTTTGATTATTTTACATTCAGGTTTTATGCCAAACTGATTTTATACCCCCCAAATACTTTAGGAAAACTCTGAAAAACGCGGAGTTTCCCAGCAAGGCAGGGATGCCTTGCCAAATAAAAAAGCGGAACCTATTGATTTTAATTAAGATTGTGAATTTCATTCCCAACCGAAAAGCCTGAAAAACTTGATGCGCCCCAAGGGCATAATCAGCCCGAAGGGCATGAGCCTACCGCTTGAACAAGCGGTAGGCAAGGAATTTTTCAGAGTTTCCTTAGGTTAATTGCTCCACCTGGGCGAGCAAACGAGTCGGGTCGTCGGTAAAAACACCGTCCACCCCCATAGCCCATAACTTCATCATCTCGAGAGGCTCATTTACCGTATAACAAAAAAGACGAAAGCCCGCCCGCTTAATTTGCCGGACCTGTTCGGGTTGCAATTGCGACAACAGATTTAAGGAAAAGACCTTAAACTGAGTCATCCATTCCAGGCAGACCGGATCATATTGCTCGACCAAATAAGCTAGGGCAGGGGCATTAGGCATGGCGGCTATATCCTCTAAGACCTCGGTACTGAAGCTGGAGAGCAGCGCCTGATCTCGGAGTTGATATTTGTTCAGGGCCGCTACAATTTGGACGGTGATCCGGTCTTTACCCCCCGGCTCAAAAGCTTCGGGTTTGATCTCTAAATTAAATAAAATACGGTGGCCGCAACTTTGGAGCACCTCATCCAAGGTAGGGAGAAAGGTGCCCCGATACTCGTCACTAAACCAGAACCCGGCATCGAGGCTGCGTAATTCTTCTAAGGTGAGGTCTTTGACGCGCCCCGCTCCGTTGGTGGTGCGCTCTATGGTTTCATCGTGCAGCACCACGACTTGTCGGTCTTTACTCAAGGCGAGGTCCAGCTCCAACATGGGGCAGCCGAGTTCGACCGCCTTTTCAAAAGCGGGAAGGGTGTTTTCCGGGGCATTGATCCGGTCCCCCCGATGGGCGATGACCAGCGGACGAGAATAATCAAGCTCGACAAAATTCTTTAGTCGTTTTTTCATACTTCAACTTCGTAGTTTTAATATAATTCACCCTAGCAAAAGTACAAACCCTAGTCTAGAAAAGAAATCAACACTCTTAGGTTGGCTCATTGACAACTTCTAAGGCGAAACGCAGAATATAACCCATGGAAGAACTAAAAAAAATCGTCGCGGCCTTACGAGGGCCAGAGGGTTGCCCTTGGGATAAAAAACAAACCCACCAAAGCCTGATCCCCTTCTTGTTGGAAGAGGCCTGGGAGGTGATTGAGGAGATCGAAGAGGGCCGCCACGAACAAGACTTAGAAGCTGAATTGGGCGACCTGCTCTTTCAGGTGGTGCTGCATGCCCAGATTGCAGAAGAAGAAGGCCGCTTTGACTTAGAAAGCCTGATTGCCCGCCTGGGCAAAAAAATGCGGGAACGGCACCCTCATGTTTTCGCCCAAGCCGACCCCAACCAAACCGAAACGGAACTAAAGGCCCAATGGGACCAGATTAAGGCCCGGACCCAACAAAGGGAGTCGGTTTTGGAAGGAATCCCCCAACACCAACCCCAGGCCCTACAGGCCAAAAAACTAGGTGAGCGCGCCGCTGGTTTAGGCTTTGAGTTTCCAACCAACAACGAAATCTTAGCCAAAATCAAAGAAGAATTACAAGAAGTCGAAGCGGAGTTGGCACAGGAAAACCAACAAAACCTGGTTGGAGAGATCGGGGATTTGCTCTTTTCGGTCATCAACCTCGCCCGCTTTAACCGCATCAACCCTGAAATGGCCCTCAAGCAAAGCAACGACAAATTCAAACAGCGCTTTGCCCAGGTGGAAAAGGGGATCAAAAAAGCCGAAAAGAGCGGAAAAAAGCTCTCTTTAAAGGCAATGGAAGACCTGTGGCAGGGGGCGAAAGAGAGCCTTTGAGAAAACTCCAAGACCATTACTTTAAACAAGCCAAGGCCGAGGGCTACCGGGCTCGCAGCGTCTTTAAGCTGGAAGAGCTGGACCAAAAAAACCACCTCTTCCATAGGGGGATGAAAGTCCTTGACCTCGGGTGCTACCCCGGCTCCTGGATGCAGTTTGCCGGTAAAAAAGTAGGGGCTCAAGGGCTGGTCGTAGGGGTGGATATCCAAGAATTGAATTTAAGCCTTGCTGCCAACATGGCCTTTATCCATCAAGATATTTTTAAACTGGATTTGGCGACTCTGGCACAATACGCGTTGAGGTGGGATTTAGTGCTCAGCGATATGGCCCCCTCCACCACCGGCAACCGAGTTGCCGATTCAGAGCGGAGCTTTGCCCTGTGCAGCTTAGCCTTGGACACGGCGCAACTCTATTTAAAAAAAAATGGCCGCTGTTTGGTAAAATCCTTACAGGGAGTAGCGCAGGAGCGCTTGCTCAAACGCATGCGAGAAGAGTATACCAAAGTAAAAAACCTCAGGCCCCAAAGCACCCGCAAGGAGAGCAAAGAGGTTTTTGTACTCGGAATAGGGAAAAAAGGAGAAGAACAACATGACAACGATATTATCGGTACGCTGTAAGGGAAAAGTGGTTTTAGGCGGCGATGGACAGGTCACCTTGGGCAACACGGTGATGAAGGCCAATGCCACTAAGATTCGGTTGACCCACCAGGGACTGGTGGTGGCCGGGTTTGCCGGTTCCACCGCCGACGCCTTTACCCTCTTTGAAAAATTCGACGCCAAGTTGGAGGAATACAACGGGAACCTCGTGCGCGCCGCCGTGGAAATGGCCAAGGAATGGCGTACCAATAAGGTGCTGCGAAACCTAGAGGCCCTACTGGCTGTAGCCGACGCCAAATCCAGCCTGATCATTAGCGGCAACGGGGATGTAATCGAACCGGAAGACGACATTTTAGCCATTGGCTCAGGTGGCCCCTACGCTCAGGCCGCTGCTCGGGCCTTGCTGAGAAACAGCGACCTGAACGCCCAAGAGATCGTCAAGCAATCCCTGGCCATTGCCGGTGAAATCGACATCTACACCAATCAACAGGTCAATCTACATGAATTAAACTCCAATTCTTAAACTATGCAACACATTACGGATCAAAAAAACCTAATTCCCAGCCAAATCGTTGAATTCTTAGACCGCTATATTGTAGGTCAAAAAGAGGCCAAACGCAGTGTGGCCATCGCGTTGCGCAATCGCTGGCGGCGCATGCAGGTGGGCGAGGATTTAAAAGATGAGATCAGCCCCAAAAACATCATCATGATGGGCCCGACGGGCGTGGGAAAAACAGAAATCGCCAGACGCATCGCCAAGCTGGTGCATGCCCCCTTTTTAAAGGTGGAAGCGAGTAAATTTACCGAAGTCGGTTATGTGGGCCGCGATGTGGAAAGCATGATCCGCGACCTCGTAGATATCTCCGTGCAGATGAGCCGCCAGATCAAAACCATCGAGGTCAAACCCAAAGCCCATGAAGCCGCGATTCAGCGGGTTTTGGATATTTTAGTCCCTCCCACCCGCATCAAGGCCGACGCGGAACAAGCGATTCGCGACGACGCGAAACTCAGGGAGTCCTTTGAAAAAAAGCTGCGCGCCGGAGACTTAGACGAGCGGCGCATTGAAATTAAAATAGGGCAAAAGTCCGCCGGCCCCCATATCGAATTTTTGCCCATGGGTGGCAATGAGGGGATGGATTTGGGCGAGATGATGAAAAGTTTCATCCCCCGCCAAGCCAAACCCCGTCAAGTAACGGTCAAAGAAGCGTTGCGACTCCTCACCGAAGAAGAGGCAGACCGCTTGGTTCAAGTCGATGACCTCAAGGCGGAAGCCGTAAAACGGGTCGAAGAGACGGGGATTATCTTTTTGGACGAGATTGATAAAATCGCCAGCAAAGAGGGACGGAACACCAGCGGAGAGGTAAGCCGCGAGGGGGTGCAGCGAGACCTCCTCCCCATTGTGGAAGGGAGTACGGTCAACAGCAAATACGGCCCGATTCAAACCGATCACATTCTCTTCATCGCTGCCGGGGCCTTTCACTTTGCCAAACCCAGTGACTTGATTCCCGAGTTGCAGGGTCGTTTTCCCATCCGAGTGGAATTGCAGAGTTTAAACAAAAGCGACTTGACCCGCATTCTGACCGAACCCAAAAACAGTTTGATTCGTCAATATACCGCGCTCTTAGCGACCGAAGGGGTCGATATCGCTTTTAGCGATGACGCCATTGATGAAATTGCCGAAATGGCCAGTCAGGTCAATGAAAAAACAGAAAACATCGGGGCCCGCAGGCTCTACGCCATTTTGGAAAAATTGTTGGACGAGGTAAGCTTCTCCGCCCCAGAACTAACAGGGCAAAAGGTACCCATCAATCGGGCCTATGTCCAAGAAAGGCTCAAGGGCATTGTCCAAGATCAAGACTTAAGCCGCTATATCCTTTAATCATGCTTGCAAAAATATCAGGATACTTAGAGCTGATCAAGTTCAGCCACAGCTTGTTTGCTCTCCCCTTTGCCCTAACCGCCTTGGCCCTCGCCTGGAAACAGGGTTTAGGGCCTGGGCAGACCTTAGGAGAAACAAGTTTCTGGGTGATTCTCGCCATGATCGGGGCTCGTAGCGGGGCCATGGGGTTTAATCGCTGGGTTGACCGCGCCTATGACGCGGAAAACCCCCGCACCCAAAACCGCCCCTCCGTAACCGGTGCCGTGAGCGCAAACACCATGATTTTAATGCTGCTGCTCTCTTACGGGCTTTTGGTTTACTCCGCCTGGCGGCTCAATCCCTTGGCTTTTTATCTAAGCCCCCTGGCCATTTTTTTGGTAAGCTTTTACAGCCTCACCAAACGCTTTACCAGCTTGTGCCACCTCTTTTTAGGATTGGCTATCGGGGCGGCCCCCATCGCCGCCTGGATCGCTGCTAGAGGTGAGATTTCCCCCACCGCCCTGCTTTTAGGGGCCTCGGTATTGGCCTGGATTACGGGGTTTGACATTCTCTACGCCTTGCAGGATTTAGACTACGACCAAGGCCGAGGGCTGCATTCGATTCCCGTGGCCTTGGGGGTGCAAAAAAGCCTCTGGCTGGCTCGTTTGCTGCACGGCGGTTCCGCGCTTTGCTGGTTGGCCTTGGCCCCCCTGGCAAGCTTAGGATGGATTTACGGCGGTGGGGTCGCCGTTTCGATTTTACTCTTAGCCTACGAGCATGCCCTCTTGCGCAGAGGAGACCTCCGACAGCTCAACTTAGCCTTTTTCAATATGAACGCCTACATCAGCCTCACCCTTTTTTGCGCCGTCACGCTTGAAGTGGCCCTGGGATGACCCACCATGTTTAAACGCCAGCAAAACCCAAAATACTCCAACATCATCTTGCAAAAGGCGATGAAGGAAATCGAAAAACTGTTGAAGGACTTAGAAAAGGAAGGAAAAGACTTAACCCGGATGAAATTAAAAAAATATCAAAAAACCCACCACATTGATTGTAAGTGCGCCAAATGCCGCCAGGCCTCCGCAAAAAAAGACCCCGCTCTGCGGGGGTTGCGGGAGTTCGGTTTCAAGGTCTTTGTCAGTGAGTTAGACCCAGAGGAGTAACAAGATGAAGGTTCTCAGTTTATTGCTTGCCCTATTGCTTTCTTCCTCCCCCCTGTGGGCGGCGCCCGATAGCTTTGCGGATATCATTCAAGCGGAAAAGGAAAAGGTGGTCCATATCTCCACCACCTCCATTAAAAAAAACCCTCGGATGGACCCCTTTGTGGAGCGGTTCTTTGGCCCCTTGCCGAAAAATCGGAAAGAGCAGGCTCTAGGCTCCGGTTTTATTATTTCCGCCGACGGCTACATCGTCACCAACAACCATGTGATTGCCGGGGCCGATACCATTGAGGTCACCTTGTACAACTCCAAAAAATATCAAGCCAAGGTGATCGGTACCGATCCCATGAGCGATTTGGGGCTTTTGAAAATCAAGGCCCAGGGTTTAAAGTACATCGAATGGGGCAACTCAGACCAGCTGAAGGTCGGCGATTGGTTGCTGGCCATCGGCAACCCCTTTGGCCTGGATCACTCGGTCACCGCCGGTATTTTGAGCGCCCGCGGGCGGGATATCTTTGGGGGCACGGCCTACGGGCAGTTTTTGCAAACCGACGCGGCCATCAACCCGGGCAATTCCGGGGGGCCTTTGTTCAATGTCCAAGGCCAGGTGGTGGGCATCAACACCGCCATTGCCCAGGGGCAGGGTTTGGGCTTTGCCGTGCCCGCGAATTTAGCAAAAAAGATCATCCGCCAATTGAAAAAAAATGGCCAGGTCAAGCGCGGTTGGCTCGGGGTGGGGATTCAAGAAATCAATGAAGATTTAGCCCGGGCCTTGAACCTGCCCCAGGGGCAAAAAGGGATTATCGTGACCTTGGTCGGGGAAAAGAGCCCTGCTGCTAGCGCAAACTTGATGGAAGGGGATGTCATTGTTGAAGTAAACGGCAAAAAGGTGAAAAAAACCACGGAACTGCAACAGTTGGTGGCAGAGACCCCACCGGGAAATCGCCTGACCCTAAAAATTTATCGCCAAGGCAAAGCCAAGCTGCTGCGGCCTAAGGTCGGCACCCGCCCGCAAGAGACCGTAGCGGCCTTAGAGGGCAAATCAGAGCAAGGAGGGGTACAGTATGCCGACTTAACCCCAAAACTAAAAGCCCAGTTTGGCATCCAGGCAAACCGGGGGGTACTCGTGTTGCGAATCGACCCCAATGGAAAGGAATTTGAAAAGGGCCTGCGCCAAGGCGACCTGATTGTAAAGGCAGCGGGAAAAAAGATCAATTCCTTAAAAGCCTTGAAAAAAATATTGCGCTCCAAAGGCAAAGGACTGGTCACGGTCTTGGTGATGCGACGCAACCGACCTCTTTTTCTTGCTTTACCCCGCAACCCCTAAGCAGTATGATAAAAGAACAAAGGCTCTAAAAATTAAGCAGAGGTTTCTTCACTTCCCCCCTGGTCATGCTGAGCAGTAAAAATTTTTCCTTTCTTTACGCAGCCGGGTTTTTGCTGCTTGTGGGTCTGATGTTAACCGCCAATTTCATTTACCTCACAGACGAAACGGATGCCAAGCTACGGCGTATCTTTTGGAAGCAGTCCGAGGTGGTGACCGAGTCCATTGCCATGGGGGCCAGACAGGCGATTCAGACCACCCACCTAGCCCCGGAATACTTAAACTATTACGCTGAAAACCTAGCCCATGAGATCGAATCCCTGCAAGGGATGCTCAACACCGGGGGGAACCAGCGCTTAGAAGAGCTGCGGAGCAACAATCAACTCGAATGGATTCAATTTCTTGATGCCAAGGGAGCCGTTGTCTACCAGGCTCCCAAAAAATTACCCGAAACCTCGGTGGGGCCGATTTTTTCTTTTGAGCGCCTCTCTGGAGAAGGCAGTATCTTAATCTCTTTGGGGGAAGAAAAACTCATCAACCTGCGCTTGAAACTCGCCTTGCAAGAACTGGCCGACAGCAGCAAGAGCAGGCAGCTTTTGCAAAGCATCTCCTTTTACGACCAACACCTGGTCATTGTCGCTGATACAGACCCCACCCGCTTAGGGCAGATCGCGGTGATCAAAGAGATCAAAGAAAGCCTGGATTCCAAAGCCGCCTTTTTCCCCCCTTCGGAAAATCAATTAGAGGTGATTCAGTACTTTGTTATTGATGACAAGCGCAATGGGGTTTTCCATATGGCCATCAACACCGATGACATTGATCGGGTCTTATTAGACACCAAGGAAAACACCCGCCGGGCAAGCTTAGCCCTCTTTGCCTTCGTGGTGGTGGTAGTGGTGGTCATTTTGCGCTTTCAATTTCAATACCTAGACCGCATGGCAAAGGTGGAAAAAGAAAAACAGGAAAACGAAAAAATGGTTTCCCTCGGCAATTTAGCCGCCGGGGTCGCCCATGAGATCAGGAACCCCTTAAACTCGATTTCCATTACCATTCAACGCCTGCAATTGGAGTTTGAACCGCCGGAACAAAAAATCGCGCAGGAGTATCAATCCTTTTTAGGTCTGATGAACAAAGAGGTGCAACGGCTCAACCAGATCGTCAGCGACTTTTTGGGCTTTGCCAAACCCTTTGAGCCCAACAGCGCCTCCTTTGCCATCTCCCAATTTTGGGGCGATTCCTTGACCTTGATCGCCGAAGAGGCGAAACAAAGAGAAATGACCCTCAAGGTAGATTTGAAAGAAGGGGGTGCCCACTACTACGGCGATGCCGAAAAATTAAAGCAGGTGGTCTTGAACTTGATCGGCAACGCCATGGATGCCAATGCAAAGGGGGGGCAGATTCAAGTGCGAGGGCAGATCGATAAAAGGGGAACCTGGATCATTGAAGTGGAAGACAACGGCGAAGGAATCCCCAAAGAAAAACTAGGCCGCCTCTTTGATATCTACTACACCACCAAGCAAAGCGGGACAGGGTTGGGCCTTTATATCTCACGAAAAATCGTACAGGCCCATGGGGGAAGTTTGGATTTGCACAACAACCCAAAGCAGGGCGTAACCGCGGCGATGATCTTGCCAAAGCGAGAGAATAAGGCTATGCGTGGGTAAACAATCTTTTTAAATCATGGCGTTAAACCCTAAAATACTGATCGTTGACGACGAGGTGAGTCAAACCGAATTGCTGAAAGGCTTTTTGGGGAAAAAAGGCTATAGCGTCACCGTAGAACATAACCCGAGCAAGGTTTTAGGCCTCATTCGCGGACGGGAATTTGACCTGCTGATTTCGGATTATCGCATGCCCCAGATGAACGGTTTAGATCTGATTCGTTCGGTCAGGGAAGCGGACCCGGAAATCGCCATGATCATGATCAGCGCCTACGGCAGCATTGAAACGGCCGTAGATGTGATCAAGGCGGGAGCGAGCGATTTTTTGACCAAACCCATTGATTTGCAGGAACTCTTGCTGATCATGGAAAAATCCATCGACAAACGGCGATTGATCGCGGAAAATCGCGCTTTAAAAGAAATCCTGCAAGAAAAGTTTCGCGTGGACAACATCATCGGCAACTCCAGTGCCTTAGCCGAGGTGATGAGCCTCGTGCAGCGGGTCGCCCCCTCGAGCGCCACCGTGATCATTCGGGGGGAATCCGGTACGGGCAAGGAATTGATCGCCAAGGCCTTGCACTTTGCCTCCAATCGAAAAGACCAGCCCTTTGTCAAGGTCAACTGTGCCGCCCTCCCAGAAACCCTACTGGAATCAGAGCTTTTTGGTCATGTGAAGGGAAGCTTTACCGGCGCGATTGCAGACCGCAAGGGGAAGTTTTCCGAGGCCAACAAGGGCACGATTTTCTTAGATGAAATCGGAGAGATCAGCCTGACCACGCAAAGCAAGCTGTTGCGGGTCTTGCAAGAACGAGAGTTTGAGATGGTCGGGGCAAACCAGACCATCAAGGTGGATGTGAGGATCATCGCGGCAACCAACCGCAATTTAGAAGAAGCGGTAGAAACCAAGATGATGCGAGAAGACCTCTATTATCGCCTCTCTGTGGTTCCCATCTACCTGCCTTCCTTGCGGAATCGACGCGATGACATCGTGCCCTTGATCGAGTATTTCATTGAAAAATATGCCAAGGCCAACAATCGCAAGATTACCGGAATCAGCCAAGAAGCGCGCAGCACCTTGGTGAAATACGACTACCCGGGCAATATCCGCGAATTGGAAAATGTGATCGAACGAGCGATTGTCATTGCCCGCGATGACATCTTAACGGTCAAAGACCTCCCCCTAACCTTAACCAGCAGCTATCAAGAAAGCGCCGGGGCCGGTCAAAGTCAGGCCGAAAACCGGGGCCAGGACTTCCCCCTCATGCCCTTAGAAGAGGCGGAACGCATCTTGATCGAAAAGGCTTTAGCCAAGCACCAGGGGGTACAAACCAGAGCGGCAAAGGAATTGGGTATTTCAGAGCGGGCCTTGCGCTATAAGCTGAAAAGCAAAAAAATCAAATCCAAGGACTCGCTAAGCGGTTAATCCCCCCGCAACGCCTTCAACAGGACCCGTTTCCCCTCTGCGGTCAGTTCTTCTGCGGTGTAGCGTAGTTCTCCCCCGACCTGGGAAAAGCAAAAATGAAGCGAAACAATACCTTGGGCAAGCGCGATCATCAAGTTGACCAGCTTGCGGCAATCGACCTCTTTGCCGACTTCTCCCGTAGCTTTCTCGGCCTCCAACCAAGCGGCCAACCATTGACTAAAGCCCTGCGCCTTGGGGTAGACAAAGCCGCTCAAGAGTTCCGGGCTCACCTCTTTATCCGCAAAGCGCCGCCAGATGAGCTCAAAATCTTTTGGGTGCTTCAGGTCATATTGAACTCGCGCCTCAAAGGCGAAAATCAACCCTTCAGAGCCCCTGCTCCCCCTTTTGGCCCCTTCCCAGGTGGCGATCAGGCTTTCTTCCAAGAGTTGTTTTAAAAGCTCATCTAAAATCCCTTCCAAACCAGGGTAATAATAATAAAGCCCCGGCGTAGTCCATCCCAATTCCTTGGCAATGGCCGCGGCGCTGACTTTGCCGGCCCCTTGTCGGCTGAGGAGTTTTCTGGCAGCGCTTAAAATTTCTTGTTGTTTGGCGACTCTTTTTTGTTCGAGGTTTACTTTTTTGCCCATGCTAAGGCTGCCTCCAGTTGGGTCTTGGCGTCGCGTTCCAGGTTTTCGCCGTGATGGAGCAAAACCTGGGTGAAGTCCAGGGAAAGAAGGTCTTTACTCGCCTGAGCAAACTTCTTTTTGTCGTTGACGGCGCTTTGAAAGAGTCGGCTGCTGCCAAGCCGTCCATGAATCCCCAACAGAAAAAAGAAGCAATGGCTCCACCGCCCTTGAATCTCGTTTAAGTTGAACAATAAATCGGTAAGAATGAGGCTTTGGCTGGCTTGGTGGAAAAAGGCCGTTTCCGAGACTCCCGGCGCCCCCCAAAGGGGGTGCAGGGTCAAGGCGGGGGCAAAGGGTTGGCTCTGCTCGGTAAAGTAGTGATCGAAGTTCAGCTCCGGTCGTTTTTTCCCTAAACGCGAGGGGCCCCAGAGTTCGGCTTGGGGAAAGCGGGTTTTCCAGGCGGCGAGATGAAGGTGGTGAAAGGCGTTGGGGGCAACAAGAAAGGCTACTTCACCCAAATCGTGGAGCGCGGGGGCAAGGGCCTCGTCCCAGGGGCCGGGGGAGAGGATCAGTAATTTTTTTTCCAAGCGCAGCGCAAAGCTGGCGCAGGGGAAGTGGACGCCCCAGAAACGGGTGGCGTAGGCACGACTCCAGATGTCTTTTCCAAGGGAGGTGAACATGCTTTACTCCTAGTTTATTTTAATAATGTTAAAATTTTAATACTATTAAAATAAATGTCAAGTACAAAAATAAAGCAGGGAAACATTGACGAAGACAGGCTCCCTTCGTAAAATAATAAGAGTTTTGTCTAGTATCAAGAAAATCTTAAACCCCTAAAGCATCCAGGACCGAAGATGATCGACGCCTATAACGCCCATGTAAAAGAACGCGCTGAACAAGGCGTTCCGCCCCTGCCCCTAAACGCGGAACAAACCCAAGAACTGGTTCAGCTTTTAGAGCACCCTCCAGCCGATCAAGGCGAGTTTTTAGTGGAATTGATCACCAATCGAGTTTCCCCCGGGGTCGACCCCGCCGCCAAGGTGAAAGCCGCGTTTTTAAACGAAATCGCCCAGGGAACAAAGCAAAGTCCCTTGATCGGCAAAGAGCGAGCCGTTGAGCTTTTAGGCACCATGGTAGGCGGCTACAACATCCACCCCCTAGCCAAGCTGTTGGTGGATCCGGATTTGGGTTCCAAGGCCGCCGATGCCCTCTGCAAGTTGATTTTGTCGGGGATCGCCTTTGACGAAATCGCCCAATTGGCAAAGAGCAACGACAACGCCAAGCGGGTTTTAGATTCCTGGGCCAACGCGGAATGGTTTGCCAACAGCAAAGACCTACCCGCGCGAATCAGCGGCGTGGTTTACAAGGTCGAAGGGGAGATCAATACCGATGACTTTTCTCCCGCTGCCGAGGCTTGGAGCCGCCCAGATATTCCCCTGCACGCGAAATCCATGGGGGTGACCCGCTTCCCCGACGGGGTCAAAACCATTGAAGGCCTTCGCCAAGCGGGCAAAAATGTGATCTTCGCAGGCGATGTCGTGGGTACGGGCTCTTCGCGTAAATCCGCCTGCAACAGTGTCTTGTGGCATATTGGCGACGATATCCCCTTTGTTCCCAACAAACGAAAGGGCGGGGTTATTTTAGGAGGGGCGATCGCGCCGATCTTTTACAATACCGCGGAAGATTCCGGCTCTCTACCTCTAAAACTGGATGTAAGCGCCTTGAACACGGGAATGGAAATCACCATTCACACCCAAGAAGGCAAAATCTTGTCCGAGGGCAAGGAAGTGGCCTCCTTTGAATTGAGCCCGATTTTGATTGAGGAATACCGGGCCGGGGGCCGGGTGAACCTGATCATCGGCAAGGCCTTAACCGAACGGACGCGCGCCCATTTGGGCTTAGGGGCGAGTGAAGCCTTTACCAAACCCGCGCCGCCTCCAGAACACAAGGGAGGCTTTAGCTTGGCCCAAAAAATGGTGGGCAAGGCTTGCGGGGTGGAGGGGGTACTGCCGAGTCAAAATGTGCTGCCTAAAATGACCACCGTGGGAAGTCAAGATACCACCGGCCCCATGACCCGTGATGAGATGATGGAACTCGCCTGCCTGAGCTTCGAGGCCCCCTTGGTCATGCAATCCTTCTGTCACACCGCCGCCTACCCCAAGGCAGCCGACATCCTCACCCAAGAGACCCTGCCGAAGTTCATTACCGAGCGCAAGGGCGTGGCTTTACGCCCCGGCGACGGGATCATCCACTCTTGGTTGAACCGCATGCTCATTCCCGACACCGTGGGCACGGGGGGGGACTCCCATACCCGTTTCCCCATTGGGATCAGTTTCCCCGCGGGCTCCGGCTTAGTCGCCTTTGCCGCTGCCTTGGGCACCATGCCTCTAGAGATGCCAGAAAGCGTGCTGGTACGCTTTAAAGGAGAGTTCAACGAAGGCGTCACTTTGCGAGACGCGGTCAACGCCATCCCTTACTTTGCGATCAAACAAGGGCTGTTGACGGTAGAAAAAAAGAACAAAAAGAACATCTTCAACGGGCGGATTTTAGAAATCGAAGGGTTGCCCAACCTAACGGTCGAGCAGGCTTTTGAACTCACCGACGCCTCGGCAGAGCGCAGTGCCGCCGGTTGCAGCATCGACTTGAGTCAAGAAAGCGTCGTCGATTACCTCAAATCCAATGTGGCGTTATTAAAAAGCCTCATCCGCGACCGATACAACGACAAAGCGACCATTCAAAAACGAATTGAAGGGATGGAGGCCTGGTTGGCCGACCCCAAGCTGCTGCGGGCCGATAAGGACGCCTCTTACGCCGCGGTGGTGGAAATCGACCTGGCTCAGGTTACCGAGCCCATTGTGGCCTGTCCCAACGACCCCGATGATGTAAAACTCTTAAGCGAGGTTGCCGGAGACAAAATCAATGAAGTCTTTATCGGGAGCTGCATGACCAATATCGGTCACTTCCGCGCCGCTGCCGAAATCGCGGCAGAGGGGAAAAATCAGGTGGAAACCACCTTGTGGATCTGCCCCCCAACCCGCATGGATGAGAGCCAGCTCAAGCACGAAGGGGTCTATGCCGCTTTCGGGGCCATGGGCGCGCGCATCGAGATTCCCGGGTGCAGCCTCTGCATGGGCAACCAGGCAAGGGTCAAGACCAACGCGAGAGTGGTTTCGACCTCGACTCGAAACTTCGACAACCGCTTAGGCACCGGGGCGCAGGTCTATCTGGCCAGCGCGGAATTGGCCGCGGCAACCGCCAAGTTGGGGCGCATTCCCACCAAGGAAGAATACTTCAAGCTCTACCAAAAAAAGATCACCCCTAAAAAGGAAACCATCTACCGCTACTTGAATTTTCACCTGATGGAAGAATACCAAAGCTAACTGATTTTTTCTTCGGTTTCAGGGCGAAGGGGAGCGGGCTCTCCTTCGCCCTTTTTTTTCTCTAAACAAGCTCTCGAGGATGGAAGGAAACGGCTTGCCCCCTTGAGGGAAAAACGGCAAACTGAGAAAAAACACCATCCCCCCTTTATAAACTCCATGATTCATCGCCTCGAATTGGCTCTCAAGCCGACTTTAGAAGACCCCATCGGCCATAAGACCCTAAAGCAATTTCAAACCCATGGGTACGCGGCAACCTCCATTCGCACCCTAGAGGTTTATTTAATTGAAAGCGAGGCGATTTCCAGCACAGAGCAACTGGCCCGTTTCAGCGAAGAGTTGTTTGTAGACCCCGTACTCAACGACTACGCCCTCAATGACCCTCTAGCCGAGCGGCTCGCTTTTGATTGGTTTGTGGAAGTGGGTTATAAAGCCGGAGTAACCGACAACGCGGCAAGGGTAGCGAAAGAAAATCTAAGTCTACAAGTTCCCCTGGCAGAGGGGGATTTGCTCGCCTCGGCCCGGGCCTATTTAATTCAAGGGGATTTTACCGCTCAAGAGATTCAAAAAGCGGCCCACCGGCTCTTAGTCAACCCCTTGATTCAGCGGGTGGCGCTGCTGTCTCGCCAGGAGTTTTCCGCTCAAAAAGAGCGACTCTTTCAATTTCCCCACCCCCAAGGGGACGCTCCAATCTCAGTGGAAAAACCGCCCTGCGACAGCCTAGAGCAACTCATGGCCTTGAGCGAGCAACGCTTACTCGCCCTGTCTAAGGAAGAAGCGCGGACCATTTTAAGCTATTATCAACGAGCCTCGACCCAACAAGACCGCCTGCGCCACGGCCTGCCTCAGGGCCCGACGGATGTGGAATTGGAATGTATCGCCCAGACTTGGAGCGAGCATTGCAAACATAAAATCTTCAACAGCCACATTGACTACGAGGATGAAGAGGGAAACTTGACCCAAATTCAATCCCTCTACAAGACCTACATCCAAGGGAGTACCAATCAAATCCGGCAGGCTTTGGGCACAAAGGACTGGTGTCTTTCGGTCTTTAAAGACAACGCGGGGATCATTCGCTTTAATGAGGATTGGTCTTTGGCCTTTAAGGTGGAAACCCACAACAGCCCCTCGGCCTTAGACCCTTACGGCGGAGCCTTAACGGGAATCGTCGGGGTCAACCGCGACGCCTACGGCACCGGCATGGGCGCAAAACTGATCGCCAATACCGATGTCTTCTGCTTTGGCCCTCCAGACTACGATGGGCCGTTGCCCAAAAAACTAATGCACCCCGAGCGCATCTTTGAGGGGGTCCGTTTAGGGGTCGAGCATGGGGGAAATCATTCAGGGGTGCCCACGGTAAACGGAGCCATTTGCTTTGACGATAGCTTTGTGGGCAAGCCCTTGGTATTTTGCGGCACCGTCAGCCTCATGCCGGCCAAGCATCAAGGGGCCCCCAGCGAACAGAAACAAGCCCAGCGAGACGACCATATTTTAATGGTTGGGGGCAGAATCGGTAAGGATGGAATTCACGGGGCCACCTTTTCTTCCATTGCCTTAGACGAGAACTCCCCGGTTTCCGCGGTACAAATCGGCGACCCGATCACCCAAAAACGAATGTTTGACTTTCTCTGGGCCGCCAAACAAGAAAACCTATACAGCAGTGTGACCGATAACGGGGCGGGTGGGCTTTCGAGTTCGGTGGGCGAAATGGCAGAAGACACAAAAGGCGCGAAACTGCACCTAGACCGCGCCCCTTTAAAGTATAAGGGACTGCAACCTTGGGAGATTTTAGTCAGCGAGGCGCAAGAACGGATGACCCTCTCGGTGCCCCCAACCCGGGTAGAGCGGTTCTTAGCCCTTGCTGAAGAGATGTTGGTCGAGGCTTCCGACTTAGGCGAATTTACAGACAGCGGTTATTTAGAATGTTTTTACCATGGGGAGTTGGTTGCTCGTTTGGAAATGGAATTTCTCCATCAGGGTTTGCCCGCCATGCGACTGAAGGCGAAATGGACTCCCCCGGTTTTTGTGGAGCCTCCTGCCTTGGAATTGCATCTGGGCAAAACCCTGCGCCAGCTCTTGGGCCGGCCTAATGTGGCCAGCAAGGAGCGGGTGATCCGCCAATATGATCACGAGGTGGGCGGAGCCGGCGTCATCAAGCCCCTGATGGGGCCCAACAACGATGCTCCCATGGACGCGGCCGCCCTGCGCCCGGTACTGGAAAGTAAGGAGGGGGCCTTGATCGCCAACGGGATCTGCCCCAAGTTCGCCCCCTACGACACTTACCACATGGCAGCCAATGCCATTGACGAGGCAATTCGCAACCTGATCGCCACAGGAGGCAGTTTAAACCAGATCGCCGGGTTGGATAATTTCTGCTGGCCCGATCCGGTCGAATCAGACCACACCCCCGACGGGCAATACAAACTAGCCCAATTGGTGCGCGCCTGCCAGGCGATTTACGATTATTGCCTGGGCTTTGGGGTGCCTTGCATCTCGGGGAAAGACAGCATGAAAAACGACGCGATCTTAGAGGGGAAGAAGATTTCCATCAAGCCCACCTTGCTCTTTTCCGTCTTGGGCAAGGTTGAAGACATCACCAAGCTGATCACCAGCGACGCCAAGGGGCCGGATCACGCCGTGTACCTCTTGGGAGAAACCCACAACGAAATGGCGGGCAGCGAGCTTTTTGGCCTCTTAGGGCTTACCGCGGGCCAAGTGCCCAAGGTCAACTCAACAACAGCCAAGGCCCGCTATGAGCAGGTGGCCCAGGCAACAGAACAGGGTTTGATCTCTGCTCTGCATGACTGTTCCGATGGGGGTTTGGGGGTCGCTTTAGCGGAGATGGCTTTTGGGGGCGGCTACGGCATGGAATTGGAATTGGGTTTTGCCCTCACCTCATCGGGCCTTGAACCGATCCAATATCTCTTCAGCGAATCGGCCAGCCGCTTGGTCGCCTTAGTGAAAAAAAAACATCAACCCGCTTTTGAAAGCCTGCTGCGAGATCAGTTCCTCACCCTTTTAGGCACCACCACCCTGAAGCAAGAATTGCTGATCCTTGCCAAGGGCGAGGTGGTTGTACATGAACCCCTAGAGGGCTTAAAAAGCTCTTGGCAACAGGGCCTTGCCTAAACCAGCTCGGAAGGAGAAGCCAGCTTAAGCTTAACACTCCATTGTCAAAGCGGTCGGTTGTATCTAAAGTAATTCTTTTCCAATTAATTCCCTCTTTTTAGTACGACATGGAGCAATATAACCCCCAAGCAATCGAAAACAAGTGGTACCAATACTGGGAAGAGAACCAACTCTTCTCCCCCGACATCTCCGATGCAGATCGAACCTACTCGATTGTGATCCCGCCTCCCAATGTAACCGGGAGCCTGCACATCGGTCATGCTTTAGACAATACCCTACAAGATGTGCTGATCCGCTGGAAACGCATGCTTGGCTATAAAACCTTGTGGCTGCCCGGTACGGACCACGCGGGAATCGCCACCCAGATGGTGGTTGAGCGGGAACTGCGCAAAAAAGGCATTGAGCGCGAGGCCTTGGGCAGGGAGGCCTTTGTCAAGGAAATCTGGAAGTGGAAAGAGCAAAGCGGCAACCGCATCACCCAGCAATTGCGTAAACTGGGGGCGAGCCTGGATTGGACTCGAGAACGCTTTACCCTAGATGAACAGCTTTCTAAAGCGGTGGTGAAAACCTTTGTGGATTGGTACGAAGAAGGATTGATTTACCGGGGCAGTTATATCGTCAATTGGTGCCCGCAGGACAAAACCGCTTTGAGCGACCTGGAGGTAGACTACCATGAAACCCAAGGTAGTTTTACCTATATCGCCTATCCCTTGAGCGACGGTAGCGGCGAGATCGTTGTGGCCACCACCCGCCCCGAAACCATGCTGGGCGATAGCGCCGTGGCGGTCAACCCCAAGGATGAGCGCTACCAAGCCTTTATCGGCAAGACCCTGCGCTTGCCTCTGGTGGGGCGAGAGATCCCCGTGATCGCCGATGAGTTCGTCGACCCGGAATTCGGCACCGGCGCGGTGAAAATCACTCCTTCCCATGACCCCAACGATTTTCACATGGGCAAACGGCATCAGTTGCCGGAAATCAATATCTTTACCGCCGAGGCGAAGCTCAATGATGTCTTCCCCCCCCTAGAGGGCCTGGATCGCTTTGCCGCGCGCGACGAGGTGGTGAAACTCTTAGAAAAAAAGGGCTTTTTAAAAAAAATTGAGCCTCATACCCATTCGGTAGGCCATTGCCAACGCTGCCAGACCGTGATTGAACCGAGGATTTCGGTGCAGTGGTTTTGCAAAATGAAAGACATGGCCGAAGCCTCTTTAAAGGCCATGCAGAAGGGCGAGATTCGTTTTCTCCCTGAGAATCAGGGGAAGATATTTTCAGAATGGATGAACAACATCCAAGATTGGTGCCTCTCCCGTCAGCTCTGGTGGGGGCATCGCATCCCCGCTTGGTATTGTAAAAATTGCGGAAAAGAAATCGTTGCCGCCCAAGAACCCACAGCCTGCCCCGAATGCGCCTCAACCACCTTGGAAGAAGAAACCGATGTCTTAGACACTTGGTTTTCTTCTGGGCTCTTTCCCTTTTCCACCATGGGTTGGCCGGAACAAACCGAGGACTTGAAAAATTTCTACCCTAATTCCACCTTGATTACGGGCTATGATATTCTTTTTTTCTGGGTTGCCCGTATGGTGATGATGGGGATTAAAAACACGGGGCAGGTCCCTTTTCCCGAGGTTTACCTCCACGGTTTGGTACGGAATGAGAAAGGGGATAAAATGTCGAAAACCAAAGGAAATGCGATTGATCCTTTGAATATCGTAGAGCAATACGGTGCCGATGCGCTGCGCTTTACCCTGACCAGCCTCACCTCGGCAAGCCGCGACATGAAACTGAGTGAAAAGGTCATTGAGGGCAACCGTAACTTTATCAATAAAATCTGGAACGCCACCCGCTTTGTCCTCTTTCACCATGAACGCTTAGGCCCCCCAAAAACAACCCCAGATTGCGAATTGGGAATTTTTGACCAATGGATTTTAGGAGAACTGGAAAATACCGTTTGGTCCGTTGACCGCAACCTAGCCGAATATCGCTTCAACGAAGCCGCCAAAGCCATCTATGCTTTTTTCTGGGGTAGTTTTTGCGATTGGTATTTAGAATTGATCAAGCCCCTGCTCTTTGGCAAACTGGGCGAAACAGCGCAAACCGCGGCCTATGCCACCTTGTTTCGGGTCTTGGATGAGAGCTTGCGCCTCTTGCACCCCTTTATGCCCTTTGTCACCGAAGAACTCTTTTCCCTGCTGCCGGGGAACCGAGGCAGCATCATGTTGGCGGACTTCCCCCGCTTTGGCACCAAAAAACAAACCGGCACCCCCCGGGCAGAGGCCTTGATTGAAACCATTACCCTGGTGCGCAATATTCGAGGGGAAAACCAAATCAAGCCCAATGCCAAATTGAGTTTGATCGTCCTCACTCCATCCCAGCCCTTGATAGAGGATTTAACCCAGTTCAGCGCCGTGGTGCAGGCCTTGGGCGGGTTAAAGTCCATTGCCTGCAAGGCCCGCCATGAAAAACAAGATGGCCAAGCCCACAGCGTGGGAAAGGGGTTTGAGGTCTTTTTGGATCTTTCGGAAGGCTTGGATAGGGCGGCCGAATTAAGCCGCTTGCGCAAAGAACAAGAAAAACTGGAAAAAAAGAAAGCGCAAATTGAGGGAAAGCTGAGCAAACAAAGCTTTTTAGCCAAGGCCCCGCCAGAAGTAGTGAAAAAAAACCAAGGTGAACTGCGAGAAATTACCGATAAATTGGTCAAGATCAAAGAGGCTCTGGCTGAATTGGAGCGACTTTGAGCGGGACGGACAGCGTAGCGGCGCTGTTTATCAAGCTCGCCCAGGGAATTCAGCAGCATCCCGAGCAGGTCAAGGAGATCGGCGGAATCTATCTCTTTCGCATCACCGGAGAGGAGAACCTCATCGTTTGGGTTAATTTAAAGGACCAACCGCAACTGCTCTATGAAGAGAGGGAGGCCGAATGCGTAATTGAGGCGCGAGATAAGGATTTTTTAAAAGTCTATAAAGGAATTATTCCAGGATTCAAGGCGGTTTTGAGCGGTAAGCTCAAGGTTTCTGGCAAGTTGGAACTGGCGACTCGGCTGGGCGAGGTCTTTGAAAAGACCCGCGCCAAACCAGAGATCAAAAAAGCCTAAAAGCGCAAGCCCCCGGCATCACCCAATAAAAATTCATCCACGGCGCGGTCTTCACGGCCTTGGACAAAATTAGCCAAGCTCTCTTTATTCGGACGAAGCTGTTGAATCTGCCCCCCTCGCTGCTGAAACTCTTGAATCGCTTGATTTAAATCTTGATGGGTTGGGTTAAAGGCTTTACCGGATTTCCTTGTTCGGCGGCTTCTAAAGTTTGTCCTCATGATCCTTCCTTTGGAGTGTATTTTTAAAAATCCCTAGCGTAAAAATCGGCTTGGGGGGTTGATTCGCTTGCCTTTTCGTGAGGATCCTTATTTCAAGCACCATGCCAAAACACAATCCTGCATTAATATCAATTAACTAACTTTTTATACTAAAAAACAAATAAAATAAGCGCGACGATTTTGTCCAGGGTAAAATTCCTAAAGCTCGACCAAATGGACGAATCTCATACCTTTACCCGATCTTGACAAAGCAGAGAAAAACAAGGAAATTAAACCTTTTAATAGCTTATACTCCCTTAATGAACAAACTCTCTTTGGAAGGAATCGAGACGCAAGGCAAGAAAGTGCTCTTGCGGGTTGATTTCAATGTGCCTGTCGATGACAAACAAAGGGTTAGCGATGACACCCGCATCCAGGCCGCTCTGCCAACGATTACCTATTTGCTGCAAAAGGAGGCTCGCCTGATCATCCTTTCCCACCGGGGGCGGCCTCAGGGGCAAAGAAAAGAAGAGTTTAGCTTACGCCCCGTGGCAGAAACCTTAGAAAAATTATTGGCCCGACCTGTCAGCTTTAGCCCCGACCTGTTCGGCCCCGTTGCCCAATCGGCCATCGACAACCTCAAGCCCGGGCATTGCCTCTTGATGGAAAACATCCGCTTCTACCCCGAAGAAGAGACCAACGACCCTCAATTCAGCAAAGAATTAGCCTCTTTAGCCGATAAGTTCGTCATGGATGCCTTTGGCACCTGCCACCGCGCCCACGCCTCCACCGCCGGAGTAGCCCAATACTTTGACGACGCGGCCTGCGGCTACTTGATGAAAGCGGAACTCGACTATTTAGACGGCTTGATCCACCACCCACAACGACCTTTTTTGACCATCACCGGCGGGGCCAAGGTAAAAGACAAAATCCAGCTTTTAAATCACCTTTTAGATATCTCCGATGAACTCATCATTGGAGGAGGCATGGCCTACAGCTTTTTAAAAGAGCAGGGAATGAAGGTCGGGAACTCCTTGGTTGATGAAAGCAGCGTCAAAGTAGTGCGGGAGGTCTTACAAAAAGCCCGGGATTTAGGGAAAAAAATCCATCTTCCCCTCGAGCATATTATTGCCGACAGCTTCAGCAAAACCGCCGCCTTTAAAAAAGTAGAGGGTGACATCCCCGAGGGTTGGCTGGGGCTGGATATCGGCCCGAAGACCATTGCCGAATTCAAGCGTGTCATCGACCAAGCAAAAACTATTTTTTGGAACGGGCCCATGGGGGTTTTCGAGTGGGAACACTTCAATCAGGGGACCTTTGCCCTCGCCCAAGCCGTGGCGGCCAATAGCGGCACGACCGTGGTCGGCGGCGGCGACTCGGTTAGCGCGGTCAAGCAATTGGGCCTGGTGGATCAAATGTCTCATGTCTCTACCGGGGGCGGCGCTTCCTTGGAATTTATCCAAGGGAACAGGCTCCCCGGTGTTGAGGCCCTAGCAGAGGAAAAATAATGGCCCGAGAAACAATCATCGCCGGGAACTGGAAAATGAACCTGGTCTTGGATCAAGCCTGGGAACTGATTCACGGCCTAAAGCAAGAACTCAGCGGGAAAAAGGGCTTGCGGGTCGTGGTTTTCCCCCAAGCCCCCCTGCTGCCCCTGGTTGCCGACTGGTTAGAGGATTCCTTCATTGAGTTGGGAACACAAAATACCTCCTCCCAGCTACAAGGTGCCTATACGGGGGAAACCAGTCCCTTTTTATCCCAACAAATGGGTTGCCGCTATGGTTTGGCAGGCCATTCTGAACGACGAGAGCTTTTTGCGGAAAGCGACAAAATCGTCGCGTCCAAGGCCCAAACCTTGGTTGAACTGGGAATGCGCCCCATCGTCTGCGTGGGGGAAAGCCTTGCGGAACGAGAAGCCAACCAACATGAAGAAAAAATCAAAAAACAGGTACAAGCGATCTATCAAACCCTGCCCAAAGAGCAGCATAAAGATTTAATCTTTGCCTATGAACCGATTTGGGCCATTGGAACGGGGAAAACCGCGAGCGCGGAGCAAGCCAATGAGATTCATGCCCTGATTCGCGCAGAGATTCAATCTCAAAGCGTTGAATTGATTGCCCATTCCACCCCGATTTTATATGGGGGCTCGGTGAAACCGGAAAGTGCCGGTGAACTTTTAAAAAAATCAGAGGTGGATGGCCTTTTGGTTGGCGGTGCCAGCTTAAAGGCCAAAGATTTCATCTCCATTGTGCAAGCTTATCCATAAGAGTATTGATGAACGGATTATTGATTACCTTTCATGTTATTTTCTGCTTTTTTATTATTTTCGTGGTCCTGCTCCAGGTAGGCCGCGGGGCCGAGTTAGGGGCCGCCTTTGGCAGCGTGGGCCAAGCGCAAAACCAACGAGGGCAGGCTAGTGTAATGAGCAAGGTGACCGCGGTCGTGGCGATTTTGTTCATGCTTTCCAGTTTTTTATTGACCTACAACACCAGCCTGATGCAAAAATCGAGTGTTTTAGATCAGGTTGAGGCCGTCCAACCCTCGAAAGGGGAAAAATTACCCCCGGTGGCCCCAGAAACAATGCCCGCTGAGCCTGCTCCTAGCGAAACAGAGCCCCACGAGCATTAAAAATCCGTGAAACTCTGCAAGGTGGTGGTTTATGTGCCTCAAGAAGCGGCCCCAGACCTCTTGCAAGGGGTAGCTCAAAAGGGCTTTGGGCGACAAGGCAATTATGATTCTTGGTCGATCACAGGCCCCGTGACCGAACGATTTCGCCCCTTAAAGGGGGCGAAACCCGCCTTGGGAAAGATCAACGAACTCAGCTCCGTAAAATCTTGCAAAGTGGAGCTTCATTGCCTTCAAGGGGAATTAGAGGCTTTGTTGCTGGAGGTTCGCCGTCACCATCCCTACGAGACGCCCGGCATTGAGGTCTGGAAAATCGAATGCCCCTTGATTAAAGACTCTTGAAGTCGTAAAACTCAAGGAGCGCCCCGGCCATGCTCGCTGCCGCGTCGCCCGCAAATAGACCCGCTGAAGCCTGTTCCATGCTTTTGAGTCGCTCCGGGTCCTGCATTAAGCCTTGAACCAAGGCAAATAATTTTTCCCCCTTTAAGTCTGCTTGCTCTAAAAGAATCGCGGCCCCGGCCTCGGCTAGTTTTTGCGCGTTTTTTCTTTGATGGTCGCCACTAGAAAGGGGAATGGGAATCAAAATCGAAGCCCGACCCATGGCGGTCAATTCATGGACTACGCTACCGGCTCGGCTGATCAGCAAATGACAGCTTTGGTAAAGCTTGCTCATCTCATGGATAAAAGGCACCACCTCAGCATGGAGGTGGGGATAGGGCTTATACCCCTCTTGTATTTTGGCTAAATTCGCCGCCCCGGTTTGGTGAATAAGGCGTACCCCGGTTTGGGGCAAGAGGGGCAACATGGCCAGCACCGCTTCGTTGAGGGCCCGCGCCCCTTGGGTACCCCCGATAATCGCAATCGTAAAGGGGCTTGCCGCTCGTTTTACCTTTACTTCTCTAGCCTGCAATAATTCCTTGCGGAGAGGGTTGCCTAAGGCTAAGGGATTTTTAAACTGCTGTTCCAACCCCGCAAAGGGAACAAAGCTAATGGGCACCAAGGGCCCCAAAAAACGGTTGGTCATCCCCGGGGCGGCGTTTTGCTCTTGCAAGGCGGTACGAAAGCCAAAAAGCAAGGCCATCAAGAGCATCGGCCCAGAGGCATAGCCCCCCACCCCCAACACCAAATGAGGGCGATAGCTCAACAAAATCCACAATGCTTGGAACAGAGCCAGGGGAAGCTTCAACAGATTCAAGCCTTTTTTCACCCATCCCACGCGGTACAAGCCCCCAATGGAAAGCAGGTAGAGGCGGTAGCCCAACGGGGGGAGGACTCGCGTCTCCACCCCTCTTTTTGTGCCCACAAACCGAGCCTCTAAGGGAACCCGCTCCGACAAGGCCTCGGCGAGGGCGATGCCGGGGTAAAGATGGCCGCCCGTCCCTCCCCCGGCAACAAGAAGGCGCAACTTACCGGCCATGAGGCTGGGGGGAGTGCTGCCGAGCGATATTGATCAAAATACCCACCATGAACATATTCAAAATCAAATTACTCCCCCCGTAGCTAATAAAGGGGAGGGGGATTCCCTTAGTGGGGAGCAAACCCATCACCACGCCAAAATTAAAAAAACTCTGCAAGGCGATCAAAAGAGTGATGCCAAAGGCTAAGTGCCGACCAAAATCGTCGGGGCAATGCAAAGCGACTTCAAAACCTTTCACGATCAAAGCGACCAGCAAGGCCATGACCACCATGACCCCCAACAAACCGGTTTCTTCTGCTAAAATGGAGAGAATAAAATCAGTATGGGCCTCGGGCAAAAAGAAAAGCTTTTGCATGGAATTGCCCAATCCCTTGCCAAAGAGCCCCCCCGTGCCAAAGGCGATAAAGGATTGAATCAACTGAAAGCCAGAATCCAACGGGTCGGCCCAGGGATCTAAAAAACCGGTGATTCGGCGGATGCGATAGCTCCGCCCCATGACCAACAAACTCGCTAGGCCCACGACCCCAATAAGGCTGAAGATCATATGACTAATCTTAGCTCCCGCCACAAAGAGCATGATCAAAAGAGTCATGGAAACCAAGATGGCCGTGCCAAAGTCAGGCTGCATCAAAAGCAATAGAAAAAACACCCCCAGCACCGTAAAGGTGGGCAACAGAGCGCGGGAAAAATACCCTAAAACCTCTTTTTTTCGGCCTAAAAAACTGGCCACCCAAGCGACCAAGGTAAATTTGAGCAATTCAGCGGGCTGAAAACCAAAACCAAAAACCCGAATCCAGCGGCGGGCATTCCCGGCCTCGGTGCCGATGCCGGGAATCAAAACCAAAAGCAATAAAACAAAGCTTAAAACCATTAAAAAGGGAACGACTTTCTGGTACAGGCGATAATCGAGCTTGATCGAAAAGCGCAAACACAATAGCCCCACCCCCAAGTTGAGCCCTTGATGAAATACAAACACAAAGGGACTGCCAAAGGTTTTTTCAGCGAAAATGGCACTGGCGGAATAGATCATTACCACCCCGATTCCCACTAAAGAAAAAAGCAAACTCAAGATGACCAATCCAGGATGGTGCGAGGTTGCCGGGGAAGCTTTGAGCATGGGGGTTAATCGTCTTCTAGTTCTTCTTGCACAATCTGCTCGACCATATCGGGCAACATCTCTTGCAAGGTATCTTTGATCGTTTCGGTAACCACCTCTTCCAGCATGCCCCCCAATTGATTTTTAAACTCTGGGCTGACCTCTTCCTCCTCAGGTGTTAGAGCCTCCTCATGCCGGGTTTGGTATTGGACTTCTTGCTCTACCGACTCCTGATTTTGTTGCGCGAAGTCTTTCATTTCCGCGTTGGAGAACTCGTCGAAAAACTCAGACTGTTGGTTTAAGAAGCGCACCCCGTGATCAATATCCTCTATGGATAAATTTCGTTGCTTCGGGGCCAGGTCGGAGTCATCCATTGGTTCTTCGAGGTCATCAAAGGCGTCCTCTTCCGGATGCAGATCGGGAAGGTCAATATCTAAATCCGGTAAATCCGTATCCGCTAAGGGAGCAAAGCTCTCTGGAGTCCCCGTTTTGGGGGGCGGCTCTGGCGCGGTCGTTTCTTGAGCCAAACCGGCTGGGGCGACTTCAAAGGCACGAACTTCTAGATCGGGTAAGTCTTCGTCCATCTCCAGAGATGGGGAAGCGCTCTCCGCTAAATCCTCAACCTGCTCCGGGGATGGGGGGGTATTTACAACCGAGGAGCTTTGCAATTGTTCTTCCTCGGTTTCCACCTTTCCCATTTGGAAGTCTTCCATCCCAAAAACCTCGGGAGAAACCTCAATCATCAGGTTCTCGCTATCAGCAAAGTCTTGCATTTCTTCATCTTCTTCCCCTAATTTAACGGTTTGAAATTGAGGGTTTGCCCGGGCCAGTTCTTGAGGTGGAGGCTCTTTATTGAGCAAACCACCGCCCAATTGGGGTTCTGCGGGAAGGGCATCCATTTCGTCTGTTTCTTCAGCCTCCTCTTCGATATCCGTTTCGGTCCCCCAATAGCTATGTGCCGATTCAGCCAAGTCAGGTTGATTTTCCACAACAGGAACCGGTTCAATGTATTCGCCCCCAGTAGAGGCATCCTTTGGCACGGGGTCGGAAAAATCCAATTCCCCTTCTAGGGTTTCGCTCTGGACTGGGGTTGCCTCTTCTTCTGTATCCAGCGTGGCAAAGTCGGGTTCTTCGAGAACCTCGAAGGCGTCCTCGGCTTCTATCGCGGGATCGCTTAGTTCCGGTTTTTCCTCAAGCTCATCAAAGGGTTCCGGTTCCTCAATTTCATCAAAGGGTTCCGGTTCCTCAATTTCATCAAAGGGTTCCGGTTTTTCCTCAATTTCATCAAAGGGTTCCGGTTCTTCGAGGTCATCGAAGGGTTCCACTTCCTCCAGACTTGATTCTTCCTCAAGCTCATCAAAGGGTTCCGGTTCTTCGAGAACCTCGAAGGCGTCCTCGGCTTCTATCGCGGGATCGCTTAGTTCCGGTTTTTCCTCAAGCTCATCAAAGGGTTCCGGTTCCTCAATTTCATCAAAGGGTTCCGGTTCCTCAATTTCATCAAAGG
>JAJRZQ010000037.1 GCA_024275165.1 bacterium | reverse complement strand
GGTGGTGGCGACCGATGCCCAGGCGATTATAGAGGAGGTGAAGGGCTTTGCGGGAGTGATCCCCCTGATGACTCGTATGGATCATAGTTGCGGCACGGAGCGGGTTTTAGAAGCTTATGAAACTTTTTCCGCTCAAGAGGGAGCCTTTGACCTGATCCTCAATGTCCAAGGGGATGAACCCTTTATTGAGGCGGAGATGTTAAAGGAACTGGTTTGGGAGCTGGAGCGCCGTCAGGGAAGGGCGGAGTTTTTTACCACTGTCGCCGATTTGCCCGAGCAGGAGCGAGGGGATGTCAATGTGGCCAAGGTGGTCATTGACTTAGCCGACAATGCCTTGATTTTTACCCGCGAGCCCTTGCATGGGGCGAAAAAGCATACCAGTGTATACGCCTACACCCCGGCTTTTTTAAGGGCCTTTTGCGCCCTGCCCCCCTCCCCCCTAGAACGGGCCTACCGACTCGAGCAGATGCGCGCTTTAGATAACGGTTTGCAGTTGAATTGCATCTATCTGCCCTATGACGCTGTTTCCATCAATGACCTGCGAGACTTGGCCAAAGCGGGGGTAACCCATTACCAGCTCTGGAAACCATGATTCGGCGGATTGGGATTCTCGGTGGGAAGGGAGTCATGGGGCAAATGTTCCAACCGGCTTGGGAAAAGCTCGGTTGCGAGGTGCGGGTTACGGGAAGCCGTGACCCGCACCTAGAAAAGGCACTGGTTTTAGAATCGGAATTGATTATCCTTTCGGTGCCCCTCGACAAAACCACGGAAGTCCTCCACCGGATTACCCCCTGGTTGAGGCCCGGTCAGCTTTTAAGTGATTTTTCCTCGGTGAAGACCAAGGTGGTGCCTGAAATGCTCAAAACCCCAGCAGAGGTGATCAGCGCGCACCCGATGTTTGGGCAGGTGCCCAGCTTAGCGGGGCATAATGTGATTTTGCTGCCCCTGCGCCCGGGGAAATGGCAGCACAAGTACGAGCGGCTTTTTAAGGAGTTGAGTTTAAAAACCGTCACCTTAGAGGATTGGAAGCAGCACGACCATCTGATGAGCTTGATTCAAGGCTTGATGCACTTTTTGCATATCACCTTTTCGACCGCCTTGAGTAAGGCGGGAGTGGATTTAGATACCCTGCTTTCGATTTGCAGCCCTGTTTATGAAGCGAATTTTGCCTTTGCTTGTCGGATTCTGCAACGAGACCCGAACCTCTATACCCATATTTTGATGGATAATCCGGAAAACCCGCAGGTGATCCGCCATTTTATCGAAGAGGCACAACAGAGCCTGAAATTGGTGGAGAAAAAAGAGGAGGCTGCCTTTATCGAAAAATTTGAAAAAACCCGGGAGTTTTTAGGGGAAGCAGGGCAAACTTTTTCCGCGCAAAGTGATTTTTTGATTGAAAAACTCAAGGAATACCGCTCCAAGGCCGAATGAGAAAGGTGAAAAAAAACCTTGCTGCCTACTTGCGGACCGGGCTAAAATATAGCCTTTGAATCTCTCTTACATCCTCATGAATCAAAGCGACCCTTATCCTTTAGAGTTATTGCTGCATGCCTTGCATTCCGGGCATGAGCGGGTCGCTATTTGGGGGGCCTATCAGCTTGCCCGACAAGGCATGATGGGGCGCCATCTTGAAGACTTCCTTCAGAGTTCCTTCGCGACGATTCAAGAAGCGGGGATGTCGTTCATGTCGGAAAACAACGACAATCGCCTGCTCTCTGAAGTGGTGGGAATTTTTCGCGAGTCCGAGGGCCAGCTCAAGCACGCGGCGGGGTTATGTTTGGCTTCTTTTCCCAATGATTTTTCTAAAAACCTGCTCACAAGGTGGTTTGATCAAACCTTAAACGACGAGCATGCCACTCGCTTGGAGTTGGAATCGGCAACGCGAGCGGTTTTGCGGGCCGACCCGCAGGGCGGCTTTCAACGCTTGGCCCATCGGTTGAAGGAATCTTTAAGCAACCTGGTGCAGGCCTCGGTGATCTTGCGTCACCTGTTGCCCGCCGTGCGTACGCAGCAAGATTTGGATGAATGTATCGATGACTACTTCGCTTTAAGGGAGGCCTTTAGCGATACGGAACTCACCCATCGCTTGATCGAAGCCTTTGGGCAGTTCCGCCTGCTTTCTTGGTTGGATCAATCCTTAAGCGCCGGCTATAGCCTGATTTCCATTTACGAGCAATTTTATCTGCTTTTCGGCAGGGAGGTGGTCCCTGAGGTAAAGGCCCTTTGGGTCGAGTTGCAGCAAGAGGCCGTGGAGCTTTCTAAGGTGGGCTCGCTCAAACCGAAAAATCCGGGTTTGTTTTTGGAGTTGCTTTTAAAATGGCTCAACCGCCTGCTCAAGGAAGAGTCGCAAGACCTTTCCCTGCTGAAAAAGTATTGGTTGGTGCAGGCCTTTTTGCAGCACGCCGCCAAGATGAAAAAAGGGATTCCGAAGATTTTGGAAATGGAAACGAACCTGCTTTTGGGCTTGCCTTTGATTTTAGTCAAGGAGTCGAGTTTCAAGCGCTGGCACGCGACTCCGAGCCGTTATTTTTCCAGTATTTCCAATTATTATCATTCCCCTCTCTTGACGCAAGAGCATTGCGAGCAACTCTTAGAGCTTTTTTTCCCGGAGTTGCCCTCCATTGAGCCTAAAGACCTCGTGATCACCAAGGCGTTGGATCGGTACCGAGAAAAGGTAGAACGGCCTGAAATCCTTTGGTCCCTCTTTCGAGGGGAGCTTTTTGGTTATGAGGTGGATTGGCCGAGGTTTTTTCCCAACCCCTACCTTTATTCCAATCTACCCGCCTTGTTGGTGGAAATTTATTTAGTGAATTTTGAATATTATTTGCGGAAAAAGAATGTGGTCGCCATTGACTACGCGCTTCAGCTTTTTCAACGGGTTCCTTCTCAAAGGGTGAGAGAGATCAGTGTCAAGTACTTCAATGAATTGATCAATCATCATGTGGAGATGTTTACCCAGCTTTTGGAATATCACCCGGAGCCGGACTTGATTCCTTCTTTGTTGGCCCGCTTTCGTGAGGGGGAAACGAGCCTAGCCCCGAGCCTGGAATTTCTATGCGTGCTTTATGATCAACCGCTGCCGCAAAATGTAGCGCAAGAGGTGGACCGTTCCCATGAATCGGGTGAGGGGCCAAAACGGGGCTTAAGGCTTTATTGCCGGCAATGCCAGTCGAGTTTTCCTTACTACGCCGATGAATTGTTTATTGATGTCGGCGCCTTGCAACGCACCAAACGCCTGATTTCGAAAGATCTATGGGCCAAGCGGGCCTTTGTTTGCAAAAAGTGCGACAGCCCGGTCCCCTTGGAGCTGGATGAAATTCAATTAGAGGAACTGGCCCGGCAAAGCCGGGTCGAAAGCCTATTCAACCTAAAGCTTAGCAGTACCCCCAATCCCTTGGGGCATCGTATTCACCTGCTGGACTTCCCCCGTTATCAGGGGAAGACCTACAACCCGGCTCAGTTCATTGCCTTGGTGAAAGAGCTTGAAGGGAAAAATCTGGAAGAGCAGGAACAGAAATGGCTGTGGATGAAGCTCGCCCAGCTTTATCGCTCCATGAGCCAATGGGAAGAGATGATTCAACTCTTAGAGCGTTTTGAACCGCTCCATTCCCAGGCGGTGGAGTGGGCCTTTTTCATGGGGCAGGGGCGGATGAAGCAGGGCAAGTTCAACGAAGCCAGGCCTTATTTTGAAAGACTCGCCAAGGGCTACCCCCATATGCCATCGGAATCGGCAGAGTACAGTTACATTGAAAAAGCCCGCTATTGGCTGAAAAGTCTAGACAGCTACGCGGTGAAGCGGGCGCGGTTTCAGGTCTTTGGGGGGAAGAAATGAACCCCATTCGACCCCGTTCCCTCTTGGAGAATTGGTGGAGTCAAAGCTCCTCCCAAAGCGTGGAGGAGCAGATTGTACAAGGGATTTTAGACTTGAGAAACCTAGAGCCTCAGTTTTTAAGCCCCAGCTTAAAAGAGATCCCCGATCCCTTTTTACTGCTCAATCTACGCGCTTCCTTGGAACTGTTTTGGAAGACTTGGCAGGCGGGGGAAAAGGTTTTGCTGGTAGGTGATTACGATGTGGACGGGATCACCTCCACCGCCTTGATGCTGCGTTTTTTAAAGCGCCTCGGCCCCGGGCAGTTGGATTGGTTTATCCCCAATCGCTTGGTTCACGGGTACGGCCTAACGGAAAAAGCGGTGGGGGCGGTGCTGGAAAAGCAACCGAAGCTGATTATTACCTTAGATAACGGAATCGCCGCGGGTAAAGAGATTCAAATGCTAAAAGAGCAAGGGGTGGAAACGATAGTGACCGACCACCATCAGCCGCAGCCGGATTTGCTTCCCTCTTGCTTGATTGTCAACCCAAAGCTGGAGGGGTCTTTGTTTCCCGATAAAAACCCTTCCGGGGTGGGGGTGGCTTTTTTATGGCTTTTGGGGTTGCGCGCCTTTTTAAGGGAGCAGGGCTTTTGGCAGGGGGAAGAACCCAATATGCTGGAACAATTAGACCTTGTGGCCTTGGGAACCATTGCCGATCAGGTGCCTTTGCTGGGGTTGAATCGGATTTTCGCCAAATTCGGGCTGGAACAAATGACCAGCAAACTCCATGCCCCTGATGCGGGCCCCGGGTTTTATTATCTGCGTGCCTTTGGCGATAAGCTGAAGCTTACCACCTATGACCCGAGAAGCTTAGCCTTTCGCCTTGCCCCCTTGCTCAACGCTACAGGGCGGATTGGGGACGCTGGGGAAGGCTTGTGTTTTTTGACCTCGCCGGAGTTGACCGCTTGCCGGGATCAATTGAAAAAAATAGCAAAAATCAATAACCAGCGCAAAAGCAAACAGGATAAAATGGTTTCTAAAGCCCGGGACCTCGCTTTGAAGGAGGCCGAGAAAGGGGGCTTGATCATCTATGACGCGGAGTTTCATGAAGGCCTGATCGGGATTATCGCCCACCGCTTGTTGGATGAGTACGGCTTGCCCACCGGGGTTTTTACCCTCGGTGAAGCGGGGATGGTGAAGGGGAGTTTGCGCTCGAAAGGGATCAATTTAATGGAGCTGTTAAAACCCTGTGACCCCTTTTTGCGCCAATGGGGGGGCCATGCCAACGCGGCGGGCTGTACGCTGGATTTAGACCAGTTTGCCTCCTTTGCCGAGGCCTTCAACCAAGCTTGCCTGCAAGCAGGGGGGGGAAGGGAGGATGAAGTCTTGGCGGACTTAGAGGTGCTGCCGCACATGCTGAGTTTTCGGCTCATCGACCTCTTGAGAAAGCTTGAGCCCTTTGGCAAGGAGCATGATCCTCCCCTTTTCTTTTTAAAGCGGCCCCAACTGCCGCAACCTAAAATTATGGCCGGGAAGCACCTCAAGTGGGATCTGGGGCAGGATTTGGAGATTGTCTATTGGGGCGGGGTAGAAAAGGTTCCGCGGCAGGGCGCGGATTTGGCCGTGACCTTGACCGGCAACGAGTTTTTAGGCCGTTGGCGCAGGCAATTGATTGTCCAGGCGGTGAGTGGGGCTAATTAGGTCGGTTTTCTTCAAAGACCAAACCGCAGGCCGGGCAAGATTCCTCCAGCATCTCGACTTTGTGACCGCAGGTCTCGCAGAATTGCGCATCCCAGCCGGAATGCCCGGTTGTCGGGGGATCGTTGCCGTCGCCTTGCAAGAGACGCAGCTTTTTCTTGAGCATTTTTTGGGCACTGGCCAACAAACCGGTCTCATCCTTGATTTTTTCAAAGCGGTTTAAATCCCTTTTTAGCTGCTCATAGACCTCTGCCAGCATGGCTTGGCTCTTGAGTCGGTAACGACGAATCTCTTTTAAGACCTTGACCCCACCCAACAAAAGTAAAATATCGGCTAGCCCCAAGGCCAAAAACCCCCAGGTAGGGAGTTGGCTGCTGCCGAGGCTGTTGTAGATCATCAAGCTCACCAACAACACAAAGCTTAAAAAGGCGGTGACCAAGACCCGGTATAACCCCGCGATCATGCGGTGTTGCTCGAAATAGACCTGGAGGTAGCCTGCCAAGGGGTTGTGGCGGAATTCATCGAGCATCAGGTGCTCGATATTGGGGCCAAAAAACCAAGTTTTGATGCGTTGCGCGCCCTTAACCAACATTTTCCCCCTTTAAGCCGTTGTAGCGCAGGCGGTGCCATTTGCGTCGGAAGCGCAATTGCAGTTTTTCGGTGAGCCGCTCTACTAGCTTTAAGGCATGTTCTTTGGCCTGTTGGAACTCTTCTGGGTCTAGGGGCTCTTCCGCGATGCCCGTCCATAAGATGTCACCTCGGTACGCGTCCACCAGTCGAGCTTTGAAGCGGATGGGCTGGTTTTTTGAGGTATTTTGGGCCGGCCATTGATCTAGCTGAATCAAGAAGAATTGGTCGAGTTTTAAGGCTTTGCCGATGGCGTTGGAAAGGTCTCGATCACTGACCGCCACAAAGCTTAGGGTGTCGAAGTAGATTTCAGCCTTTTGCTTGAGCTTGGGGTTTTGAGCTAGCCGGGCCTTGAAGTTGCTGTCGTCCATCACGGAGGGGAAAAGGTGATGTTGGGCAAGACGAGTGGAAATGGCCTGGGCTAAGGGGGCGGTCAGGCTTGAGGGCGCATGGGAAGGCTTGATGAGAATGAAAACCCCTAAGCGCTTTTGCAAAAGCATGTAGTTTTCAAAGGCGCGATTGGAGAGGTTCAATTTGTCGCGTAATTTTTCCCGAACCATGAGGTTGGAAACCTCATCCAGCGCCACCGAACTACAAGAGGTCAGTAAAAATAGGGCAGTGAAAAAGAAAAAATAAAGACGCATGATTTATAAGCTTTGGGTCAATACCAGGTATTTTTTGAGGCCCTTGAAGATGCCCTGAGCTACAACTTTGCGGTATTTCCTCTTTTTCAGCAAGTCGTTTTCCCGTTTGTTGGAGATGAAACCCGCCTCGACCAATACGCTGGGCATGTTAGCGCCGAGCAAGACAACAAAAGGCGCCTGCTTCACCCCTAGGTTGCGCAAATGGATAAGCTTGCTGCGGTGTATGTGGTGAATGGTTTCCGCCTGGATTAATTGCGCCAATTCGTTGGATTCGGTGATTTTGGAATTGGTCATTAAGTTTTTTAATAGATTTTGTAGCTGGGCGATGCCTCTTCGACTGGTTTGGTTTTCCGTGGCGGCTAAGGCTAAGGCGTCGTTATCCGTGGTTAGGTTGAGGTAGTAGGTCTCCATTCCCGAAACTTGGTGTTTGCGGCTCGCGTTTAAGTGAATCGAAACAAAGAGGTCTCCCTTGTTTTGATTGGCAAAGGCTGTTCTCGCTTCCAAGCTGATGTAGCGGTCTTTAGAGCGGGTTAGCAGAACCTCCATCCCCGGCAACTTGGTTTGAAGCTCTTTTTTGACGAGTAAGGCCAGCTTGAGAGCGAGGTTTTTTTCCTTTTGCTGAAAGCCCAAGGCACCGGGGTCTCTTCCCCCATGGCCCGGGTCTAAAATGATGCGGTTGACCTTGAGACCTAAAGCTTTAGACAGGCTGATGGCGGGCTTGGTCTCTTTGTGCTTGCTCGGGGCGGGAGAGGATTTTTTTGTGTCGTAAGCCTGGGGCGGGTTGATGGGGATGCTGGGTCGGGGTGCCCGGGGGGAGGTCGTTTTTTGGGTTTTTTTGGGGGGAAGGCCCCCCGCAAGGGCAGACTCCCCTAAGATGTCGATGACCACCTTGTATTGTTTGGGTAGTTCTAGATGAAAGACTTTGATCCGTTTTAAACTAGCTAAATCCAACACAATACGCACGGTTTCGGTATTGAATTGGGCGATTCGCGCCTGGGTGATGAGGCCGTCATTGGCGGCGATGCGCTTCTTAAACCCCTTGGGGAGGTAGGCCTTATAGAGGTCGATATACATTCTGCGGCCCTTGCCCAGCTTTTTGTCGGCCTTTAAAACTTGATATTTATAGTGAATGGGCTTGGCTACATTGATCACCATGCGGCTCCAATCGCTGCTGGACCAATAATCTACCCGACTGGTTAGCCCCGCGGGTTGACTCTCTGCGGTCGCGTAATCCAGCCCGCCCATTTGGATTTTCATGAGTTCTTCCGGGGCGGCGGCTTGGGCCCCGCTTTGGTCTGGCTTGAGTTGGGCCGTTTGGGGCGGGGGTTTGAGTTTTTCTAATTTTTTCTTGGCATAGGGGACAAAGTCGCCGCGGGGGAAGAGTTCAATGAGTTTTTGGTACTCGATGTAGGCCCGCTGGGGGTCTTTTAAAAAAATCTCGTAGATCTCTGCTAGACGATATTGCCCATCATCGGCCAAAGCGCTTTTGGGGTAGTCGGCAACAAGCCTGCGAAAAAAAATGATCGCCTGCTCCAAGTAGTTTTTTTGATGGTTCCATTTGTACAAGGAACTGTAGAGCAGGCCGATGTTGAGCAGAGAATGGGCCGCCCTGCGGTGTTTGGGGTGATGCTCGGTAATCGCCTTGAAGCGTTCGATGGTCGCGATCCAGTTGTCGGCCCGATCCCGAAAGGGCGTGTCTTTATAGAGCTGATGAAAGTCTCGGGCCGCTTTGTTGTAGATGCGGTCAACTCGGTCTGCTGCTTGTAGTGGGGTAGACCAAAGCAGGAAAGCCAAGAGAGGGAGGAGCAAAACCTTCATTTACCCACCTTTTCTTTTAAGTGGTATAAAAATTCCATCGCTTGCAAGGGGGTGGACTGGTTTAGGTCAAAGTCTCTTAAATCTTGCATCCAGGGCTCTTCTAGGGGGGCAAAGGTCAATTGTTGGCTAGCGGCCTTGCGGAGGGCCTGTTGTTTTTTTCCGCTTAAATTGCTTTCTGCTCGTTCTAATTCTTGGAGTAGGCTTTTGGCGCGCATCACCACCTCAAAGGGGAGGCCCGCCAAGCTGGCGACCTGAATGCCGTAGCTTTTGTGCGCCCGACCTGCGGTGATTTTTCTTAAAAAGAGAATCTGCTCTCCCTCTTCTTCCACCTCGACCTTTTCGTTTTTTACTCCCTTGAGTTGGTCTTCTAAGAGGATCAATTCATGGTAGTGGGTGGCAAAGAGGGTGGGGACGCGCTTTTTATGGAGGAATTCTAAAATGGACCAGGCGATGCTGATGCCGTCAAAGGTGCTGGTCCCCCGCCCGATCTCGTCTAAAATCACCAAGGAACGCTCATTGGCGTTGTTTAAAATCGCTGCCGCCTCGTTCATCTCCACCATGAAGGTGGATTGTCCTCGGGCTAGATTGTCGGCGGCCCCGACTCGGGTGAAGACGCGCTCAAACAAGGGAAGTACGGCTTTTTGGGCGGGCACGAAGCTGCCCATCTGGGCTAGGAGGCAAATCAAGGCGACTTGGCGCATGTAGGTGGACTTGCCCCCCATGTTGGGGCCGGTGATGACGCTGATGTATTGGGTTTTGGAATCCAGTTCGCAATCGTTGGCGATGAAGGGTTCTTCTTCAAAGAGGCTTTCGATGACCGGATGGCGACCGCCGAGGATACGCAAACGAGGGGGGGCCTCTTTTGCGAGCAGTTCGGGGCGGCTGTAGTTGCGACTGCGCGCCAGGGCGGCGAGGTTGCAGAGGACATCAATTTGCGCGACGCGCCGCGCCGTGCGCTGGATGCGGCTCAATTGGCCTTTGATCTGGTCTAAAAGGCGCCTTAAAAGCTCTTGCTCGATCTCTCGCGCTTCTTCTTCCGCGCTGGTGATCTTTTCTTCCAGTTCTTTCAGCTCCGGGGTAAGGTAGCGCTCGGCGTTGGCCAAGGTTTGTTTTCTAATGTATTCTTTTGGAGCTAAGTGCTTGTTGGCGTTGGATATTTCCAAGTAATAGCCAAAGACCCGATTGTACCCCACTTTTAAGCTGTGAATCCCCGTGCGGGTTTTTTCTCGTTCCTCCAAGGCCGCGAGGTGGCTTTTGCTGTCTTGACCGAGAGAGCGCAGCTCGTCGAGTTCACGGTTGACCCCGGGGCGGATATAACCCCCTTCCCCGGTTTTTAGGTTCGGTTGATCTTGCAGGTAGCCGCTCAGCAACTCGTATTGGTCTAAAAGAGGGTCAAACTGGGCGAAGTCTTGTTGCAAGGCGGGCTCGTCCAATGCCTGCAAGGCCCGGGCAAGCTCCCCTAAGGGGGCGAGTCCCGAGCGGAGGCGCAAGAGATCGTTTAACCCGCCTAAAGGCAAGCTCAAACGGGCGAGGATGCGCTCTAGGTCGTTGACCCCCTTTAAGAGTTGGATCAGTTCTTCGGCCTGGTAGAATTGCCGGATCAAATATGCTACGGCTTGGTGCCGTTTGCTCAAGGCAGCTCGGTCGGTCAAGGGCGTTAAGAGCCAACGCTTGAGCAACCTGGCCCCCATGGGGGTTTGGGTTTGGTCTAAAAGGCGGATGAGGCTGTGATCCTCTAAGCTTGTTTGGAGGGGCTCGAAAAGCTCTAAATTGCGGATCGTCGCCTCATCGAGCAGCATGACCCCTTGACGGGGAGCGGTCTTTAAGTGAGTCAGGTGACGGAGCGCGTTTTTTTGGGTCGCCTGGAGATATCCTAAGAGGGCGCCGCAGGCCTGTTGGGCTTGGGGTTTGTTTTCTAAGCCAAAGGGGTCGAGGCTTTGGAGGGCAAAATGCTCTAGCAGGGCGCGTCGCGCGGTTTGGAGGTGAAAGGCTTGAGGGCTTAAGGCTTCTAAGTGGGGCTGTTTGTGCAGCCCCTGGAGACAGTCTCGGCAGGAGGAGGGGAGGGCTCCCTCCGCATCGGCGGAGAATAACAATTCCACCGGCTGGAAGCGTTGGATCAGCTCGCTGACGCTCAGCAGCGAGCCCTGTTCAAACTCGAATTCGCCCGTGGTGAGGTCGGCAAAGGCAACCCCTAAAATCGGGTTGTTTTCTTCCCAAGCAAGGGCGGCGATGAATTGATTTTTTCCCTCTTCGAGTAACTGGGTGGAAAGCACGGTACCGGGGGTGATGACCCGGGTTACCCCTCTTTTGACCAGCCCTTTGGCTTGGGCGGGGTCTTCTAGTTGGTCGCAAATGGCGACCTTGTGCCCTGCTTTGGTCAGCTTATTGACATAGGTTTCGTAAGAATGGGCGGGAATGCCGCACATGGGCAAGGCATTGGCCTTTTTTTTATCTCGACTGGTCAAGGCAATGTCTAAAATACCGGAACCGATTACCGCGTCTTGGCCAAACATCTCGTAGAATTCGCCCATGCGGTAAAAAATCAGGGTATCGGGGTACTCCCGCTTGACTTGATAAAAATGCTCCAGCATGGGGGTGGTTTTGGCCGGGGCTGTGGTCATGGGATCAATCGAGGTGGGTCGTTTTTTGGAAGTGGATTTTTACTTCCCGTTCCACAATGAAGAGGCGGGAATCCTCAGCTAATTCATTGCTCTCTACCTTTTCATCGAGTTCTTCTTGACTTAACAGCGCCCAGTCCATTTGCCCCTCGCCGCTCAATAAGCTGTTCTCTGTGGGCGCGGGGCTTAAAAGCAGGTATTGGCGGGATGTTTTTTTCTTAAAGTCAAATAAGGCCATAGGGAAGGATCAGGGAAAATTTTGCCTGATTATAACCAGAAATCGCTGCTTGGGCAAGGAGAAGGGGGGGGCGGAATTTGATTTTATGCTCTGCCTGCGCGCGGGTAAACTCGAATGCGCCTAGCCGCTCAGTTCTTGCATCGCTTGACCTAGGTCAACGAGGCCGTAGCGGCCCGAAGTCCCCTTTATCTTGAGGTGAATCAAATCATAACGGCGCTCGAGGGGAATCACTTCTCCCCCTTCAAAGGAGGCAAGGCCTAGGCTGATGAAGTATTCCCCGGGAATGAGGTTGAGGGGGAGGACAAAATGCAGAAGGCTGTACTCGCCCGCTTCTTTTGCGGTAACCTTTTTTTTCTCCCCCAGGTTGTTGATGCCGGTGACCTCAACCCCGTCGAGGGTTTTTAAGGTCAGGCCGTAAACGGGAATCGAGGCGGACTGATGGAACCGGTAAAGAGCAAAAACCTCTAAATTGTCTCCCATCTCAAACTGCAAGGGGTTGCATTGCCCCTTTGCGTAGAGCAAAAAATTGAGGATTTCCCCTTGCCGGTTGCCGTAGCGGTGCTCGTTGGGGTTGTAAACCGGGTTTTTGGGGCAAAGGTCTTGTTCGGGGTGGGCTTGGGCAAAGCGCTGTATTTCTTTGGGGTACTCTGCCCAGTTTCCAGGGTCGAGGGTGAGTCTCTTTGTGACCTGCGAAGGCTTGGGTGGGGCTGAAGCGGTTTTGCTTTGGGGGCCTAAGAGCAACTCGAGGTAGCGATTGATCACCTTGTTGGGCTCGCCGTCTAAAAGCAGGTCGCCTTGATGGAGCAACAGGGCCCGGTCGCAATGCTTGGTAATTAAGTCCGTGCCGTGGGTGACAAAGAGAATCGTTTTTCCCGCTTCTTTAAACTGGTTGAATTTGCGAAAGCATTTGTTTTGAAATTTGACATCCCCCACACTCAAGGCTTCGTCTACAATCAGGATATCCGGGTTCACATGGATGGCCGCGGAAAAGGCGAGGCGAACAAACATTCCTGAGGAGTAAAGCCGGACCGGCTGATCAAAAAACTCCCCAATTTGGGCGAACTCTTGGATCTCTTCTATGCTGTCTTCCACCTCGTGACGGCTTAAGCCTTGAATCGCCCCATTGAGATAGAGGTTTTGCCGACCCGTTAGCTCCTTGTCAAACCCGGCGCCCAGCTCCAATAGGGCCGCGATCTTGCCTTTGACCTCCAAGCTGCCGGAGCTGTGGGCCAAGACCCCGGTGATGATTTGCAGCAAGGTCGATTTGCCCGAGCCGTTTTGCCCCACGATGCCGAGGGTTTCCCCCTCTTGCACGGAAAAGCTGACCCCCTTTAAGGCCATGAAGGGGTGGTGATATTTCTTGCGCAAGGGGTGGAGCCATTCCTTTAAGCGGGCTTTTGGATTGGGGTAGAGCTTGTAGGACTTGGTTAAGCCTTGGGCACGAATGATCTCGCTCATAGGTTCTCTGCCAAATCGGGTTTGAGACGGGAAAAGGCGAAGCCGCCCAGGCCTAAGAGAAGCAAGGTAAAAACCCAAAAATACGCCATTTGCAAGGGGTCTGCCCAAAAGGGTTGATTGTAAAGCAAGGCGTTGCGGAAGCCCTCGGTCAGGTAAAAAATCGGGTTTAATTTTAAAAAGCGGAGAATCGTCGGGCCAAAAATCTCGGGTTGATAAAAAATCGGGGTGGCCCAAAAACCGACTTGCAAAATCACCTGCACCACCTGTAAGAGGTCTCGCACCAGTACGGCGGCAGCCGAAAAGAGCCAGCCCAGCCCCAAAGCGAGCAGCAGCAGAGCAAAATAGTAATAAAGAACCTGCCAGGCCATAAAGTGGAACTCAATTCCCTGATAGACCAAGACGACCAAGAGCAGAACCAACAAAACCAGCCCGTTGATGAGGCTGGAGAACACGGCCACAAGGGGGAGAATTTGCGCGGGAAAGGTGGTTTTTTTAATCAAGGCCTGGTTGCGAATCAGGCTCTGACTGGAGGCGGTTAAAGCCTCGGAAAAGGTTTGCCAGACCGCGTAAGCGCAAATAAACCAACTCAAAAAAGGAACCCCCGCAGCGGGGGCAACCTTAAAGCCTTTAGAAAAAACAAACCAAAACAGGGCGATGGTTACCAAGGGGTGGGTGATGGTCCAGGCAAAGCCTAAGAGACTACCGGCATAACGCGAGAGAATCTCTTGCCGGGTCATGACCCCAATGGGGTGCCGATAGCGCCAAGTGAGGGCGATAAACTGTAAAAAGGCTTTCATGGGTTCAACCAAGGCTTGGGCATGCGGGGTTGATCGGCTAAGGAGAAGTCTTCTCGATCCAGGGTGAAGTTGGGGTTGTAAAAGGGGTCGATGGCTAAGGTCGGCCCCCATTTGTTTGCCATATAAGCTTTTTCCTTTTCAAAACGGGCGACCTTTTCCGGGTTGTCTTCATAACCCCTTGTCGCCGACTCGTGATGAATGAGTTCGGCATAGGGGGTAATCAGGTTCCAATAGCCCCTTTGTTTTACTTTCAGGCAAAAATCCACATCGTTAAAGGCGATTTTTAGGTTTGTTTCATCTAGTTGGCCCACTTCTAAGTAGACTTCTTTTCGAATCAAAAGACAGGCCGCGGTGACGGCGGAAAGATTATGGATGAGTTGCAGTCTGCGGGCGTGGCCGGGGTGGGAGCCGGGGAAACCCTTGTGGGAGTGCCCGGCGACCCCGCCGAGGCCGACGATGACGCCTCCATGCTGCAGGGCGCCATGGGGATAAAGCAGCTTGGCCCCCACGCAGCCGATTTCAGGTCGGGCCGCGTGAGAAACCATTTCTTCCAGCCAGTTGCCTTGGAGGACTTCCAAATCGTTGTTGATGAGCCCTAAAATTTTACCCTCGGCTGCGGGTACGGCTAAATTATTGAGTTTGGAGAAGTTAAAGGGGATGTCGTAACGCAAAACGCGCACCCTTGCGTCTTGTTTGATTTTCTCAAAATAGGCTAGGGTTTCTGCCTGCGCGCTTCCATTATCCACGATGATCAGTTCAAAGTTGGGGTATTGGGTTTTAGCCAGGATGGAATCCACACAGGTTTTTAAGACATGCATGCCGTCTCTTGTCAGCATGATCAGGCTGACTTTTGGTTTTTGGGCCAGGAGGTAGCGAACCCTAAAGTTTCCTGGAATATCGACTAGGGAAATAACCTCAAAGCTCCGGCCTGGGTGCCGGGCGCGGATGTCGTCCGCAATCGCTTTTTTCGCCGCCTCAATGGCGTAGTTTTTATAGGAGATGTCGAGCCCCGTAGAGCCGGGGATCATCCGCCAATGATAGAGAACGCGGGGCAGGTGGTAGATCTCTGTTTTGGGGTCAATAGCGCGGATAAAACGGAGAGCGAGATCCCAATCTTGGGACCCCTCATAACCTTTGCGGAAGCCTCCGATCTGGCGCAGGGTCTCTAAGTGATAAACCCCGAGGTGGCAGATATAGTTGTGCGAATAGAGCAAATCGGGGCTGTAATCGGGCTTGAAATAAAAGCCGTCCAAAAAGCCCTGGGGGGTATATTTATCCTCGTCTGAATAGATGAGTTTGACCCCGGGGCGCTCGTTAATCGCCCAAGCGACACCATACAACGCGTCTTCGGTGAGTTCGTCATCGTGGTCCAATAAAGCAATATATTCCCCTTGCGCCAATTCGATTGCGGAATTGGAGCTTTCTGAAATATGGCCGTTTTGTTCCCGAAAGACCACCTTGATGCGTTTGTCTTTTGCGGCATATTCTTTAAGGATTTGTTTTGTTGTTGAATCTGTAGAGGCGTCATCGGCAATACAGAGTTCCCAATGGGGGTAGAGTTGGTTTTGAACCGATTCGATGGCCTTGCGCAACCACACCTCAGGGGGGTTGTAGGTGGGCAGGATGACGGAGATGAAAGGTTTTTTGGCAAATTGTTGGATATGCGAGCGGATTTTTTCTTGGTCTGTTTTGTGGAGCTGGTAGTGGCGAGCATGCCAAGCCGCGTAGTTGCCAGAGAGCAAATGGGTTACATAAAGAGCTTTGGCCTCTTTTCCCTGAGTTAGGCCGATCCACCAGGCCTTGAGGGGGCGGAGTCGTTTTTTTTGCTTTTTCAGTTGCTGCCAGAGAGTTTTGAGTTTGCGCGCCGGCCAGGTCACCTTGCGCCCGATTCGCCAACTCCAGGAGGCCCAGAGGCCGTGAATCATTTCAATGTGCTTTTCCAAATTGAGTTGGATTTCGTCTTTTTCAATTTGGAGCTGCTGCTGCGCTTGTTCCAGTTGGCGGGCTCGCAGTTCCAACTGCTTGCGCGCTGCCTGCTCTTGGAGCAAACGCCAACGGAGGCTTTGGGCCTCGAAACCTTGTGCTTTGGTTTCTGGTTCTTGCGGGCTGGGGGGCTCTTCCATTGCGATTAGGGGGGCGTCTAAAAGAGCCCGAAGGATTGCGCCATCCCCTTTGGCTCCGCTGACTAAGCTTTGGAACTCCTGTTCTAGCTGCATGCATTCTTCCAACCTTTCGGGAGAAAAACGCAGTTGAAAGTGGGAATCGACCGCCTCTAAAAGAGCCCGCAAGGTCGGGTAGGGAAGGGGAAAGAGGTAGATGGGCAAGGCAAGACGAAAGCGCTGCCAAAGGTGCAAAAGCCCCCGAAAGACAACCCAATTTAACGGAATGGGCCGCGGGGCGGCCCATTCTTGGTCAAAGGGGAGCAACTCACCTTGAGCGGTTACCTTTAAGTTAAAGGGCACAAACTCCACCCTGCTGCCTGGCAGGTTCCCCTGGTTATCGGCTTGGGCCTTAAGGGCCTGGATCCATTTTGTAAGCTGGGAAAGAAAAACTTCGCTTTGGGGCTGTTTGAGCAAGGCCTGGGTGATCTGGTCGCTGAAACTGGACCCGGGAAGGTAGTCCTCCACCCCAAAATGTTGCTCCATAGAGGCCGCCTTTGGTTTTTCTTTTGGGTAGAGAGCTTCTTTGATGACCTTCAGCTTCCCGTTTTGCAAAACAAAGCGATTCCAATTGAGAAAGGCCTTTTGCCGACGGCCTGAAAAACTCACCGCCAGCCAATCGGGTCGCAGGGGGGTAAGGCTTTCTTTTTCTAAGGAGCAAAAGGTCAAAAAGGAGTTGGCTAAATCGGGCAAGAGTTGGTTTTTGGCCAAGAGGGGCCAGACGCGGCTTTCAATAAAGTGGGTATTGTTTGAACCTGTATAATCCCGAGCAATATATTCTCCCGCGATTTTGCCCAAATTCGGCCCCTCTGCTCCAGTCCCTTCAGGAACCATAAATTGAGGTAGTTTGTAATCGGGAAAGGGATAGTAATATTGTTGGGGTCCAAACCCCGCCTGGGCCAAGACCTGTGCGAACTCTTTGCGGCCAAAGGTGACAAAGGGGGAACCTTCATAGAGGCCATGCACCCCGAAATAGGGTTGGGCGGCGTGGTCTTCGCTACAGCCGTTTAAATATTTCAGCCCCAATTGGTTTTCAATGGCGACGACCAAGACTCCGCCGGGGGCTAAGAGGGATTTTGCCTTGAGCAGCATCTCTTGTATCGGGTCGTTGCCTCCGAAAAACCCGGGGGCGTATTCCAAAACCCCGATGAGGGTGATGAGGTCAAAGCGTTCCTCGGTTTGAAGTTGGTTGAAGTTTTCAACTACCACTTGCACCTTATTGAGATCGCGTACCCGTTCCTTGGCGACTAAGGCGCGGGCGTAACTCCCCTCTAAGGCCAGGACTTGGCCGCAGCGTTCGCCCAAGAGGCGGGTAATCGCCCCTAAGCCGCAACCGATTTCCAAGACCTTGGTAAAGCGTTCTAGGGGAAAGGGAGACAGCAGGTTTGCCCGTAGAGGGGTGAAATGATATTCCGAGGCCCAATCGGTGATGCAGGCTTGGAGGGAATCGCTGCCTAGGCTGACATCGGTTGCGGCTTTGACCTGTTCCAGCAGTCGGCGTTCGGTTTCTTCTCCATCAGAATAGGCGAAGTCCTGTGCTTCGCCTTTGCGATAGATCCCTTGAGAATCGGGGTGATAGGGCTCAGGGAGTAGCTTTAATTCCATTGAGCCAGGTACCATTCCAAGGTTTTTTGGATCCCCGTTTCAAAGTTTTCGTCTGCCTTCCAGCCTAATTGGGTTTCAATTTTGCTGGCGTCGATGGCGTAGCGGAGGTCATGCCCGGGTCGATCTTTAACGAATTCAATGAGCCGGTCATAGCTCTGGCCATCGCCGCGGGGGCGCAAGGTATCTAGGAGTTGGCAGATGTATTGGGCGATAAACAAATTATTTCTCTCGTTGCGTCCCCCGATGTTGTAGGTTTCGCCGGATTTCCCTTTGCTAAAGGCTAAGTCGATGCCCTTGCAGTGGTCTAATACAAAGAGCCAATCGCGGATATTCTCCCCCTTGCCGTAAATCGGAATGGGCTCTAAGGCCAGGGCTTTGCGCAAAATAGTGGGGATCAGCTTTTCTTTGTGCTGCTTGGGGCCGTAATTGTTCGAGCAGTTGGTGATGACCGTGTTCATCCCATAGGTATGGTGATAACTGCGGATGATCATGTCGCTGGCTGCTTTGGAAGCGCTATAGGGGCTGTTGGGGGCGTAGGGAGTGGTCTCCGTAAAGAGTCCTTCTTCCCCTAAGGTGCCGTAGACCTCATCGGTGGAAATATGGAGAAAGCGGGCATTTGCATGCTCTGGCTTGGCTTGAAAGGGCCCCTCCATCCAGAATTTTCTGGCCACATCAATGAGGGTGAAGCTGCCCATGACATTGGTTTCCATAAAGACCTGCGGCCCGGCAATGGAGTTGTCCACATGGCTTTCGGCCGCAAAGTGATAGACCCCCTCAAAGGCATGCTTTTCAAAGAGGGACTCGATCAAGGCGCGGTCGCAGATATCTCCCTGGATAAAATGGTAATTTTTTGCCTTGCTCGCTTTAGTTAAGTTGGCAAGATCGCCTGCGTAGGTCAGCTTGTCGAGGTTGACCAAGGCCCGATCCGGATAGGTTTTCAAAAAGTGCTCAACAAAGTTCGCGCCGATAAAACCAGCGCCGCCGGTAACAAGATAGTGTTTCATGGATTCAGTTTTTTAAGGCATTCTAAAAGGCTGTCTCGCCAGTAAGGAATGGTGATGGAGTAGGCTTTTTTGATCTTTCCTTTGTTAAAGACCGAGTAGGAGGGGCGCGGCGCGGGCCGCGCGAAGGCGGAGCTATCCACGGGGAGGATTTCGCAGGGGGCCTGGAGCCCTTGTTTAATCGCCTGGGCGAAATCATACCAGCTGGCCACCCCTTCGTTACTGTAATGATAGATCTCGACCCCTTGGGGTGGGGGGGCGTCTAAGATGACCAAGAGGGCTTGGGCTAAATCCCGGGCATAGGTGGGGTTGCCGATTTGATCATCGACCACGGTGAGCTGGGGCTTTTCAAGAGCCAACTTGCCGATGGTTTTAACGAAATTTTGCCCATAACTGGAATAAAGCCAAGCCGTGCGGACAATCACCGCTTGCGCCTTGGAGGCGTAAATCGCCTCTTCTCCGGCGAGTTTGGTTTTGCCGTAGACCGAAAGCGGATGGGTGGGGTCTGTTTCTTGATAAGGCCTCGCGCTTTGCCCGGCAAAGACATAATCAGTCGAGACATGGAGCAAAAAGGCGTGATACTTTACCGCGAGCTGAGCCAATTGAGCGACGGCGAGGTGATTGATTTGGTCTGCGGTCTTTGGGTCTTTTTCCGCTTTATCCACTGCCGTGTAGGCCGCGCAATTAATGATCGCTTCGATTTGGTGGTCTTGGATAAAGCGTTCTATGGCTACCGGGTCGGCGAGGTCCAATTCGTCAAGATCCGTATAAAACATCTCATGGGCAGGGTTTAATGCCTTGATCTCGCTGCCCAGCTGCCCCTTGGATCCGGTGACCAAGACTCTCATAACCCTCCTGTGGGGAAGGCTTCGGCTTGATCCAGGGTGGGGGCGGCAGCGTCTTTTTGGGCCAGTTGCAATTTGTTGGCGGGAACCTGCCAGTCGATGCCCAAGGCGGGGTCGTCAAAACGGATGCTCCGCTCTGCTTGCGGGCTATAAAAGTTATCGACCTTGTAGCTGAACAGGGCCTCTTCGCTTAAAACCACAAAGCCGTGGGCAAAGCCGCGAGGGATGAACAATTGATGGTGGTTCGTCGCGCTCAGGGTTACGCTCACATGTTGACCAAAGGTGGGGCTGTTTGGGCGAAGGTCTATTGCCACATCCAAGACTTGACCCACCAAGACCCGCACCAGCTTACTTTGGGCAAAGGGAGGCAGTTGGTAATGCAGGCCCCGCAAAACCCCGTAAGAGGAGAGGGACTCGTTGTCTTGGACAAAGCGAACCTCTTTACCCAAAGCCTCATCGTAGCGGTTTTGGTTGTAACTTTCCAAAAAATAACCGCGAGAGTCGCCAAAGACTTTCGGCTCAAGGAGTTGTAAGCCCTCAACATTGAATTGGGTTATCTTCATGGGCGGTTTTTATGCTTTAAAACGCTCTCTAAGTAAGAGCCATATTGGTTTTTTTTGTAACGCAAGATGGTTTCTCTCATTTGCGTCTCGTTGATCCAGCCTTGCTTATAGGCGATTTCTTCGGGGCAGGAAACCTTTAAGCCCTGCCGATCTTCAATGGTTTTGACAAAGTTTCCCGCGTCTAAAAGGCTTTCGTGGGTGCCGGCGTCCAACCAGGCAAAACCCCGACCCATGAGGTTTACATGGAGCTTGCCCTGATTTAAATAGTCTTGGTTGACACTGGTAATCTCGAGCTCTCCACGAGGGGAGGGTTTTTGTCGAGTCGTCACCTCCACTACCGTTTCATCGTAGAAGTAGAGGCCGACTACCGCGTAATTGCTTTTTGGCTCACGGGGCTTTTCCTCAATGGATAGGGCCTTACCGGAGTCGTCAAAGTCCACCACCCCGTAGCGCTCTGGGTCGTTGACCCAATAGCCGTATACCGCGGCGCCGCCCTCTTCTTCCACTTGGCGGCGGCCTTTTTGCAAGAGATGAACGAAGTCGTGCCCGTAAAAAATATTATCCCCTAAAATCAAGCAACTCGCCTCTCCTTGGACAAAGTCGCGCCCGATTAAAAAGGCCTGGGCCAGCCCCCCGGGCTCGGGTTGCGCCGCGTAGGAGAGTTCAACCCCCATGTGGTGGCCATTGCCTAAAAGGTCTTGAAAGGCTTTTTGGTCGTGAGGGGTGGTGATGATCAATATTTCGTTGATTCCCGCCAGCATTAAGGTGCTTAAGGGGTAGTAGATCATGGGTTTGTCGTAAACAGGCTGCAATTGCTTGGAAACCGCTTGGGTTAAGGGGTAGAGGCGGGTGCCGCTGCCACCGGCTAAGATGATTCCTTTCATAAGGTAACCCTGTATAGACGCGAGCTTCGCATTGATAAAAATAGAATGAGCATTACCATAGGACTAGGTAAAAAGCAATTGCCCTGCCCCTGCGCACGGTTAGGTTGGGGCTGTTTTTTCACCGAGGCAAAGAAAACAGTTATAGGGCCAAAAAAGATTTCCTATTCCTTTAAAGGGGATAGGGTAATTACGACTATTGATTAGCTTAAAGCCTTGTTTTTCTATGAAAGAAGGTAGGTTGGCCTCATTCCAATAACGCACATGGGTTGAGTCAGTAGCGTAGCCCTTTTGGTTGGGCAGGGCTAGCAATAGCCTTCCCCCCGGTTTTAGAACTCGTAAAATTTCGTTTAGGCAAACTTCGGGCTCATCAAGGTGTTCAAAAACATTGTCTAGCATTAAGCTGTCAAAGGTTTCATCAGGATAAGGAATAGCATAGGCTGAACCCTCTTTTACATCCAAACCCTTTTGCTGGCAGACAGCTACCAACTTGGGGTTGAGTTCCACCCCGAGCATGCCTGGGGCTTGGTCTAAAAACTCGCCTAGGCCGCAGCCCACTTCTAGGGCTTTGCCGGGCAGCAGGGAACGGTAGTAGGGGTATACTAAATAACGGCGATAGGGAAAGCTTAAGGGGTGGCGACCCTGGAGGTATTCGCTGTAGTCCATGGATTGATTCTCTTTGTAATATTCGGAGTTTCGCTTGCAGGGGGGCACTCTTATCGCTATGCTGTTTTTGCTTTAAAAGCTAAGTTTTTGTAAAGGGGGTTTGATCCCTAGCCTTGATAAGAAATACTGAATTGGAACCCTCATGTCCATGCGAAAGCTGGTTGTCGCTTTTTTGCTCTTGGGTGGTTTGTTGGTCTTGTTTTCTCAGCAAACCTTTTTGGCTTTGTCTCCCTTGGCGCAAAATCCCTTTTTTCAGCCCTTAGAAGTCCACATCAAAAAGGCGCAGCCCATTCGCAGTGACGATACCTTGATTGGCGCGCCCTTAGAAGCTTTATTTGATCGGGGCAACCGCCATTCCTTTGTGGAAGAGGGGGGCTATACCCCCTTTCTCAATTTCGGGATGCTTTCTTTTAATCAGCGCAGTCATTTTCTTTCCCTTTATGAGGCCCCTTTTCTTTTGCTTTCCTTCCAGCAGGCGAGAAATTATCGGTATTTCTTTATCTTGCTGACTGCTTTGCTGGGGATGTATCTGTTGTTGGGCTTTTTGCTCCAGGATAGGGCAGCCCGTTGGGCAGGGGCACTAACCTATGCCTTTGCCGCCCATTCCTTAGTATGGCTGGTGGGGGCGCATCAATTGGCATTGGCGGGGGCCTTGATTCCCCTACTCTTGTACAGTGCCGCTCGTTTTGTTCGCTTCCCCGCCCCTGGTATGTTGCTGGTATTTATCTGGGCGAGTTGGGAGTTGATTCTTTGTCATTATCCTCCCTCTCAGCTTTTTGCCGGTTATTTTTTGGTTTTTCTTTTTGCGGTGTTTTATCTTTGGCAATGGATCAGCGAGCCGAGGCAGCGGAAACAAATTTGGCTTGCAGGGGGGTTGCTGGCGGTTGCCGCGATTTTGGTACTGGTGGCCGCTTGGTTTGCTTGGTACCCCAGGGCGCGTGATATTTTGGCCTCGAGTTTTGCCCAACGCGTTTTTATCGACTATTCCACGACCCAGCTGATTGATTGGACTGCTTGGCCCATGCAGTGGGTGCTTTTTCAACGGCATATTTTACCCTATTCTAATATTTGTGAAATGAGTTTTGGCACCAACCTGATTGCCGTTGCCTTTACGCTTTTGTTTTTTTCGCAAGGGCAATGGGTCAAAAAGGCCTGGAGCAGGGTGAGGGTTCAGGGGGCGGCGGCGGGCATGGTTTGGGTGGGCGCGGGTTTAAGCTTGTTGATGCAATTTTTGATTTATCTGCCTGGGGGGCTGGGGTGGCTGAATCCCTTGCCCTATAGCACTTCGGTGAACCCACAGCGGATTTTTGTTCTTTTTGCCTTTGCGCCCGCTGTTTTTATGGCGCTTGCTTGGGAGCAAATCGCTCAATCTTCTACCAAGTTGCGTTGGAATGTTTTGGCTGTGGCGGCGTTGCTGTTGGCGGTGTTTTTTTATGCAAACCGAAAGCATCATTGGCTGCCCGGTTTTTGGACTGAATCCGTTGTGTATGGTTCTTTGCTGGTTTTGGGGCTCTGTTTGTGGTGTCTGGCTCGGGCAAAAAGATCCCCTTGGGCTGTCCCTACTGCCTTGACTCTGCTGGCTTTATTATTGGTTCAAGGTTTTTGGGCTTTTGAGCCGCGGACGCGGCAGGTGAAGTTTGAGCGGAAACACCCGATTTTGCAGACCCTTGGGCAGGAATTGGAGCAGGATTTTTTTTACAGTATCTTTGCCGACGGTACCCTTTCTTGGAATACTCCAGGGTTTTTTCAAATCCCTAGCCTAAATGGGTATGATATCTATAGTGAAGAGGTGCAAAAATGGTATGCCGCTTTAGATGGCGTCTCGGACTATCCCCCGGGCTCGGGTGGAGTGGGTTTTACCTTTGGGGCTCCAAGGAGGGTACAAAATGACAATGTCTTTCGCTTGGGGAAAAACCTAGCTTTGCTCGCTCATTTTAATGTCCGCTTTGTGGTAAGTCCCGCATTGGTCGAGCATCCCCTGCTCCGCCTGTATCAGCAGGAAGAAGGGTTATATCTTTATGAATTTAAAAACTATCAATCAAGAGTGCAGGCCCCAACAATTTGGGAGCGGCTTGCTCTAGAGAACCTGCCTCAAGCCCTGGTGGCTTATCGCTCTCAGGCATTAAGCTTGCGTTACCTGATCGATCAAGCTTTGGTGCCTTCAAGATTGAAGAGTTGTCAGGGGTGGACTTGGCACGCTACCCCTCTTGGTGAAGGGGAGATTCGTTTTGCTCAGTCGCCCTTGGTGGATTGTTTGCTCTTTGTCGCGGCCAAATACCAGCAGAATTACCAATTTTTTGCCTCCGGCATGGCGGTGAGAAAGTTCCCCGTCAATGGCTTGTTTACCGGCATTTTGGTTCCCGCGGGCAGCAAAGCGATTAAGATGGACTATATAGATGGCGACTGGAAAGAGTTTTCCCCTCGTTTTTGGTTGGGTTTGACCTTGTTATTGCTGGTTTTGGCAGGGCTGAAGGTGGCCAATTATAACTTTTGGCCTCCTCGAGATTTGTCGTGACCATGAAGAAAGTTGTTTTATGGCTTTTTAAGCTAACCTTGGTTGTGGGGATATTTTATTATCTCTTCCACTCAGGTCGCTTTGATTTATCCTCCATGGCGATTGTCTACCAGCGACCGCGTTTTTTTGTCGCTTTGGTATGTATCAATCTGGTCTTTATTGTCGGGCTTGCCGCTTGGCGTTGGAAATTGCTCCTGACTGCCTTGAACTTGCCTTTGGAATGGAGCAAGGCCTTATTGCTCACCTTCATCGGTAATTTTTTTAACGCGGTGCTACCGGGCTCGGTGACCGGGGATGTGTTGAAAGGCTATTATGTTGTTCGGCTTAAACCGGGTGAGGGCAAGACTTTGCTTTTTCTTTCCCTGATCGCGGATCGTTTGTTGGGCTTTGTCGGTTTTTTGTGGGGGGCGTTGTTGATCGGGTTTTGGGGTTGGTGGGCTGAACCTGCTTTGATGGCGGAACTCCATCTTTATTTTTGGGTTATTTTGGGTTTAGGGTTGATTTCCTTTTTGGGGCTTTGCGCCTTGCTCTATGCCCCGCCCTTTGTGCTTGCCTTGTTACACCGCTGGGCGGGTCGTTTGCCCTTGAAAAACTTTTTGCTGAAGGTCATGGAGAGTTTGGAGCGGTTGAGAGGGGCCCCAAAACTGGTTTGGGGCAGTTGTGCCCTGTCGGTGCTGAATTATGGGATTATCTTGGGGATGTTTTGGCTCATTGATGGGGCCTACAACCCAGCCCCCGGGCCCTTTGTCGCCCATGCGGTATTGGTGGTCACGGGGCTTTTGGTCATTACCCTGCCGCTTGCCCCGGGGGGAATGGGGGTCGGGCATTTGGCCTTTGCCTTGCTTTATCACTCCGCGGGGATTGAGCAGGGGGCTGAGATTTTCAACCTCTATTTTTTAGCCCTCTGGGTGGGTAATCTTTGTGGAGGGATTTTCTATCTCCTTTATAAGACTCCCAGCCCCCCAGACCAATGGGCTTGACTTGACGGAACGAGGTCATCTGCATAATTTACAAAGAAATAATCTCAAAATCCATGACTCAAGAAACAAATATCCAACCCGACCCTGACCTCAGTGGGGTTTATGTGGTGATGCCCGCCTTTAACGAAGGGGCAATGATCGCTCAGGTGATTGAAGATACCTTAAACATTGTGGAGCATATTATTGTGGTGGATGATGGTTCGAATGATGATACCTTTGCTCAAGCCTCGAAAACAAAAGCCTTGGTTTTACGCCATTGCGTTAATCGGGGGCAAGGCGCCGCCTTGCAAACGGGGGTGGAATTCGCGTTGGAAGAAGGGGCAACGGAAATTGTTACCCTGGATTCAGACGGGCAGCATCCCGCTGAATTAATTCCCGAAGCAGTGCAAATTTTGCGGGAGCAGGGATTGGATATATTAATTGGCAGTCGTTTTTTAAAGCCGCAAGCGGTTCCCTTTACCCGCAAGATCATTCTCAAGCTGGCGATTCTCTTTACAAACTTTACCGCGGGCATCCGCCTAACCGATACCCACAACGGGTTTCGTATCTTAAGTAGAGCAGCGGCGGAAAAGTTGAAAATTCAGCAAGACCGTATGTCCCACGCTTCTGAAATTCTCGAATGGATTGCCCAGGCAAAGCTTAAATACCAGGAGATCCCCACGGAAATTAAATACACAGAGTATTCCATGTCCAAAGGGCAAAGTAACTGGGGCAGCGTGCGGATTTTGCTCGACCTGTTCTTTTCCCGTTTCGATAACTAGCCATGCTGTTTCAACTCTTTTTCGCGCTTTTTTACCTGATTTACTTGATTGCTCTGAGCAAAAAAAAGTTGCGAGGGAAGATCCATTTTACGGAGTTGCTCTTTCGGCTAGGTTTTTGGACTCTAGCCTTAGTGGTGGTGGTTTATCCAGATATCACCGTTCATCTTGCCCAATGGATGGGGATCCAACGGGGGGTTGACCTGATTGTTTATGTTGGCATTGCTGTTTTGTTTTACCATGCCTTTAACCAGCGGCTGAAGCATATTCGCTCGAGTATTACGATTACCGAGTTGACCCGACAAATGGCCATTATGGAATATCGTTTGACTCATTCTGGTAAGAAATAGCCCCATGCAGGTTACTTGCTTTATCCCGAACTATAATGGGGCCCCTTTTTTGGCCAAGATACTAGAAAGTTTGGAAGGGCAAAGCTACAAGGATTTTGTGGTGCTTTTGGCCGATGATGGCTCTACCGACGATTCTTTAAAAATAGCGGAGGGCTTTTTGTCGCGTCTGCCTTTAGAGATCCTTCCCTTTCCCAATGGAGGGATTGCCCAGGCCTGGAATCGGGCCTTTGCCCAGGTGAAAACCCCTTATTTTACCTTAACGCACTGTGACGATGAATTAGAGCCTGACTATTTTGCGGAGATGGTCGCATTGATGGATGCCTTTCCGCAAGCGGCCTTGGGGCACTGCCCCGCAAAGGCCATTGACGCGCGGAGCCGAGTTTTTAATTCGCCTCAGGAAGCGTTTAAGAAAAAACGCTTTTTTCAACCCGGCCAGTATACCCGCCCTTTAAAAGAAGAATACCGGCTTTTGCAGGGGGGAAATTATTTCTGCTGTCCCAGTGTGATTTATCGCACGCAATTGGTTCAGCAGGTGGGCTATTTCAACGCCAATTTGGGCCTTGCGCTCGATTGGGAATATTGGTTTCGGGCGCTTTTGGCGGGCTATTCCATTGCCGCTACCGATCAGGTGCTTTTTCGTTATCGCCGTCATGGGGAAAACGCCTCGGTCAAGGCGGGGAATGATTGCAGTCGCTTTTATGAAGAGCATGATCTTTTGGTTTGGGCTCACCAAGAGGGGCAAAACAAAGGCTGGGTTAAGGAAGATGAAGCGGTTGATTTGCGCCTTTTAGCCCAAACCCTGCTCCCTGAAATCGCCTTGGACTTAAAAACAGGTAACAGGGCGGCAGCGGATCAGAAGATCAAACTCTTAGGTCAGTGGCTGCCTGCCTATAGTCAAGGGGCACCCGCTTTAGCCTTACAGGGGCTATGCCGCCTCGGCAAAGCGGGGGGAAGTCTTTTAGATCTTTCTATTCGCGGCGCCGTTAAGCTTTTGAGTTTCTTTTAAGCACAAAAAAGTAGAGCAGGGGAAAGGTGAAGGCGGTCAGCCAGGTGCGAAAAAAGCTGTGCCCTGTTTTGTGCTGGCCAAACATAGCCAGTTTTAATCCCTTCAACCATTGCCGTTCCACTAAGGCATGGTAAAAATCCAGATCCCGTTGCAGGTAAGAGGGAATTTCATGTCCCTGTTCGCTCAATCGTTGCGCATATAATTGGAGTTGCTCCTTCACTGCGAGAAAATCGCTCCATTTCTTTTTGTGAAATTGGCTATAGCCGACGAAGTCTTGGTAGCGCTTTTCTCGCTGGGCTTTGGGCCCCTCCAAAGCGCCGATGAGGTTTCCGCCATGTTGGCGATAGCGTACCAGCGGTTGCTTACTATAGGTCACCTGGCTGAGGTAGGCGGCAAAAAAAGCGAGCCATTGATCATGCATGCTTGCTTGAGAGGGAATGGGCAAGGCGATTTCAAGTAAGCGTTTTTTAAAAGCCATAGCGCAGCCGGTAACAGTGGCGCGGAGGGCTAATACTTCGGGCTGGGTTCCCCAGTCGGGGTCGATGCCTTGACTTGCCCAGAAGGAAGGCCCGATTTCTTGTCCTTGGGCATCAATTAAAGCCAGGTCGCTAAAGGCCATGATGATTTCTTTTGGCTTTAGCAGCTTGAGCAGGTGGCTCAGCTTATGCGGTTCCCAAATGTCGTCTTGATCCGCCAGCAAGTAGATATCCGCTTTTACCTGCTCTAAGGCCTGGGAGATGTTTGCGATGATGCCTAAGTTTACGGGGTTGCGGTGGCTTTGAATTCGGGGGTCTTTTGCCGCCAACGCTTGGCAGAGCTTCGGGGTGTTGTCGCTACTGGCGTCATCAAAAAGATGTAGGGTAAAATCAGGATAGCTTTGGGCTAAAATGGACTCAACCTGCTCGGTTAGATAGCGCCCCCCATTGTAAGCGGCGAGAAGAATAGCGATATTTGGGTGATTCATGGGCAGGCTGGCCAAGGTATTGTGAAAAGAAATCGCTTGTTGATGGGTAGTGGGTAAAAAGCTGCCAGTAGGTAGAACTTGAGCTTGATAATTTCTTTTATCTCTCGCCTCCGTCAAGCAAAAGTGTGGCTTTTTCCTGCCAGGGGCTGCTAGACGGAGCGGGGCATGAATGATACAAGCAGGGGAAATTGCGAGGGTAAAAAATGGAAAAAAATGTTTTAGTCATTGGGGGCGCAGGCTATATTGGCAGCCATGTGGTCTTTGAGCTAATAGATCAAGGTTGGCGGGTCACCATCTTGGATAACCTCAGTAGTGGTTTGCGACAAAATTTGCACCCTCAGGCTCGCTTTGTGGAAGGGGATTTGTTGGATCGTGCGTTATTACAAGAACTTTTGCGAGAGGGGTATCAAAGCGTAGTGTATCTGGCCGCCAAAAAGGCGGCAGGGGAGTCCATGGTAAAGCCGGAGCTTTACTGCCAGCAAAACCTGGGGGGAGGGCAGGTTTTGTTGGAAGAAATGGCCCAAAGTCCGAGCAAAAACCTAATTTTTTCTTCCACTGCGGCGGTGTACGGCAACCCTCAATACCTCCCCTTGGATGAAGGGCATCCAACAAACCCCATGAACTATTATGGCTATACGAAACTGAGTTTTGAGCAGAACCTCGCTTGGTTTGCTCAGCTGAAGGGCTTGCGGTTTGTGGTGTTGCGCTATTTCAACGCGGCTGGTTACGACTTGAGAGGGCGGATTACCGGATTGGAGCAGAACCCCGCTAATTTGATCCCCCTTGTGATGGAGGCCTTGCTGGGGGAACGCGACGAGTTGCGGGTTTTTGGCCAGGACTATAATACCAAAGATGGCACTGGGGAGCGAGATTATATCCATGTCACGGACTTGGCCAGGGCGCACCGATTGGCGGCAGGGCATTTAAATCAAGGGGGGGAGAACCTGACGGTCAACCTGGGCACGGGGGCGGCCCATACGGTTTTGGAAATCATTCAAGAAGCAGAGCAAATTTCTGGGAAAAAGGTTCCCTATAAGGTCGTAGGTCGCCGCGAGGGAGACCCTTGCAGTGTGTTGGCCGATTATGCCTTGGCCCAAGAAAAACTGGGTTGGGTGCCAAAATTTAGTGCTTTAGAGCCGATTCTTTCCTCCACTTGGAAGGCCTATTTGGCGAATCAGGCTCAAAGCTAATCTGTTTTCGGAAAGAGTTCCGTTTCCACATAAGCGCAAAGAATATGCCCGATCATGATATGGACTTCTTGAATCCAAGAGGTGGTGGTTGAGGGGACTTGGAGGAGGAGGTCACAACTTTCTTGCATGGGAGAGGGGTTCTCCCCACTTAAACCGATGGTTTTTAAGCCTTTAGCATGGGCTACATGGAGCGCTTTTAAGATGTTGGGTGAATGGCCCGAGGTGGAAATAGCGAGGAAGACATCGCCTGCCTGGCCTAAGGCCTCAACTTGTCTGGAGAAAATGGCTTCATAACCATAGTCATTTCCCACGGCGGTTAAAATCGAGGTGTCGGTCGTTAAGGCGATGGCGGGCAGGCCAGGGCGATCATAGAGAAAACGGCTGACCAGTTCGGCTGCAATATGCTGCGCGTCGGCGGCGCTGCCACCATTGCCGGCAAGGAGGAGTTTGCCGCCTTGTTGGTAGGTATTTGCGCAAAGTTGACAAGCTTGTCGCAAAGTTTCCATTAAGTTGGGGTTGGCAAAAAAACGGTTTTTTACCGCGAGGCTCTCTTGAAAATATTGCTGGATATTAAACATAATTGGGTCAATGAAACTGTTTTTATCCCTTAATCTAACCGAGAAGAGGAATTTTGTCGATTTACTTTCTTTAGCCTTACTACTGCCCTTTCCTTGACCAAATCTCTGGATTTGAGTGAAACTGATAGTCAATCTTTATTTTTCTTTGGAAGTTTATGATCGTTATTCTTATCGCCGGGGGCTCGGGTAGCCGTTTATGGCCCATGAGCCGAACCCTATCCCCGAAACAATTTCTTAGTTTGGGAGATACAGAAGAATCTTTGTTTCAAGAGACTTTTCGCCGGATGGAGCCCCTGATGGAGCCAGGCCTGACCTACATCGTTGGTTCAAAGAATCATGATTTAGAGATTCACCAGCAATTAGAACAAATTCAGCTGACCTTACCTGAAAAAAACATCCTTTTAGAGCCCAAGGGAATGAACACGGCACCGGCGATTCTTTGGGCTCTTTCGCAGATTAAGGAAGAAGACTACGATAAACCTGTGCTGATCGCCCCGGCAGACCACCTGATTCAGCCAGAAGAAGCTTTTTTAGCCTATCTGCGCCAGGGGGAAAAGCTCGCCAATCAAGGCTGGCTGGTCACTTTTGGGGTTAAGCCGGATCGGCCTGAGACGGGTTATGGCTATATCAAGGCTGGGGAAGCTTTGGAAATAGGTAATAAGGTTGCCGCTTTTCATGAAAAACCCGACCTTGTACAGGCGGTCGCTTATTTAAAAGAGGGTAGCTACAGCTGGAACGCGGGAATTTTTCTTTCTACTCCGCGCGTTCTTTTAGAGGAGTTTCAAAGTTACTGCGGGGAATTGTATCAGTGTTTTTTCCCCCAAGGCAAGGGTCCCAACTACAACCTTGATATTGCCCAATGCTACAATCAGGTTCAAGCGAATTCCATTGACTACGCTATCTTGGAAAAATCCCAACGGGTCGCTACCGTGACCTTTGATTTACAATGGAGCGATTTAGGCAGTTGGGAGAGTATTTATCAAATCAGGCCCAAAGACCCTCAAGGCAATGTTTCGCAGGGAAATGTAATTCTTCGTGATAGTGAAAATTGTTTGATCTTGGGCCAAAAGCGGCTGATCGCCGGGTTGGGGCTTAAAAATATGATTATCGTAGAAACCGATGATGCCCTGTTGGTTTGCGATATGAGCCGTGCCCAAGAGGTCAAGCAGTTGGTGGATCAGCTAAAACAAGATAATCGAGTTGAATTCCGTCACCATACCAAGGTGTTGCGGCCCTGGGGCACCTATCAAATTCTCTTTGAGCAACCGGGAATCAAGATCAAAAGCATTCGGGTCACCCCTGGAAAACGCCTTTCTTTGCAGCGTCATTTTAACCGTGCCGAGCATTGGATTGTCACTCAAGGGGCGGCGGTGGTCACCAGGAACCAAGAAACCCTTTTTTTAGCGGAAAACGAATCGGTCTTTATCCCTCAAACAGCAGTGCATCGCTTAGAAAATCGGGGAAAACTTCCCTTAGAGATTATTGAGGTGCAGCAGGGGAAGTACTTAGGCGAGGATGATATTGAGCGGCTGCAAGATGACTTTAACCGCTCTAACGAGGTGTAAGCAAAAAGGATTGTTTCATCCACCACCCACATCCTTGAGGTAAGTTAATGACAGATTATCCAAAATGCTTTCTTTGTGGCAAAGGGCATCCATAGAAGCCGGAGATTTAAAAACAATTATTAATTGTCTAAACTGCGGGAATATGACACGGACGCCACCGGCATAGATGTGGTTAAAACTCAACTTGACTCCAAAGAAAAAGCTTTAATTAGCCATGTAATCGCAAGAGGGAAGCAAGGTAGAAAAGCACCTTCTCTTTTTCAAGCGAAGTCGCAGGTATCAGAGATTTAGAAAAAGAGGATGAATCCGCCTAGGGTAAGGGAAACGACCCTAACTCCGGTGAATTACGATCAGCGAGAAAAACAGGGATGAAACGGGGGGGTGTTATTTATTCTTTAATTCCAGCAGATTGTAGGGCATTCTGGTTTTTTTGATGTATCTACTTAAAAATGTAATAACAGCCGATGTCAAGCAGATTTGGCACAGCTTTCAAGGTGACTTTAATGTCTAAGTTTTCATATTATTTCGAAATGATTCGTAGGATCAATTTTCTCAACACTGCACCAAAGGTATTGAACTATTTTAACTACCGTTTGTATGGTCGGCGGGCCTACATTCCCTTAAAAAAATATACCCCTCAGATCGGGTCTATTTTTTTAACGCCTCGGTGCAATTTGAAATGCCAATATTGCAGTGCCGAAAATGTAATGAAGGAGGGGCGAAAAAATATAGCGACAAATGAAGCGACCCTTGAAAAGATAAAGCAGATTATGAAAAATCCCCTCTTTAAAAACTGCGTTTTGATTGACCTACTCGGTGGCGAACCCTTGCTAGTTAAAGATTTTGTGCAAATTATTGAATTTTTATCCAAGAACGGTCATTTGACCAATGTCACCACCAATGGAATCTCCTTAGCAGAAAAAATCGAGGCGCTGAAAAATGCGGGAGTAAGTCGAATTAGTATTTCGGTCTACGACGAAAATATGGATCATTTAAAAAAGAATATCCAAAAGATTAATAGTATTTTTCCTGTTCATATGAGCATGGTTCTCACCAAAAGTATGTTAGAAAATCAAGCGGATGAAATACTAGAAACGGTAAAGTTTTTCCACCAATCAGGGAGTTTAAGTTACCGCTTTTGGAATTACCGGCCTATGGGCGTAGATCCAAGCCTTGAGGAATTGGTGGATGATTACAACCAAGACTATATCAACTTGCGAACAAGGCTAGATAAAGAAATTCCAAATTTTTGTCTTTGGCCAGAAATCGTGCAAACAGAAAATGTTGAAAAACGCTGTGTGCAGTTGTGGCAAAGAATCAATTGCGATATGCAAGGTAAGATGACATTATGTTGCGGCACTGAAGAAAAGCTAGAAGGGAATTATAGTAACTTATTTGATACTGAACCAGAACTATTATACAATCATTCAACTTTGGTCGATCTACGCACAAATTTAATCAATCCAAAGACTGCGGCACCTGAAATGTGCCAATCTTACAACCTCCTAAATGATCTAGGATGGTAACCGTTTAAATCTGGGGTGACCTAGGCTAGTAACAGTCCAGGGTAACTTAAAGGTTTTTTGTACTTAAAGAGCACCTGCGCAGAAAGGGGCTGTCGGTTTGTTTGGCATAAAACCAAAAAAAATTAATTTGATTGAGCATTCTGATTTTAATAAATAAACATTCTTTTGACAGCACAACTTACAATGAGTTGGTATAGGCAAAGGTTTTAAGGGAGTATATGACAAAGCGCAAACCAAAGCGGTAGCAAGACCGGAATACAGTCATTGTATTATTTGTAGTAGTGACAGTTTAAAATACAAATTTACGGTTAAAGGGTACAAAATCGGCCAGTGCCAATCCTGCAAACATTTGTTTGTACAAGAGCAGGTCAGCGAAGAAGAAATCAATTATTTTTATTCTTATCAAGATGAAAACAAAAGCGCTGATGAAGCGGGTGTTTATCTCAATGAGGAGAATTTAGCGAATTTAAACTATTATTATAAACTTCGAGATCTAATTAAGGCTCGAGTTAGTGGCGGCAATCTTTTAGATGTGGGTTGCAGTGCGGGATATTTTCTCGATGTAATGACGGACTACGAGGTCTACGGAATTGAACTTTCACCGATTTATTCGAAGCTTGCAAAGGAAAAATATGGAGACCATATTTTTGAAGGTTCCTTTGAACATTACAATCCCCCAGAAGGGGTACTCTTCGATTGCATCGCCTTGCAAGATGTACTCGATCACATGCGAGACCCCATGGCCGCGCTGAAGAAATGCTATAGTCTCTTAAAGCCTGGAGGCATCATCATTGTTAAGGTGCATGACAGTTCTTGTTTGTTTGCCAAGTTGTCGGGGAAAAATTTCTATGCTATTATTCCCCCTGAACACCTATCCTATTTTAGTCGATCTTCTTTAAGGATGGCCTTAGAGAAAAATTCATTTCACAATCTAGATGTTCACCATTTTGGGCATGTGATTTTTTTTAGTACGATTTTTCAAAGACTATCGCAGGGAATTCAAGGGAGTAAAATGTTTAAATTGTTTGAAGCACTTGAAGGGACAAAGATAGGTAAAATAAAAATTTATAAAAACTTAAAAGATGTGATTACAGTCATTGCTGAAAAATAACTCTTTCGCTCTAGTTCGGTATTTCATTTCTAACCGCTTCAGATGTTATTTCCTAGGGGCATAGGCAAGCAATTTGCCTAGCTTCCCAATTAAACTCAGATAAATCGAATCATATTTTTGACTCAAGAGAGTAGATCATGCTTAGTGGGTAAAGGCTTTGCTTGTTCCGACAACTTTTGTCGCTCAGGGTGGGTTTTGAAAAAAAGAAAACCTACTAAAAATAGACCTGACAAAGCTATATATAAGGATATGTCCGCTTTCCAAAGGATCCGGTCAATCACAAAAGAGGTGGATAGATTGAAAAAAGATAAATGGATTCCAATGAACAAGAGCAGGTTACTTACCTGTAACATTCCGACCGTTACAAACATCCAAGTTTGTTTTTGGTCTTCCCCTGCGAGCAGCCCAAACAAAATGACGGCTAAAAAAATATGGTTTTCATGCACCCCTATGTTAAAAGTAACATATAATAAATATCCGACTCCGGTATAGGTTAAAAAGGATGTAAAAGTTTTTTCTTTTTTTATAAAACGCAAAAATGTGACGGCATAAGAAGCATAAAAAATAGCGATTCCTGTATAGATCAAGCTCCAATGCGTTCTGATATATTCGATTTTCTCCCCATTTTGCGTGAGTCCGCCGAATAGGTGGGGGTGATATTTTCGCAAAAACCAGGTAAATACCCAATTGAAATTTAAGGCATTTCCGCTAATAAAATTATCGTGCGTGGCGTTTAAAAATGAGTTGACCATTGGCATTCCAAAAAACAGAAATATCATTAAAAATGTCGACAGAGCAGTCAAAAAGATTTGCAGAGTTACTTTAGGATTGACTTGCCACCAAATTGGTTTGTTTTTATTTATTATATAAAACAGGCAGAAGGGTAGGGTGATAAGGGGTTGCCATTTGACGAACATAGCCATGGTAAAGAATAGGGCAAATATAATATGGCGATTTTCTCGTAACGCCCAGAGGCTTAAAATGAAAAAAGGCGCAAATAAAATATCGATCAACCCCACTAAAACAGAATTGAAAAACAAAAATATGAACAATAAAGTTGAAAGGAATAAATTTCTAGATATTAGATAAAAAATTGTGATAGTAGCAGTTAAAAAGAGGGAGATCAATAATTTTACGGATAAAAAATATTCCGACAGTTCCGGTTGAAAATACCAATCTCCATTAAAATGCCCGCCAAAGAAAGCCATAAAAACATCGTAGGAGGCACTTAAGAATATTAATGCTAAAGGAGGGTAAAAATCCCCGTTTTCTGCGTAACCTAACTGAATTCCTTGTTGTTCTGCATTCACAATCCATGAAATCCAGTACTTCATGTCGCCACCGCCTAAGGTATAGGATCCTAAAAAAGATAGGGAGACAAATAAACAGCATAATGCCAACAGAATTGTTTTTCGAAAGAGGGGATTGGTCATTTTGAAACTTTGGAAGAAGTGTCAACAAACAAATCAAAGCTGTTTTAAGAGAAATCCTTCAATCTTTGAAAGGATTTTTTTTCGAACATGAATTGAATAAAGGGAGAAAGCAAAAGATCTTGAACAACTAAAAAAGCAAAGATCAGCAAAGCATCCCATTTATATTGTGGAATTTGCTCCAACCAATCAACGAATAGGTTAGGATCTTGGCGCGGGTTCGAGAGGGAAAATAACGAAATCTTTTTAAGCTTGAAATTTCGATCCTGCCCGTTACTTGTGAGGTCATTGATAAATGAGACGGTTATCCGGTAATCCCCTTCGGTTGAGGCGTCAAAATGCAAGCTATCCACGCCAAAGACTTTGGGTGAAATAAACACATTCCCGTAAATTTGCCTTGCTGTATTGGAGTTGACAATGTGGACTGCAAATTTGGCGTATTCGTTCTCTGCAATAGTGCCGAAACTTTCAATTTCCAAGCGATACCGCCCTTGTTTGAAATGATAGGACAAGGCAACTTCCCCATTGGAATTCATTCTAAGAACCCCATCTTCACCGCGCTGGAAGCTTTTACTGAGTTGATAATCAGAAAAGGACACCACACCCTCTTGAAAACATGAGGGAGCCCCCGATACACCGGCGACCACAAATGTTTGCAACCCTTTGTCCAGCCCCCATTTATCGCTAATGTCGCTTTGAATAGGAGGAAGATGAAACTTTGGGTTGGTCTTGGATGCATGACTTTCAGCGAAATGGGCGATGCGCTTGGGATTTCCAAAGGGAAAAAGATATGGATCTCTTGGTAAAACAAGGCCTACAGGCCCTGTGAGGGCTCCTCTCTGGTCGGGCAAACATCCTGCTAGCTCGCTAATAGGGCGGATAGAAAAGGGTTTATGTAAAGCCTGTAAGTCGCAGGCATGGAGCATCATTTCGCGGGGAAAAATTACCTCTTTAATTTGTTCAGCTGGATTGATTTGCTCTAATAAAGCGGTGAAGGGGTAGGTCTTAGAATGCAGTTCATGGGGTTGCAGAGTTCGATTGCAATTTCCCAGGTTGGGGGCAAGACCCTGCCCATTTTGTATCGCCTCATGAATTGCAGAGATTCGATAAATGACCAAGGCAAGAAGAAGTAGGAAAATTGAAAAAAATAGCAGATATTTTTTATTCTCTCCAAACTTAGTTTTGTTCATGCAAAGGTTTCGGTGGATCTTAAAAACTTCGTTTTATTTCATCGGTGCCGATTGTTTTGAAAAATCGCCCAGATGGAATCAGTCCCATCAAGGAACCTCGGAAAAACTCCCTCCCTGGAGTTTTTCAGTCTTGCCCGCTGGGAATAGAATCCTAAAATTCAACGCAAAACCAACATGGTACACATTTTTATTTGTCAAGGCATTCATGCCTTGCCTGAAACCTTTTCATTTTTCAGGGTTCCTCAAGTACTCAAAATTTAATACAATATTGCGGGTACATGTCTTTTTGCCTAGCTTTCCCTCTTTCGCCTCCATTTTTCAGCCTTCACTTTGTATTGAGGTTACTTCAGTTTGATGGAGAGCTCAAGGAAGGTCTGAAAAATACCTCAAATAGACTGATTTCTATTTGAATATGATAAAATTGGCAAATTCTCGCAGAAATTCACCTTTTCCGCAAGGAATTTGCACCCCATTCTAGCCCTTTTTCTGGGCGTTTTCCTTACCTTGAAAAGGTTATGGAGGCTAAAGAGCAGATATAGCTCTCTAAATTCTTTTCTATTAATCCGGCGCCTATATTGTTCTTCCGAGAACTGGACCGACCTAGGCTCAGCCTACAGACTGCTTCCTTTGCTTTCGCGGAGTTCGCTTGAAGGCGGATCGCCTTGATGACGCTCTGCCCAAAGCCGGCGGGGCGGCTCGCGCGAGCGCTCGCTGGGCGTAAGCGCCCCGCTATTTATATATGCTCCGCAGGCTGGGGCTGAAAAGCCCCAGACCCCAGTGGTTTTTAAAATCAGGAACTTATAGACACGCTGAGTTAATAACCCTCGATATCTTAGCTTTCGATATCCCCTTGGCGCTTTAACACCTGAAAGGGATGCTCAACCCTGGCTCTTGTTGAACTCAGATAGCGACTTCATAACTCTTGATTCTGTGAGCCTGCGGTTCGTTTAATTGCCCCGCGCGGGCAGCGTCAAGGAAATGGCGAAAGTTGAGAATCGTTGTTTCGTCGGGAACCGAATCTTTTAGTAAATCCAAACCTAGAAAGGTTTGAAAGGTCATGCGATCATATATCTTTTCTTCCATGGCTGGATCGGAAAACCCATACCACTGCTGTAAACAAAGAATCCGTATCCTTCTCTCCAAAGGCACCTTCTTAGGGCCCCGCTTCTTTTCTGAATAAAAGGGATAAATCAGCTCGCATAGCCTTTGCCAGGGAACGACTTGATCCATTTGTTTGAGAAACTTCTCTGGTTTAAGTTCTTTTTTTGCGTGGGCAAGGGAAATGAAACTGAGCTGACTCATGGCATTCCTCACCTAGGGTTAAGTTGGACTCAGCTTATTATTTAACCTGTAGATTCTAGATAGTTGGGGAACTTTTCAGAGCCTCCTTAGGAACCTCACCTAGCTTAAAATAAATCAAACCTAGTTACAAGGGGAAATGTATTCATTCTTTGAGCGATAAGATGAAACGCCTCCATAGCCCTGGGGTTTGGTACCAAGCCAATTGCCATAACCTGCCAGAAAGGCTTGCAAAAAAATAGGCTTCTTGCAGCCCGATCTGGGGAACTTAATTTCAGAGTAACAGGGACGCAACAATTGTAGAGCGACACCATAAACAGGATTTTGAAGCAAAGGGGGCTGCCGAGCGAGATAGTAGCGTTGCCTTTTAAGAGGGATTAGCTTATCTTCGAATTGTTTTGAAAACCCTGAGGTGCTCGGTCCCTAGCAGAATTTGAAGCTTCAATGAAGGGAAGAAGCAATTTTTATAGGTTCTGTTTTTTTAAAAGCTTTAAGGTGTTAGCATTGGGGAGTCGCTGAAAAGTTCCATTCCTGCTGTTTTTTAATGCGGCAGGTGAGTGCCTAGACAACCATCGAGTTAATCCTATTGTAGGGCCAGTGCGTGCCCCATTCTGAACCAAAGCAATGCGCTTTGCGATTGATTTGGTTAGACAACCTTGCCAGGCGTCGTACCTCGTATAGGAGCCTCTGTATGATTAAGGGTTCTGAGCAAAAATCGTCTCGAAGCGATGATGTCTAGGCCCGGTTTTTGATTTTTTATCACGGGGATATTTTGGAGATCTAGCCAAATTGCCTGTGATTGATCTTCATCTTAAAAAAACTTCAATGTTAAAAGCAGAGATTCAAAATTTAATTCAGCAGCTTGCAGATAAATGGGGCGAGGTGGCTGCGAACCGCCAAACTAGAAACTTGATGTTTCTTTTAGGCCTCTTGATGACGGTTGGCTATGCTTTGATGTATAAATTTAACGAAGTCAGCATGATGCTGATCTGGCTTTTGCAGCCCAAAGTCATTTACATGTTGATTCTATCGGGTCTGTTTTTAGCTCTGCTGGCACCTAATTTCATCCCACGCCTTGCTCGCCAAAACCCCTTACTTTCGTCCGCGGCGCTTAGCAACCGCTTGACGGTTTTTTACTCGGCAGGTTTTTCCCTGCTGGTCTTGTTTGCCTTGATCTATGGGGTCTTCCCCCTACCCGCAAGGCTAGAAATGCAAGAGCAGGTGAAAAAGCTCATTGCTTTTACTCTTGTTTATGATGATCGAGTTGATCGTTATGTTTACCTGCTCGGGTTGGCTTTTTTACCCTTTGTTTCGTTGATCGCGGTTTATGTTTTGAATCAAAGGTTAAAGATTTGGTCTAAAATATCCTTGCAAAGGTCGCTTACCGCTTCATTGGGCTTAGTCCTTTTTGCGGCCTATTTTATCGAGTTTCCCAAGTTCTCTCATTTTGAATTGTTTTTAATGAGGCTGAATTTGGCCGACATCGTTGCGATCGCGGCTTTTTTTACCTACTTAATGAAGAGTCAAAGAGAATTTTCAATAGCCTTGCCAAAGCTTGGTGATCGTTTCGGTGCTGCTTTTATCTCTTGGGGATTATTTTACGATTAACTACCTCCCTTCTGTTTACCATTTCGATCCGGTTTTCTTTAGCTATGTGCAACTTGCCAATCATAAAGGGTTGTTCATGGGGAATTTAGTGTCTCAGTACGGAGGGTATAATTATCTGATTTGGCTGTTTTTTTCCTCATTGATTCAGAGCGTTAAGGGATATATGGCCGTAATGACGGCTCTGACGGCGGCAAGTATAGGTTTTATTGTGTTGTTTTTACACGACTATATAAAAAACAACAAAATTAGCCTTGTGATTTCAGGGATCTATTTAAGCCTTATCGGAAAGATATTTGCTCGGGTTTTCACCGATTCAAATTTTGATCCATATTATCAATATATGCCGATTCGGACTGTATTTGCAGCCTTGATGATTTATATGGTGTGGAAATATATATCTGCCCCTAGCCCATGGCGGTTTTATGCCCTTGGTGTGATTTCTTCGGTGAGCATTTTTTGGAATTTTGATACCGGCTTGGTTTGCTTTGCCTCGTGGCTTATATTTCTGGCTTACCAGTACCTGATCATTGGCCGATTCAATTGGATTGGATTAGCTAGGGCGTGGGCTGGAACTTTGGGGACGGCCCTAGTCTGTGCCTTATTGTTGGTGGCATCTTATTTTTGGTTCTATGGGCAAGCACCAGACCTTGCCTTAACCATGGAGTTTCAACGAGTTTTTGCCCTATCCGGTTTTTATATGTTACCGGCACCCTTAGTCGGCAGTTGGGTACTCGTCGTTTTCATCTATTTACTCACTTTTGCTTTGGTTAGTTTGCGTTTGATTCAGCAGCGAGCGACCGAAAAAACTCATATTATTTTTTATATTGCTATTTTAGGTTCAGGGCTTTTTTCTTATTATGTCGGAAGAAGTCATGATATGGTCTTAATTAGTCCCTGGTATCCCGCAATTTTACTTGCCCTTTTATTGATCAGTGATCTTCTTTGCAGGGTGAACCCACTACCAACCTACGGGCAAAAGGCACTTCTTCTGCTGGTCGTTGCTTTTGGCGTATTATCCTACTCTAAACTTTGATCGGACCATACTCTAATTATTCGTTTGGCCTATAAATATTTCAATGGCGAAAAGACGATCTCGGATATAGAAATCAGCCAATATTTTACCCAATTACAAAAGGAATATCTTGAAAGTGGAAAAGAAGATGTCTTAGTCCTTTCTCGGCATAGCGGAGTCTTTTATTTTTCTCAGGGAATCCCTATTCCGAGTGTGTGGGATTTCCCCTCTAGTAGTGAAACCCTGTTCCTGAACCAGATCGCGATTCAGGAGCAAATGTTTGCTGAATGTAAAGTTAAAAACATTGTAGTGGTTGATCGATGGCCCATGGTATGGAAGAATCATCCTTCCCTTCTCAAACAATTGACCCAACATTATCATGGGAAAAAGATCGGTCGAATAGGGACTTGGTATAAAGCAAATTGTGATAATCTGTAGCCTGACAGGCCAATTAATCCTCAGTCCCTAGGTGGTTTGACGCAGATTCTGAGTTTGTCAGGGGCGTACTCTATCGATCTGGTTAGGTTGCCTTTTTGTATGGGATCATTACCGTAAAACGCCATCCCTGGAGTTTTTCAGAGGCTCCTTAAGTTTCTTTTTGGAGAATTCTTTCCAGGGTGGAAAAAGTTTGACTGATAATATGATGGATGTTTTCGTGTTTTACATCCGAGTCCATTTCAAAAAAATCCTCACTAAAAATTAGCTTTAAGGTCATTTCATTTTCTTGAAATTCGATGATGCGCTGCTTCTGTTCGGGGGGGGCAAAATTTTTGTGTCTACTGCCCCCTGGAAAGCTCAGAGTTACCTCTATAGCTGGGTTGATCTCAGCCCAAATTGCTAAAATAAAAAATAGCTCATCAACGCTCTCGCAGCGATAGTAAAAATATTCTAGATTTTCCGAAAGACTTTGCAAAAAGGTTCGATCTTTTCGTAAGCTTTTTCGGTTGCGGTAGACCTCAAATGGTTGAGTCATTTCTTCATAACCGGCGATCAATACCAGCAATAAAGCGAGGACAAGAAAAGCTAAGAGCGCGAGCCGCTGGTCAACCCAATGTTGATTTTCCAAAACAAAGACGCCTAAAAACGCCAGAGAGGTCAAGTAGAGAAATAATACAGTCTGCACATGACTGAGCCCTTTTCTCAATAACTTGTGGTGGATGTGATTGCGGTCTGCTGAAAAAGCGGGGATACCTCTTAAGTACCTGCGCAAAATGGAAAAAATGGTATCTACAATGGGTACTCCCAATAAAATGATGGGTGAAATGCCTAAGTAATTGTGTTGATTGTAGACTTGAAAAAGGGGGATGACTCCAAGCATATAGCCTAAAAATAAGCTTCCTGAATCACCCATGAAGAGTTTTGCCGGGTGCCAGTTAAAGAGCAAAAAACCGAAGATGGAGGCTATCAAGGTGACTTCGAGCAGCAATGAAGTTAGATCTTGCGTCATCCATGCGGTCACCCCTAAGCCGACCAAGGCAATGGCGCTGATTCCGCTTGCGAGTCCATCTAATCCATCAATCAGGTTCATCGCGTTCATCGCCCCCACAATCCAAAGAGTATAAAGGGCAAAACCAGCCATGCCAAAATCAATCATACCAAAAAAAGGGAGTAGTACCACGGGAGGGGGTAAAATCGTGATGGAGGTAACAAAGGCAATCAGCACCTGAATCAAGAGTTTATAACGCGCTCGGATTACCACAAAATCATCAATTAGTCCCAATAAAAACACGGCAGTACTCAACAAGGCCAGAAGCAAAAGCATCTGGGTTCGCAAGGACTGGTGAATATAGGTTACGACAAGCCCTGTGTTGAGAACGATCAGCAGAGCGATGGTGAACCAAAAACCTAAAAATATCGCCACCCCTCCGATTCGAGGAATGGGGTCATTATGGATTTGTCGATACTTGCTTAATACCGATCGCTGCAAAAAATGACTCCGAAACAAGTATATGGCGATCGGACACAGAGAAGCGGATAGCGCAAATGAGACAAGAGCAGCGGTAAATAGCGAAGTATTAGAATACATGTTGGCTGAGAGTTGAGGAGGTCAAACTTTAGTTTGAGCAAGTATAGCGGTTGCCAGGAAAATGAACAAGCTTAGTCGTCTGAGGGACGAAGAAGGTACTGTGATAATTTTCTGAAAGGTTTAAGCCAACGCAGGAATAAGGGTGCTTTCAGGTTGTTGTACTTCCACGCTAATTGATCTTCGCGGTTGCTGTGGAGGCGATTTTTCAAGCTTCGATTGCTCATACCTCCAACACGCATGCGCACGAGGACTTGAGGTAAATATTGTGTACTGATCTGTTTGCAATGGAGTAATCGTAGCATTAATTCATAATCCGCCGCGCTTTTCAGTCTCAGGTTGAAAGCTCCATAGCGATCATATACGGATTTTTTAACAAAAAAGGTTGGGTGCGGCGGCATCCAACCCCAGCGAAACACCCCTTGCCGATACTCTCCAGAACGCCAAAAACGGATTACCTGGTCTGGGTTTTTGGCATTCACATACACTAAGTCGCCGTAAAGACTATCGGAGGGCTGATTGCTTAACGCTTGGGCCACTTGGGTAATGACCTCACGATGCTCATAAAAGTCATCGGCATGTAGAATGCCCACCACTTCTCCGGTTGCTCTTGAAATCCCCTTATTCAAAGCGTCATAAATCCCCTGATCCTTTTCGCTGACAAATTGGGCTATGCGTTTACCATAATTTTGAATCAGCTCTACGGTGCCATCGGTTGAATCCCCATCGATTATGATGTACTCAATGTCAGGATAGTTTTGCGACAGTACCGATTCTATGGTTTGCCTTAGCGTTTGGATGGAGTTGTAACAGACGGTGATGATACTGACTTTCACAAGCTTGGAAGCGAAATAGTGGGAAGGCTGTGAATAGGATTCTTAAGCTTGGCCTTGGGGTTTGCCTTTAAATCCCGGTTTCAGTCGGGGTAAAAAGGGGTGAATCCAATGAAATTAAAGCGAAGGCGGTTAGCTTTTAGGGAGATTAGCCAAAAACCATTGATAGGTTTTTTCTATTCCCTCTGGTAAACTTGTTTTGGCTTTCCAGCCCAAGTCGGTCATTTTTTGTACATCCATGAGTTTTCTCGGGGTTCCATCGGGCTTGCTTGAATCCCAGTGGATGTCTCCTTGATGACCCACAATTTTTTGAATGAGGAGGGCCAACTCTTTGATGGGGATATCCTTTCCAGAGCCAATATTATATAGATCACTGGGAGTGTCGCCAACCTGGATCTGCTGCAAGGCAAACAGAGAAGCGTCCGCCATGTCTTCTGAATAGAGAAACTCTCGCATGGGTTTTCCGCTTCCCCAAAGGGTGACGGCAGCGTTGTTGCTGACCTTTGCCTCATGAAATTTGCGGATCATGGCCGGCAGTACATGGGAATTATTCAGATCGAAGTTGTCGAAGGGGCCATAAAGGTTGGTCGGCATGATCGATAAAAACTGAGTTCCATATTGTCGGTTGTAGCTTTGGCACATGATAATGCCCGCAATCTTGGCTACCGCATAGGCCTCATTGGTTGGTTCGAGTAGGCCGGTCAAAAGGTATTCTTCTTTCAAGGGTTGGGGTGCTAGTTTGGGGTAGATGCAGCTACTGCCTAAAAAGAGAAGTTTAGCCACGCCCTGCTTATAGGCGTTGTAAATGATATTATTTTGAATTTGCAGGTTTTCGTAGATGAAATCGGCGCGATAGAAATCATTAGCTTGAATTCCACCGACCTTAGCAGCGGCAAGAATAACATATTCCGGTTTTTCTTGGGCAAAAAACTGCTCAACCGCTTCTTGGCGTATTAGGTCTAACTCCTGCCGGGTGCGGGTCAAGAGATTGTGGAACCCTTCTTGTTGAAGTTTTCTTATAATCGCTGAACCGACTAGACCGAGGTGGCCAGCTACATAAATTTTGGCATTTTTATTCATGATAGTCGAAGCTTTTATATCCTTCCTTGCGGATCAAGGTATCTCGCTCTGCGTCTTGCAAATCACTGATCACCATTTCTTTTACTAATTCTTGGAAGGTGATGCGAGGGTTCCACCCTAATTTGCTTTTCGCTTTGGTCGGGTCACCTAACAGGGTTTCGACCTCAGTGGGACGAAAGTAGCGAGGGTCTACAGCGATGATGGGCTCACTTTGTCCAGGGAGATACCCTTTTTCCTCAATACCTTTGCCCTGCCAGTTAATCTCCATCCCCAATTCTTTGGCGGCAAGGGTCACGAATTCGCGTACCGAGTGCTGCTCGCCCGTTGCTATGACAAAGTCCTCCGGTTCTTTTTGTTGCAGCATGAGCCACATGACTTCGACATAATCGCGGGCGTGGCCCCAGTCTCTTAATGCGTCCATGTTTCCTAAAAAGAGGCAACTTTGTAGCCCGAGTTTAATGCGGGCCATGGCACGGGTGATTTTGCGGGTTACGAAGGTTTCGCCTCGGATTGGTGACTCATGATTGAACAGGATGCCATTACAACCATAAATGCCATAAGCTTCGCGATAGTTTACGGTAATCCAGTAGGCGTAAAGTTTAGCTACGGCGTAGGGACTACGGGGATAAAAAGGAGTTGTTTCTGTTTGGGGAGTCTCCACTACCTGCCCATAGAGTTCAGAGGTGGAAGCCTGGTAAAAACGCACCTTTTTTTCGAGCCCTAGAATGCGGATCGCTTCGAGTACCCTGAGGGTGCCAATTCCATCCGCATTGGCGGTATATTCTGGGGTTTCAAAGGAGACGGCAACATGGCTTTGCGCCGCGAGATTATAGATTTCGGTGGGTTGAACCGTTTGAATGATTCTAATCAGATTCGTTGAGTCCGTTAAATCGCCATGGTGGAGAAAAAATTTTCGTTTTTTCTCGTGGGGATCCTGGTAAAGGTGATCAATCCGATCCGTATTAAATAAAGAGGAACGGCGCTTTAGACCGTGAACCTCATAGCCTTTTTTGAGCAGGAATTCGGCTAGATAGGCCCCGTCCTGACCTGTGATACCGGTAATGAGCGCTGTTTTTTTCACGAAATATTCAAAGGATGCAAAAGAGTCAAAAATTTAGTTTAATTAGATGACAGGTTCGCAAGCTACGGCGGTTTTGTAAAGGGTAATCAGGGGCTCTAGCCTGTTTGGGCTGCCTGGGAGCAGAAACCCCTGATTGCTGGGTTCCCGTCTCAGGCAGGCCCATCCTGAGTCGATGAAATGTAACCTTAGGGCACCGATGCATTTTTAACCTGATAGAGAGAAACTCGTTTGATAAAGGCGTTACGGTCTTCACCATCAATCATTGCGTCATTGACAAAGGAAACTCGTAAGCGGTAGTATCCAGCCGTTTCAATCTCGAACAAGGTGACTTCAAGTTGTTCCTTTTCTGTGGCGTAAACCTCCTTGCCGTAGATTTGCCTTGCCGTATTCATTTGCACAATCTGGGTGAGGAGTTTTGCATTGGTATGATCTGCGGGGCTGCCTTTGTATTCAAACTCAAAACGATATTTCCCTGGGGTAAAATAATAGAAGGGCAGGGTCACATCTCCATTTGAAATCATGCGAATTTCTGATGAATCATGACCATAGGGAGGGTTTCTAAAGATATCAGTCATGGGAACCTGCCCGTTGGGGATACAGTTTGAGGTTCCGGCAATTCGGAAAATTTGAAAGCTCTGGGGTGCAATGGCTTTGCCGTTACCCGACCTAGGAAAGCGGTTTTCGATGGTCGCCAGTTCATTGGAGGGATTTACTTTAGATAAAAGACGCTCGGTCCATGGATCACTCAAACTTTGCGCGCCAGTAGGAAAAACGGGCAAAACAAGCGTGTTTCCGCCATTAGGTGGGGTTTCAGTTTGCGCTGGAAAGCATTTTTCAATTTCTGCGATGGGCTTAATTACAAAGGGCTTACGGAGAAGTTGCAACTCCATATTTTTAAGCCCTAATTCCTGGGGGAGGATTAAAAACTCGATTGCCTCCTCCTCGTTTAAGACTTCAAAAAGGTTTGAGGAGGAGTAGGGTAAAAAGGGGCCGTCTAGATAAAGCAAATTTCGTAAATTTCGTTCTTCTAAGGCGGGGGAAAATAAATGCAAAAGATACATATTAAAAGCGTAGCGCATTTTATTTTCGATCGGTGTTTTAAGGCGAAGGTTAAAATAAAGGGGTCTGATCCTAGGGTCAATCCCCTCAACCTTAGACCAGGGTCCGAGATATTTTTTTGTCGCTTTAGTAAAGGCCCCAAAACTGGGATATTGCATCAAGTGGTCGTAAGGTACGATCAGCGAATTATGAGGATGGCCGGCCTCACTACGCAATGCGGCATATTCTGAAACCCCGGTTGGGGTGTTAAACGCCAAGGTTCCCGTCGCATCAAGAAAAACAAAATTACCCTTTGCAAAAGTATCGTTTTTTCCAAACTCATAAATTAACGCTTTCTGTCTTAAATGATCCACATACATTTCAGCATAGACATTCCACCAGCTCGCGATGCCGATGGAACAAACTAGTAAGGGGATCATGCTACCCAAGGTAGAAGCAAATGCTTTGATCCTAAAGGTAAAGATTTCGATAATCCCATACAAGATGATGGACATTCCTATGGGCATGGCAAGCTGATGCCTGGTGGATGTCCAGGTGTTATAAGAAGGCCAGCGATCCACGGCAGCGTAAGGGAAAACGGCCACATAACAAGCAATCAAGCCAATGAGAATCAAGCCAATGGCCTGCTTCACCCCTCTATTTTCAAGCTCTGGGAAGGCGCGAAGCCAGCTATTGGGGATGAAAATGAATAGGCATAAAATGACAAAGATGCCCCCCATCCCAATGCCCACACCAGTACCAGCAAAAAAAGAAAAAATAGGGGGCCAGGAATCAAGAAAGGTTGAAAGGCGGATATTTAAGGTGTTATAGTTTTCAAACATCCCGTAGGGCTGAAAGAAGGCGATTTTAAACATCCAAAAAGCAACCGGAGCGGCAATCAGATCCAGGGAAAAGGTTACGGTTCGGGCGTGGTTTCTTAAAGTAAAATTCCGGTTTTGTTTTGCGGCCAAATACCCATATGAAAGGAATGGCATCGCATAGAAAACCAGCAAAGAACCGGTTTGAAAGGACAACAAGAACCCCACTATCGCTATGGCTCGATTGAGTATTTTTCTTTTTTCGAGTGACAGCAGCAGTAGCCACCAAGCAAACATAAAAAAAGCAAAACAGAATGAATAGGTTAGAGTAGCAGAAGAAATCCTAGCAAAATTCATCGGTAGGACCGCTGAAAATGCGGCAACCCAAAAGGCAGAGGTCGAAGAGGTATGCTTGCTTGCCACATTGTAGGTGCAAAGGACGACCGCGAGCATCGCAAGAAGAATCAAGAAGGGATATATCCACCAACCGATTTGGCTGATGAGTACATGTAGTTCTCCAGCCAAAGGAAGCCCCACCTGTAGATTGATCTCTCTTAAGAGTTCGGGGCTGGCTTTATAGATGCTCCAACCATCCCAAAATCGAGCGTTCATAAAGGCTAAATGGGGAAGGTGAGCCAACAAATAGATTGCCAGAAGCAGCTTGTAATTGAGCCCGAATTTTATTTCTAGCCCTTTCCCAGGTCGATTTAAACTGGCAGTCATGTCTATTCTCCTTCAAGTATTCAATAAACTCGGTTATAAAATCGAGCTTGATGAATGAATCGATTTACTTACCAAAAAAAATCCGTCGAGCTTATGGCAGTGATTTTAAGGAAAGATCCTTAATAAAAGCGTTTCGATCTTGCCCATCAATGATCGCATCGTTTAAGTAGGTGATGCGAATCTGGTAAACTCCGTTTTTGTCGATTTCAAAGTCAATTGGAAAGGTCTGGGCTCCCTCATCAAGGTCAATTTCACTACCATAAATCTGCTTAGCCGTATTAATATGGATAATATTGACTTGGATTTTCGCCTTGATTCCTCCTGCCGGAGTGCCCCTGCCTTTAAAACGAAAAGTATATTTGCCTTTTAATAACTGATAGAGCGGTAGGCTGATGCTTCCGTTGGAGACCATTCTGATTTCTCCGAAATGATCATCGTAAGGAACAGTGAGGGTTAATTTCGAGGGGGGAAAAATCCCTTCATGGCGGCAGGAAGTCGCTTTGGGTACTGGTAAAATCAGCAGATCAAACCCTAATCCAGTATCAGGTTTGGCGGCGATCCGGTCAATCTGATGGGCTTTATCCTCTTTAACTTCTCCAATGCGCTTTGAGAGTTCCGGTGAATAGACCGCATTGATTGTGTTGAGCTTAACGGGAAGGACGGAGACGACCCTCGCTTGTTCGATTGTGCCTGGAAAGGCAGTGAAACATTGGGCGATCTCGTGCATGGGCTTCTCTTCAAAGGGTATTTTCAATGGGGTTAAATCTTGTTCTATAAGCCCTAATTCATAAGAAAATATTACCTTTTGCAGGCCATTGATTTGGTTTAATCGTTGGATTAGATTGCTATAGATGTCTGGTTTTGAATGCGAACCGAAACATATATTCGGAAGCAATACCCGAGCATCTTGATAAATATCATAAATAAAATAATTTTTTGGGATTTGGGCATTCGTATATTGGTAGATTACGAGGTTCCCGTTTTTCTCAAGCTGTTTGACTTTTTCAGAGTTCGCCGGGTCTACGATTCTATTGAGAATCTCGGTGTTGTGATCAAAGGAAGAGGCATGGTGGGCAATTTGTAGAGGCGTTATAAAGTTGAGAAAGACATCTTGCGTCTGGTTTTCTAAATATAAAATGTCGCAACGAGAGAACCGCATTGCCTTATTGAAGAGAACTTTTAGCTCCTCATAACGGGTAATGGTGCTTTGGTCAAATTTCTGCTCCGTTAAAAAAGGGTGAACCGTGACCGGGTTGATGGTTTCAGCCTTTAAGCGATGAACTAGCAGTTGCATATTCTCGACAAATGGCCCGTATACAGTGATCAGGAGGCCACTAACAAGGATAAAGCGGATCGAGTTTTGTAGCCATGCAGGCCGGGTTTTTAAAAATTCTTGGCCTAAGTAAAAAATACCCGCTAAGCCAATCAGGTTGCTTAATTGCACCCGAAAGGGGTCTTGGTAATGGAGAATAGCGCTAACACCGAGCAGCGCATGAAGCGCGCAAATAAAGGCAGGAGCATGTTTGGAAAAACTTTGCCGCTTAAAAAAAACTTGGTAAGCAATATAAATTAGGAGTGCGATATTGAGATAAAGTAAGGGGCTTAAAAGAAAGCTTATCCAAGGGTTCCAGGTGTGATTCGGGTTGGTGGTACTAAAAGAAAAAATTTGTATTATTTTTCCAAGGACTCCAACATTTTGGATGTGTGTCTCCACATACCCCCCCCAAATCGGTAAACTGTGCAAATACCAATTTGAAACGATGCCTTGCGAAATTAGATAAATACCAAAGGGAATCAAGGGGACAAGGAAGCCAAGGCTGATCTTAGCATAGCTAGAAATATTAAAAGAGGTCTGTTTGTTTCTTGCCGCGAGAGCGTCGGCAAGGATAAAAATCAGCCAATAGGGGACAACGATAACGATGACCGTTTCTCTAGCTAATATGGCCAAGGCGTAAAAAAAACCCAAAAAGAATAAACCTTGATTTCTTTTTCTTGAGGCAGGCCGATAAAAAAATTGAATCTGCAGCCAAATGGCGATGAAAAGAAAAAGGGTGGAGAAATAGTTTGACCAGGGATAGCGGATATATGGGCTGAGTGCCCAAAAAATCACCACTAAAATGAGCGACAGCCAAAAAGGTAGGAAATGAGACCAAATTTTATAGAGCAGGAGTAAAGAAAAACCAAAAAATAGAGCCGTCACCATACCAATGACATAGACTTTTTTGCCGAAGAGGATCAGCCCTAAGCCCTGCAACAGGGTTGTTAAAATTCCATATTGAATAAAGATTTCTTTATAAGGCAACTTACCGCCGATTAAATCAATGGCGTTGCTCATCATTAACCCCCAATGAAGGGGGTCGTAGAAGTATTTTGAAAATAAGAGACTTAAAATAAAGCTGCCTAGCATCTCCATTGCTAGAATAGAGATCATCCAAGGCTTAGAGCGATTGTTGTTTGGCAAGGTTCAACTTCTTAAATGAGGTGCGATTGTTTAATCAAGTCGGCTCTGAAGGCGATGGCTCTCATATTTGCACAGTAGGGCGCAGGGGTTTTTGGATTTTATAAAAAATAAATCAAAGATCTTGGTCTTTTGTCATCTCGCGAACCTTGGGCAGGGGAAGGCCCAACCGGACTACTTTGAGCAATGCCAAGCTTTAAGTGTTATGGTAGGCAAGATGTACCAGATCACCTTAATTAAATCGAGTCCAAAACCCAGCATTTTGGATTCTACGGTGACCTCAGTGGCCAACATGAATGGCTTGCCTCGAACCTTGCCTCGTTATCTCTTCACCATTCTCTTAGCGCATGGCAGGGCGTAGATTTTACTCGGTTTGGTTTAAGGGCATTAAGGAAACATTCTGGATGAAAGCGTTGCGATCCTGCCCTTCAATGATGGCATCATTAACAAAGGAAAAGCGAAAGACATAGTTGCCTGCCGCTTCTACATCTAACTCCGAGGTAATGGTTTGCGTTTTTTCGGAAAAATAAAATTGATTTCCATAGGCCTGTTTTGCCGTACTCAAATCGATGATCTGCAGGATGATTGCCGTACCGGTTCCCTCGGCGGTGACCCCTCTTGCGTTAAATTGAAATTGATACTTGCCAGGCTTAAGATAATAGAGGGGGGAAGTAATCTCCCCGTTGGAGGGCATTTCAACCTCACCCTCTCTAGAGACATAATAGGCCTGGCTGAATTTAAAATCTTCCAAGGGTAAAAAGCCCTCTGGAATGCAAGAGGTGGCACCATTGACCAAGTAGGTCTCTATCGATTGTAAGTGTTTCTCTACCCCTGGAGTAGCCCCGAGAGCAGAGGTAGATAATAAATTGGCCGAATTGATTTTGAGTTTTATCTGACTTACCGCTTCTGCTTGAAAGGGGGGTGAGTCGATGCCCTTTGTGGGTAGTAGGAGGGCGACATGAGCCTTAGGGGATTTGAGCTGCTGGGGTAAACATCTCTGGATATCGGAAATTCTTCTGATTTTATAAGGTTTTTTAAGGTCTTTTAAATCGCAAAGTTTCATCTTGAGTTCTTGAGGGATGATGACCTCGTCAATGCTCGTTTCCTGATTGAGCTGAGAAATCAAGTTAGCGAAGGGTTTTTGTTCGAAGCGCTGTTCCTTGTTGATTAAACGGTACAAGCCAAAGGGCGGATGAACAAAGAGAGGCTGAATTTCTAGACAGGGAAAATCGGTCTTTCTTAAAGTAAAAAGAGAATCGATGTCTTCATGGGATAAAATCCAGCCAGCGGACTCATCGTCCTTCAAATAACTGGAAAAGCGATCTAAGGTCATGACCTGATTTTTTTGCAGCTCTTCAGCGTAGGTTGGGTCGGGTTTATGCAACAAAAAGACATGGCCGGAGATGTTTTCCAAAGCCGGTTGTTCCCCAGCCATGAGGATTGGCAGGGCATAGTATAAATAGCGGTATTTCTTGTCTCCATCTGGGTTGAGCTGGGACTTGTGTTCCGCGATATAATCAGCGAGTGCTTGCATCCCTAGGTATTCATACAATCCGCCTTTGGAAAGCTCAGCAAAGCCTTGCAGCCAGGAGCCTTCATCATGCAGGGCCCAATCCTTCGGGGCCTCTGCCGGAGGTAAGTTTACTCCCTTGATGGGCTCGGCCTGCGCAATATTGTGGTATTCTTCCAGGCTGTGGCTATGTGCCAAGGCTTCTGGAATTCGCCAGTCATTATACAGGTTATGTAGAGTAAAAACAGCCAGGGCAGGGGCAGCGATGGTTAACCAATAGCTTTTACCGATGTGAGGCCGCATCCCATCGGCTAGCATTAAGCCTAAGAAAACATAAACCGCTAACAGCGGGGCCTGAGAATATAGAAGGAAGGTCTTTTTAGGGGCCACATTATAAACAAAACAATAGCCGACAACAAAACTACTCGCTTGTAGAATTAAATGCTGGTGTTGCTGAAATATAGGTCGCTTTGCTACAAAGGGGAGCAACAAGAGGGGGAAAAAATAGTTCAAAAAACTAAAAAAAAGGATGCTGTTAAACTTTTCCAGGCTAAATTGTTCCGCATTGCCATAGACTAACAAAAGGGATTGATAAGCTTGAAAATAAACCGCTTGGTCTAAAAGTAAAATGAGCGCGAGGGCCGAAATCAGCGAGAAACTACCGAAGAGGTAAAGCCAATATTTGATGCCCAGGGTTTGTTTGTTGAAATATTGATAAACCCCGATAAACCCAAGAAAACAGAGAAGAATGGGGCCATTTAAAAGCTTTTGGCCGATAAAAACAATAGCCGCCCCAATCACCCAACTCGATAAGACTTTATCAAATTCTCGTTTTTTTATGTCTAGCGGCAACAAAATCGTCAAAATCATAAAGGAGAGAACATTAAAAAAACCTTTGGATTCAACAAGCAGGTAACTACGCAAGCTATTGGGGGAAACCGCAAGAAACAAGGCGGTAACGGCAAAGGCATAAATCGGCGTGATTTCTAGAGATAGGCGTTTAATCAAAAACTTGATGAGGAGCCAGGATGCCAGTAATATTATCCCCGCAAAGAGCAGGCGTTGCAGTAACAGGTTTTTTAAGAGATCCAAAATCGCCGCGTAAAGGTAAACTGCGCCAGGGGGGTATTGAAATTGAAAAAAGTCATGGTAGGGGATGAGCCCCCGGCGGATTGCATCGGCAGCGACTAAATAATATGCATTATCAATCTCCTTTGAAAACAAGAGGGTTGTCAAAATTAGAAGCGAGGAGATTGATAATTGAATTTTTAATTTCATCGTAATTTGTTAAAAAAAAAGAAGCTGATTTTAAATTTTCTATAGGGGAGGCCTGTTGGAAAATTATTTTTTCTAACCCAAAAAAGAGGAATCATTCCCAGTAAAGAAAATAAAATCTGGGTTGCGACATACAGGTTAAATAAATCCGCGCCGCCTTTGATCCCCTGAGTCAGCATGAAAAGGTTTTCAAACGCAATATGACCGATCCCAATTCCAGCTGGGGCGATGGGTATGGCTGTGGTAATCATACCGAGGGGGATGATTAACAAGAGCAAAGACCAATCCACTGCTTGCATCTGCAATAAATGAATGATTTGTAAAAAAATAAAAATCATAACCAAATGTGAAGCCATGGACAATAAGACCATCCCCAACCATGTTAAACGATGTTTTTTAAAAACTTCGGTGATCTGCAAGAGCTGGTGAAAGCTTTTTGATTTTGGCAGAAAAAAGAGAACCTTAAAGATTAATTCTGCCGCTTTCCCCCCTAGGAAGATCGTTCCGCCCCATAAAATCACTCCTGAAAAAAAAACTAAAATGATGCTCCCTGCCAGAAAATGCATCAAGGTTTGTTCTAAAATTAAATCCATATTTAAAAAAATGCCAATAAACGAACTCAAAATGAGGCTGAAAAGTCCAATGATTCGGTCTGCCAAAAGGGTGAGCACCGGTTTTTTGAGTGATTTATTTTCCTGCTCCTTGACTAGATAATAGCCTTTATACAGGTCGCCTGAAACGGCGCCCGGCAGCGCCAAACTAAAAAACATCCCGATCCAGGTCAGCCTAAGGGCGCTGAAGAATGAGATCTGAAACCCGGCGATCTTTAAGATCATCCAAAGACGGCCCCCCAGCAAGGGCAAAAAGCAACAACAAAAAAGCTCCGAGCATCAAGGCCAATTGAAGCGGTTGATCTTGCAAAACCAGCAATTGTTCAAAGTGGATGCTGTCGTTTTGGTAGAGGTAAAATAACAAACCAAGAGCGACCACGAACTTGGCGAGGAGTACGAGAAGCTCTTTAAGAGTGCGCTGGAAAAACATCCATACCTTTTTGGTTGTCGATAAGCCAAGTTTGTCAGCCGAGACAGAGGCCATGGGCCTATTGTTACTGAAGCGGACGCAATTTCAATCCCAGGTTGATTACGGCTGGACGAAACAAGGAAGCGGTCATGGTAGGGCCGGATTGAGCTTAGTCAAAAGGGGATCGAGTCTTCGTTATTTGAGTCTAGGTCGATTTTTCGAGTCAATATAGTCACCCCGGCTCAGCCATTTTTCCAGCCAGCAATAAAGCACGATAAAAAGGTAGCGGCTGCCCATTTCTCGGACCCTCAGTTTAGAAACCCCGGCAGCACGATTGACCCAGGTGTTGGGAATTACGGAATAGCTGTATTTACGAATGATGCATTTGAGGGGCAACTCGACAGTGAGGTTAAAATGATGGCTTAAAAAGGGTTTGAGCCCTTCAACCACTTCGGCGCGGTACATTTTAAAGGCGTTGGTTGTGTCATTATAGCGAAATTGAAAGATGATTCGAATAAACAGATTGGCCAAGCGGTTGAGAATGAGTTTGACGATGGGGTAGTCAATGACCTGACCTCCCTGGGAAAAGCGGGTTCCAAAGACGCAGTCGTATCCTTTTTCTAATTCCCGATAAAAGCGGATGATATCGGCAGGGGGGTCGGAGGCATCAGCCATGACGATGACCACGGCATCCCCCTGAAAGTTCTCTAAGCCGCAGCGGACTGCAAAGCCGAAGCCATTAGGGAGGTGGTTGTCAATGTGGCGCAGTTGGGGGATGGGCTGTTGCAACGCATTCAGAATTTCAATCGTTCGATCAGTTGAATTGTCATTGATCACTAAAATTTCATATTCAATTCCTTCGGGGGTCAAGGCCTCGTAAATACCCCTAATGGTTGAGGCGATACAGTCTTCTTCGTTATGCGCGGGTATAATTAGAGAAAGTTTCATTGCTTTTGCCGCTCGATGGTCGCATCTATGATTTCTTGCAGAATTCGCCGAATATCATAGGTTAAGTTCCATTGCGGGTAATGCTCTTTGAACTTGTTGATATCACTAATCCACCAAATATGATCCCCCTCGCGGTTTTTATCAGAATGGGTATAATTGAGTCGATAACCGGCGAGTTCCTTGATGATTTGAATTGCCTCTAAGACCGAACAATTACTGAACCGACTGCCCCCAATGTTGTAGACCTCACCGGGACGAGGCTGCTCGAAGTAGTGGTAAAAGGCATTGACCAGGTCATAGGAGTGAATGTTGTCCCTGACCTGTTTTCCCTTATAACCGAAAATCGTGTAGGCTTGGCCGGTGACCGCACATTTGACCAACCAAGCCAAAAAACCGTGCAACTCCGCTCCTGAATGGGCTGGGCCGGTCAAGCAACCTCCACGAAAGGTCGCCGTGTTCATTCCAAAATAACGTCCATATTCTTGGACTAAAATATCTCCTGCCGCTTTGGAAGCTCCAAAAATACTGTGCTTGCTTTGATCGATCGTCAGATGCTCGTCAATTCCATCCTGAAAATAGGGGTGATTTGAATCGATTTCCCAGCGGGTTTCTTGCTCGATCAAGGGAAGGAGGTTTGGGCTATCTCCATAAACCTTATTGGTGCTGCAATGGATAAAGGCCGCGTCAGGGCAATGGAGGCGGGTCGATTCTAAACAATTGAGGGTGCCTGTAGCGTTGATATGAAAGTCGGTTAAAGGCTCTTTGGCGGCCCAATCGTGGGAGGGTTGGGCAGCACAGTGAATCACCGCTTTAATGTTGTTGCCGTATTGCTTAAACAAGCTGTCGATACCTGCTTGATCCCGGATATCAAGGGAATGGTGACGGTAGTTGGGCAGTTGTTTTTCTAGGATTTGGCGATTCCAAACGGTGGAGCTGTCCTTTCCGAAAAAGTATTTTCTCATGTCGTTGTCGATGCCAATCACCTCCAGCCCTTTTGCATGAAAATATTTTGCAGTTTCGCTGCCAATTAATCCGGCGGAACCAGTCACAATCACTACGGCCATATCTTTTCTCTAGGCGGAGGTTGAGGTGAAAAGAGGGGTGACAAGGTCTTTTTTTTCAAGGAGCCACTGGTATATTTCTTCTACGATTTGCTCTACTCTAATCTGGGGACTCCAACCAAAATGGCGATGCACCTTGTCATTGCAAGTTACATAGTAGGGGACATCTACGGCAGCGGTTTCGGCGATAGAAGTCATTTGCAAGCGATTGCCCGTGACTCTTTGGCAGCGCTCGGTCATTTCTAAGAGAGAAGTCGAAGCCTCTAAACCACCGCCCACATTGTAATGAGCCCCTGCCTTTGGTTGTAAGTGCTCTTGTTGTAACAAAAGCAATTCAAAAAGGTCATCGGGGTGTAAGAGGTCTCGTACCTGCTTGCCCGTTCCGCCAAATCCCGTATAGTGTAGGGGCTGATTGAAATAGTGATTCGCTACCCAGAGGGTAAAGACTCCTTGATCCGTTTTGCCCCATTGGCCGGGCCCAGCAATGACCCCACAACGATTGATCACCGCTTTCAAGCCAAAACTAGCTACATATTCTTGGATCATCAATTCGCTTGCCAGTTTGGTTGCTTCATAAAGCGAACGATAGCGATCGGTGGCAAAGTTTTCATTAATCCCTGCTGTAGAAAGTCCCTGGGGTAGGGATTGGCTCTGATCAATGCTCAGGCGGGTGGATTCTTCTTTTAGGGGGATGTCTAGCAGATCGGGGATGGAATAGACTCGGGAAGTGGAAAGAAAGATGAGCCCGCCCGCATGCTGGCGAGCATATTCTAAACAATTGAGGGTGCCGACTAGGTTGGTTTGCAGTAAATAATCAGGGGAACCGTCATTACCGGCATGAACGGGGAAGGCTCGGCGCTCGCTTCGATGAGGAGGTCGAAATTTCTCCCAATTGCCTCTAAGTCGCTCTTGTGTCGAATATCTCCATGAACAAAATGGATGCCATGGGCTTGTAAATTGGCAAGGTTCAGTTCAGAACCACGACGCTTTAGGTTGTCGAAGGCAACGACCTTAAGATGAGGGAAACGCTGCTTATAGGCCTTCGCTAAGTGGGAACCGACAAATCCAGCACCACCTGTAATTAAAAGGGAGTTGAGAGACAAAGTAGACGATACCCCGAATTTAAAAAAATACAGATTTACCTGAAAAAATTAGCATAGCCCATCGGCATGCGCAAGTTGAATTGTCACAAGGTGGTCAGTGACCTCTGACCTTCAACCTTGAGGCTAGTTTGTAGCTCCATGATAGCCGTTTTAGAGCCTCTTTCAATCTGTTTCTTGGCTCTAATCGAAGATCAATCGACTCCCTGCTTGCTCCCTGGGGGGATTTTGGGCTATCGCTTTGAGGTAGATTGTGAAATTATCGCAACTCCTTAGGCAGATTCTATCCGACTTTTTTAAGTGGGCCCAGTTGTTTTCTTTTCGATGAGACCGATGACTCGAAAAATTTCTTTTTTGTTTTGGCCCTTATTGCTTGTTCTTATGGCAGGAATTTCCACAATTCATCTGCTGTCGTTATTTGCCCTTCCCCCTTTTTGGCTTGGTTTGGGCGGTTGGGTGGCCTTGTTGGGTTGGGGGCACCATGAGCTAGCGCAAAACCGAGATCGCCTTTGGGGCTGGATGATTTTCCTGCTTTTTGTCTTGCTTGGGTTATGGACTGGGCCTTACTTAGAACCACCTGTTGACCCTTTGGAGCATTTACGCAGGGCGCATTTGCTTTGCCATGGAAATTCAACGCGCCTGGAAACGCTGAATTACGGGCTATGGCATTACAGCATGGTGTCAGACTTCATTTGTTGGGTTGGCCCTGGAGAGTCCCCTGAAATCAAGTTAAGGTTAATCGACTTGGCCCACGGTTTTTTTTGGGGGCTCTTGGCTATGGGGATCGTGATTCTTGCCCGTAACGCGAAATTGCCCCGAAGGTGGGCATTGATTTCTTTGATCATCGCGTTTTTTTATTTTGGCACCAATCGCTTCAGCTATTTTAGTTATTACAGCCTTGCCCCCAGTTCTTCTTCTCTGCTGTTAGTTTGGCTATGGGCAGCACGCTTTTTTTTTAAAGATACCTTAAGAGAAGGGTTGAAAGGGTTTGGAGTAGCCCTTTTGTTGATCCCGGTTCTGCTGGTGAATCATGTACAAGAGGCGGTATTTTTAATTCTGGTTGTCCTGTTGTGGTGGGTCGTTTTTTCCATACAGATGCTTTGGTTGAGATTAAATCGAAGAGGGCATCTGATTTTTACGCTAGGCTTATTAATTTTCGGCTGGGGGGTTCCTCAACTTGGTGGAGTGCAGAATTTTTTCCTTGAGCTTTATCCGCAGCAGCATCTAGCTGAAAATGCGCCGAATTTATTTCGGCTGGGGGGTAAATATTTAATTGGCCCAAATTGGCAGGTGCGAATTGCCGACAGCTTAGGCATCATGGGATTCTTACCCCTTTTTTTAGCGCCTTGGTTTTTGTATCCTGCATGGGTTTTTGGTTCTCGCCCTGTAGGTAAAAAGATTTGGTTGTTGTCGGTTTTACCCTTTTTAATTTATTTGATTCCTTTGCTCAATCTGGTTTGGGCTATCTTAGTCCGCTTTGATGTGTACTGGCGGCTTTGTTATATCACGATCTATTGGGTAGGCATTGCGTACTTTGGTTACGGCTTAGAAGCTTGGGCCCGACTTGGCTGGTGGCGTTGGAAGCCTGCCCTGTTTAGTTTTTCATGGCATACGGGGCGGTTGCTTGGAGTCTTGTTGCTGGCGATGATTTTAATTAAGGCCGCCGGGGTGCGGAGCGCGCCTCTTTACGGCAAAAGAGATTTTATCCAGTTGCCCAGTCGGCCTTGGTGGCCTGCTTGGAAGCCTCTCTTGGAGGGGTTGCGGCATCACGGCAAGGTTCCTATTCAGACCGACCCGACAACGAGTGCCGTGCTAGGGGGTGTTTTTGATTATCCGGTCTTTCGTTTTCGTGAGCTATCGAGAAGCTTTGCTTACACGGACTTCCAATGGTCTGAGTTGGCAAAACAATGCAATTGCCTATGCTTGATCAATCGCGCCGGATTTACTCCCTCTTGGGTTCCTGTGGAAACAGGCCACTGGTCTGCTGGGGTTGCCGATACGGCCAGCTATTATATCTTGAAAAATCGACCAAACCCTTCTTCACCACAATATATAGCTCCGAGTTACTGTTTAGTCTTTCCAGGCTCGGAGGTTTTTCAAAAAGGGATAAAACCCTAGTGCTTGGAATCGCGGAATCGGAGTTGTTGACACTTTGCTCATACTGTTTGCGCCATCACTTGGCAATCTCAATTTTTATACCTTGAGGCGCGGGCAGTTTAGTAGGATCTGATTTTCTCACACCGGGTCATCTGTTCACCGAGGGGTTGAAAGCAGGGCAAAATGCCTTGACTGAATAGCCGGAGTTCAGCTTATTCTAAAGGTCGTAAACTGCATATAAACGCGCTCTGGCATGATAGGGCCAGTTGCTTATTCATTGTTTTAAAAAATTGCATGTCCCACTTCACGCTTCTTGATTTACCTACATTTAGTGATTCCCGAGGCGGCCTAACGGTTCTTGACAATGCCTTACCCTTTCCGATCAAACGAACTTACTGGATCTACAAGGCCGATGGTCAAACTCGGGGTGGACACCGGCACCATAAAACAAGGCAGGCCCTGGTCGCGATTACTGGTTCGGTTACCATCTATATGAATAATGGTTTGGCAGAGGACAATATCCTCTTAGATTCTCCACATAAATGCCTTTTAGTCGAGCCGAGAGATTGGCACACCATGACCTTTGGGCCTGGGTCTGTGCTGCTAGTTCTGTCTTCTCACCCCTATGACCGTGCCGACTACATTGATGAAGCCTATGAACGAGCAACCCATGATTGAGTATGAAAGCTTAGCTCGCTCTAATGAGCAATTCATGCAAGAGCTAGAGCAGGCTGCCGCCAAGGTGATCCGTTCTGGCTGGTATATTTTGGGCGCAGAAGTGAGTCAATTCGAGCAGGAGTTTGCCAGCTATGTTGGGGCAAAGCATTGCGTTGGCGTGGGTAATGGCTTAGACGCCTTAATTCTTTCCATCGAAGCCTTGGATATGCCTGTTGGCAGCGAGATTCTCGTTGCCTCCAATACCTATATCGCCACTATTTTAGCCATTGTCCGGGCTGGGCATCGTACGGTTTTAGTCGAACCGGAACTAGAAACTTTCAACATCTCCGCTACCAACCTGCCTGCCGCCTTGACCGATAAAACCAAAGCAATCTGCGTAACCCATCTTTTTGGCAAGAGCTGTCGGATGGATGCCATCGGTGACTTTGCCAGAGAGCATAGCCTCAAGCTGATTGAAGATTGCGCCCAGTCGCATGGGGCTAAGCTTGGAGAAAAGATGACCGGAACCTTTGGCGATGCCGGTTGTTTTAGCTTTTATCCAACCAAGAATTTGGGCGCGGTCGGGGACGCGGGCGCGGTGGTGACCGATGATGACGCGTTAGCAGAGCGTTTGCGGTATCTCCGCAATTATGGATCGGCAAAAAAATATGTAAATCGCTATGTCGGGGCGAACTCTCGTTTAGATGAATTGCAGGCTGCTTTGCTGCGGGTCAAGCTCCGCCACCTAGATACCATGACAGCGCATAAAAGAGAACTGGCAGAGGTCTATTTTAATCAACTCCCCGCTTGGGTGCGAAAGCCGTCGCGCCAGGCAGACGAATTCGATGTCTTTCATATTTATGGAATCCGCCACCCAAAACGAGATCAACTCCGCCAGTTCTTGTTGGATCAAGGGATCAAGACAGAAATACATTACCCTATCCCTCCCTACAAACAAGAGGCGATGAAGGGGATTTTATCGGGGAACTATCCGATTGCCGATGAACTGCACGCCACGCAATTAAGCCTGCCCATCTCTGTGGGCCATCGGGTCGCGGAAATTGAGCAGGTTTGCTCGTTTATTGCCAAGTCAGGGATTGCGGGAGGCAGAGCATGAGCAAAGGGCTACCGGTTAAAAAAGAGTCTTGGGAGATCGTCATTGCCCCTCGGAGCAAGGTGTTTGCCCTTGATTTAGGGAGTGTATGGCGTTATCGCGATTTAATCTTCATGTTTTTCAAACGGGATTTTGTCACCACCTACAAACAGACGATTTTAGGCCCTCTGTGGTATATTATCCAACCCATTGCCACGGCACTGACCTATTATGTCATCTTTGGCAAGATCGCCAATCTATCGAGCGATGGATTGCCGCCCTTGCTGTTTTATATGTCGGGCATTATCCTCTGGACTTATTTTTCCTTCTGTCTCACCAGTAACTCCGAGGTTTTTTCCAAGAACTCAAGCCTTTTTAGCAAGGTCTACTTCCCTCGCTTAGTGGTTCCCATTTCTGTGATCATGAGCGGAATGGTGGCTTTAGGGATTCAATTTTTTCTTTTGGCGGCCCTCACCCTCACTTCTTGGCTCAATGACAACAGCTTGGTTTTTCATCTTCAGGGCATTTTGTTTATCCCTTTGATTGTCCTGCATATCGCCCTGTTAGGGCTTGGGGTTGGGCTCATTGTCTCGGCGATGACCGTGCGTTTTCGCGACCTCGTCTTTGCCGTGGGCTTTTTTACCCAGCTTTGGATGTATGGCACCCCTGTAGTCTATCCCTATTCTCAGATTCCGGTCAAATATCAATGGTTTTTCCATTTCAACCCCATGACCGCTCCCATTGAAACCCTCCGTTCTGTGCTCTTTGGTACCCAGGGGGTGCCTGCCTCGGTTTGGATGGCGAATCTAGGGATTACTCTTTTCTTGTTATTTTTAGGAACCCTTGTTTTTACCCGGGCTGAATCCAGCGCCATGGACACGGTATAAAAAAACATGGCTAAAGATGTTGTGATACAGGCTGAAAAGGTTAGCAAAGAGTACCGACTTGGGGTGATTAATCATGGCACCCTTTATCGAGATTTGCAGAGTTGGTGGGCCAAAGTAAAAGGCCGCCCAGACCCCAACGCGGAAATCAGTGACTTGGCTCAAGACGCAAGCCACACACAACGCGTCTTTGGGGATCATTTTAAGGCCTTGGAAGACATCTCTTTTGAGGTGGCTCAAGGAGATGTGATTGGACTCATTGGTAAAAACGGCGCTGGAAAATCAACCCTGCTCAAGGTAATCTCTCGAATTACGGCACCGACTTCAGGGCAAATTCGTTTGCGCGGGCGGGTTGCCAGCCTATTGGAGGTGGGAACAGGCTTCCATCCTGAGTTGACGGGAAAGGAAAATGTATTCCTCAACGGCGCTATTTTAGGCATGGCCCAAAAAGAGATCCGCAATAAATTCGATCAGATTGTTGAATTTGCCGAGATTGGAGAGTTTGTCAATACTCCGGTAAAGCGTTATTCTTCTGGAATGTATGTGCGTCTTGCTTTTTCCGTCGCGGCGCATCTGGAACCTGAAATTTTGCTCGTTGATGAGGTTTTGGCTGTGGGGGACGCGAACTTTCAAAAAAAATGTATGGGCCGCATGAAAGAGGTGAGCCAAGAGGGTCGCACCATCTTGTTTGTCAGTCATAACATGACGGCGATCAATAGCATCTGCAAAGAAGCGATTCATATCCATGATGGCCGTTTAGTCGATCAAGGGGAAACCTCCGCCGTAATCCAGCGGTATTTAGATTCCGGCCAAGTGGGAACCAATGGCGTATATTCTAAAAACCCTGAAGAACTGAAAGGCAAGGCCGTTATATTCCGGGTGGCTGTTTTAGATCATACAGGCAAGGAAAGCGGAACCTTAGAGTTGAATCAGGGGTTCTCGGTTGAGGTCTGCTATGAATTGCGAGAGGCCCTTTCGGGCCTCAGTGTTGGCTTACAGGTTCTTGGGGAAGATGGTTACACCGCGATCTATAGCCTGCCTGATCCAGAGTTAGAACCCTCCAGACTGGAAACCAGAAAGGCCGGCCGTTATCGTGGGGTGGTGAAGTTCCCCCCCTGCGCCTTAAATACGGGGGCTTTTTATATTCGAGCCGGAATATCTTCTTCCGCTGCGATCTATTCTGTGGTTGAAGGGCTGCGGATCGAAGTCCATGATAGTGTGGGAATCATTCAAATGGTGGGGCAGAGCCGGAAAAACTCGATTTCCGCATTACAATTACCATGGCAAGTTGAAACCATTTAAGCTGACTGAGATTGGCAACAGCATAGACTAAAAAGATGAAACAAGTTCTTGTTACCGGCGCTGACGGATTTATCGGCTCACATCTTAGCGAAACCTTAGTTCAAGCAGGGTTTCAGGTTCGCGCGCTCTGCCAGTACAACTCCTTTTCCAGTTGGGGATGGCTGGATGACTCTCCCTTTAAAAAAGAAGTGGAGGTGGTACTTGGGGATATCCGCGACCCCGCTCAAACGCGCCGAATCTGTGAAGGGATCGACACCGTTTTTCACTTGGCTGCCTTAATCGCCATCCCCTATTCTTACCAGGCCCCTTCCAGTTATGTGGATACCAATGTGCAGGGAACTCTGAATATCTTACAGGCAGCGAAGGATACAGGGGTAGGACGCGTCATCCACACCTCGACCAGCGAAGTATATGGAACGGCTCGCTTTGTGCCCATTAGTGAAGAGCATCCTCTACAAGCCCAGTCCCCTTACTCGGCTACCAAGATTGGGGCTGATGCCTTGGCATATAGTTATTACAGCAGTTTCGACCTGCCAATAGTCATTGCCCGGCCTTTTAATACCTACGGCCCCCGTCAATCGGCAAGAGCGGTGATCCCCACGGTGATTACCCAGCTTTTAAGCGGCTATAAAAAGATTAAACTCGGTGCCTTGAGCCCCACAAGGGATTTTAATTTTGTCTTAGATACCTGCCAGGGCTTTATCGACCTCGCAGGCTGTGATGACGCCTTGGGCAAGACGGTGAATATTGGCTCAGGAACAGAGATTTCCATCGAAGATACGGTGAAGCTGATCGCGGAGATCGTAGGAAATCCGGTAGAGATTGAATGTGACGCACAACGCTTGCGCCCCGCCAATAGCGAGGTAGAACGCTTGGTCTGTGACAACAGCCTCATCCAATCTTTAACGGGGCATCAACCCCAATACAGCCTGCGAGCCGGTTTGGAGCAAACCATTGAATGGTTACGGCAACCAGAAAACCTGAAACGATATAAGGCGGATCAATTTAATGTCTAGACGCGCGGTTATTTTAGCGGGAGGAAAAGGAACTAGGCTACGCCCCTATACGGTGGTATTGCCCAAGCCCTTGATGCCGATTGGGGATTATCCGATTCTAGAGGTGATCGTCCGCCAATTAGCGCGAGCGGGCTTTGATCACATTACCCTGGCAGTCAACCATCAGGCAGAGATCATCAAGGCCTTTTTTCAAAACGGCGAACGCTGGGGCATCCGTATTGATTACTCCTTAGAAGATCAACCCCTAGGCACTATGGGGCCCCTGCGTTTGATTCAAGATTTACCGGCAAACTTCTTGGTCTTAAACGGTGATATTTTGACCGATCTGGATTTTGCCCAATTTCACGATGAGCATATCGCCAAAGGGAACATCTTTACCATCTCTTCCATGCGGCGGGAACACAAAATTGATTACGGAGTGTTGGATACAAACAACTCCGGCCAACTGACCGGGTTCAGAGAAAAGCCCGGGGTCGCCTATGAGGTCAGCATGGGCGTTTATATGGTCGGAAAAACAGCTTTGGCTAAAATCCCTGAAAACAAAGCCTATGGCTTTGATAACCTGATGCTGGATCTGCTCTCTTTGGGAACCCCTGCCCAGGTGCGCCCTTTTGAGGGTTATTGGTTGGATATCGGTCGCCCTGATGACTATGCCAAGGCGATTGATGAATTTGAATCCATGAAAAGTCGGTTTATTCATGATTGATGCTCTGGTGACCGGGGGGAAGGGCTTTTTAGGCCGTGCCCTTTGTGCCAGGCTAGAGGCGGAAGGGCAATCGGTAAAGGCCTTGGATCGGTCGGATGGGGATATTGCCGATTCCGCGAGTTGGAACGCCTTTCCCAAAGCAAAGGTGCTGTACCACTTGGCTGGGCGGAGCTATGTGCCTGACAGCTGGGAGCAAGGCGGTGATTTTGTCGCTACCAATGTATTGGGCACCGAGTTGGCTTTAGGCTATTGCCGCCGGCACGCTGCCAAGATGGTTTATGCCAGTGCCTATGTTTATGGGATTCCCGCCCGTTTACCGATCAACGAACAAGATCCGGTTAGCCCCAATAACCCCTACGCCTTGACCAAACGCTTGGGGGAGCAACTCATTGAGTTTGCGGCAACCTATCAGGGCATCACCGCCACGGCGTTGCGCGTTTTTAATGTCTTCGGCCCGGGCCAACGGCCTGAATTTTTGCTCCCTTTAATTGTAAAGCAGATCAAAGAGGGCAAAGAGATCCGTCTCTTTGACCTTAGCCCCAAAAGGGATTATATTTATCTCGACGATGTGATCGAGGCCTTTTATCGGGCCGGCCGTCTTGAGTCGGGGTTTCATTTATTGAATCTCGGTTCTGGGCAATCTTATTCTGTTGGGGAGATTGTAGCCTTGATTCAAAAGGTGGCGGGTACGAGCCTCCCTGTCTTTTCCACTGATTCCCCTAGACCTCAAGAGATCCCCGATGTGGTGGCCGACATTTCCCAAGCCTTAGAGGTGCTAAATTGGCGCCCGCAAACAAGTTTTACGCAAGGCATTCAGAGCATGTTAAACCAGAGGTAATTTTGAGCGAACGAATCATCCCCATCAACAAGGGAAACTATTCTATGGATACAACCGAGAGGGAGGCGCGGTTTGATGCCTACCGTGGCGAGGGGTGGGAGAAAGACTATCAAGAATACCGCCGTCAATGGTCTGAACTGGCTCAACATCAAAGGGTTTCCGGCTATCCTCTTTTAGTGGATATTGAGCTTTCTTCGGTCTGCAACCTCCATTGCCCCATGTGTTATACAATCACCGACCATTTTAAAAAGCAGGTCCATACCACCAGAATGGATTGGGATTTGTATACCAAGATCATTGATGAAATCGGCGGCAAGGTGCCTGCCATTCGTTTGAGCTTACGCGGCGAGGCTTTTTTACATAAACGATTTATCGATTGTGTTCGCTACGCCAAACAAAAGGGCATAAAGGAAGTCTCTTCTCTAACCCATGGGGGCAAGATGACCCCGGAATTTTCTGAAAAATTGGTCGATGCTGGGATTGACTGGATCACCATTTCCATTGACGGCGTTGGGCAAACCTATGAACGGATCCGCAAACCCATCAAGTTCAACGACCTCTTGGAAAATGTTAAGGCCATGAACCGGATCAAGGAGGAAAAAAAGGTTCATCGTCCGGTGATCAAGGTTCAAGGGATTTGGCCTGCGGTACGCGAAAACCTTCAAGAATACTATGACACCTTTGAACCGCTCGCTGACCTGGTTGCTTTCAATCCCTTGATCGACTACCTGAGCAAGGATAGGGAAATTGATTACCTTGAAAACTTCACCTGCCCCCAGCAGTATCAACGGCTGGTCATTGGGGCTGACGGGTTGGTGATGAAATGCTCGAATGATGAAGAAAGCCGTGAGGTGATCGGGGACGCTAAAAAACAAAGTGTTCATGAACTCTGGCATAGTGATGCCTTAAACGCGGTGCGAGAGATGCACCACAGAAACGCCTTTAAAGAAAGCGAGGTCTGCCGTAGATGTTACTTGCCCCGGTTGACCCAGGATGAGGAATCTTCGGTCAGTGGGCGTAAGTTTATTGTAAAAAACTACATTAACCGAATGCAGGAAATAGGAAAATAAATATTATGAAACAAACCTCTACCTTAGATCAGTTATTGAGTGTTTTTTGGCTTCGGCCTGAAACCGCTTTATGGAGAGAAATTGATATTCAGACGATGAAGGATTTTTATTTTGAATCTCCTTCTCTGGATTTTGGCTGCGGGGATGGTGTTTTTTCTTTCTTGCGGGCCGGGGGGCAGTTTTCACCGGAGTTTGACGCTTTTCAGATGGTTGATAAATTAGGAGATTTTTTTAAGAATGTAGATGTCTATGATGCGTATAATCCTTCATTAAATCCGGTTATTGTTAAAAAACCGGATTACCAAATTGATCTCGCTTTTGATCATAAAGAAAACCTGCTAAAAAAAGGCAGCCATCTAGGACTATATAAAAATAGTAAGATTGGAGATGCGAATTTAGCCTTCCCTATTGAATCCACTTCAGTGCGTTCAATTTTTTCAAATATAGTGTATTGGTTAGACAATCCTCAGGCAGTGTTTGCAGAGGTGAGTCGAATTTTGCAAGTTGGGGGAAAGGCTTGTTTTATGTTGCCCAATAAAACTTTACCTGAATTTAGTTTTTATAAAAGTCTCTTTCTTGATACTCAAGACCCAAAATGGTCTTTTTTAAAGAAGTTAGATCGGGGTCGTTTTGCCAGTAATATTCGCCAAGCCCGTTCAGCCGATGAGTGGGAAGCCATGTTTACCCAAGCAAAATTGAAGGTTGTGGGGCATCAACGACATTTATCTAAAACTGTGATTCAAATGTGGGATGTTGGCTTTCGCCCTCTCTTCCCTGTTTTAAAAAAAATGGTAGATAAGCTGCCCCCTGAAGACTTAACCGATATCAAGGAAGAATGGATCTCTATTTTAAAACAATTTATAGAGCCCATTGCGCAAATGGATTCGTCTTTATGCCAAGGGGAAGAAGCAGCATTCCATTGTTATATTCTTGAGAAATAAGGATGTTTAAAAACTATCAAAAAGGTCGTTGCTATATCATCGCTGAAATCGGGGGGAATTTTACCACCTTAGCCGAAGCGAAACGCTTGGTCGCTGAGGCGGCTGCCTGCGGGGTGGACGCTGTCAAGCTGCAAACCTATCAAGCGAGTACCTTGAGTAGCAAAAAAGCGATTTTTGATATGGAAAACACTGGGGTCACCAGTCAGTTTGAGCTTTTTGAGCAATTTGAAATTGATGAAAAGCTGCATCACGAGGTCTTTGCTTACGCCGAAGCAAAGGGCCTCGATTGGTTTTCCAGCCCCTCCCACCCGACCGATGTAGACCTCTTAGAGGCCTGCGGGGTTGGGGCTCACAAAATCGGCTCTGATGATGCGGTGAACCTGCCTTTTTTAAGGTATGTGGCCAAAACCAAAAAGCCAATTTTACTCTCCACGGGGATGTGTACTCTAGGAGAGGTGAAGGAATCGGTCGATGCGATTTTAGCTGAGGGGAATGATAAGCTTATCCTCCTCCATGCCATCACCAGCTACCCGACGCACCCAGAAAATGTAAACCTCAAGGCAATGCAGACCTTGATGGAAGCTTTTCCTTGTTTCGATGTCGGTTATTCAGATCACACCTTGACCCCGGTTGCCTGCCTTGCCGCTGTGGCCATGGGGGCTAGGGTGATTGAGCGGCATTTTACCTATGACAAACAGGCCAAGGGGCCCGATCATCAACTCTCTGCTGATCCCGTAGAAATGAAGTGGATTGTTGATGCCGTTCGTAGTTTTGAGATCATGCGGGGTACGGGGATCAAGCGACCCGCTGAGAGTGAAGCGATTACCCGCAAAAACAACCGTAAAAGTTTAGTCTTAGAAAAATCCATCCTTGCCGGGGAACGGCTGACCGCCGAACATCTCGCTATCAAACGCCCTGGGCTGGGGATTGGGCCGAAATTTTATGAGCAGGTTCTAGGGCGCGCTGTTGCCCATGATCTGGAAGCGGAATCGGTTTTAACCTGGGGTGATCTAGCGTGAGTCCGGTTGGAATCATTATCCAAGCCCGGATGGGCTCGTCCAGGCTGCCCGGCAAGGTCTTAAAGCTCATTGGTTCGACTTCCCTGCTAGGCCATGTCATTGGCCGCCTAAAAAGCCTGGGCCAGTCTTGGCCGATCGTGGTCGCCACCTCGAATTTAACCCAGGATGGCCCCATTGCCCAATGGTGTAAAAAAGAAGGGGTAGAGGTCTTTCGCGGGAGTGAGCAGGATGTGTTAAAGCGTTACTTAGATTGCGCCCTCTACCATGGCTTTGCCAACATCGTGCGGCTAACTGCCGATAATCCCTTCACCGATATCGTCGAACTCAAAAAGCTGATCGAGTTACATCTTAACCAACAAAACGCCTACACCCATTCCTTTGGCATGATGCCTTTAGGGGTAGGGGCCGAAATCATGAGCCTTGCCGCCTTAAAACAAAGTGAGCTGGAGGGCTTAGAGCCCCATCACCGAGAGCATGTGAATGAGTACATTCAAGAACATCCGAAAATCTTTCAAACCGGGGTCTTAGAAGTTCCTACCACCAAGCGCGACCCTACCTTAAGACTCACCGTGGATACAAAAGAGGACTGGCAGCGGGCGGTGGATTTAGTACAACGCAGCTCCACCCCTTGGCTGGGAACCGAAGAAGCAATAGCTTTATGTTCGCAATCTGCATAGAAAGTTCCCATGCCAAGGGCATGGGTCACCTTTTCCGCTCCTTAAGCTTAGTCCAGGCCCTAAAAGCAAGGGGTCATGCCTTTTTTTACCTCTTAAATGAGCATCCTCCGGCTTTAGAGATTTTAAAACAAGCGGGCTTGCCCTTTGAAGTGATCCGCTTTGATTCCAGTAGTAATTCTTGGGAAGCGGCCCTGATTGAGCGGTTTGGGATTCAGGTTTGGATCAATGACCGTTTAGATACCGACCTTGGGCATGTACAGGCGGTGCGGGCCGCTGGGGCTCTAGTCGCTACCTTTGACGACCGGGGGAGTGGCGCCGAGGCGAGCGATCTCAATTTTGGCCCCTTAGTCTTTGATGAAACCTTAAAGGGCAAGCGGGTTTTGCAAGGTGCTGATTATCTTGCGCTCAATCCCGAAATTGCAAAATACAAACGGCAGCGTAGGGAGTTAAAGAGTCTCTTAGTGACTTTAGGGGGAACGGATACCTACGGAGTGAGCGTCAAGGTCGTGGAATTTTTAAAGGGATCAAACCCCTCCATCACCGTCGTTATCGGCCCTGGGTTCATGCACCAAGCCCAATTAAAGCTTGCCGTCACGCCAGAAATCGTTGTAAAATCTTTCGTTCCTTCCCTAATGGAAGAGATGGCTCGTCATGACTTGGCGATCACCGGCGGAGGGGTTACCCCCTTTGAAGCCAATGCCGCTGGGTTGCCCTGCATCGTGATTGCCAATGAGTGGTTCGAGGTTCCAGTAGGCCGTGCCTTAGAATCTTTGGGAGGATGTAAATTCGCCGGATATCATGAAAACCTTGACTCAACGATGTTTCAACTTGACCTACCGATCGCGCGAATGAGCCGCCTAGCCATGGAAACCGTTCGACTCAATGGGGCTGACCGGGTTGTTAAAGAATTAGAAGGCCTGCTTGGATGAATAAAACCGTTGTCATCCACCAGCCGGATTTTGTACCCTACCTTGGCTTTTTCCACCGTTTTGTGTCTGCGGATTTGTATTTGGTGTTAGACCATGTGCAGTTTGTCAACGCAACGAGCCAGAGCTGGACGCATCGAGACAAGATCAAAACAGCCCAAGGGGAAAAGTGGCTCACCTTAAGCGTGCAAAAGGCACCGAGGGATACCGCGATCAATGAGATACAACTCTCCGACAAGGTGGATTGGGCCAGAAATAATTTGAACCTTTTAGCGCAAAATTATCGCAAAGCCCCTTATTTTATGGAACTCTTTCCCTTGGTAGAAAAGCTTTACGAGGCTCCTCCAAGCTTGCTAGCCGATTTTAATCTGCGTTCCATTGAGATGTTGATGGATCTCTTAGATTTGCGGCGACCCCTGCTGCGTTCTAGCGATTTAAACCCTGTGGGTGCCAGCAATGAACTCTTGATCGATCTTTTAAAAAAGGTAGAGGCGACCCATTATCTCTCGGGGGTTGGGGCCAAAGACTACATGCGGCCGGATCTCTTTTTAGAAGCAGGGATTAAGGTCATCTGGCAAGAGTTTAAGCATCCTGTTTATCCCCAACAATTTGGTGAGTTTATCCCCTATTTAAGCACCCTGGATGCCTTGTTTAATTGTGGAGTCGAGGGAACCCGGAAACTTGTACGAGGAGAAGTATGAAAGTACTGGCAATTGGTGCCCATTTTGACGATGTTGAACTCGGTTGCGGTGGGGCTTTAGCCCGTCACGCTGCCCTAGGGGACGAGGTCTTCGTTTTTGTGGCCACTGTTTCCGGTTTTGCCAACCAGTACGATCAATCGGTTCGTTCAAGTGAAGTCGCTAAGGGCGAGGCAGAAGAGGCGATGCAAATCCTGGGGGTCAAAAAAATGTATTGCAGCGATTTTAAAACTCTAGAGGTTGAATTTGTTGACAAGTTGAACATCCAGATTTTACAGATCGTACAAGACCTAGGGATCGAGTTGGTTTACGCCCATTGGACTAGCGATATCCACCATGACCACCAAGCGGTAGGCAAAGCCTCTTTACATAGTTGCCGCCATGTACCTCGCTACCTCATGTATCGCAGCAACTGGTATCATTCCACCCAGGACTTTCGGGGGAACTTTTATGTGGATATCTCCCAATATTGGGAAGCCAAAGAACAGGCGATTCGCGCCCATGTCTCTGAGATGGAGCGCACCGGGGCGAAATGGATCCATTTTTTTCGCAATGAAGCTGAAAACGCAGGGCAGCGGATTGGGGTGAAATACGCCGAGGTTTACGAGGTGGTCAAGTGGCTGCAGGGGTAAAACAAATCATCAAATATGCGACTTGGGTGCTACCCCATTTTCTTTTTGTCTGGCGGGCAAAGCAATTGACACCTAAATCAGCTCCAGAACTAGTTTCCAAAGAGGTGTTGGCGAAAAATATCAAGTTGAAAAACCGCCACCAAGGGGAGCGCTGTTTTATTTTAGCCAATGGCCCCAGTGTAAAAGAGATGGATTTAACCAAGCTCAAGGGAGAAACAGTTTTTTCGGTCAGTAATGGGTATCTGCATGCCGGTTATTCCGAGTTGGCCCCCCTTTATCATTGCGTGCCTCAGATCACCTATGGGCGCATGACAGAGGACTTTGTCACCCGATGGTTTCATGAGATTGACGAAAAAATCGGGGAGGCCGAACTGTTCTTAAATGAAACCGAGGCGGAATTGGTTGAAAAGCAAGGGCTTTTTCCCGGTCGCAAGCTGCATTATGTCGCTTTGCGAGAGAATTTTGATGATTGGACTTCTCGGGAGATCATTGATCTCAGTCAACCGATTCCCAGAGTTTCCTCGGTTCCAGTGATGACCTTGATGATTGCGATGCACATGGGCTTTAAAGAGATTGTGCTGCTTGGGGCCGACCATAATCAGCTTTTTACCGGGGATTATGTCTATGCTTTTGAACTGGGGATACAAAAGGGGATTGATTATTCAGTCAATCCCGATGGCAGCATCGCCACCCCACTCTATGATGATCTGCAAGGCTTAGCTAGGCTCTGGCGGCAGTACCGGGTGATTAAAGAGATTGCCGAAAAGGCCGAGGTTCATGTCGTCAATGCCAGCCCGACCAGCGCCTTGGATGAATTCCCCAGAGTCGAGTTTGCTAGCTTATACAAGGGGGTTCATGCCTAGGGCGCGATTCAACCTCTTTGGTTTAAAGCTGGAATGCAGCTTTTATCGTAAAGTTTCTGCTGAAGCGATTCGGCGTTCTCAAGCAGAGTTTGCACGAACTCACATCCTTTATAAGGGGGAGTTTTCCAGTTGGGCCGACGCTTGCGCTCAGGCTGGGGGCTATGATGCCCCTGAGATCTTGCGCCGGGCAATCCTGGCGACCCGAGCGGTTTGTAAGGGAGAAGCTGCCTTTGAACGGGATACAGTATTGTTTGATCAAGTCGAGATCTCCTACCCTCTGCTCGCAGCGCTTTTATATGTCGCTTCCTTGCAGGAGGGTTCCTTGAGTGTTTTAGACTTTGGAGGTGCCCTCGGGAGTTCCTACCGACAAAATCGAACCTATTTGCAGTCCTTAAAGGAATTGTCTTGGTCGGTGGTGGAACAGGAAGGCTTTGTTACTACAGGCAAAGAAGAGTTTGAAACCGAAGCTCTCCATTTTTATTATGACATCCAAAGCTGTATTCAAGAACAAGAACCGAACTTCTTGCTGCTTTCTAGCGTCTTACAGTATTTAGAAAAGCCCTATGAAGTGTTAGAGAGGCTATTGGTTCAAGGGATTAAGTATGTTTTAATTGACCGGGCGATGGCTCAGCGTCTTGGAAAAGACCGATTGGTGATTCAACAGGTTCCAGAAACGATTTACAAGGCGAGTTATCCGGTCTGGTTAATGGATGCCAAGCGAATGGAGACGGTTTTTCACGCGGCGGGATACGAGGTGTTAGAACGCTTTGACCCTCATCCTGGTTCCCTAGTGGGGCCCGAGGGCTTTCAATCGCCTTTTCAGGGTTGGTTCCTGAAAAAACGAGCTTAATAAGGTGAGCCGATGAAGGTCTTTGTTTTAATTCCCGTTTTTAATCGGCTGGAACATACAAAAAAGGTGATTGAGTCCTTGCGTCAACAGCAATTTACAGGGCAGTTGGAGGTTGTAGTTATCAACGACGGTTCTACCGATGGCACACAGGCCTATTTAGAGGAACAAGAAGATGTGACTCAATTGTTAGGCAATGGCCATCTTTGGTGGGGTGGAGCGATCGAAATGGGCTTGCGATATGCCTTGAAAACCGCTGCCGATAAGGATTATGTCCTTTTTTTAAACAACGACACTTGGTTTGGGGCAAACTATCTACAAACTCTGGTGAATGTCAGCCAAGATCATGGCGGGGCAGCGGTAGGGAGCGCCATTCATGAAAAAGAGGTTGATCCGCCCTTGGTCAGTATCGGGCCGAAGATCAACCTCAATCGGATTGCTGTTTGGGATGAGTTTTCGGTGCTTTCAACAGAAGAAATTTGCAACCCAAAAGCTACTTACCAGGTCGATGCACTTTCAGGGCGAGGCACCCTTTATCCAGCCGTTCTTTTTAGACAATATGGAACCATGCGGACTTGGGCCTTGCCCCATTATTTTGCTGATTATGAGATCGCCATGCGCTTTGCTAGGGATGCGAAGATTTCTCTGGTGGTAAGCACTAAGGCTTTTGTCTATTCGCCGCCAGTCTATGGCAATGCGGTGTTGCTGCCTTGGTGGAAGAAAATGTTTGGAAAACGCTCCGCAACCAATGTAATCTATAAGCTTTCCTTTTATCTTCTTGTGGGTAGCCCGATACAACGCCTGACCGCGCCTTTGCGGTTGGCGCTCTTTGCCCTTTCCCGATCTTGGGCGCGCCTAAACCAAAAAAAACCTGACTAGAACATGAACCAGATTTATTCAAAGTGCATTATTTGCGGAACCGAGTTGATCCCCTTTATCAAAGAAATTTGGGATGATCGTTACGGCTGCCCTGGGATTTTTGCCATTGAGCGCTGCCCGAACTGCGGTCAGATGGCAACGATACCTCGCCTGCAAGAATCTGATTTACCTGAGCTTTACAGTAAATACTATCCAAGGAGTAAGGTTGTTTATGAAGAGTTAACCGTAGAAGCAGATCGGGTCAAATTACCTGGGGCGGCCCAAACCCGCTGGTGGGAGGGCACGGACAACCAAGGTCATTATTTGGCCAAGTCAGGGCAAAAGGTGTTGGATATTGGTTGCGGTTCTTGCTTATCTCTGTTGGAACTGCGCAATCTGGGGGTGGAAGCTTATGGAGTCGAAGCCGATCCTAGCGTGCAAGCGATTGCTGAGCATTTTGACTTGCATGTGCATATCGGAAACATTCATGATAATCCTTTTCCAGACGAAGTATTTGATTTGATTACCTTAAATCAGGTGATTGAGCATGTGCCCGACCCGGCGGCCCTGTTGCAGATTGTAAAAAAGCGGCTCACTGAGGGGGGGCAAATTGTTCTTTCCTTCCCTAACGGGGATTCTTTACAGCGAAAGCTCTCCGGTTCTCGCTGGATCAATTGGCATGTGCCCTATCATCAACATCATTTCAATCGACATTCCTTTACCATCTTGGCAGAGCAAGAGGGTTTTGAGGTAACGCGGTTTCGTTCCGTCACCCCCAATCTTTGGACTTTATTGCAGATGGCAGCAATGGGCAAACCCCCTATTGAGGGGGATGCCTCATCGTCATGGGGGGCAACGGACGCGATAGCCTCCCCCAGCAAATGGAACTTCAAGCGCATTGCAAAGGGTTTACTCCGTCGAGTGCGGCCATTGGCCAATCCATTGATTGGGTTGAATAATCGATTTTTTGATGTTCTCGGCCAAGGAGATAGTTTGATTGTCGTGATTCAAATTAAAAGATAATTAAATTATTCAATCCATTGCAAGGTTAATTGAGCGCTGATTTCACCTAGCAAACCCCTTTTGGGTTCGAATCGGCTCCCTTTACAAAACCAAACGGCTGTTTTTACTCTTAAAGACCCTTTTGTTCCCTCCAAAAACAAAGCCAAAGAATCGGCTTCTAATTGCCTCACTATTTCTTGACACCCCTGATTTGAACATGACAAAAAGGGGTGCCTATAGTAACTTCAAGGCTACTTATCCAATATTTTGAAATTAGCGCATCCTTTTTGCTTTTTGGGATCATTCAGGGGAAAAATCGATCATGCGAATCGCTATTTTAGATACCTACTATCCAAGGTTTTTAAAAAAATTCTATGCTAAGCATCCCGGCTTAAGACAGGCAAATGCCGCAGAGCAGCGAAAAGCCCTGCTGGGTGCCGTTTTTGGTACCTCTGATTATTATTCCCGCCATTTAACTGATTTAGGTTGTGAAACCATCGATTTAATTGCCAACTGTGTCCCTTTGCAGTCTGCTTGGGCAAAAGAGACAGAAACCCCCTTTCACCCCTGGGCCTTGCGTCTGCCGCACCGAACTTTTCGCCTTCCTGTGATCGGTGAAAAGCTAGCTGCTTTGCCTGGCTTGATAGATGTAGCTTTGGCTCAGGTGAGAGACTTCCAGCCTGATGTTTTATACTGCCAAGACTTGAGTTTTTTCCCTCCTGAGGCGATTAAAAAACTGAAGAGTGAAGTGGGTCTCATTGTGGGGCAGATTGCCTGCCCTCTGCCACCGGATTCCTTTTTAAAGGGGTATGATCTCATCACGACCTCGATTCCCCATTTTGTGCCGCGTTTGCAGGCACTTGGGGTAGAGTCGGAGTATTTTCGCATCGCCTTTGACTCTAAGGTGTTAGAGTTACTCGGCACCATAAAAAAAGATGTGGATTTGAGCTTTGTCGGGGGGATCAGCCGACACCACAGCAAAGCAGTACCCCTTTTAGAATATTTGGCCCAAAATACTCCCATCGAATTTTTTGGATATGGGGCCAAGCTGCTGCCCCGCAAGTCGATCATCCGCAAGCGACACCACGGCGAGGTTTGGGGCCTGGATATGTATCGAGCCCTAGCCCGTAGTAAGATCACGATAAATCGCCATATTAATATCGCCGAAAATAACGCCAACAACATGCGGCTTTATGAGGCCACTGGTGTAGGCTCATTGCTCATTACTGACATGAAAGACAACCTTGAGGAAATCTTTGAAATTGGCAAGGAGGTTGTTGCTTACTCTTCTCAAGAAGAGGCGGTCGAATTGATTCAATATTATCTGGCTCACCCCGAAGAGGCGGAAACCATTGCTAAGGCGGGGCAAGCCCGCACCTTGCTTGAACATACCTATCGGCATCGCATGGAAGAGTTGGCGCTTCTTTTAGAACGATATCTCAAGGCGAAACAAGGATGAATTCGACGATTCTTGCCCTTTTAAATCGCTTCCCCTGGTTAAAAAAAACCATAAAGAGGGTTGTTAACGCCTGGCTCCCCAATGCTTCGGTTTCTTCCGGCTATGTGGAGTTGTCCGAATCGAACCGCGGTGAAGAGGCGACGCGTTTACGCGATTCTTGGCAGTCCGGCAATCTGCCGAAGCGTCAGCGGGAATTGGTCGATCGGCAATTAGCCGCCTACGCCCAGGGGGAATCGGTTGGTGTCTATGATATGCTTTGTGATGCCTTGGAGAATCTCCCTGTACCAGTAAAGGGCATGACCCTGTTGGAGGTCGGTTGTTCCAGTGGTTTTTATTCTGAAGTCTTTAAAATTAAAGAGCTCGAAGTAGAGTATTCTGGGTGTGATTATTCTAAAGCCTTCATTGATTTAGCCCGTGAAACCTACCCTTCCCTATCCTTTGAGGTGGAAGACGCCACTGCCTTGAGATATCCGGATCATGCCTTTGATATCGTGGTTTCCGGCTGTTGCATCTTGCATATTCCCGACTATGAGCGGGCCGTAGCGGAAACGGCCAGAGTGGCGAGCCAATTTGCGATTTTTCACCGCACTCCCATGGTGATTGGCGAAAGCAATAAGTTTTTTAAAAAATTAGCTTATGGGGTGGAAACGATAGAGATTCACTTTAATGAGCCTGATTTTTTAGAGTTGCTTGCACGACATGGTTTGGAATTGCTGCATACCTATACCTTGAACGAATCCATCCATAAGGGAGTGGGCAGCGCTAATCGAACCTATGTCTGTCAGAAGAAACCATGAAAAGGTGCTGTGCGGGGCAATTTGAGGATTGGTCATGAACTGGTTTAAGGGATTATTAAGCAGGTATATCCATGAGATATCCTGGATTGGTCTGGCCTTGTTTTTTGCCTATATGGCGCTTCAAGCCTTTGCTTTTGGAGGCCGCTGGGATTTGTATGAGCCCATCGCCATTGCCGACCGTTTGTCTCAGGGCTTGGGCTACAGCCGGGGAGCCTCCGATGGTTATTTAACCTCCACAACCTTTTTCCCTGGTGTCAGCCTGATTGCCTATCTTTTGATGCCCTTTGGGGACTGGCAGGTCGGGCTGCTGCATGGCGCGACCATTGCTAGCGTCGGTTTATTGTTCTGGCTCTTGTTTTTTGTTTATCGGGATATAGGTGGAACTTGGCCTAAGCTGACCTTTATGATGTTTTCAGTATCGGTTTCCTTTGCCTTTTTGATTCTTTGGGTCGGTTATGCCGTAGAGTTTCGCCCAGAAACGATGGCCTTGTGTTTTTATGTGGCCTTGTTTTTAGGTATGAATCACCTACAAAAGGGCACAAAGCGGTTTGCCACCATTTCCCTAGCGGTTGCCTGCTCGGTTTTATTGATGCACCTTTTGCTCGTTCCAATTCTCGCGCTGATGATGACAAAACTGTTTTCTGCCCAGTCTGGACAAGAAAAACGAAACGATTGGATCGCTTTCTTTGTCGGCATAACCATTGTAGGGTTGATTCTATTCAGTATTGACGGCGCGATTAAGTTTGCCCTGCTGGCTCACTTTGGCAGAAGCTTTATGCCCATAACCGAAAGTTCCTTTCAAGTGTTCGCTGGTAAAATTATTGGTTTTATTCTGCTGTGGTATATGGCCGTTGGCCACTTCACAGTACCTAAAGGTGTACCCCAAGCGTTGCGGAAATATAGCTTTAGTGTTCCCGCTTTGGCTTGGCTGCTCACAGGAATCGCCAGTTCCTCTTATTACGGCGGAGGGGATGGCTATATCTCGGCTGGAATTGTGTTATGGATGCCCCTTTTTGCCTTGTTCGCCGAGCAGATGAAGACGCCAGTGCTGGCCTTATGTTTTTTTCTGATTACCCTTGCCTTAGGGCAGGGAGTTTTTAATAAAAAGCTGTATTCACTCTATCAAGAAAGAACCGCTATCACTGCTGAGGTGCGCGAACGGGTGCTGGAAGCCAAAGCGGAAACCGTGATCATCTCTGGAGACTCCTACCTTGCCGTTCGCCAACTGGGTCTAAAACAAGTTTCGGAGATCGATGCTTGGTCTCATCTTCAACGCAGTATTTTTCATGATGAAGTCCCTATCGACGGGGATGCTTTGATAGAGCGGATTAAACCGGACTTGATCATTTGTCTGCAGGGCTGCAAAGTTTTTGATCGCCTCTATCGTTTTCATCCTGAAAAATTTGGCTTTCATGAGGTGACATTAGATACGCCTACGAAAACCCAAGGAATCTATTATGAAAAAACCTCAGAGGCTATGGAAAAACTGACCAGAACAAGGGGGATAAAAAGTTGGTAGTTAAAGAAATTCAAGCTAGGGGTTTTTTATCGAGTCGGTTATTGAAATCGAGTACTCGCTTTGGCTTGCCATGAAAAAATTCCAATACCATGATTGGCTTCATCTGCTAGGAGTTATTGTCCCAACTGGATTGTTGATTTTAATCGCCTTATTTTATCGAATTACCCCGAGCAGCGATGGTTTAGCTTACCTTGCTTGGTATGATAATTTATCTTTGAGCAACAAACGAGTTTGTTATGGCTTTGAAACTATATTTTGCGGCACCTCACTCCTCTTAAAAGCCTTCCGATTCCCTCCAGAGTATTACCTCCCTTTTTGGATGGCCCTTATTTATGTAGTGAACTATCTAGCTTTACGCAAAATTGCGCCTAAGGGACTCGGCCAATGGATTTTTTTCCCTATATTTTTAGTCCTTGCTTGGTTTGTTTATCTCCAGCCCTCGATCACGCAGCACCTTGTTCGACAATATGTCGCCGTATCTTTCTTGGTGGCAGGACTCATGTCTCAAAGCATGCGCTGGAGAATCGGCCATGTAATTATTGCCAGTTTATTCCATGGCTTTGCCTGGTTGTTTCTCCCTTTAGTGGTCGCTTACAGATACAACAAAGGGTATACCCTAGTTGTTGCTATCGCCCTACTCCCCTTTTATCTAGATGGACGAGACGGGCTGTGGCTCTTATTGCGCGACTTTTTTGATTTTATCAATGTCTTGGGGGAAGCCTGGGACAATGAATATTTAAAATCATTAAACTATAAATTTGATCTTTACAGTCAAGTTAAATATTCAAAACAAATTTATCCTCAATCAAGCTTACGGGGGTCTTTAGTTGTTTTATTGGTATTTTTAGCGATTCCTGCTGGTTTATTGCGATTAAGTTCTGAAACAAAACGCCAACTCATCGGGGTGGCTATCTATACCCTATCCCTTTATATGCTTTTTATTTTTAACGAGCTCATCGCCCACCGGATCTATCATTATTTTCGCCAATTGATGATTATTCCAACCTCTTATGCCGCTTATTCTCTAGTCACCTTAGCTCCCCAATGGGGGCGTAAACTTTACAAGCAGTTAGTCGCATCTGCCAAACCCGACAAGACAATAAACCATGGTAACTAGCCCAATACCTCGATATTTTTGTACCCTTTTTGATAGTGGTTATCTACTCAAAGGCTTAGTCATGCTACGCTCGCTCTATGAGCATTGCCCAGGCGCGCGGGTCTATGTGCTGTGCATGGATGAGCAAACCGAAGCGATCTTAACCGAGCTCAAGCTGCCCTTCATCACCTGTATTCTTTTAGCCGATCTAGAAGATGAAGATTTGCTCTCTGCTAAAAAAAATCGGGGCGTCGCCGAATATTGCTGGACCCTCTCGCCCTGTCTCCCTTTATATGTGTTAGAGCTGAATCCAGAAATCGATTTCGTTACCTACTTGGATGCGGATTTGCAGTTTTATTCCTCAATTGAGCCCCTCTTTGAGGAAATCGGAGAGAGTTCGATTGCGATCATTGAGCATCGGTTCTCCCCTCGGCTGCAAGATCGGGAGGTCAATGGAAGGTTTTGCGTCGAATGGGTCAGTTTTCGCAGGGATGATGAGGGAATGGCCTGCCTAGCCCGCTGGCGGGGGCAGTGCGTTGAATGGTGCTATTACCGCTTGGAAGATGGGAAGATGGGGGATCAGAAGTACCTCGACGCATGGCCTGACCTATATCCTTCCTGCCATATTTTAATGCATCCAGGGGCGGGGATTGCCCCCTGGAATTATTCTCAATACCATTTTGATGTCAATCAAGAGGGGCAGATTACCGTGGAGGGGGCGTTACTCGTTTTTTATCACTTTCACCAATTTCAGTTGTTGTAAAATGGAGGGTTTGATCGACTTTCTGCCTTTTACACCTCGGAATGCCCAGAGCCAGGGATGATCTATGACGCTTATGAACATGCCTTAACCGCGACCTTGCAGTCCGTCAGACAAGTTCATCCGGGTTTTTCCAAAGGGCTTCAACCTGTCGCTAAAGTTTCTCGGCGTCGGCTTGCGCAACGGTTTTTACCTGGGAAAGTGAAGAATTTTATCAGGAGATTTCTTCGTTTATAAGGGTGAGGCCTAAGAGAGTGATCCATTGGAGTTGTTGATTGCTTGGTCGATTATCCCTGAAACTCGATTGGAAGGGGCTTTTGCCTTAGGTCGAGACATTCAAGTTAGAAGTGATCGGGTCGAATACATTATAAACGCAAAATCAGTCGTTTAGTTGACCGATAAGGCTTTTGCTGGCAAATTAGCGTTAAGGTCGACAAGGCAGTCTCAAGCAGAACCACTGTATTTTTCAGAGGTGCTTTATCTTAGTAATTGATCTGATTTAAAGTTTGCATCCAACCCATTTCGCTTGGCGATTTTATGAAAAATGTTTCTATTTTTAGAAGAAATAGGTTCTTACGAGTTTTGTTAATTTGTTTAACACTTTTTCTAATTATTTTAATATATAGAGTATTGTCAATTTTTTTAATAGTCAAAAAAGTTGATAATTACAATATTATCCGTGGTGGCTGTGACCTGTCCATTGCTGAAATCAAGAATGCTGCTCAGCAAAATCCTACCAGCTATCCTCTGATAGAGTTGTTTGAAAAAATCAGCCAGTCTGAAGAAATCACAAATGTGATTCTTCCCCTCGAATTGAAGGTCAGTGCCTGCGACATTAAATTTTTAAATAAACCCTATCGAATTCACCCCTTAGAAGATCTAGGGCGCTGTTTTCCTAGTCAAGAGGGCATCAGTCCAGGTAGCTCAACGGCTATAATCTTACCGACGGGGCCGACCTTTTCTCAATTCATTCACTCAGATATCGTAGCCAAGGCGGTTGCGCATATTTCATCGCGAATCAAAGAACCTTTTCACTTTGCGACAGTGGAAGTGGATTTTAGTGACCGGAACTGGCGTAATGGAATCAAAGACCAGCAACTCACGGTTTCGCGAGTGTCTGGAGCTTCAGCATGTTTCCCTCAGGGGGAAATCCCTCTCAATGACTATCTAACCAGCCAAAATTATAGCTGGGCGAATGGGCAATTGAACATGCTTTCAAATGGAGATGTGACTTATAAATACGCCTTAAAAAAGGGGTTATATCAATTGCGATATGAAGGCTATGGAACAGAAGCAGGCGGACAATTCGCCCAGATTAGAGTGCAGATCTTAAATTTGCATACCGCAAGGCAAGCCTATGGGAATGAGTTTACTGCGTCAGGTAGCCTTGGAGTGGAAAAATTAGAGTTTGAAGCCCCTGATGACGGACATTACCAAATCAAACTTTCTTTTATCAATGACGCTATGATCGATGGGCAGGATCGAAATTATTTCTTGAAACAGGTCTCCCTATTTACTTTACCCATTCCTCTAGGAGCAAATCCAGATCATCCGCCGGGGTTTAATCGGATCATGAATAATTTAAGCCCCATTCCCACCATTAAAGAGGCAGTAATTATCTTTTTTGGTCTTTTATTTATTATAGGCCTTATCCTGGAATCTTTTCTTGATCGGTTTAAGAATGAGCGATAGGCTCGACTTAGGCTGAGGTTCGGGAGAAGGGGTACCCCGAATCAGTCTTTTTGCAGATTGATCTATCGGACTACTTCAGGTATAAATTAAAATAGCCAGCAATTACCCCGTCCACATGCACGGTTACCTTCCCAAATTTTTCCGCGCTTTTGCGCATGAGGTCGCTTTTCTTCTCTGTGAGATGGGCGTACCAAAACCAGACCTCTGTGTCTTGAGCCTGCCCGATTAAACCTTCTTGAATTCTTGCCTCAGTTTTCTCTGGGTTAGTATAGGCATCGGGTAGAAAAACAAAACATTTTCCAAACATCTTTTTGCCTTGCGTATCATATTTCGTGTAATAGCTAGTCGCCCCTTAAGAACCAGCAAAAGCTAAGCAAGCTGATCGGTTGGAGGAACGATTTGCTCCAGAAGCAATATCCAAATCCAGGCAAAAAGAAGGGCCAAGGCCCTCATGGCCTTCTTGAAGTTGAAGGCCGCCGCCGCCAACAGGATATTGATCTCGTCCCCAACCATACCTTTAAGAAAATTCCGCTTCATCCGGTGGTCCGATTTCAAATGCCCGATGATGGGCTCAATCGCCGCCCCGCGGCGGAGGCGTTTTCTCATTTTCTGTTTCTCATAAGCGGTGGCATCTTTTTTGGGAGGTCTTGGAATCAGGATGACCGTGTCTTCGACCCAGCTTTTGCCTCGATACCCCCTGTCGCAAACCGCCACTTCTGGTAGCTCTCTCCTTAAACGCCTGACCCGCTCCAGCGCATCGGGCAGGGTAGGCCCATCGTAGGGGCGCGAACGCATTGCTTTCGCGCCATGGTCACCGCTACGCGGTGCCTTATGTGCCCTACAGGCTGTTCTCGAAAGCTCAAGGCCCCGATTATGACGCCCGAATCTTTGGTCATGACGATGGATACCTTGGCGCCAAATTCATGTTTTTTGTGCGGTTTCCCCTTGGAGACGCAAGCCACCTCGATCTCGCGCAAGCTGTAAATCTTATTGTTATCCTTCTGTTTTTGTTGCGGAACATTCTTATAAAGCCCTAGCTTTTCCGCAAATCTTGCCAGTTGTTCTTTACTGAGTTTGCGCTCCAATTCACGGACTAACCTGCCTGCGATGGTCTTGAGCTGTCGAGATGCTTTGATAGCCTTTTTCCGGCTCTTGGGGTGCCTACGAAAGCGCTGGGCCAATTGCAATTTTTTCACCGTCCGGCTGTAGCTCCTTCACAAACTGACGCCCTCCTTCTTTGCAAGGGCAACGCATTGCTTGACGATCTTCGCGTGAAGCTTGGAATCGGTGGGATAAGTGATGTTCTTCTCCCGCGCCGTGGTATCCACCAGAATCTCTTTCTCCAAAGATTCCTCTTGGTGCATGGCAATGCTGATTGCAAAAATCCACTCCACCCCTTTAACCCCGATCCTGTTTCTAAAACGCGCCAGGTTACTAGGGTCGCGGGGGAACTCCCATTCTCCGCAGAAATACTGGTAGTAAGGATTTTCCACCCATTTCTCAACCACTCGTTCATCGATGAGCATATTAAAAGCCCTACTGCCCTGCTACATCGACCTTAGCAAAGCCGAGCAATCAAAAACAGGTGGAGTTTATTAGGCGCTTACATTGTTTCGGCAATTGTGGCTAAGATTGTTTTTGATGCGATAGTAGGGCATTTAATGAGTCGCAGGCTGACCGAACGGGCGTGCGAAAGCAATCCCGATCATGATAGTAGCCAGTTTGACGAACTTTTGCCTGGAGAAGAATCAGTGACAACCAAGCTCTCGCTTAGTTGAACCGAAAGCAACCTAGACATACCCGCCTGAGCATGGTAAAAAATTTATTAAATAGATTTTTTCTAGCATCCTTGCCCTTGATAATTCAATATTATGAAAGCAGTTATATTAGCAGGTGGACTCGGTACCCGGCTCGCTGAGGAAACCAGTATTCGACCCAAACCGATGGTTGAAATTGGGGGTAAGCCGATCCTCTGGCACATCATGAAAAGTTATTCCGCCCATGGCATTCATGAGTTTATCATTTGCCTCGGTTACAAGGGGTACATGGTCAAAGAGTACTTCTCGAATTACTATTTGCATCAATCCAATGTGACCTTTGATCTATCCAATAACACCACTGAGGTACACCAAAATACGGCCGAGCCCTGGAGGGTGACCTTAGTCGATACTGGCGATTCGACCTTGACTGGTGGCCGCCTCAAGCGGGTGCAAGCTTATTTGAAAGATGAAGAGGCTTTTTGCCTAACCTATGGCGATGGAGTCAGCGATTTGAACATCACCGCTCTCATGGCCTTTCACAAATCTCAAGGCACCCTGGCTACCTTGACTGCGACACAACCGCCTGGACGATTCGGCGCCATTGCGATTCATCAGCATCGAATCACCAGTTTCCAAGAGAAGCCTCAAGGGGATAACAGTTGGATCAACGGCGGTTTTTTTGTTTTGTCCCCTAAAGTTTTTAATTATATTGAAGGTGATCACACCGCTTGGGAAAGTAATCCCATGGAGCGTTTGGCGACGGACGGCCAACTGTCTGTTTTTAAGCATGACGGATTTTGGCAGCCCATGGACACCCTGCGCGATAAACAACACCTTGAATCCCTCTGGGAGCAAAACCAAGCTCCTTGGAAGCAATGGTAATTCCAGGTTTTTGGAGGGGGAAAAAAGTCCTCTTAACCGGACATACCGGCTTTAAGGGCAGTTGGCTTTCCTTATGGCTACAATCGATGGGGGCCGAAGTCACGGGGGTTGCCCTAAGCCCTCCGTCTAGCCCAAACCTCTTTGAGGTCGCCAGAGTCGGTGAAGGGATGCGTTCCGAGATTGGAGACATCCGTGACCTAGCCTGGGTGCAATCAGTAGTGGCCCGCTGTCAGCCCGAAATTGTCTTTCACTTGGCTGCCCAAGCCTTGGTACGCTATTCCTATGATTACCCTGTGGAGACTTACGAGGTGAATGTGATGGGGACTGTCAACCTACTTGAATCTTTAAGGAAAGTTGGCGAGGTCAAAGTGGTGGTCAATGTGACCAGCGACAAATGTTATGAAAATCAAGAGTGGGATTGGGGATACCGAGAAAACGACCCGATGGGTGGCTATGACCCTTATAGCAATTCTAAAGGCTGCTCTGAATTGATCACCAGCGCCTTTCGCGACTCCTTTTTTAACCCCGCAAACTACGGGCATCATGGCGTGGCCTTGGCCTCTGGCCGAGCAGGGAATGTGATTGGCGGGGGTGACTGGGCTACAGATCGGCTCATCCCCGATTTTATGCGCTCGATCCTCTCGGGCAAAGCGGTACGGATTCGTAACCCGAAGGCGATTCGCCCTTGGCAGCATGTTTTAGAACCTCTCGGTGGATATTTGCAGTTGGCAGAACGGCTCTACAAAGAGGGGGTTGACTTTGCGGAGGGTTGGAACTTTGGCCCCTTTGATGAGGATGCCAAATCCGTTGGCTGGATTGTGGAAGAAATGACCAAGCTCTGGGGGGAAGGGGCTAGCTGGGAGTTGGAGCAGGGGGAGCAACCCCATGAGGCTCATTATCTCAAACTAGATATTTCCAAGGCTCGCAATCGGTTGCAATGGCAGCCCCGCTGGAGCCTTGCCGAAGCCTTAGAAAAAATCACAACCTGGTACAAAGCCTATCAAGTCGGGCAGGATATGCATGCCCTATGCTTAGAACAACTCCAACAATATCAAAAAAATTGTCCTAATTCCCCTGAATATTCATGAACGCAGAACAGATTCGCCAAGAGATTGCTAAACTCGTAGAACAATACGCTGACCAAGTTTATCAGAGCAAAATCTTTGAGCCGGGCAGTAGCCTCGTTCCTCCTTCGGGAAAAGTTTTAGGGGCAACCGAATTAAAAAACATGGTTGAGGCCTCTTTGGATGGATGGTTGACAACGGGACGCTTCAACGACGCCTTCGAAAAAAAATTAGCTGAATTCTTGGGGGTGAAATATGTCTTGACCACCAACTCCGGTTCTTCGGCAAACCTCTTGGCCCTTTCTGCCTTGACTTCCCCCCAATTAAAAGGGCGCGCCCTCAAGCCTGGGGACGAAGTGATTACGGTGGCCGCGGGGTTCCCCACCACGGTTAATCCACTCTTGCAGCAGGGGATGGTGCCAGTCTTTATTGATGTCGAATTGGGTACCTATAACATGGATGTGACCCAGTTAGAGGCCGCCTTATCAGATAAAACCAAAGCGATCATGGTCGCCCATACGCTGGGCAATTGCTTTAATCTCGATGCCGTAGTGGCCTTTGCAAAAAAGCATCATCTCTGGCTGATTGAAGACTGCTGCGATGCCTTAGGGACTACCTATGGCGGTCAAGCCGTAGGCACCTTTGGAGACATCGCAACTTTAAGTTTTTATCCGGCACACCATATCACCATGGGTGAAGGCGGTGCTGTATTTACCCAAGACCGGAAATTAAAAAACATCGTAGAATCCTTTCGAGATTGGGGTCGGGATTGCTATTGCCCCCCAGGAAAGGACAACACCTGCAATAAACGCTTTGATCAACAGCTCGGTAACTTGCCCCAGGGCTATGATCACAAATACACCTATTCTCATATGGGCTTTAATTTAAAGATCAGTGATATGCAGGCCGCTTGCGCCTTGGCCCAAATGGATCGCCTAGAGGGGTTTACCGCTTTGAGGAAACATAATTTTCAATATCTGAAAAATAAGTTAGCTGGTTTAGAAGCCTTTTTTATCCTTCCTGAGGCCACACCGAAATCTGATCCTTCTTGGTTTGGCTTTCCCATATGTCTGCGCCCTGAATCCAATAAAAAAAGAGTAGACCTCTTAAAATTTCTCGATAGTCATAAGGTCGGGTCTCGCCTCATTTTTGCTGGGAACTTGATCCGACAGCCCTATTTTACGGGTCAGAACTATCGCCAAGTCGGGGATTTAAAAAATACCGATTTGGTGATGAATCAAGCTTTTTGGTTGGGGATTTACCCTGGACTTACAGAAGAGATGCTCGATTTTGTAGCCGCTAAGCTCAAGGAGTTCTTTGCTTAGCCGTCAGGCATTGCGGGTACCCTGTTTTAAAACTCTTTTATACAAACTTAAATTATGAATAAAAAAATAGCGCAGTTGTTCTTCCTAAAGGGTGAGCGATCCCTTCTCTTAAGCTTCAAAGCATGACGACTCCCCCCTTAGAAAAAGCTCAGGAGGGCCCCATGCCAAAGGGTTTGATCAGTCTGATTCAGTATGGTTTATCCATTCGTTTCATCCGGTTTTTGCTGGTTGGAGGCTTAAACACCCTGTTTGGCTATGGAATCTTTGCTCTCTTTCTCCTCATCGGGCTGCATTATACCTTAGCCGGTTTTTTGGCTACCATCGCTGGGGTCATCTTCAACTTTAATACGACGGGCAGGCTGGTTTTTAAACGCAATAAATGGGGCTTGATTTTTCGTTTTACATCGGTGTACCTGATTACCTATTTGCTCAATATGGCTGGGATTTGGGCCTTTGAACAGGTTGAGGTCAAACCTTTAGTCAGCGGGTTTATCTTGCTCTTACCTATGGCGGTAACAGCCTATTTTTTACAAAAGACCTTGGTTTTTCAAGTCCTACCTAAAGAAAGTTGAGGTGAGATCGTTATAGTAGATTGCCGCAGCGACTTAGGAGAGCAAAAACAGGTTGCTAAAGAAGAGGATCTCTAACACAGGGCGAGTCAAGGGAGCCAGAAAAGAACAAGGGGCTTTTTTCAAGCCCTGCTTTCTTAGAAAAACTGAGTATAGATCTCATGGTATTTCAGTAAATTATCCGGTTTGCCTTGGTTCCAACGAATATAGCCTGCATCGCTTGGGGTGAGGTTTTTATTATCAGGTACAAAACTCGATGGTAGTTTGCAGCCGTAGAGTATTGAAATAAAATGCGCCCGATATTCTTTATCCGGGCAAATGATCTGATTGACCGCCAGGGGGGTCAGATCATATTCAACTTCCGTCCCGATTTCTGATAAGGCGACCTGCCGAATCCGATCTTCAAAGGTTTCTTTAAACCGGATAATCCCTCCAGGCACATGCCAGCCCTTCCCCGCAAAGAGATCGTCTCTCCAGGTAAGGAGAGTGCGCCCTAATTCATCCTTGATGAGTAAATCAACATTGATCAGGGGGGTGGTCTTACTAATGTAATAAAAAATCTCATCAGGAAGCCCTAGGTTAGGGTTAGGTACCGCATCATCTAGGGCTTTTACCGCTTCGGATAGTTTCATTTTTGAGGGGGGCAAATTCAATTGCGGTAGCAAAAATGATTAATTGACCGCTTCTGCCAATTTAAAATCATGGATGTTGAATATTTTAGCAAAGTTACCCCAAAAAGACTGAGTTTCAAAGATTTCTTTAGCCGATTGTAAGTGCTTTGAAGCCTTATTGTAGTCACCTAACTTTTCGTAGGCTCGACCAGTGTAATAATGGGCAATAGCATGATCACTTTTGGCTCGAATGGCATTTTCAAAACCGATTAAGGCTTTTTTGTATTCTCCTAAGCGAAAATCGGCATTCTCTACAAAGTTGAGTTCCAAGTTCATGGTATAGGCCTTGGTTTCAATGTATTCTGCCGAGAAATCGCCCGTTTCTACAATCGCTTTTTTAAAGTCCGTATCCATATAGCTGCCGATTAGATAGTCGTTTTCGATACAGACTTCCAACATTTCGGTTCCCGCCAAAGGGGTAGCAAATAAGATAATAAACCAATTAGGGGCGATTTTCTTAAAAAAAGCAATGGCCTCTTCAATGTCTTCTTTCGTTTCCCCGGGCATACCAATTAAGATATTGAGGTTGGTATAAATGCCTAGTTCTCGGCAATCTTTCACCACCCTTTCAATGATCTTAGTATTCAAGGGCTTTTTCATGAGCTTTTTTAAGACCCGATCACTGCCTGATTCCACTGGCAGAGTTAATTGGTCAACCCCAATCCCGCGGATGACTTCAAGCACATCGCGTTTGAGGGCATAGAGGGCTAATCCGTTTTGGAATACCGCTTTTAGGCCTAAATCCCCAACATATTGAATAATCTCTTTAGCCCTTTTAGGGTCAGACATGAGGTGATCATCTTGAAACACAAAGATTTCCGCGCCAAATTTCTCTTTTAACCGTCTAAAATCCTTCTTGACTCGATCTACGCTGAAATAGCGCATTTCTCGACCGTGTACATTATGAGAGGCACAAAAGGTACATTTTAAGGGGCAGCCCCGAGAAGTCATAATATGAAAGTTCGCTTGATGAGTGCCAACGGCTGCGTAAGCGGTGATCGCGGGATTAATGGAATAATCCTCGACTTCGCACATATCGTAATCATAAAAGGGAATTTCATCTAAATCTTCGATGAAGTTATGGGTAAAACAACCTTGATCCATTTTTTTATGGGTAATCCAAGAGTTGCTTTCGGCCAAGTATGTTAGTTGATCTTTCTCCTGCAATAACTCTAAAAGAGGTTTTTCCCCCTCGCCATAACAGATCGCATCGATATGCGGACTGTCTGATAGGATCGACTTATAGTTGGTTTGGGGTAAGGCGCCTCCTGCAATTAGAAGCGCGTCGGGAAAGACTTCCGTGCTCGACTCCGCTAAATCGATAACACTTGGATAAGAGGGAGTAAAGTTGGCCGATAGGGCAATGATTGTCGGATTAAAATTTCGATATTCATTTTGTGCCAAAAACTCATCGAAAAATTCTCGAAAGGACTTAGCTGGAAAGGCAGGAACTTTATTTAGAACTGTTGTAAAATCAATGAGTTTTGTTTCAACCTTGCCGAAATATTTTTTTACATAGGAGCTTAAAGACATGGCCCCCAAAGGCATATCGGTCACCACATTGCCATAAACGCCATCTGTTTTTTTAATGGTTTTGACATTGTAGCTTGGATTTTTAAAATCTTTAAAGCGGACGCAAGGGGGTACAATAAACAAAATGCGTTCCATGTATTTCTCCTATTTGATTGAGTCGTTGCCCTCAAAATTGATTCGTTCCTTTTCTATCACTAAGGGTCGATTTTTAATTTCCGTTAAAATCGTGCCAACATACTCGCCAATAATGCCGATGAAAAATAATTGAACGGCTCCGAAAAAAAACAGGCCAATTCCCAAAGGTGCCATGCCTACCAGAACACTGTCCCAGAAGAGTAATTTATACACTAGGTACCCTATGGCAAACAAAAAACTCAGAACAGCGGAACCAAAGCCAATAAAACTGGCCAATCTAAGAGGGATTTTGGATTGTTGTACAAATCCCAACATGGCAGAGTCATAGAGGGTGTAAAAATTGTTTTTTGATTTCCCTTTTTTTCTTGTTCTCTGCACATAAGGTATTTCAAAGCGATTTTGCCCAAACTCCGCTACGATCCCTCGAAAGTAGGGATAGGGTTCTTTTAGAGTACGATAGATGTCAAAAAAAGATTTGTCATATAGTGCAAAACCCGTGAAATTCTTAATCGAATCCGTCTCTGAAATTTTATACATAATCATATAAAATATTTTCCTTAGTGTAAACATAAGAAAATTTTCATCACTCGAACTCTTGACTCCAACGACCACATCATAACCTTCTTCCCACTTGTGAATAAATTTGGTGATCATCTCTGGGGGGTCTTGCAGGTCACAAAAGAAGGCAATGACCGCATCCCCCGTAGCCGAAAGATAGCCGTGGACATGGGAGCGAATATGCCCAAAATTCTTGAGGTTGACAATGATTTTGACATCTTTGTCGATCGCCGCCAATTCTTTCAGCTTGGCAACGGTTCCATCTTTGGAGGCGTTATCGATGAAAAGGTGTTCCCAGGCGTAATGGGGGAATTGATCTCGGATAGTCTTGACTGCTTCGTAGACATCTTTGATGTTTTCTTCTTCATTGTAACAGGGGGTTACAATGCTGATCTTTTTTTTACCCGTCATCTCTACCCTTTAAAGCCTGTCCATGGATAGCCTTAGGCCGGAATCATTCAAATGTCGCTCTTTGATGACGCGATCGGCTTCTTTGGCCCATTCTGGTTGATTGACCCCCAATTGATAGTGGGGGATGTTATGCTCAAAGCACTTGGTGCATTGGGGGTGACCGATTTTTTTCTCGTTGATTTTTTTTAAAGGGGTCTCTAAAAAATTATCGACGATTGAAGAGGTTTGCCGATCAAAAACCACGCAGCAAAGGGGCACACTGAGGTCCCAATTGATGTTTAATTGATTGGTTAAAAATCGACAAGGCAGGTGACTGTAGGGTTTGGCAATTTCTAACCCTTTATCGATGCTCACTAAAAGCAAATTGGTGAGTTGCTTGGTCTCTTCATCTATTCTCCCCTCGCAATAGTCCACAACGCGTTCTACAGGGGCGACTAAAGAATAGCAGGGGGAAAGGGCAAAGTCTAAATCCTTGCAGAGTTTCTTGATTTGGATGAGATCTTCCCCGATGTTGTTGGTATAGAGGTGATAATTTACCTCAACGAAGACAGAAACATTATATTTATCAATCAAATACCTTAGCCGATATAGATTGGATTTCACTAAATTGATATTCCCACCAGTATGGGTGGAGTCATAAGCCTCGGGGTAGAAACCGGAAATCGAGATTTTTAGATAATCTGGGCCGGTTTTCATGATCGCTTTGATTTGCTTGGTCGAGACAATCGATAGATTGGTCGAAACGGCCGTGGCAATCCCTAGGGAGTGGGTGTGCTCAATAATTCCAGGCAGCTCGGAATGTAAAAAAGGCTCGCCCCAGCTATAAAGACTGACATGGCTGGCAATATCCACTTCTTTTAAAATCTTGTCGGTCACCTTTTTATAGGTCTCTAAAGACATGAATCCCTTTGGGGCCAAGCCAGTCATACTTTGTGGGCAGGAGGGGCATTTGAGGTTACAACTGCCGACAATATCAATGGTAAAAAAAGTCTTTGTCAGATCGTGATAATTGACAATTTCTGCCCCGGAGACGCCCATTTTTGCAAGGCTGCTAATGATCTCATCTTCTTTAATCGATACAGCGACAACAATGATTAAGTCTTGATGCTGTTTTTTTAAGCTGAGGATCTCTTTAGGCAGCCCAATCGGTAGGCCACTGATATTTCTTCCGGTTAGTGAAGTGTCCGAATCGACAAACCCAATGGGATTTAATTCATATTTTTTGGCGAATCGTAAAAAACCGATTCCCGTCATTCTTGCGCCCCAAATTACCAAGGGCTTATTGCCCACTTTATTTATCAGGCCTTCAACTACCGCATTCATAGGTTACCTAGCAGCCTTCACTGGCTAATATGTTAAAATATATACCTTTTTATGGTTTGATGCTTTTTGATCAAGTCCAAGGTGGGTTTGAGCTATGCAGGAAACCGACCCAAATCCTGCCTCCAAAGAGAATGAACCGGCCGAGTTGAGACGATGGTTTAGCCAAATTCCATTTCATCAAAGGCGATGCCGCTTTCATTTTTGTACCAGTTGTACAATTCGGCGATCGCAGCTTTTGGCTCTGTAAAGCGCACCTCTTTAAACTCGCTGAGCAACAACGAATTGTCACCAGAATATTCTGGATTCATCCCCTCTTGCTTGACCATGATCTGGCGTTGATTGCCATCGACTTCATTGATGATCGAGGCGATTTTTAAAAAATCAATGGGTGTAGCTGTACACACATTGTAGCTTTTATGTTTGGGTTCGCTTTGGATAAAGATATCTAAAATTCTACAGAAATCATCAACATAGAGATAATCAAACTTCATATTGCGATTCATGGAAATGTCTTTTCCGGCTAAAACTCTACAAATATTATTTGAGATGAAACGACGGCCATAATCTTCATATTTCCCGTAGATTCCAAAAACCCGGAGGTTGAATACATTTTTTGGGTCTTTTTCCACATCTTTGCCTATCACATACTTTGAAAACCCATAGATATCGCTAGGGATATGCTGACCAAAATAGTTCTCGGTCATCATGGGTTTGTAATGCTTTGGGTCGTACTCAGCGCCAGAACCAACTAAAATCATCTTGCCAAAAAACTTTGAACAACGCTCAAGATTAAAATACATCTTCAGGTTTTGCTCTACGGAGGTGAGGGTCACCCCGCAATGGATAATGACATCAATTTGATGCCTGGAAAGATAATTTTCGACCGCGCCCGCATCGGTTAAATCGAGTTCAGCCCTCTTTGGGCAATGCAGGTCATTGTACCTTGGGGTAAAATAGTCTTGGATGTTGTGACCAACAAAGCCGTTGGTACCAGTAATCAGAATTTTCATTTTTTCAATTGGTTAAGTTATGATTTTACCACTACCCAAGGGTTTGGGCCTTTGCTTGGGGGGCCGACTTTTTTCAAAATGCTTTCCATATAGGGATCAAAATTCTCGGTGCAGCAAACCATGGGGGCAGAACATTCGTTGCAAAAGTCAACATCGCAGCGTTTTCCTTCGAGTTGCGCAATTTGGAGGTCTCGTAAGCTCTGCCCTTCCCAAATCTTTATGGCGCTCTCTTTAGAGACATCGCCAATCGTGACTTTTCTGGGCCAATCTAAAGTGCAGGGGCTGGTTTTGCCATCCCAGTTGAAATGTAGATACATGAAAATAAAGGGGCAGACCTCTTTGTACCTTTCAATCGGCTGGTCATACATTCCTGTAAGGGCGACGACATTTTGCTCTTCTTCTTGAGTCAAAGCCCATTGAGGAACAATTTTTTCGATATAGATCTCATCGCAGATGTTGCCATAGGTATCGAAAAACAATTTGCGCTCTTTAGGCGTCATCACATGGGGGGCATCGTCTGGTTTCTTTTTTAGTGCGCTCGTTTGATCCACGATTTTAATATAGATCTTACAATCCCCCCGGTTTTCATAGAGATGAGTCATGTTGGCGATCATCTCATCCAGATCGACTTTAACCCCGGCGACTTCTTTGTACCTTTCAACGGTCAGGCCTTCTAAGGAGATATTGATCCGATCCAAACCAGCCTCAACCATGGCCAAATTGAGTTTTGGGGATAATTTGGAACCATTGGTAAAGACTTCGATGATTTCTGCGACATCTTTTTGTTTCGCATAGGCGATCATCTCGGGAAGCAGCGGGTGCATGGTGGGCTCACCGTGGTTGCCGATTTTGATTTTCTTAAATTTGTCTTCAAATTCAGATAAATCGTCCACAATCTTTTTAAAGAGACCCATTTCCATGTAACCCCGCTTTAGCCCCGCCTCTTTCATCCCCTGTTTATCTGCTTGAAAACAGAAACTACATAGGAAGTTACAGACGCTGCAAATATCAATATGCGCGGAAAAAGGGGTTTTGATGGGAGCTACTTCTTAGATTTTTATTTTTTTTGCTGAAAAAATTCGTGGCTGAACTTTTGCTTCCATAATGTTTGCTCCGATTGTGAAATTACTTAAACTCGATATCGTTGCCTTTTTGTAGGGCAATCTTAGCGGTCAGTTCCATCTTGACTAGGGTCTTGTATACTTCTTCAGGGTAAATTCCGGGAACCATGACGAGAATTAAATCAATATCCCCTTGCTTTAATCGATCTGGCGGAACGATATCTAAATGCGTCACAGGGGTAAATTTTCCCTGTTTGAAAGGGGCTGAGTCAACCACAAAAGCAATATCTGTTAAATCTGCTAAGGCTAAAAGGGCCAAAGTTCGGTGCCCAGCGCCCCAAACGGCAACCTTTTTGTTTTGTGCTTTATACTCTTGAGTCAACTGTTGCAGTTTTTCAATTAAAGCGGTTACCTCGCTGTATTGACCAGCTAGTTGTAACCGCTGCTTTTTTTGCACGACCACCACGACATCATTATCGTTATTGATCAAACCGCAGTCTAACACATCGAACCCGTTGCTTTCAAAGGCATGGGTCAGGGTTTTTTCCGTGAAATAAGAAAGGTGGTCGGCTAAGAACTCATAAAAGCATTTACTCTCGAGCAAATAACCTAAATTGGGAACGGTGACAAAACCAACGGCGTCTGGGGTGGTGTTGTTATAGATTATCTTGATGATCTTGCCTGGGTCGGGCACATGCTCTAAATAGTTGAGACAAACAAAAAAGTCATAGGGGCCGCCTTCAATTTGCTCTTGCTCGCCAATATAGCCGTGAATAAGGTTGCGGTTCTTGGCTCGACCGATCTCTACCGATCCTAAAGAGCCTTCGATGCCAGTGGCCCGCATACCAGCGGTTTGTAGGACATCGAGCATGTCCCCCTTGGCGCACCCGATCTCCAGGGCTTTTTTCCCCTTCAGGTTAAATCGCTCAACCAATTCGTTCATCTGCCCTAGGCGATAAGCCACTGTTTTTTCTGAAAAGGAGGCGGCGGTGATGACCTCTTTAAAGTAGTCAACTGGCTCGATATCGGCTTGAACCAAACCGCAGTCCTCGCATTGGTAGATGTTTAACCGAATCCCTTTGTCCTCAGCAAACTCTTCTTCAGTAGGGTAATATTGCGCCGCTTTGGGCATGCCCTCCAACTCAAAGATCGGCTCAGTAAAAAGCTTACCGCCGCATAGCCTACAGTTTGATGCGCTCATGATGTTAACCCTTCACTCTTTTTTCCAGCATGCCAATGCGTTTTTCATCTTCGTCTTTTAAACGATGGTAATACCTGCGTTTGCTTTTCAGCCAAGATAATTCAAATTCAATTCCAGCATATAGCGCGTCGGAAATGTTATCTAGCGCACGGGTACTGTACACCAACTTTCTAGTTTCAAACTTATCGATTAATTTTTTCGAAATCAAGTTAGCTAGAAATTCCTTTGAATCCAAAGAAATGGCCCCGCCTAAAGCTGTTTTCAAACCCTTAGCTCTTGATTTTTCAAAGATATCTGTGCAGTACTGTAGCATTTCTGGGCCATCTGCGAAACCTCGATCTTTCCCCATGGAAGCGGTGAAGTCGACTCGACCAATGGTGATGCTGTTTAAGAGGCCAATTTTTTCATGGTTTAAGATGTCGTCCAGATTTTGATAGGCTGTAATGGTTTCAATATTGATGGCAAACTCGATATCGGGTCGATTGTCTTCGGGGATAAAGGTCTCGATGGCGCTAAGAAATTTTCCTGCCGCAAAGGCGGTCTCGGCCATGGGGGCGATGATTCCTTTGACCCCTAGGGTTAGGGCGTTGTACATGTCGGTAATGGCTTCCACTCCGCCGATTTTAATGATAATAGGTAGATTGGCCTTTTCTGAAATATCCTTTAGGCGTTGGAGCTCTGTTTCACGGCTACCTTCATTTTCGTATTCCGCCTTGATCTCAATGACACCATACTGATCTCGTAGTTTTTTTAACTTTTCGAGCATTTCGTATTCTAAAATATTCATTTAATTTCCTGTGATAAATTGAAGAATATCTGAGAGGACATCGACTTGCATGACACTCATATCTATGCATTGGTCTGATTTCCCGATCAAAATGGACTGACATTGAAAATTTAAGGCCATTTGGATGTCACTTTCATAGCTATCCCCTACAACGACGATCGCCTCTTGGTTCACCCCGTAGGTTTTTGCTATTTTTGACAAAATATATGTATTTGGTTTTCCAACTATGAAATCCGGTTTTCGCTGCGCCGCATAAGCGATCGCGCCGACCATGGCGCCGCAACCCGGTTTAGACTGATTGTTTTCTACGGGAAAGGAGGCGTCTTCATTGCAAACAATGAATTTACCCCCTTTGAGCAATACGGTTAGGGCCTGGCTGATTGTTTCGTAATTGAAGGCAAAATCTAAGCCGACAACGAGGTGGTCTGCGTTGCCATTTTCAACTACCTGGACGCCGCAAGCGGAAATTTCTTCTTTGAACCCTTTTGAGCCTACAACATACACATTATTGATCTGTTCGTCATGCAAATACATTGCTGTGGTTGTTGAGGTGGCATAAACTTCTTCTAAATTACAAGCAATGCCCAATTTAACCAGTTTGGCGTGGATTTCTGCGTTCGTTTTGGAGGAATTGTTGGTGAAAAAAACGACCTGACCCACCTGCTGGAGCGAAGAAACAAGTTCGCTCGCCCCCTCCGCAATCTTGTCTCCAAAATAAAGGGTGCCATCTAAATCAAAGGCAAAAAGTTTCTTTTCTTGTAAAGTTAGCGGCATGAAATTCAAGGAGCGGGCTTTACAATCATATTGGAGGCAAGTTCCTCCCGGTCTAAAAAGGGAAACAAGTCCTCTAGGGGTTTTGAGACCATGGTGCCATCGGGTAGTTTTTCAGAAGATAACCTTGGGGAAAAGGCATAATCACAGAGCATCACCTCGCAAATCAGGCCGCCGCTTTGGGCAAGCACTTGCTCAATCTGCTGTTCCATGGTCTCTAGAGAGTCAATTTTAAAGTAGTTTAGGTCGTAGAGGTCTGCCAGTTTTGAAAAGTCTGGAAAGGAGACCCGAGATTCCGAATTGCAACCGATGTAGTCGGCCTGAAAATAGGTTGTCTGGGTCTGAATGATCGACTGATAGCCCTGATTATTTAAGATAATGATCTTAATGGGTAATTTGTACTCTTTGATGGTTTGCAACTCTTGCAAATTCATTTGAATACTCCCATCCCCGGTGAGGCAGATCACTTCTTTATTACTTGCCAAGGCGGCCCCGATGCTCGCCGGCAAGGCATAGCCCATCCCCGCGCAACCGGAGTTCCAGAAGGTGCGCTGATGCTTTTTCACAATCCCCGCTTGGAATAACACCACACAGGCCGTACCGTTGGCAGCGACGGTGATGGTATTTTTGGGCGTTTTTGCCGTTAAGCGGTCGATGAACCAGTAGGGGTGTACTGTAGAGGGGGTACCCGGGGGTTGTTTATATTCTTCTAAGACCACGGGGTATTTATGTTTGCGCAATAAACACCATTGCGCCCATTGGGGATCCACCGCAAAACCTTGGGGTAAAGATTCGCTCAATTGGTTTAAAAACGCCTTTGCGTCGGCATGGATGGCTAGGTCGGCCGGTACCAGATGTTTGTTCAGCTCTGCCGCGTCAATATCGACGATGATTTTTTGGCGTTTTTTGCAAAGGTGCCCCAATTGTAGCTAACCTGACGGATATTATTTCTGGTGCCAATAAAAATCACGAGATCCGCATTTTGCAAGGCAAAGTTCCCGGCCCGACTCCCGAGGGTGCCAATTCTGCCGATAAATTGGTCTGAGTGGGTATCGAGGAGGTCGTACCCGTTAAAGGTCGTCACCACAGGAATTTGAAGTTGATCAATCAACTGTAAAAAGTCTTTTTTGGCCCCGGCGATGGTGATGCCATGGCCAGCGACAATCAAAGGCCGCTTCGCCGCTTGCAGGTCAGATCCGGCTTGTTTGGTTTTTGCCTCAAGTTGGTGGGGGTCAGGCGAGGGAGTGAGGTCGGGAAGGGCTTCACTAGGGAGGCTGCCCACATCGATGGGAGCGCCTTGCACATTAAGGGGGATATCAAGCCATACGGGGCCGGGCCTCCCTGAAGTGGCGATATGAATGGCTTTTTCTAACTCGATTTTAATGTGATTGGAGTCAGTGACCAGTTTGGCGTATTTGGTAATGGGGGCAACGATATCTACAATATTGATCTCTTGATCCCCTAGTTGGCGTAGCCCGCTACCGGGAACAGAGGCTAAAGTCGTTTCAAACTTAACCTGGCCGGAGAGGTACAAGACCGGTACCGAATCAAGCCATTGGCCCAAAACGCCAGTAAGGGCATTGGTTCCCCCCGGCCCTGAGGTGACATTAACTACAGCCAAGCGGTTGTTTGTCCTCGCATAGCCTTCCGCGGCGATGGCACAGCCTTGTTCATGGTGATTGGTAATATAGGTGATGCGTTTTTCTTTTTTTAAGGCGTCGTTGAGGTGCATTGCTCCGCCACCAGTAACCAAAAAAACATGTTTAACGCCATAATCAGCTAAGTACTGAAAAATATAATCAGAGACCCTCATTAATTCTAAAATCACCTAATAAAGATGCGCCAGATTAGATTTTCAGCGCGGTTAGCTATCCACTTCTTTTAACGGGAATTTTGCTACTACAGCACCACTTGGTCAAGGGTTTTGCCAAAATCCTCTTGTTTGCCCTCTTTTAAAGTTTACCTAGCGTTCTGCTTGGACTTGACCTGCCCCCCTATAATTGGGCTAACTTAAGGAATCTCTGAAAATAGCCTTTGCCAGGGAACGACTTGATCCATTTGCTGGAGAAACTTCTTTGGTTTAAGTTCTTTCTTTGCGTGGGCTAAGGGAAATCAAACTGAGTTGGCTCATGGCATTCCTCACCTAGGGTTGAGTTGGACTCAGTTTATAATATTCGGCGCGAGATTGCTAGATGGTTGGAGTATTTTTCAGAGGCTCCTATATTCTGATGTTGGACAGAGTATTTTGAATCACTCTATGGTTAAAACACGCCTTTTTTGTAGATCAATTCGACCTTTTGCATGAAAAACCTCTCTTTAAAGCTAGAAAAACACCAGCGGCTGCTTTTATTTATATTTATTCTTCTTTTATTTCTCGTAGTTTATCGCGTATTGTCCATCCGCAACGCTGTAATAACGGGCAGGGATTATAATCTTATTCTGGGAGAATGTGGTGCGTCAATTGAGGGGCTCAACCGCGACGCGCAAATCCATCCGACCAAATACCCCTTCCACGCGCTCTTTACAAAAATTAACCAGTCCGAGCAAATTGAGTCGGTCATTCTTCCTACGGAGTTGAGGCCTTCCGCCTGCGATTTGAAGGTATTGCAAAAACCCTATCAAATTCAGCCTATTGAAACCCTTGCACGCTGCTTCCCTAATCAAGAGGGGATTAGCCCCGCTAGCTCGGTAGCGATTGTGTTGCCGACCGGCCCTCGCTTATCCCAATTTGGCAACGCTGATGTTGTAGAAGAGTCCGTTACCCATATTGTATCCTTGATCGCTGAGCCCTTTTATTGGGGTAAAATTGAAAGCAACTTCAAGTTCCGGTGGAGGAAAGGAAGGGCAGACCAGGAACTCACCATTTTCAGGGTGTCTGGGGCCTCATCCTGCTTCCCTCAAGGGGATGTGCCTCACAATGAGTATGTTTCCAACCGATATTATGAATGGGAATTTAATGAATTAAAAATGCTTTCTGATGGGTATATTGCTTTTTCCTACTTTTTATCCAAGGGGCAATACCAGTTGCGATATAAAGGTCGTGGAACCGCTGCCGGTGGCGAATTTGCCAAAATTAAAGTGAATATTTTAAATTTGAATACAGCGAGGCTTGCTTACGGAAATTACTTTTCCACTTCAGAAAAAGGGGATGAAGAATACATTGATTTTACCGCTGATGAAGATGGACATTACCAATTTCAAATTAATTTCATCAATGATGCCATGATCGAAGGAGAGGATCGGAACTTCTTTTTGAAACGAATTTCTTTGTTTAGCCACCCCATTCCCCTAGGGGCGTCTAAAAATCAAGGCCCTTTAGGAAGATTGCTTTATAAATTTGACCAGATCCCAACCTTTAAAAAGGATGTTGCCCTCTTAGCCAGTTTTCTATTTGTGTTAGACCTAGTTTTATTGTCGTTCGGTCGGTTCTTTACTAAAAACTGGCTCTTTAAAAAAACTTCATAACAATCTACAGGCGGACCTCCTTTGTTTTTTTTGCCCGACCTTATTTCGATAAATAAAAATGCCGAAGCCATTTATTATTAAAGCGATCCTTCTGACTTTAGGTTTTCTGATCGGCTCCCTCTCCTTCCTCGGCTCCTATGGCAGCGCGGATATGGGCGCTTGGATTCGCTGGATCAATTATGCCAATTCTTATGGGATTCAAGATGGGTATGCCGAAGCGAAGGACTTTTACCCCCCGCTGGCTGGGCTCTTGCTGACAGTCTCTTCTCGTCTTTTTGCCGCGTTCTTTGGGGGGGTGTTCAACCCGAATTTTTACTTTATACCTGCAGAAACCGACATTTTCTTATCCATTAAGTTCCTACTCTGTGTTTTTTTATCCATCACCAGCAGTCTTTTTTACCTCTGGTCTAGAAACTTCTTTTTAGCCCTCTTGTTGTTTTTGTTTTTATTCTTGAATCCAGTGGGGATTGGGCTGATCGATATCTTGTTCGCCCCCTTTCTCATTGCGGGGCTTTGGGCCATGCAAAAGGAACGCTACATTCTTTTTGGCTTTTTGATCACGATGGCGGTGATGGTGAAGTGGCAGCCGATTGTGATTCTTCCTTTTTGCTTGCTTTATGCTGTGAATAAGCGTGAAAAGGCCTGGTGGCATGTCAACTTCAAAGTGGCCTTTCAAGTTATGCTAGGCACCATGATCACCTTCATCCCCCTCTTTTCCTACTTCGGGATGCCGATTATTCATTCTTTGCTACATGCCTCGCGAGATCATTTTTTAAGCGGAAATGCTTTAAATTTCAACTGGCTTCTTACTTGGTTCTTGCGCGCCGAGCTGCCTCACTTGTTCGGCGATTTAGAAGCTTGGCCCGCAGGCCTTAAAATTAGATATATCGTGACGGATTGGCATGTGCTTTTTATGGGCGCGACGATTTTTTATTCCACCTATATTATCACCTTCCTTCGTTTTGCAAGAGAACCCAAAACCTTTGAAACCTTTTGTACCTTTGCCGGGTTGGGTTATTTACTTTTTGTGACATTCAATGTGGGAGTGCATGAAAATCATATCTTCTTGGCTGTGATTCTCTATGGGTTATTGGCGATGGAAGATTCAAAAAAAACCTGGCTTTATTTGGCCCTGGGCATCGTACAAATCATGGGTCTGCGCTTGTTTATGTACCCTAAATTTATGTTTTTCAATCAACCGTTCTCTTGGAATATGGATCGGTTTCAATGGGGCGTTGATGTAACCCTATGGGTAGCGCTGTTTAATGTGCTTTTGGTTATCTATTTGTATTTTGCGGCCCACCCGAATCGCAGAAGGCAGGCAGGGAAATTAGACGCCTTCCCTTCTGAGGCTCTTTCAAAGTCTGAAGCCCAATAGCCTAGGAGCTGCTTCAGCGGAGTGGATGCAGGGGTTACCAGGTTTTTAAAAGCTATGGTTTGGTTGTGAGCCTAGCCTGGCTCATAATAGAGTCTAAGCTTTATAGGTTGGGCAGGAATTACAACACATCCATAAAAGCGCTCACCGAAAACACCGCCTTGCCTTTGCCCGCCTCGCCGTATCCCGGCGGATTAGGCAGGCCGTATCGCTCTTTTGTTGCTTTATAAACGCTGAGCAAACGGGTGTAGTATTCCAGTGAGGCAGGCTGCTGATTTTTTAGGTGGGCCAAGGGCTCGGGGCACCAGGTGGTAAATCGGGGGAGAATGCCTTTCGACATGAAAAAATCTAGGCCCTTGGCCGTACTGGCTACCGCGGCTTCCGCTGTTTTAAATCCCGATGGGCTCGACATCTCTACTCCGCCCACAAAGTTCGGGATGACCTTTTCGGGGCCAAAGACCTCGGCGGAATCTACAATCCTTCGCATCCAGTTCTCGTAGCCAATAAAGCGTTCTTTGCCCGGGCAGAGCTGCCTAAATAGGTTTTTATCCCAAACCTCGTAATTGGGGTGGTAGATTTCTACCCCGCTGTCATAAAGCCGTTGGCATTCCTTTTTTTCAAAGGCTTCTACAACCGCCTTGATGATCCATCGGCGGCCAAATTTTTCATGGATGGCGGAGGCATATTCTAAATAAAAATCCACCTCATTTTTTCCGTTGAGTTGGCCGGTAATGGCCCCTCCGGTTAAGGTAATAGCTTGAGACAGCGTATCTTTTCGTTCAATATGAGAGAGCGCCTCTAAAATATCGCCGAGTTTTTTGATCCCCGTGTAGTCTCTGCCCGCCTTTTTTTGCTGGCGATAATTCTCATTGATATCACAGAACTGGCATTCTTCATCCTTGCCCCAATATTGACACAGTCGATAAAGGGTGAGGTAAACGAGGTACCCCCATTCTAGTACAGGGGCAATCTCATTGATCTGCTTGCCGCTTTGTAAAGGCTCCCCATAAAAAGCGGGAACGGGGTGATACTCCGCGTCGGCCAAAGCTTGCCCGTTTAGGGTTAAGGCGAGCTTCCCCTCCACCAGTTGGATTAAATAAGGGCTTTGGGGGTTTAAGCGAACATTGAAAATGGTGGGGGCCAGGCGCCAAGGTCCGCCGGAAAGGCGTACCTCTTCGGGTGCCCTGAGCTGATGAGCCTGGGCTGTTTGACCTAATTCCTCCAGCGTGACCAGATCAAAGGAAAAGATGAAGTAGTCTTTGGGTTTGTAGCCGGAAGCGATTTTGAGGCTGTCTTGGCTAAAGCGCACCCCTAGGCGGAGTACATCTTGCTTCAGCAGAGCCTCTAAGGGAATAGAGGGGAACTGGTGAGCCAAGGTTTCGATCTCTTTTTGTCGGGGGCTTACATTCATAATGTTTGGTATCCTTCTTGATAACTGGGATAGCGCAATGAAAAGGGTAGGCCCCGCAGTTGGGCATTCGACAGGGTTCTTTGGCGCGCCGGCCCGGCAGCGGGCAAGGGGCGCTGAGGGAGCTTTCCTCTTGCTTGCAGCCACAATATGACCTCTCGCGCGCTGGCAGGATGAGAATCCACCACGGTCAGCTTGGGGGGTAGGTTTTTTGTGGTTAAAAGCTGCAAAATCAAGCGGGTTAGGTCTTCCACCTGAATGCGGTGAGTGGGGCCGTCTAAGCTGCGCAAGGGTTTGCCTTCCTTTAAACGGGTCAATAAGTTGCGCCCTGGGCCGTAAATCCCTCCGCAGCGCAGGGCGCAGAGTTGAAAAGATTGCGCTAAGGCCTGCTCGCTTTCTAAGCGGATTTTCCCTGAGGGAGTATCTGGAGCAAGCTTACAGGATTCGTCATACTCTCCCGCTGCTTGGGGGTAGACCGCGGTGGTAGAGATGTAAATCAGCTCTTGAAATTGAGGGCGGTGGCTTTGCATCCATGCCCCCCATTCTAAGAGTCGCGCTTGGTTTGCGGTTCTCTCAGGGGGAATGGTAAAAAGCAGGCGGTTGCCCTGGGCCGGAATTTGCTTCCAGCAGGCAGGGTCATAAACATCAAACCCCTGTGCTTGGCTCAAACCCCATTTTGCCTGGGGGAGGAGTCGTTGCCCCAGGTACCCAAGACCTAAAATTCCAAAAGCGGTCATCCCTTAGGCAGTCTGTTTTTTGGGGTACTCTTGCTCTGGAGCGGTACGCACCCTTCCACAAGGGGTAGAGAAGTAGCTATTACGCTGCCAGAGCCAATAGGCGATGCCGAACAGAAACCCAAGCAAAAAGAGTTTTTTCATTTTGTGTTTATAAAATGGCAAGGAGTTCAATTTCAAACACCAGCGGCGAATTGGGGGGAATGCGGTTGCCTGCCCCCTTGGACCCGTAAGCCAAAGCAGAGGGAATGACCACTTCCCACTTTGCGCCGGTCTGCATGAGTTGTAAGGCTTCGCTCCACCCGGGAATCACGCCGTTAAGGGTGAACTCGGCTGGCTGCCCACGCTTAATGGAACTATCGAAAACCGTGCCGTCAGCCAAGCTGCCTTGGTAATGCACCTTGACTTTCGCGTTTTTTTTCGGGGTTTTGCCCTTGCCGGGATTCAGCACCTTGTACATGATTCCAGACTCGGTTTTTTTCACGCCCTCTTTTTTCGCGTATTCCGCTAAGAATTTTTCTTCGCTCTCGTGGTTTTTCTTTGCCTCGCTCTCATGCTTTTTCATCGCCTTTTCCCGCAGGCTCATTTGCAGGTTCATCAGGGTTTCTTGGCGGGTTTTTTCATCCAGCTTCCCTTCTTTTTCTTCCAGGGCGTCCATCAAGCCGGTCACCAAAGCATCAAGGCTCACCTCCATACCCTGATTTTTAAAGCTTTGCCCCACGGAAAAGCCGATGGAATAAGAGGCTTCTTGTTGATCTCCAGCGAGCTTGTCCAGGCGTTTCGGCCCCTCTTGACAGGCCGATAAAAAAGCCAAAAAAGATAGGGATAGGATTAATTTTTTCATGTTCTTCTCCAAATGCGTTTCCACTTAGCTTGCGACCCCCAAAGAGGGAAGTAAAGAGATTTTTGCGCCCGCGTTGCCAGGGCTTCTAGGGTCAAGAAAAAGACTCCAGGCCATAACAACCAAAAGTACAATTCAGAGCGAACCTCTCGTTTTTGCTTGGATTGGGTTTGGAGGGGTAATTTTTCCACGATTTCATGAAAGAACTCGCTTAAATCAACTCGTTTGTCTTGGGCAGATAGATAAATCGCCTCGGTTTGTTCGGCGATGAGGCGCAAGGGGGCCTCCATCAGCTTGGCCTTGACCGGATTGCCTTGGTATTGGATGGTTCCCCCCTGACCATCGGGGATCAAGGCCCCTTCTAAGGTTCCCACCCCCATAGAGTGAACGCGCACCCCTTTTTGCTTCGCCAATTGGGCCACTTCGAGCAAGCCGCCTAGTTGATCCCCCCCATCGCTGATTAAAAGCATATCTTTAACCCGGGTCCCGTCAAAAAAAAGCTGCTCTAAGGAAAGCTCAATGGCCTTGGCGAAGGCGGTGCCTCCGGCCTGAACCGCTTCGGGATTCGCCTCTGCCAAAACCTTTAAAAAAAAACCGTAATCGCGGGTCAGGGGGGAGGCGATTTGCGCCCCGCCGCTGAAAAGCACCAGGCCGACCCGCTCCCCCTTTAATCCCGCCACCAAGTCTGCCAACATCTCTTTGGTTCGTTCCAAGCGGTTTGGTTTAAGGTCTTGGGCAAGCATGCTGCGGCTTACATCTAAGAGAATGATCAGGTCGCGGCCTGAATCAAAGGCTTGGGTTTGGACTCGCTCCCCTTGGGGGCGGGCAAGAGCGACAATCACCAAGATGAGCCCCAACAAGCCCAGGGGGCGCAGGCGGGTAGAGAGCAAGCCCCCCGCCCAGAGTCGAGGGGGTAAAGGGTAGCCCTGGGCTCGGCGGCGAGAAGCAAGCCAAGTCACCCCCAGGGGAACCAGCAATAAAACAAGCCAATAGGGGTCGTGAAAGGTCATCGCAAGAGTTGGTGGGAGATAAATAATCCTAGGCCAACCAAGAAGATTCCCCCGATGAGGTTGAGCCCTACATACTGCCCCAATTGGATAAAATCCCCTTGGCGCAAGAGGTAATCGGCCTCCAAACCAAAGGCGGAAAAGGTGGTAAAACCACCCAACACCCCGGTAATGGCCAGCAGGCGGTATTCTTGGGGGAGGTGGCCCCTGACGCTAAAAAGCCCGGCAGCGAGGCCGATCAAAAAACATCCCAGAAGGTTCACCATTACGGTTCCCAATCCGTGGAGCAGGTTGGGGTAACTGCGCAGCACCCAGCCCGTAGTGAGATAGCGCAACACGCTGCCGATAAAGCCGCCAATGCCGACAAATAAAACTTGGGTCATGCCTGCCTCGGTTGAAGGTAAAGACGGCCCAAAACAAGCTCAACAAAGAGCAAAAACAAGCCGGGCCATACAAAGAGGGTAAAGGATTCCTCATAGAGGGTAAAGGTCTCCGCAAACCGTGTTTTTTCCAGTTCGTTGATTTGTCGGTAAATCTCTAACAGCTCCTCCCCATCCGCGGCTTTAAAAAATCCACCTCCGGTGATTTGTGCCGCCTCTTCGATGAGGCGGGTATCGAGCTGGGGCAAGATGAAATTAAACAACCTCCCTCCAAAAGGAGAGCGGGGCTCAGGGGCTAGGGCAACAGCGTAAATCTTAATCCCCTCTTTGGCGGCCAATTGGGCTGCCGCGATGGGATCAAGCCCTCCTTGGGTTTGCTGGCCATCGGTTAACAGCAAGATCACCTTGCTTTGGATAGGGCGCCCGTCCTCTTGCAGGTAGTTTTGCGCTGCCGCCAGCCGCAGCACCGCGTAGCGCAAGGCGTCGCCGATCATGGTGCCGTCTTCGCTTCGTTCTGCGGGACGAAGCGTTTGGGCTAAATGGGCTAGGGTGAGGTGATCCATGCTCAAGGGGGCGATTTCATCGACAAACCCGGCAAAGGCGATCAATCCGATTCGATCTGCGCCCCGGCCCTCTAATTTTTTTCCATCCCCCAACAAAAAACGGGTAAAAACCTCGACCGCGGCGCCTAAGCGGTTGGTTTCCCGGCCTTGAAAAGTCATGGTTTCGGTCATGGAAGAGCTGCGATCTAAAAGCATTTCCATGACAATTCCGCTTTCTTGGACGCGCGCCTTTTCGAGTCCGGTGCGAGGACGGGCGAGGGCGATCAGCAGTAAGATCAAGGCAGCTAGGCGGAGCCAAGGCAGTAGCGGCAGCAGCAAGGGCCTCAGCCCGCTATGGCGAGGCAAGAGGCTGGAAGCGGAGAAGCAAAAGGCCCGCCCTGGCCGAAGACGCGTCAAGAGCCAAAAAAGTAAAAGCAAGGGGATGAGCAGCAGCACCCGAGGCCATTCAAATTCCATGGGCCTCCTGAGGCGTAATAAAACGCCGGATTGTGTTGAAGGCTTCTTGGGTTTGGCCGGGATCGGGTTGGGTTTTGGCGAATTTAACCTGATCCGCGAAGCTGAAAAACCCAGCAAGCAACCCGAGTTGTTCTGTGGTAAGGCTCGGCAGGGTTTGAATGGAGTTTAAAAACTCCTCTGTGCTGTGAGCCAAGGCGGGGATGTTTTTTATCTCCGTTAAATATTGGCGCAAAATCCAAGAGAGGCGCCGCACGATCCATTCCCCGCTGGCCTGGGGGAGTTGCGAGCGCAGTTGTTCTAAATCAGCTTGAAGTTGCTCTAGCGGGCTTAGACGGGGGGGTAGCGTTGCAAGTTTTTTGCCGGGGCGGAGCCGCCAAAAAGCAAAACCCAAAAACAACAGCAAGGCCCCCAGCAGGGGCCAGGGCGACCAGGGGGCAGAGAGGGGCTGAGGTTTTTGGGGTTGGGGGAGCTTGCCCGGGGCTACTTTTAGCTTTAGAGGATCGGTTTTCCCCCAAGCGCTGTTGAGGCTCGGTAGGATTTGTGCCCCTTCTTTTAAAGGCAGCAGGCGATACTCCACCTGGAGGGATTCTTCGGAGCCTATTTTTTTTGTGGGTTTTTGCCCTGAAGAGAGCAGTAAAAAACGCCCCGCGAGCTGTCGCTCGGTCAAAAGAGGGGGGAGGGCGCTTGCGCCCTCAGGGCGCAGCAGCTCTAAAGTCAGGTTCAAAGGCTGGCCCACCTGAGCGGTTCGCGCGGGGGCAACCCAATTTAGGCTTGCCGCTCCAGCGAGGCTTGGCAGAAAAAAACAAAGCAGCAAACCCATGATTTTCATCGCCCCCTCCGCTGGCGCAAGAAGCGACGCAAGGGATCGGCAAAGGGGTAGCCTAGGGTAAGTTGCAGATGATCTATCCTGTATTTTTTAAAAAAGGCCGTCAACTCGCTACGCCAAGCTTGGCGTTGGGCCCGATAGCTCTGTTGCCAACCGAGGTGATCGGTATCCACCCATTGGCGGTGACCGGTCTCTAGGTCTTTGAGCTCGATTAGACCGAGGTTGAAGGGTTCTTCTTCCAAGGGGTCTACAACTTCAATCGCCACAAAATCATGCCGATGGGTGGGAATCTGTAGGGGGCTTTGGAAATCTAAATCCAAAAAATCGCTCATGAGAAAGATAACCGCGCGCCCCTTAACAACCCGATTGGCATGGGCTAGGGCTTTGCGCGGGTCGCCCCGCCCCTGGTGAGGCTGGGCCAGCCAGGTGCGCAGGATGCGCAAGGCTTGTTTGTTCCCTTTTTTAGGGGGGAGGTATTGTTCGACTTCCTCTCCGAAAAGCAAAAGCCCCACGCGGTCGCTTTTTTGCGCCGCGTTCAAGGCCAGGGCCGCCGCTATTTCGGCAAGGCCGCCGCGTTTGTCGTTGTCTTCAGTACCAAAGAGCAAGGAAGCAGAGGTATCGGCCATAAAAAGCAGGGTTAGGGAACGCTCTTCCACAAAGCTTTTGACAAAAGGCTTGCCAAAGCGGGCGGTCACATTCCAGTCGATCTGCCTTGGCTCATCCCCCACCACGAATTCACGCACCTGGTCGAACTCCATCCCCTGGCCCTTAAAAGCACTTTGATACTCTCCGGCCATGAGGTCGGTGGCAAGTTTGTGGGTTTGCAAACGCATTTTTCTGATCTTGCGAAACAGTTCCCTTGCCTGTTCGGGGGTGGAGTGGAGCATCTTAAGGAATGGGTACGGTGGCCAGCAAGGTGCGAATCAAGTCGTCGCTGTCCATCTCTTCTGCTTCTGCTTCGTAGCTGAGTAAAATCCGGTGGCGCAATACCGCCGGGGCGATGCTCTTGACCATCTCTGGGGTGATGTAGCCCTTTCCCGCCAAAAAGGCTTTGGCTCGGGCCGCGATAGCGAGGGTGATACTGGCGCGAGGGCTTGCCCCGATTTCGATTAAGGATTCGAGGTGCGCCATGCCGTATTTTGCGGGCGATCTCGTTGCCTGGACAAGATCAACAATGTAATCTTTGATTTTTGGGTCTAAGTAGATTTGATCCATATCCCGGCCCATTTCTAAAATTTCTTTCGCGTTTAAAACGGGTTGCACCGGCTCGGGGACGCGAAAGTTTTCCACCAAGTCTAAGATTTTTCGTTCTTCGGCTTTGGTGGGGTAGGGAACCTTTAACTTCAGCATGAAGCGGTCGATTTGAGCTTCGGGGAGGGGGTAGGTGCCCTCTTGCTCAATCGGGTTTTGGGTGGCGAGTACAAAAAAAGGCGGTTTCAAGGGGTAGGTGGTTTTCGCTAAGGTGATTTGTTTTTCCTGCATGACCTCTAAGAGTGCCGCCTGCACCTTGGCCGGGGCTCGATTGATCTCATCGGCTAAAACGATTTGAGCAAAGAGGGGCCCCTTTTCCGCTGAAAAGCTCGCTTCTTTGGGGTTAAAGACCTGGGTCCCCACTAAGTCGGCGGGCAGCATGTCGGGGGTGAATTGAATGCGGGAAAAATGTAAATCCAAGGATTGGGCCAAGCGGGTGACGGTACGGGTCTTAGCCAGCCCCGGCAAGCCCTCTAAGAGGATGTGCCCCCCTGAGATAAGCCCGATGACCAACCCCTCAATCATTTTTTCCTGACCGATCACCGCTTCTTTTAAGGAATTGAAAAGGCTATTGAGCCGAGGTTGCCAGTGGGCGATGTTTTCTTCAATTGCTTGGATATCTTCGTTCATTTTCCCTTGTTGCTCAGTTGGATAGCTGAATTATAAGCGGTTGAATCCTAATGGGCAAGAGCGGGCCGAGGAGAATTTACTTGACAACTTAAAAAAAAAGAGTACAAATGTTTATATATCAAAAACGATCCCCACCTGGAGAAGGCATGGACCTGACGAAAAAGCAGCAGGCGATCTTAGCCTATATTAAAAGCTACATCCAAGATCACAGTTATCCTCCCAGTGTGCGAGATATTGCCGCGCACTTCAACTTAGCCAGCGCCGGCGGGGTGCATAAGCATTTAAAAAACCTAGAGGAAAGAGGGTTTTTAGCCCTGGACTCCAATATTTCTCGGGGGATTCGGGTTTTAAACAACGAGGCTCCCCCCCCCATTGCGGTGGTTGAACTGCCCTTGAAAGGAAAGGTCGCCGCCGGCAAGCCCATTAGCTTTCAATTGGACAACGAGACCTTGGCCTTTCCCGAATACATGGTGCGGCGGGCGGACCGCTCTTTTGTGTTGCAGGTCCAGGGCGATTCCATGATTGATGAATACATTCAAAGCGGGGACTATGTTATTGTCGAGTCCCGCGAGGTGGCCGACAATGGCGAAATGGTGGTGGCTCTGCTCGATGGGGAAGAGGCGACCTTAAAACGCTTTTTTAAAGAAGGCGCTCAGGTGCGCTTGCAACCTTCAAACCAAGCGATGGAGCCCATCATTGTCGCGGCGGAACGAGTCAGCTTGCAAGGGGTGGTGGTTGGGGTTTATCGGCGTTATTGAGCCGGATGAAAAAGAAAAAAAGCCGGTTGATGCCGGCTTTTTTTTGACTAAGAAAGATTTTCGTAAATGTGATCCCGTAATTTTTTCCAAATATCGTACATGGCTTCTTTGGGGATATTGTCCCAATCCATCATGGTGAGAATGTAGGCCTTGACCTTGCCCCTGGTCATGCCTCGTTTTTCCCAAGAGTGATAGATCTCTTCTTCTTCCGTGGTTAAGGGTTTGCCGTCAAGCTGCTTGCGGTATAAAAACTTTAACGCCGAATCGGGAAACTTATGCACAAAATCAACGATTGCCGCGGTGGTAATGTCTGCCGTGCCGTAGACAACATCTTCTTCCCCCTCGGTTACCTCGGTGAGCCCTTCTTCAAAGGCTTCGATAGCATCAGCGTCAATATGTTCCACCTCTTCTTCTTTTTGGCTGACAGGGGCTTCTGCAAGCGCGGGCTGCGGTTTCACCGGAGCGGAGACTTCAGTCGCTAAAACCGCGCTGGGTTGGGCAGGGGCCGCTTCTTTGCGTTTTTGTTTGCCCTCTTCCGGTAAAATAACCATCAAAAAAAAGCTGCCGCAGGCGGCCACCGCGCTAAGGGCGAAAATCAGCCCCTTTTTGGATTGCGTGTACTTATAGGGGTCAATAATCTTTTTTTCCGGTTCGTACCCGCTGCTTAAGAGAATGTAATTCTCATTCAGTCGGGAAAAGAAATGGTAGGTGCCCACTAAGCTCCCTCCAATCAGCAGCAACAGGGAAAACATAAAGAGTCGGGCTGCTCGTGTCGATTTCATTGTTTCACTCTCCAAGGTTGGTTCTACCTTCTTATCGGCAGGGGGGGCGAAAACTAAAGCCCTGTCAACCGAATACAAGATTTTTACATTTTTTTTATTGTCTTGAAAGGGTAAGGTTCCAAGCTTCAGCTATGAATTAAAACCCTAACTTAAATGAATAAGGTACCTGGATTGGGTTTGACGGCTCTAATAGCGGAGGCTCTACATGCTCAAAGTTGTTTTAAGAAGCCTTTTCCCTTTAGGAATAAACCTTGCTGAATTGGGCCTGAGAGGTTATAACGATTTGAACCTTACAGTTACGCCTTTTTGATTCTCTAGCGATGGCTCAGGCAAGATCCAAAAAAAAGAAAACTCGTTTTTTTAGTAAGGCCTTTTTGTGGTTGACGCTGCTCCTTGTTCTGGTAGGGGTGGTAATCCAGATGAATTGGGAGAGCATTCCAAAAAAACCACGGAAGAATTTTGAAAAGAACTTTGCCCTGTTGAGCGAGCGAGCGCAACAATTGGAGTGGGAGAATTTTTCTTTTGCTACCTTAAGTGACCTCACCCTCGGTTTAGATTGGGATTTGAAATTCAATTTACCCCAATGGGTTTATTTTTGGAATTTTGAACCAGCCCAAAAGCCTGTGGTAAAGCAATTGCAAAAGTTGCTGCCACCCCCCCCTATAAAAATAAAACCCCAACCCTTGCGACCTCGTCCTGGACAAAGGTTATATTATATTCGAGTGGGCCGTTGCTTAAAAACCACCTGCGTCAAGCAACTTCGTCAGACTTTGAGTAAGTTGGGAATCAAGCCGCTGCAAAAAAAATGGGTTGAAAGGCTCACCTATTATGAAGTTTTAAGCGAAGAAACATTTTTTTTGCAAGAGGCAGAGGCCAAGCTGGAACTCATCGAGAGCCTGAACGAAACGAGTATCCGGGCTTTTTTACAAAAAGCTCATGGCGGCTGGAGGGTTAGTTTTGGTAGTTTTCCAGAAAAATATCGGGCGGAAAAGGCCCGAGATTATCTCTCAGGGCTTTATCTGGATACGGGGACAACTTTTTTAGTAAAGCCCCAAAAGATTAACAGCAAATCGGTTGCTGTTTTTGCCGGCCCTTACTTGAGTAAATTAAAGGCGGAAAAGAAAAGGCAAACTCTGCTGGAAGCCGAAGGGCTGCAAGAGGCCTGGGTAACAAACCGCTTTTAAGAGAAATATTCTTTTAAATCAAAGGGCTTCCCCTGAATAAAGCGAAGGGATTTCACCGCTTCTTCTCGTAACGGGTGATGTTGTGCCAATTCCGGATCAGCTTGAAAATTACCGAATCCCGCAATGTGGTCAAAGGATAAAAGATGCATTTCATCCACATGGGTCTCGGCCCCACTGGTACCAATAATGGGTTGCATGATGCTGATAAACTCCCCTCCATGCCGTTGTAGAATCGGCAAAATAGCCTTTTCATAGTTCCTCAGTTTGTTGGTTTCCCCGCCGTGGGTTTCGATGAGTACTAAAACCAAGATTCGTTCTTTCAAGGTTGCTCCTTTAAGGGTCAAAAAAAAAGGAGGTCGAAACCCCCTTTTTTTTTAACTGAAATTCAAACTACTTTCCAGCTACTTTAATTTCTCCACCCACAACGGCGGCGACACCGGTAATGCTGGGCGCAGTTCCCAAAGCGGGATCTGTCCAGCCCGAGATATCAGGCAAGGTAGCAGCGCTCAGGGTTAAGCCGGCTCCGGTACAGGTGGATTCAGCAACGGATTTCATTTGCTGTTCCATCTCTAAGGCCTTCACCACATATTCTTTGGTTGCATCCACCACATCGGTGACTTGGGTTCCGTTTTTCAAGATCACTTCGGGAATCCAAAAGGCGTCCTCACTGCAAGAGGTATCGTTTCCGCTACTGGGATCTACGCATTTGGTGGGCAGGCCCCAGAGGTTGCCGAATCCGCCGTACTCTAAATAGAAGGTGGTCCCGTTGTACTTGCTTGCCGTATTGACATACTTGGCTTTGACCATCAAGGGTTCGTCAAAGGCTACCCCTTTGCCGGCCGTATCGGTAAGTGCCGTAAAGCGGTTCCAGTCTTCTGGTCCCGTTGACCAGGTGTAAAAGGTCGTTGCCTTCTCCCAAGCGAGGAAACCACAATATTGTGTGCTGTCCCAAGGGCATTTTAAGGTTGAAGCGGTGGAGCTATCCACCAAAGCGCCGGACCAAGAACTGCTTTTTGCGGCACTGGCATCCACGGCGGTGCCGGTGCTGGTTTTCAGCATATTCGTCGTGGAATCCCAGGTATAAGTATGGGTTGGCGCCGTTTGTGGATAAGTAGTGGTAAAGGTACCGCTTCCGCTTGCGAAGCTCGAGGGGTCGGGGCAGTTTTCAAAACAAACGAGGCTGGAGGGGATGGTGGTATCCCCAGGGTAGACCAAATCGCTGGTATGAAAGATGACCGAACTGGTTCCAGATAAGGTTAGAGCGGTGTTGGTCGCCTCGTTGATCAATTTCACCATGCCGTCTCCACCCAAGGCTTGGGAGTAGAAGAAGAAGGCAAAGTCGTTAGACGAAAAGGTGAGATTAACGGGAGTGGCTAGGTCTTTCCAAACCCAATTGGTGCTTTCACTCCTGGTTGCGTCCTTAACAAAGACGGATTTGCTGTTGTCCCAATGCACCCGACTTTCGCCACCAGCGCTAAAATCATAGGCAGAAAGAGGGATATTCGCAATATCGGCTAAGGTTGTGGTCACCTTGGTTTTCTTTTCCAAGCGCCCATTGGCAATGAAGAGTTTATAGTTCACTTCTGCTACATTGGGATCCCAAGAGACTTTGGTCACGGTATCTCCATTAGAGAGTTTCACTCCGTCTTCAACCCAAAGCCCCCAATAACCTACATAGCCGTTGACCTCTTTTCCCCCTGAAGAAGCTTTGATGGGGAATCCAGAGTTGATCGAAACCCGCTTGCCGGCGCTGTCGTACATGCCGTAAGCCCAAGCCATTTCGTTAAAGCTGTTTCGATCCAAGCAAACCTTGGTCGCATCCGGGTTTTCTCGGTAAAAATAGGCATCGTTGAAGGCGAAATTAAAGGGGGCCTCCTTAAGGGTAAAGGTGCCGTCAGCGGCCTGACTGCCCTCAATGCCCGTAGTGGTTCCTGAACCGGCTGCTTTTGTCCAGTTGAAGGCTACTTTTTCATGCAAAGGGGTGCTTAAGCCAAATTGGGCGCCATCCATTTCATTGAAATAGGTGATATCGACACCCCCATTGCTGGCGGTTTTTGTCGTAATATAACCCTTCATCAAGACGCTGGTACCTTCGGTACCGTCCGCGTTCACATTTGTGCCTTTAAACTGTAGGGTGAAAAGGCCAAAGGGGTTGGTGGCAGAGGGGCCTGCGGCAATGGAAAGTTTCCCGGTAATGTATTGAGAATCTTCACCACCCGGGGCGTCGGCGCGCCAGAAGTTTACTTCTTGGGGGGTATCTGTACCCGCCGCTCGGAGAGATTTGACGATCCAATCAGTATAGGTGACACCGCCGCCGCCTTTGGATTTTCCTTTTTCAGCGCCGCCTTTGGACTCGCATTTTTGTTCATCGACTTGGGCACGGTAAATTCCGGCGCCATAACCATATTCTTTATTGGTGGCATCGGCGAACTTTAATTGCCCCATATAACAAAGAATCATATTGACGGTGTTGAGGCCTTCTGCCGATTTTTCATGGACGAAAATTTCGGTTTGATCTTTGTTGTATTCCGCGTCTGCGGCAAAGGCGTTGACATCAATAGCGGCCTGCAACTCCGTAAAGCCAACATTGAAGGTTTGGGCCTGAACTTTGGAATCTTTCGGGTCAACTACGCTGACCTTGCTGCTCAAAGCTACCCCTGTGACCGTAGTGGGGTAGGTTGGGGTCGTTGTCGCTGTCGTTGTATCTGAATCGCTCGATTTCTTTTTGCAGCTTTCAACGCCCAACAGGGCTATGAATGCCAGTAGAATGAGCAGCAATGATTTTTTATGCAACATGGTGAGACTCTCCTAGATATGAAGGGGGGGGGGTGGTAACTCGATTTTTACATCTAGTTACATAATCTCACCATTTGCAAGAAGTAGTCAATATTTTTTCATGAATCGGTCTGGTCGGGAGAAGAGCCTAAGAACGGGTTCCGTTGAGAATAAAGGGCCCCCAGTAAAAGGGGTCGCTGTAGATGTAGCTTTCTCCTTGGGTCTCGTTCATCAGTTGCAGTTTGGCTTGGCGCATTGCCTGATCGCGAGGGAGGCCCTTGGCAAGTTGTTGGTAGAAGTAAATCATTAATTTGCTGGTGGAATCATCGGCAACGGTCCATAAACTCACCACAATCGATGGGGTTCCCGCATACAAAAAGGCACGGGTTAGGCCCACCATGCCCTCTCCCTTGATTACCTTTCCCAGTCCGGTTTCGCAGGCGGAGAGCACGACCATGTCGGAATTGAGGTTCAGGTCAAAGATTTCCGAAGCTTGCAAAAAGCCGTCTTGCGGTTTCTTTATTTTGACCAAGTTCATCACGACCCCGCTAAATTCCGGGTTTCGTTCGTCTAAAATTCCGTGGGTGGCAAAGTGGATATACTTATAACCCTTTAGGTTTTTTTTGACCGCGCTTTCGGTCGCCGTGTCGCGCAAAAAGATTTTATTTGAATTAGGGAACACGCTGGAGATGGCCTTTAACTCCTTGATGGTGTTAAAGAGACGCGATAAATCGTAAAAGCCTTGCTGCTGTAAGGTGGGGTTGTAGTGAAAGCTGTCGCTTTGGCTTGCTTTGGGTTTGTATTGCGGGTCTCCAAAACCGATAAAGGCCTTGCGCGCGCGCATTTCAGCGGGGTCGCGCCGGGCCACTTGAGCCTGCAAGTTGCCTAAGACCGAAGCGGAGGGGGAGTAGCTGATCGCATAACGATGGAGCATGTACTCTCGGCCCTGAGCGAATTTTTCTGACTCTTGCGGATGGATCGCGATGACCACGGTTTCAAAGGGAAGGTAATATAAAACCCCATCGGGAATGATTGCCAATTCTTCGGTGTTGGGGTCGCCTACTTGCAACAAGGGCTCCAACAGGGTGCGAAAAATTTGCAACCCCGTTGCCACATGGCTTTGGGTTGAGTCCACGATTAAATCTTCGTCTTCGGGGTCTTCTGAAATAAGGGGGTCTTTGAGGGTGGTGCGGTACTTGCGAATCAAGGCGTCGATATCCCCATTGGGGGGGAGACGGAGCATTTTAAATTTTTTGAGGCTGACCAGAAACCCATAGGAGCGATCTTCACCTAAAAAATAGAGCAAAATCTCGGCTTTGGGACTCAATAGCTTCGCTTGCACATCCTTAACCCCATAAACCTTCGGATATTTCAAGGCGGCGAATTCCGGGAATTTTTTTTCCAACTCTTCGGTAAACTTTTTATACTCGATTTGCAGCCCTGTTTTTTGGGTCTGCCATTCCTCAATCAGAGACTCTTTACGCTGCTCCTTCGGTTTTTTCAATTCTACGAAAATCTTTTGATCCAAGGCCGTGACCCGATCTTTTAGGTTTTTTTCTTTCTGGCGGATTTTTGGAGGCAGGTTGGCTGCCGCCTTGGCCGCTTGTTCGGCTAAGCGGTCGAGGAAGCTTCTCGCCCGAGAAGCCTCGGCGTAGTAAAAGGCTTTTTCGTGAAAGCCGCCTGTTGGGTCGAGTTCCCCTAAGTCAAAAAGAATAGAGATCAATTGCTGGTAGATATCGATATTCGATTGCATCAGCATCTGCTGGGATTCTTCCCCCTTGATCTGGCTGCGCAAGGACTCGATTAAATCAATGGAGAGGGCAAAGCTTAAATAGGCCGCCTCAAGGTAGTCGCGCCTCGCGCCTCCGCTGGATTTTGCTGCCAGAGCTTTTAAGAATCCCCCCTTGTTCATCAAAAAACCTTTCAGCATATCCGGGGCGAGCAGGCCATCGGCAGGGGGGTTGGGGTACGCTTTTCCCTTTAAGGGTTTGGTCGCTAAGGCGGCGACGGCTTCCTGCACCAACTTGAGCGCTTTTTTGAGGTTCTTTTTTCGGCTTTGGATGATCGAAAGGTTATTGAGGGTGCGGGCAAGGTCTAAACGGAGTTCCAACTCTCGTTGCAGCTTCATCGCCTCTTGAAAGGCGGACTCCGCGTTGCCCAATTGATTCTTTTTAAAATAGAGAATCCCCTCGTTGTTCCAACTGGTGGCCAGTTCTTTTTTTAAACCAAATTTTTTGGAGAAATTACGGGATTTTTTTAAAAAATCCAATGCTTCTCGCTCCTTTCCCGCTGCGAGGTAAACACTGCCGATATTGTTGTAGGTCAAGGCGAGTTGGGATTCAAAACCCAGCTTTTTTTGCAGTTGCGCCGCCTGTAAAAGCTGTTCTTGCGCTCGGTCCAGGTCTCCTTTGGATTTATAGAGGCCGCCTAAGTTGTTGTAAAGCTCAGAATCCAAGAGGGGGTTTTGGTAGGATTCATTCTTTTTTAGAGCTGCCTTAAAGGATAATTCCGCCTGGGCGAAGTCATTCATTTTTAAAAAAGTTAAGCCTCTCGCGTTGAGGACCTCGGGGATGCGGTTGATTTGCCCCGCGCTTTGGTAGTTTTTCTCCGCTGCCAGAGAAAGCTTTTGCGCCTTTTCGTATTGACCCATCTCCGCGTACAGAAAGGCCATGGCGTTTTGAATATCTCCTTGAGTTTCTTTTTCGGCTTGTTCGAGGAGCTCTTTGTAAAGGTCTTCGGCTTCGGTCATCTTACCTAGCTGGAGCAATACATTGGCCTGGGCCATCTGGGCTTGAGTGGCCTGGGCCTTGCGCCCCAGCTCTTGGTAGAGTTGCTGGGCCATCTCGAAGTCCTGTTTGGCCTCATCGAATTTCGAGAGTTGGAGGCGCGCGTAGCCCCTTTGGTAGTAGTACTCTGCCCGTAGGTCTTGCGGGCTTGTAGGTTGAGGCTCTTCCTCTTCTAAGCGGGTCAAGGCCTCGTTGAATTTTTCTTGCTTGATCGCGATTTTGCCTGCGTTGAGCCGGATGCGGGCTAGGGTTTCGTCATTTTCTCCGGCCCATTGGGCCGCGTTTTGGTTGTTTTGGTCTGCTTGATCCAGGTTCCCCTGATTGATTTGATACCCCGCGACCTGAAGGTAGGCCTTGGCAAGTGAGTTTTTATCCTCGGCGAGCTGAAGCTTTTGGATCAGCTCTTCCATGGTTTGAATCGCTTTTTCGGTCTTGCCGGAATTGTGCAGGATGTAAGCTTTTAAGCTGAAGGTCTGTACGGTTTGCGGGTCAACCTCGCCCCCTTTGAGTCGAATCGCCTTGTTGATGCTGCTCAAGGCGGGGGTAAAGCGGTTTTGCGCTGCCTGGGCGCGAGCTAAGAGGATCAAGGAAGAAATTTGTTGGCCCGCGCTTTGCCCCTTGGCGGCCTTGCGGAGTAGGTTTTCCGCCGCTTGATTGCGCCCGGCGTTGACTAAAATGGAGGCTTTCGCCTCCAAGAGGCTGGCCGAATTCGCTTGCGGGGCCAGCTTCAGGCCTAAATCAATCTCGGCCAAAGCGGCATCGTGCTGACCTTGTTGGGTTAAAACCTTGGCTTTGCTTTGGTGCAGGCGCGCCTTGACCTCTTTGGCCTTTTGAATGGAGCCTGAAAGCTTTAAGGCTTGGTCTAAATGGGTGAGGGCCTCCTTTAAAGCCCCCTGGGCCAGGCGCATTCCCGCCAAATAATAACCAGCCCATAAGCGATCTTTGGTGGGTGGGAGGTCTTTGCCCAAAAAGGCGTCGCGGTAGTAGTCTTCCGCTTTGGAGAGCTGGCCTTGCTGGCGGTAGAGGTTGCCGATTTCTACCCGAGTGGCAATCAAGGGGGCGAGGTCGGCGGAGGAAGATTGTTTGCTTTCTAAGGCCAACAGGTTTTTTAGCTTTTCTTTTCCCCCCTCAGAAAGGTTGGCGATGAGGGTCAAGAGTTGCCGCACCTTTTCTGAGTCCTCTAAACTTTGGTAGAGCTTTAAGGACTTTTGGTAATAGGGTAAGGCCTTTTTCTTACTTTTTTTCTTTGCTAGTTTTTGGGCGAGGATGAGGTTCCATTTCGCTTGAGCCGGCTTGTCCTGGGCCGCTTTTAATTGGGCGAGGAGTTGTTTTTGCGCCGCGATTTCGTCCCCTTTGGCGCGTTGGGTCAAGGCGAGGATTTTTTTTGCCAACTCAGCGCGCTCGCGAGCCGCTTTTTTTAGGTTTTTGGGGGGATTTTTCGCGGTGAGCTTTGCCAAGTCGAGGTCGAGGCTTTTTTGGTACAGGGTGAGGGCTTTTTTAGGTTGCCGGGCCTCTTCAAAGTTGAGGGCCGCGAACAGGTGAAGTTGATCTTTTTGGGGGTAGGGCTGCGCCTGAAAAGGGGCCTTGAGGGCTTGTCGATATAACTTCTCAGCGCCTTTGACATCTTTTTTGGTTCTTAAGATAGCCATAGCGCGGCGGTACGCGGCAAGGCGATCCGCATCCGGGATGTGGGTCGATTTAACCCGCAGCTTGGAGCGGAGCAGTTGATAGGCTTGCTGGTCTTTTTGCAGTTTCTCGGCAATAAAGACCGCGTTGTCGAGGTAGATCACCGAATCTTTGGAACTGCCTAAAGGCTCTAATTTGAGCAATTCTTCATGGGCTTGCAGGGCAACCAGCCAGTCTTGTCGCTCCAAAGCCAGGGAGCCGAGTATTTTTAAGGCGTTTTTGCGGCCCGGGTAATCGGTTCGGTAGGCTAAGATTTTTAAGACATCGAGCTCTTTTCCACGATCCGTATCGGCTTTTTTCCCCCTTTTTTGGTAGGCGGAATATAAAAAGGTCAACATCCCGAGGTCGGGTTGGCGTTGTTCTTTTTTATCGAGGGCTAAGACCTGCTCATAGATGGCGATTTTTTCTTTTTTCTCGGTAGTGGCTTGGGCGTAGAGCATTAAGATAGGGCGGGTATCCCCGCCCTGTTAACGCAAAAAAGCGAGATAGGTTTCAAAGGGCTTTGGGTTGTATTTCCCCGGCTGGCTGGCATGGTTGACCCAGGCGGTGAGTACGGTTTTTTGGTTTTTTGTGGTGCCGTTTTTTTTGGCCGCTGCCAGCCATTTTGGGTAGTATTCTTTGGTGTTGCCGTTTTTTTGCGCTTCACTGAGGGCAATCAACTGGGTAAACCCGCCAGAGGTTTTGTAAAACGCCGAGGTTTGGGCGAGGCCCAAGACAAAAATCCCTAAATACTTTTCTTCCAGCTTGGGTTTATTTAAGGCTTGGGCCACTCGAACCAAGGACTGGAGCACGAGATTGCGGTAGGCTGTTTGTTTGGGCTTGAGGGATTTAAAAAACCGCTCAAAGCTGTCGAAGGCTTGAGTATAGGCTTTGGTGCTGTAATAGAGCGTACCGAGTTGGTAGAGGTTGGTCTGCCTTAACTTGGCGTAACTCGACTCCTTGACGAGGAGGGATTCCAACTTGTTGCGAGCGGCGATTTCTTTAGGGCGATCTTTTTTTTTCGTTCCGTCTTGGATCAGCAGCAAGACGAGTTTGACTCGTTCATCCAGGCTCGCTTTGGGCAGCCGTTCCTCGATTGCGGCAAGTTGGGTGCGGCTAAGAGGTTTTGACAGGAGGTAAGCAGTCGGAGAAACTGCCAGCAGAGTCAATATAATGAGGATTTTTTTCAGCATAGGTAAAGGGCTTGTCAAGCTAAACAAATCATAATACTTTTACGGCAACAAATTCCAGCCTTCTTTTAAAAAAATCCCTATCCCACCAGGGGAGCCTTATGCCTAAAGAGAAAAATCAAATTTGGGGGGGGCGGTTGAACGCCCCTCCCAGTGAACTCAATCTTGCCTTTTGCGCTGGGCGAGATGTGCGGGAACTACCTCCCTGCGACCAACGCCTGGTGCCCTTTGATATCCGGACCAATCTCGCCCACGCTCGCATGCTGACCGAGGTGGGGGTGCTGTCCAACCAAGAATGGCGGGATATTCACCAAGGCTTGAGCGAGTTGGCTCGTTTGGATCAAACCGGGGGTTTTAAACTCAACCCCGCCAAAGAGGATGTGCATATCAATGTGGAGCATTGGCTCACCTTTGAAAAGGGAATTGGGGCGGCAAAAAAAATCCATTCGGGGAGGAGCCGCAATGATCAGGTTTCCACCGATATGCGGCTTTATTTGCGAGAGGAGTTGCTGGAACTGGCTGGGGGCTTGGCAAGTTTAATCGCGGCGGTTTTAAAACAAGCGCAACAGGGGCTGGATTGGGTGATGCCCGGATTTACGCATTACCAGCCCGCGATGATCACCACAATGGGCCATTGGCTGGCGAGTTGGGGGCAGGGGCTCTCGCGTGATTTGGTCGCCCTGGGCCAGGTTTATGCGATGCTGGATAAAAGCCCCTTGGGGGCCGCTGCCGGTTTTGGTACCTCCTGGCCCCTGCAGCGAGAACGCAGCGCGGAATTGCTCGGTTTTTCTGGGGTAGAGGAAAACAGCCTGGACTGCATTGCCAGCCGTGGCGAGGCCGAAACCCGCATTGTCGGGGCCTTGGCGGTGCTGCTGAACCGCTTGGGGCAAATGGGGCAGGACTTGATTTTATGGTCGCATCCCTATTTTGGCTTTGTGACGATTCACGATGCCTTTGTGACCGGGAGTTCGATCATGCCGCAGAAGAGAAATCCCGATTTCGCCGAGGTGCTGCGTGCCAAGGCAGCCCAGACCCAAGGCGCCTTAAGCAGTCTTTTAGGGGTGCAAAAGGGGGCGATGAGCGGCTACAATCGAGACAGCCAACAGAGTAAAAGCATCGTCATGGATGTGCTGGATGAAATTCGCCAAGCAGCCCCTTTGATGGCTCAGGTTGTAGTTTCTTTGACCTTTCACCCCGACGAGATGGCGAAAAAGGCCCAGCAGGGTTTTATGAATGCCGCGGATGTGGCCGACTGGCTGGCGAGAGAAAAGGGGGTGAGTTTTCGTCAGGGTTACGAGGCCCTTTCTTTGGCGGTGAAGTACGCCGAAGCTTCCGGCGAATTGACCCTAGAGGCTCTCAATCAAGCCTGCGGGCAGTTGAACTTAGGTTTTCAGGTTACGCAGCGAGAGGTCGACGCCCTCAATGACCCCTTAACCCTCTTGGGGGAAAAAAGACATACCGGCGCTCCGGCGCCGAGCGCGGTGAGAGAAAACTTAGCCCAATTGAGCCAGAGCCTAACTCGGTTGAATCAAGAATGGGTGGAGCGCAAAGAGCGCATTGAGCAAGCGCGGGCCAAGGCCTTCGCGCCTTAGGGGCTTGCTTGCTGGCGGCTTTGGGTGTGCAAATCCGCTAAGAGGCGGTTGAGCATTCCAATGTTGATGACTCGAGTGGGGTCGTCGAGGTGCTCCTTCCCCTCTTGCAAGAGATTGTAATGGGGGATCGGGTTTTTGACCATGTTGAGCACCATCAAGGCCTTCACGGTCGCGGGGCGAATAAAGTTGGCCCGAGGCTGTTTGGGGCTGGTGATCTTGAGTTTTAACAACTGGCCTAGGCTTTTGTTTTCCAAGCCGAGCTCAAAAAGATCATTTAAGGGAATGACGGTAGACAAAAAGATGATCTTTGCTTGAAAAATTCCCGGGTCCGCAGCGGCGATTTTGCTTTTTAGCTTGGTCACCGTATCGGCAATTTGGGCTAATTCCGCTTCGCTTAACGACAACTTGACCCCGCCTTCTCCCCCGGCGCGATCCATTGCCTGGGCGAGCATCATTTTTTCTTGGGTGGTGGGTTGTAAAACCTCAAACAAATTCGCGTAAAAGGGCTCTAAATCCTTTCTGTACTCGGTAACGACTTGCTGGGTCACAAAGCGCACAAAGTTCTTGGTGAGTCCTTCTTCTTTTGTATCGGGCTCTAGATCTTTCGCCATGCTCATAATTTGCTTTCCCGCCAGGCCGGCAGGGATTTGGCTCTCGCGGCTGATTTCGTCAAAGAGTTTTTGCAGGCGAATTTTTTGCTGGCTTAAGAGATATTTGCTATCTTCGATGATGGTGTTGCATTTGGTAGCGATCATCTGTTTGAACTTCTCGATATCGGCCTCGAAGCTTTCCACCGCTTTTTCCTGTTTCATGCGCAAGAGCTTTGCCTTTTTTCGCTCCATGTTGCGGATTTTCTTTTCTGCGTCTTTACGAATCTCGGCAATGCGCCGTTGCGCTGCTTCTTTATCGGATTTAACCCGCATTTTAAACATTTCCAAAATCTTGTGCCGAGCGGTCATGCGGGCTTCGCTGGCTGCGATTAAGGTGTTTAAAAGCTCCATAAAAGCGTATTTGCGTGCTTCGGGGCTTAAGGTCGGCAGTTGGTACAGGGCCGCGGGTTCTAGGGTCTCCTCATCGGGGTGAGGCTCTCCCGCGGGCCAGGGGAGGTCGCCTTCTAAAATCGGGTCTTGCAGTTCCGGCTCTACCCCCATAAATTGTTGGCGTAAAAAATGCGCCCATTCTGACTGGGCGTTGAGCACTTGAGCCAAGTCAAAGCGGATGCCGAGCAGGTCTTGCATCGGCAAGTTGTAGACCCAAGTCTCGTATTCGTATTTTTTGGTTTTCAGAATTTGTTTTTTTACCCCTTCGTTAGCCTGCTCTTTTTTATAGGTCTCGTAGGGCTTGAGGTAGCGTTTTTTGCTGCTGTCGGTTTCAAAACTACCGATAAAGAGGTTTTTATTTTCAATGGCTTTGGATAAAGCGGGCTCGAAGATGTTTTGCAGATAACGAATGGCGTTGGTATTGTTGGTGCTGGTAATCAAGGTAATGAAGTAGCGCATTAAAAACTGTTCCATTCCCTGGTAGATGAAGTGATACCAGTAGAGGGTTCTGATTTCGTCTTGGAAGGACTCTAAACCAAAGGCGTCCTCAAAGGCGTCCGAGTCTTGGGTCGCGTCTTTTTGCAAGCTCGCTTTGCCGAATTTAAAGGTCTCATAGACCTCGGCAAATTTAAGCAAGTCTTTTTTTAGGGGTTCCAAAATAGGCACGACATCTTTATAGGCCATTTGCTCGTCAATCTTCCACAGGTAATTGCTGAGTTTTTTTCGGTTCCAGTTTGCCGGGTCCGCATAGTAGCCTACAACCTTGAACATCAATTTAGCGACTAACCCCTCTGAATGTCTTTGGGTGGCAATCCCCTTTTCGCGGATATACTTAGCCGGCAGCATGAACTTGATCGGGCACCATTGGATGACCAAACCGTCATGCATGGGCTTTAGGGTAGGGGTCTCCTTGCCTTCTGGAATCTCCGGCAGTTCGGGCAGGGTTTTTAATCCCGTGTTTCGTTTAATGGTTTGGAGGGTCTCTTTATACAGGTTCCAATAGGTTTTTCTGGTATTGCGCGCCGTGAATTTTAGGGCCGCCTGGGTGGCTTTCATCTGCTCCATCAGGCTTGCTTCTTTTAAAAATTCAAACTTTTCCCCCGCATGCTTGATTTTACGAAAATATTCCCATTTGGAGCCCAATTTTCTTGTGGCGATGGCCTTTAAAATGACCATTTTATCTTCTGGAAGCTGCTGCTCCAGAGTTTTTTTATGGGTAAAGATGTCGAGCATTCTTTCCTCAATGCGGCAAATTCTATCTGTTCCTTTTAGTCTGAAGGACTTAAAAGGGTCTCGCCAAAGGCAAATGCAGCATTTGTGCCCTGCTACAAAAAATAGGGGCAAACATGGTCTTTGACCCATTTCTAACAGTGCCAGTTTAGCCCCAGCAGGGATAAAATGCTAGTTTTTTTCTCGTTTGTCCTGATCTTTGCACTTTGTCGCAGAGCCTGATAAAGAAAGATGGAATAAAATTGTTGAGGTTCTATGTTAAGTTTGAGCGAACAAGAGATTACCCGGATTCAAAAAAGTCTGATGCGCCAATGTGAAAGAGAGGTGTTCACTTTTTTGAATCATGGCAAAAATCTGTTTAACACCCTGTTTCCGCAAGCGATGATGCGACCAAAAGGGCGAGAGCAGGCCAGTGAAGCGAACGCGGTACTCAACTTTAAACTCAGGCAGATCAAGCTGTGGGTGCACCAAACTTTGAGTCAAGCGATTGCGGTTTCCGCCAACCAGGAGGGGGGGGGATATAGCGGCGAGCCTATTCGTTTGCCGCTGATCGTGGCCAAACACCTTTTAAGCTCTTTAGTGCATATTTTTACCACCGGGCGAGATTTTTCTGAACATGACTATTATTTTATCGGTGATGTGACCCATGCCTTGGAGTTAGACCCCAGCCACGCCTTAAAGATTATCGAGCAAGCCCAATACGAGATTCGCCGGGATTTTTTTGATACCTTGGCCCGTGAGCTGGATGAAGAGCAAGCCTTTCAATGCTCTGTGCTTTTGCTGATGGCCATTCGCGCTGATGGGGTGGTGCATCCAGCGGAGTTTAAATATATCGAAAATATCAACCAACTCCTGCATCATGACCAAGCCAAGCTGATGGATATCGAGAAGCTGGTTGGTCAAGGTGAGCCGCTCCCTCGGGTGTTTTTGCCGGAAGATTACATGCTCTACCTCTATAAATATATGGTGGAGATTGTGATGTGCGATGAGGAATTCGATTCGCAGGAATCGGCTTATATTCAAGAGGCGGGGCGTAGCTTTGGCTTAGATAAGGCGCAGCAGGACGAGGTCATTCAGCCTGTGGCCGGTGCCTTGATGATCAAGTCGACCCTGTTTCCTAAGGGGGGGCATTGCAAAAGCTGATGGAGCCGAGGCGTAAATTTTTAAGCACAAAAAAAATCAAGGGGTTGTCTTTGTCGCTTTTGCCTTAGGATGGGGGATGCCTTGGGCAAGGCCAGCGGTTAAGTTGAACACCTCGGTAAAGCCGAGTTGTACCATGCGGCTCGCTGTTTTAGCGGAACGGTAGCCGCTTTGGCAATAAACGAAATAGGTTTGATGGCGGTCCAGTCGCTTTATTTGGGCCATAAAATCGGAGCGGTGGAAATCGAGGTTGACGGCTTCGGGGACTTGGCCTTGAGCCGCTTCAGCCGGTGTTCTGACATCTAAGATGAGGAAATCGGGCTGGCCCTGCTTGGCATAAAGCAGCTCCTCGGCCTCGGCGTAGTTGAGCTGGGTGTATTCCACCTCTGAGTTCATCCCTTGTCGCAAGGCGTCACAGGCGGTCAACCCCAGCAGGCTGAAGAAGAAGAGGGGGAGGTATTTTTTCATTCTGCTCTTTTTTGCGCCTTGCAAGGTGGGTTCATCCTTCTAAAAACTTAAACCCCCCCGGGGTTTTAAGTTGCTTTTCGGGGCGTTCTGGGGGCTGGGGGAATCCTAAAACAAGCCCTCGTTGCAGGTTGTAAAGATGGGTAAAGCCCTTTTTGGCCATGAATTGAGCCATGAGCAGGGATTGTTCTCCCCGTTGGCTGTAAATAAAATAGATTTTCTTTTTGTCGAGTTTTTTCACTTCCCTTTCAAAGCCGGGGTTACTAAAATTGATTAAGAAGGCGTTTTTGAGGTGCCCTTGGGCGAATTCTTCGGGGGGCCGTACATCCAAAATAACCAAATCAGGGTTGTCTTTTTGCTGGTGTAAAAAACGACCGGCCATGGGGTGAGTTAAATTGATGATGCGGTAGTCCGGGCTGGGAAGGGGTTGATCCGCCTCCATGGGCTGGTCGCAAGCCATTAAAGCGGTCAGGCTAAAAAAGGCAAAGCCAAGGGCAAACCTGGTTTTCATGTTTCTTCCTGAAAAAAATTGTCTATGAATCAAATGACCATCAAGGAAAGCTGTCTGCTCTCAGGGGGGCAGGGGCTGCATTCGGGATTGAAGACCCAACTCGCCTTTCACCCGGCTCCAGCGGATCATGGGATTATTTTCTACCGGAGGGATCAAAATGTCAAAATTCCGGCGACCTGGCAATATGCCCGCTCCAGCCCCCTCTGTACGACCTTGGAAGAGGCCGGGGTGAAGCTTAATACGGTCGAGCACCTGCTCAGCGTATGCAGTGGCATGGGGATTGACAACCTCTTAATCGAGCTGGCAGCGGATGAGGTTCCCATTTATGACGGTTCGGGGTGGGTTTTTTATGAAAAATTCAGTCAAGTGGGGCTGGCGGAACTAGAAGGCGCAAAAAAAGCCCTGCGCGTCCTTAAACCCATCCAATGGAGTCAAGGGGAAATCCAAATTGCGGCGACCCCTTCGGAGGAGACGAATTTCACCTTTTCGATTGACTTTGAACATGATCAAATTGGTCGGCAGGAGTTTCAATTTCACTTTACCCCGGCGAATTACGCAGAGCAAATTGTGCGGGCAAAAACCTTTTGTAGGGAAGAAGACATTCCCAAAATGCGGGCCGCCTGCCTGATCAAGGGGGGGAGTGAAAAAAACGCGATTATTTTAGGCAAGCAAGGGGGCTTTCAAAATATCGAAAACCTAACTTGGCTCAACGAGCCAAACCTGCACAAGATTCTAGACCAAATCGGGGACTTTTTTTTAGCCGACAACTTAAGGATTTTGGGCAATTTCTTCAGTCATCGTTCCGGTCACGCGAGCCACTTGGCCTTTTTGAAATATCTACTGCAAGAGAGAACCGATGCCTGGGAGATTGTAACCTTAAATTAGGCAGCTTCAACCGAGCCCCAAAATCAATCAAGTTGCCGCGGCCCGTGATGGATGGGCCACCCCTGACCCTCAGGCCGCTCTGTAGTTTTGCCGGGGGAGGGAAATGAAAAACTTAATTAGAAAACTTGGCCTTTCTTTTTTTTCAGGTTAACCTAGCTAAAAAAATAACCTTAAATTCCCTTGTATCAAATATCAGATTTGACGAATGCCTAATTCCCCTGAACCCATGAACGCGCAAACACAAGAGTTGTTAAACGAGGTAGAACGGTTAAAAGAGGATATTCAATCTATTTTAGACCGCTTGCCCGATGTGTTTTATCAGACCAATATGCAGGGTGAAATCACCCTGATCTCTTCTTTTTGTAAAGAAGCGGTCGGTTATGAACCAGAAGAAATGTTAGGCCGTCCCATGGTGGATTTTTATTATCATCCTGAAGAACGAGGCAAACTGATTGAGGCGATTCGTGCCGGCGGAGGGCAAGCCCAGCATGTGGAAGCGGCGATTCGCCATAAGGATGGGCGGATTATCTGGGTCTCTACCAACGCGAAGATTCGGGTCAATAATAAGGGGGTCCCCTATTGTGTGGAAGGGGTCGCGCGCAATATTACAGACCGCAAGATGATGGAAGAAGAGATCCGCAATAAAAATCGGATGATTGTCAAAAGCTTAGAATACGCCCAGACGATCCAGTCTTCCTTATTGCCTTCTGAGCGTCTTTTAGAAAGCGTGATGCCGGATCATTTCGTGATCTGGGAGCCCCGTGATTTGGTTGGGGGCGATTTTTACCTTATGGAAAAGATCGGCGATAAGTTTCTGCTCGCTTTAAGCGATTGCACGGGGCACGGGGTTCCCGGGGCTTTGATGACCATGATCGCCGGCATCCTGCTCAAGCAGATTATCAAAAGTGGGCAATATGAAAGCCCGGGGAAAATTTTAGGGGAGTTGAGTGCCGCGATTCATGACTCCTTATATGGTCAAGACTCGCAACAAACCCTCTCGGATGATGGCTTGGATTTGGCCTTGTGTTTAATCGACCCGGAACTGGGCGAGGTCGTTTTTGCCGGTGCCAGGCTGCCCTTGTTGGTGGTGGAGCAGGGTGCGGTGCAGGTCATTTCGGGGAATCGTTGCTCTTTGGGGTATCGTACCCATCAACCAGATCAACCCTTTACAGATCACCGGGTGGTGATCAATAAAAACCAAACCTTTTACCTCTACACCGATGGTTTTTTAGATCAGGTGGGGGGAGAGAAGGGGTTTTGTTTTGGTCGAAAACGCTTGCATGAACTCATTTCCCAACAAAGTGGGCAAGACATGAAAGCGCAAAAAGAGTACTTTTTGCGCAACCTAAAGGAGTATCAAGGCGACTTTGAACGCCGTGACGACATCACCCTGTTGGGCTTTCGTCTACCCTAGCTATAAGTTGTAGTCTAGAGTCAGGCGGCTTGCTTTGGGGGTCGAGTGATATTGGCCCGCGCCCCGTATGCCTTGCAATTCCCCTGTGCCTGAATCTTTCAAGATTTCAAATTTGGATTCTGCCGACCCCTGGAAAAAAGTACCCTGGTCACAAAGGGTAAAGGCGCCTTGTTTCCCTTCTAAAGTTCCTTCAAAACGGATCAAACCTACATAATGCGCATGGCTTTCTAAAGGGGCCTGGGGGTTGAAGTGATGGTAATGCATCAGGTATTCGACCCAAGCGGTTCCCTCCAGCTGTCCGGAGAGGGCGAACTCGATGGAGGTTTTCGACCAAGGGCAGGCAGAGGCCCCCACGGGGGAGGGGGATTCGTCCCAACGGGTGACCTTAAAGGTGGAATGGGCTAGCATGAGGGTCCTTAAAGATAGATTGAGAACTTGAATCTAGCGCAAGAAGCTTCAGGAAGCAAGAAGAATATACAAATGTTCACCCATGGTTTTGGTTTATAGAGCCCGCAAGGCGCCTTGAAAGGCTTTGGCCGTTTCTTCCAAGTCTGCGTCGCTATGCGCGGCGGACATAAAAGCGGCCTCAAAGGCCGAAGGCGCCATGTAGACCCCTCGGAGCAACATTTCCCTAAAGTATTTGCCGTATAAGACGGTATCGCACCTTAAGGCGGTTTCATAGTCATGCACCTCTTCTTCAATAAACCAAAAACCGAACATACTTCCCACGGCGTTGAGGCAATAGGGGCGGCCCGAGGCCTGGAGCGCATCTTTCATCTCATTGGTCAACCAACTCACTTTGCGGCCCAATTCCTCATAAAAACCAGGTTGGGAAACCTCTTCTAGAGTCGCTAATCCGGCTGCCATGGCCACGGGGTTCCCGCTCAAGGTACCTGCTTGATAGATTTTGCCCGAGGGGCTGATTTGCTCCATAATCGCTTTTTTTCCACCATAGGCCCCCACGGGCATCCCCCCGCCGATCACCTTGCCTAAAGCGGTGAGGTCGGGCTGAACATGATAGAGCCCCTGCGCTCCGCCCAAGCCGACGCGAAAGCCGCACATCACCTCATCGAAGATCAAGACAATGCCATGCAAATCACAGAGGGAACGCAGTTCAGCCAAAAAATCGCCCTTTGGGGGGACAACGCCCATATTGCCTGCGACCGGCTCGATGATGATGGCGGCGATTTCCCCCTCGTATTCCTCTGCCAACCGGCGCGCCCCCGCAATATCGTTGAGTTTGGCCAGCAGAGTCTCGGCCACGAAGGAGGCGGGCACTCCGGGGCTGTTCGGGGCCCCTAAGGTGGTGGCCCCGCTACCGGCCTGAACCAAAAGGTAGTCGGCATGACCGTGATAACAACCGGTAAACTTGATGATTTTATCTCTCCCCGTATAACCGCGCGCGGCGCGAATAGCGCTCATGGTCGCCTCGGTACCGCTGTTGACCATGCGGATCATTTCAATGTTGGGCATGAGTTCTTTAATCTTTTCAGCGAGTAAAACCTCTAACTCGGTGGGCGCCCCAAAGCTCAAACCCCGAGCCATGACGCTTGCGATGCGTTTTAAGGTGGGCTCATGGGCGTGACCTAAGATCAAGGGTCCCCAACTGCCTACATAGTCTAAGAAGCGATTGCCGTCCACATCGGTAAGCTGGCTCCCCTTGCCCGAAGCAATAAAGAGGGGGTTGCCGCCGACGGATTGAAAGGCGCGCACCGGGCTGTTGACTCCACCGGGAATGGAGGCCTGAGCGCGCGCGAAAAGTCGATTGGATTGTTGGTTTTGCATGGTTGTTTTTAAAAGTCGTAAAGTAGGTGGAGCCCCCAACGGGAGAAATTTTCGATGGTCGGATCAGGGGGAGTTTCATCCGGGCTGTATCCCCCGGTAGGGGTGAAAAAAGCGGTATAGACGGTCGTGGTTAGGTTCCGCTCTAACTTCCAGCGGAATTTTAAATCCACTTCCCGCCCAATGCTACTTCTTTTAATGCCCTGGATATCAAAAACATCTTCGCTGTTGCGGAAATCGTAATAATCGCTTTCAAAGCTAAAAAATTGAATTTGATCGGTATAATACAATCCGATATGGTTGTATTTCAGGTTGTTTACCGAGTGGCCGTCGCCGCTTTTTTGCATCCCGTTTAAGTAGATGAGGGCCTTTCCAAAGTAACCGGGTTGTACTTCTTGAAAGCCGGTCGCGTCTTGATCCCAGTAGTTTTGTTTTGCCGAGGTTTGTTTGGTTCCCGGTGATTGGAGGGCGCTGGCGGCCAACTTCCACCGAGGGGTTAGCAGGTAGTTAAAATCAATGAGGGTTAAGAGGGCCCCCTGACCTCGTTGAGCGAGCTTGGTGCGTTCGCTGGAGCCGGCTGTTTCCGACCAGTAATCCCGATGCCCCCCTAAACGGATGATATGGAGTTTGCTCTGCAGGGCATTGGCGTTCCAGGTGAGGTTAAAGCCCACATATTCCGTTTTTTGATTGTCGAAATAGACATAGCGGCCCGCGTCGTCTTTTTGGTGGTAGGCGCTGTATTCCCCGATCCAACCGCCCTGCTTGCCTAAGGGAACGCGATTGGCGTTGTAAAAGACGCGAAAGAGTTCAATGTCTAGGCTTTGGGCTTGGCGCTCTCCCCCCTTGGCCCAAGGATCGGTAAAAAAGGTGCCCGCTTCAAAAACAGGGTAATTGATTTGCCCCCAAAAAAGAGCGTCATTTTCTCCCTGACCTAATTGAATCGCTCCGATATAATAACACCAGGTTCCCATTCTGCAAGATTGGGTAATGGCGTTGCCGATTCCTTCATAAACCAGGCCTAGGCGGTCGGCAATCGAGGCTCGTTGGTATCCGATTTTGAGCGCGGCATTGGGGTTGGGGTTGTATTCTAAATAAGCCTCTCTAAAGTAGAGGTTCATCCCCGTTGGGGCGCGGCTGTTTCCCTCTTGGCTAGGGCGCTCGCTGGTAAAGCCTTTGCGCTGTAACTCCAACTCGGTGCGCTGGTTTGAGATATTCGCATTCAGCGAGAGATTTTCATTAAAGCTGCTTTTAAACTTAAGGATCATCTCTTGGTTGGTTTCTCCCGGGCCAACGCGGCTGCCGGTCAAACCGCTTTTTTGGCTCAAGTGGCTCGCTTCGTAGGACCCCCGTAAAGTGACATTGCTCGGGGGGGTGCCCCGCTTGTCAAGCTGTTCGTATTCCCCTTCTTTTAAGGGGGTGAAGTTGAACTGAGCCAAGGCGGAATGGCTCAACAAGAAGGAGAGCAAGAAAAAAACAAGAATCGGCATGAAAATTTATCCCTGGGTGTGGTCTTGTTGTTGGCGACTTTATTGGCTATATCCCATTCGGTTGATTCTTTCAATGGGCCAATCTAAAATCCAGGATGGGGGCCAAATCGCCTGAGTCACTTGGGGGTTTTGGCTCTAGGGGCGAGGGGGGTAGGTTCGATTTTCGCTCTTGCGCTGAGCCAATAAAACAAGGGAAATCCGGCTCTGCCGCAGGCCCTGTTTTTCAGTCTTTAGCCTAGACTTGGCATGGGGTTTGCTTTTCATGTGCAGCCGAATCCGCTATTGGAATCGGTGAAATATTGCAGCATTTTATACAAGGTTGTGCCATGGCAAAGGCCGAAACCCACATTAAACATTTTCCTCTCAATGAGGGAGGGCATCTTTTTTCAGCGAGCCTGGGGAATCTGCTGATTGGCTGTCCCCCCGAAGTGCTGAAATTGCTTTTGCAAAAGCACTTGCCCTTACCCGATACGGTGGTGATTCCCTCGCGGGCGATTCAGCGGTATTCTTCACTCGCTTGTTTGGAGTTCCCCTTTTACCACTTTCTTTTTATCCAACAGGGGTTGGCGCAGGGAAGAAAATTTCGGGTGTTGGCAACGCGAGAGGTGGTGGATAAGCTCTCTGATATGATGCGGGTTACCCTTTTGGGGCCGGAAGTTGCCGAGGTCTTAGAGGCGGAGAAAAAGCTGGCCTTGCGTCAAGGCATGGACCGGGCTCATCTAGAGCAAATACACCAAGAATGCCGCTTTTTGGCCTTGAAAAACAAGCAGGGCCAGGTGTTGGAAATCAAAGAATTAATCGAATTTATTCCCTTTGAGGTGGGGGATGAAATTAAATTGTATGAAAAACTGAACGGGGACCCGGCTGTTTTCATTCATCGGCAAGAAAAGGATCAATTTACGGTGAGCGCGGGGGGGGAGGTAACCTGTAAGCTGGAACTCACCGAGCCCTTGCGACCGGTCTACGAGATCAAAGGGGTGCGGGTCAGTACGACAGAGCGGGCCTCCAGCCGCGCTTTTTCTGCGCGGATTTTGGGCAACTCCGAGGGGTTTGATCCCATGCAGCCCGCCAATGGGGTTTTACTGCATTTTAAGGGGAAATGGGTCATGTGGGATAGTCCCGCTTTTTTCCGCAGTCATTTAGCTTACCTGGGGTTGGACTTTCAAGAGTTGGATGCCCTGTTTATCTCCCATGTGCATGAAGATCACCTCGATGCCGCCCAGACCTTGGAAGAGGGGTATCAAACCCCGCTTTATACCAGTCCGGATATCTTTCATTCCATGCTTTTAAAGGTCATGGCCTTGAAAAATTGCAGTTACCTTGAGGCGGCAAAGCATTATGAGTATCACCCCGTTTTGCCGAACCAGCCCTTTGACCTTTTTGGGGCCAAGGCGGAAGTGTTCAACAGCCTGCATGCCATTCCCGCCTTGGGTTTTCGCTTGAGCGTGCCCACTAAAGCGGGGGAAAAGAGACTTTATATTAGTGGGGACCACCTACCCAAACGGATGATCAACACCTTGAAAGAGGCAAAGGTATTGGGTGAGGCGCGAATTCGAGAGGTACAGGCCTATGATCCGGCAAGGGAAAAATATGATTTGGTTTTGGTGGATTCCGGTTCGGGAATGATTCATGGGGATCCGCAAGATCAATTTGACAACCCCAATCCGGTCAATTACATGCACAGGGGCAAACAGTTAAAGGACTTGCCTCCACATCACAAACAAGTGAAGGCGGGGCACCGTTTTCAACTCCATTCTTAATCCATGAGGGCGAGCCTGCTGATTTTTGGGCTGCTGGTCTTGTTTCGCGGGGCAGTTGGGGCTCAAGAGGTCAACCCGAGAAGCATTGGGCCTTTTCCCCTAACAGGCCCGATCTACGGCCCCGAGGGGGAAGAAATCGCTCAGGCGAAGGTCTACCCGCGCTATGTCGAGATTTTTAATGGAGAGGGTCAGTTCTTAACCCGGGTCGGCATTTTGGTGGAAAAGGGTAAGGCCCGGGTCTATATCGTGCAAGAGGGGGGGGGAAGAGTGATTCTGGGTTCTGCTCATCAAGGGGTCATTTATGATCGGAAAGACAAGCCGAGAGGGAGTTATTTTTGGACTCCAACCTATTCTTATGTTTATACTTTAGATGGCAAAAGAGCGGGCTCGACCAAGTGTATCGCCTGGCCTCGGGTCTGCGCTGTTGGGGTGGCCGGTTTTTTGTTGAAACTCTATCTTGAAGAGGGGAAAAAAAGTGAGCCAAGTCCGTAGCCCCGCCGTGGCGGGTCAGTTTTATCCCGCGGAGGAACAGGCCTTGCGGGCCGAGGTCGAGGGGTTTTTGCGGGCCGCGGGCGCGGCGCAAGGGCCGCGCCCGCGCGTTCTCATCGTGCCCCATGCCGGTTATTATTATAGCGGGGCGGTTGCCGCCGAAGCTTACCAGGAGTTGGAGGGGTGGGATTACGAACAGGTCTACCTTTTAGGCCCTTCGCATCATTTTGGCTTTTCCTTTATGGCGGGAACCGATTACGCCTCTTGGCAAACCCCTCTAGGCCGTAGCCCCTTGCGTTGTTTGGAAGGCGTACCCATCAACAACCCTTACCATGCGCCCGAACATAGTTTAGAGGTGCAATTGCCTTTTTTACAGGTCCTCTTGTCCCAAGCCGAGTTGACCCCCCTGTTGCTTTCGGGCGGAATGGGCGAGGCCAAGGCGATTGCGGAGCGGTTAAAAGCAATGGACCCCAGCGCCCTTTTGGTTGTTTCTTCTGATTTTAACCATTGCGGCCCTCGCTTTGGCTATGAACCCCCGGGAATGACCGGCAAGGAGTTGGATTTAAAAATCGCCGACGCGATTTGCGCGGGTAGCCCGGGCCGGTTTCGAGCCTTGGTGACCCAATACAAGGCGACGGTTTGCGGTGCCTTGCCGATTTTGGTATCCTTGTATTTGTTGCAATATTGGGGCGGGGCGGGTTTGACCCTCAAAGCTTACGGCAGCTCCTCTGAAAAATCCGCTGGTCCCGATAGCGTGGGTTATGCCGCTTTTTATGCTTAAAGGGGGCAGGTGTTTTTAGATTTTTTCAATTCAGATAGGTTCGATGATTGACAGTAAAATTTTAGAACGACTCAAGCAATTTAGCCTTTTTGCCGATATCGCAGAGGATGAGATTCGCTTGCGGCAGGTGGCGAGCGTCATGAAGTTCCGCTCGGGCAAGATGGGCGAATACCTGTTGAACGAGGGCGATGAAGGGGATGAACTTTTTTTGCTCTTAAAGGGGAAGGTCAGGGTCATCAAGCATACCAAGCAAAACGAGGAATACACGATTGTAGATTTGGAAGCTTCCTATAATGTTTTTTTTGGGGAGATGGCCTTGATGGATCAAGATGTTCGCAGTGCCAGTATTTTACTTTTGGAAAACTCCGATTTCATGGTACTCAATCGAGCTGACTTTACGGAATTGGGGAATAAATTTCCCGATATCGGTCTGCCCATTACCCGTAAAATCAATAAAATGCTGATTGATCGTTTACGCCATGTCAATGATGATGTGATTTTGCTTTTTGACGCCCTGGTGGACGAGGTGCAAACCAATCACCTTTGACCTGGGGCTGGTTCCCCTTGGTAAAATCTCGATATCTTATTTTATGTTGCTGGTTTGTTGGCCCTTTTACAGGGCCTCAGGGTTGCCGGAGCCGCTTTCTGAATTGATGGTGGCAACCAAAGCAGCCTTGAAGGGCTTGCTGGTACAGCTCTTGCGCTTTTTTCCGGTCCTTGGCCTGTGCCGCCTCAGCCAATCGCTTGGTGGCCTGGTGTACCTGTTGGTCCCACTCTTTAAACTTCAAGGCCTGCTTGCCTAGGCGGGTCATGATCCACTTTCGTTCTTCGAGGGGCGGTGGCTGGTGATGGGCTATCGCGTCGGCTGCTTGCGCGGCTTGGTTTAGGTCCCCGCTGAGTAATGCCGCTTGCAAGGTTGAAAAATCCTGCTGGAGTTGCCTCATCAGGTTTTTAAATCCCGATATCTCCATGGCGGAGGCGGTCGAGCCCCAACAAAGGAAGAGGAGGAGAAGGAGTAAAAGACGATTTTTCATGGTCCCTCTTTTTTTGCCCAGTCCTTTGACGCTGCTTTTTTCAGTCTTTCCAAAGCCAGTTGCAAGACCTCTTCAGCGGTGATCTGTCGCAAGCAGGCCAACTCTTCTTGGTTGGAACAGCTTCCCTTGCCGTTGCGGCTACAGGGGCGGCAGGGCAGGTCTTTTTCCACCAAGAGGCTGTGTTTTAAAAAGGGCCCAAAGCCAAATTCTTTCACCGTTGGCCCAAAAAGAGCCAAGGCGGGGGTTCCCATGGCCTCGGCAAAATGCACGATTGCCGAGTCGTTGCTGACGGCTAAGGAGCAACGAGCCAGTAGGGCCGCGGTCTCTAAAAAATCCAAGCGACCACTCCAGTTGGGAAAGCCGCCTTGCTTTGCGATCCAATCGGGCTCTTCCTCCCCTCCGCCACCTAAAAAAATCGGTTGGTAGCCCTGTTTCGCCAATTCCCGGGCCACAAAAAGAAAGGATTCCTTGGGCCAACGCTTTAAGGGAAAGCTCGCCCCGGCCCCGAAGCCGATCAGGGGCTTTTCATTTATCCCCGATTCGGTCAGGATGCGGGTTACAGCCTCTGCTTGTTTGTTGGAGGGGAACAGCTCGGTATGGCTTTGCAGCTTGGCCCCGGGGTAGGCTTGGCCGATCAGCTGGAGATAAGCCTCCCGCTGGGCGGGGAATCTCTGAAGGACATTGCGTTTGAAGCGGAGCAATAAAACCCGCTGCCAACTCCGCTTATCCAGGCGATAGAGTTGGGTTTTCCAAGCGGGAAAAAGGCCAAAGAGTTGGAATAAAAGCAACCGACTGCGCAAAGAGCGATGCAGGTCAAAAACCTGATCCCATTTGTGGGCTTGGAGCCGCTTCACCAGTTGCCTTAAGGCGGGTTGGCCTCCTTGGCGATTCAGCGCGTGGATTTTGGTCAGATGCGGGTTGTTTTCCAAGAGGGGGGCAAAATTGGTGCTGGTAGCTAGATGCAACTCCGCAGAGGGATTGAGTCGTTTCAACTCCCGGTAAAAGGGAGTGGTTAAGATTAAATCGCCTAAAGAACTAAAGCGAAGGATTAAAATTTTTGTCATGGCTCTGTTTCCTCGTTCACCTAAAAAATCACCCCAACGCCTTTTGCTCGCGCGCACCGACCGGATCGGAGATGTCATGCAGACCCTGCCCGCTATTGAGGCGGCGGCGAAGGCCATCGGGCGCCCGGTCTCGGTATTGTGCCAAGAGGCGACCGCGCCCTTATTAAAAAACAATCCCTTTGTGGATGAGATTATTGCTTTAAGCTCTCGGGCAAAATTTAAAAAAAGCGCGGGCTTGATTTTGCGATTTCAGTTCGACGCCCTTTTGGTGATGGTTAATGATGCTTTGATTCAGGGCCTCATACCCCATTTGCATTCCATTCCGGTGCGCATGGGGCCTTTGAGTAAGCCCAAGATGTTATTCCATTACAACTATCCGGTTCTGCAAAAAAGATCAAAGTGTCGCTTGAACGAGGCGGAATACAATCTGGAACTGGTTGCCGCCTTAACCAGGCAAGAGGTGAGGGCCAAGCGGCCCCAGCTTTATTTTAAAGAGGAGGAAGTGGGGCGCTTCGCAGAAAAGCTCGGTGATTTGTTGCCCCAACTGCAACGAGAGGCGGGGTACGCGATCCTGCATTCGGGGATGAGCGGCTCGGCCTTGAACTGGCCCTTTGCTGCTTATTGCGAGTTGGCCACCAGCCTGGTTCAATCAGGGCGGCAGTTGGTCTTGACGGGGATGGGGCCGCAGGAGGCAGAACGCAATCAAACCTTGGCGGCAATGAACCCTCAACTCATTTGGAACCTCACCGATCAATTGACATTGCGCGAATTGGGCCTTTTGGCGAGTGGCGCGGAACTGTTCATTGGGCCTTCCACCGGCCCCACTCATGTGGCTAATGGGGCCGGTTGTCCGGTGATCGGTTTTTATCCTCCGATTTTAGTGCAATCTGCAAGGCGATGGGCTCCCTTTATGGCCGCGGGCAAAATTTTCAGCCCCCAGACTGGTTGCCCTCAAACCTACGCTTGCGCCGAAACCGCCTGCTCTCACTTTAATTGCATGGAGCAGATTGCGGTGAGCGAAGTCTTACAAGCAATAGAGGCTTTTTGGGGGCAAGGCGAATGAGTCGCCTCTGGGTTTTTAATTACGATTATGAGTTTTCCCTGGCGGGCCGAGCGGCAGAAAAGCTATCCAGGCATAAGCCCTGGGCCCTGCTCAATCGCTCCTCTTGGTGGATGGCGCCCTTACTGGCTGTTGAGGACTTGTTGTTGGTCTACCAATCTCCGCCCCCCTTGTTGCTGGAGCATTTAGGCCATTTATTGGGCTTTGTCCCTAGCTTGTTGGTTTGTCCGCCAAAAATCGAAACCAACAGTCCCTTAAAGGATTTAGATCCCTTTTTGCAAGCGGCCCACTCCCTGGGCCTGTGGGGGCAGCCCGAGCCCTTGGGCCTGATGAGGCATATCAATTCCAAGGCCTTTAGCTATCAGGCGAGGGAGGAGTTGCTGGGGCGAGAGTACCGCGTTCCCGCCCGTTGGTTTGAGGCCAAGGGGCAAGGCCCTGCCGATTTAGAGCGGGCGCTGCTGGAGTTCGAGCAGGAGCAGGGGCCCCTGCTGGTCAAAGACCCCTTTGGCAGCAGCGGAGCTTTTCTTTGTTACCAGCCGGGGCCTAGTGACTTGGCTCGGCTTTGGGCTTGGGCAAAGCAGTCGGGCGGGCTGCTTTTTGAGCAAAAACTGGAAAAGCGGAGGGAAGAAAGCCTCCATTTTGATTTTCAAGCTCAGGGCTGGGTCTATCGGGGGCGGGTGGAGTTGCATTCCACTGCTGAGGGGGGCTATTTAGGGAGCCGGGTGGACCAGGACAGGCCCTGTTCTTTTTTGGAAGGGCTGACCCCGCTGCTGCTGCGGATTCATGAGCTGGGGTATCAAGGGCCCTTGGGGTTGGATTTGCTGTACGGCTTCAGCGATCACCCGCGTCTGCTGGAAATCAACGCCCGTTGGACCATGGGCCGCATGGCTTTAGAGTGGAAACAGCGGCTGAGGGGCTCTGAGTTGTTGGTTTTGCGTAAACTCACTTTGATCCATCCACCGGATTGGAGTAAGCTTGAATTGCCCTCAGGGGTCTTTTTGGTTTCCTGGGCAGAGGCTAAAAAGACTTGGGTCACCCTGTTGTTTCTCGCCTGCAATGAGGTGGATCTGGTTTGGAAAGAGCAACAGGCAAAAACGACAATGCTTCAAGCCTCTGCTATTTAATTAATTGAAAATAAAGATAAATAAAAAATAAATCACAGCCTGTTTTAAATGAAAAAAATTCCCGTTGGCAAGGTTCAATCAGGGAGGGGCTGCGGCTCAAATTCTAGGCCTGTGGAAAAAAAAACAACTTGTACGAACTTGAATTTTTCTATCATAATTTGATCCCAAACCCAAAATTTTCTATGCATTCCTTCTTGCCCAGCCTGAGAACCCGACTATGAATAAGCCTAACGCTAAAAACCTGAAATTCGCGCCCCAGTTTTTCAAGGCGACCCCAGAAACTCCAGAGGTCTGGGATACGGTTCAGTATGAAAAAAGAGAATCCAAGATCACCAGCAGCACCGGGGAAGTGATTTTTGAGATGAAGCAGGTCGAGGTGCCCTCTTTTTGGAGCCAGTTGGCCACCGATATCGTAGCGAGCAAGTACTTTAGAAAAGCCGGGGTGCCGGGCGTTGAGGGGAGGGAGACCAGTGTAAGGCAGTTGATTCATCGGGTTTGCCGCACCATTGCCGACCGGGGCCGCGAGGAGGGATATTTCGACAGCGATGACGACGCGCTTACCTTTGAAAATGACTTAAAATGGCTTTGCCTGCACCAATACGGCGCCTTTAATAGTCCCGTATGGTTTAATGTCGGTCTCTACCACGAATACGGGATCAGCGGCAGCGGGGAAAACTTCGCCTGGAAAGAGGGAGATCAATACGAAGCGATTCAAAACCAGTACGCGCGGCCTCAGGGCTCGGCTTGTTTTATCCAATCGGTAGACGATACCCTCTCTTCGATTTTCGACCTCGTTAAAAACGAGGCCCGTCTCTTTAAATACGGCAGTGGCACGGGCTCCAACATGAGCCGTTTGCGGGGGGTGAATGAGCGGCTTTCCGGCGGGGGGCAATCGAGTGGGCTGTTGAGCTTTCTAAAGGTGTTGGACGCGGCGGCAGGGGCGATTAAATCAGGGGGGACCACCCGCCGGGCCGCGGTGATGCGCTGCTTGGATATCGACCACCCTGAAGTGGAAGACTTCATTGAGTGGAAGGTCAAAGAAGAAGAAAAGGTGCGCGCCTTGGTGGCCCAGGGTTATGACCCCGACTTTAACGGCGAGGCCTACGCCACGGTTTCAGGGCAGAACAGCAACAACAGCGTGCGCCTGAGCGACGAGTTTTTGGCGGCCGTGGAAGCCGACGGCGATTGGCAAACCCTCAACCGGGTCAACCACGAGCCCTATAAGACCTACAAGGCCCGAGACCTGTTCCAAAAGATTTGCGAAGCCACTTGGGCCTGCGCCGACCCAGGGGTACAATATGATACGACCATCAACGACTGGCACACCTGTTCGGCCTCGGCCCCCATTCGCGCTTCCAACCCCTGCAGCGAGTTCATGTTTGTAGACGATACGGCCTGCAACTTAGCCAGTTTGAATTTGGTGAAGTTTTATCAAAAGGGGGAATTTCAAATCGAGGATTACCGCAAGGCTTGCCGACTCTTTTTAACCGCTCAAGAGATTTTGGTGGATCTCGCCAGTTATCCCACGGAAAAAATCACCCGCAACAGTCACGAGTTCCGCCCCTTGGGTTTAGGTTACGCCAATTTGGGCACCCTGTTGATGATGATGGGCTACCCCTATGACAGCGAGGAGGGGCGAGCCCTTGCCGGAATGGTGACCGCCATCATGACCGGTTCGGCTTATGAAATGAGCGCGGAACTGGCCGAGGCCAAAGGGCCTTTTGTCCAATACGAAAAAAACAAAGAGCCCATGCTGCGGGTCATGCAAAAACACCGCGAGGCAATCGAACGAGAAGACTTCGCCTTAGAAGAGCGGGCGCCCGCCTTGGCCCCTTTAAAAGAAAAGGCCCGCGAGATCTGGGATGCCGCCTTGCTGAAGGGAAAGCGACAGGGTTATCGCAACGCCCAGACCACGGTCTTGGCCCCGACCGGCACCATTGGCCTTTTGATGGATTGTTCCACCACCGGGGTAGAACCTGCCTTTAGCCTGGTCATGTGGAAAAAGCTCTCTGGGGGAGGGGTGATTCCCATGGTGAATCAATCGGTTCCCGCGGTCTTGAACAAGCTTGGTTACAGCCTTGAAGAGGTGAAGGCGATCAGCGCGTTCGTCACCGAGAAACAGACGATTGAAGGGGCTCCGGGTTTGAAGGCTGAGCATCTGGCGATCTTTGATTGCGCTATTCCTTCCGGCCATGGGGAGCGCTTGATCGACCCCATGGGTCATGTGAAGATGATGGCGGTCACCCAGCCCTTTTTGTCAGGAGCGATTTCAAAAACCATCAACATGCCTCAGGAGGCGACGGTACCCGATATCCACAAGGTCTATATGGAGTCCTGGAAGCTCGGACTGAAGGCGGTGGCTATTTATCGCGATGGCTCTAAGGGGAGCCAACCCTTAAACGCGAAACAAGATGAAGAGGCGACCTTAGATGAAAGAGCTACGATTGAGGCCTTGCGGAAAGAAAACGCCCGCTTGGAACGCGCCTTGGAGGAACGGGGTGCCGGCACGGTGGAAATTCGTGCCTGGGGCTCTTCGCGCAAACTGCCCGATGTACGCATTGGCCGTACTTGGGAGTTCAAGGTAGCGGGAACCAAAATATTTTTGCGCAGCGGCGAAAACGAAGACGGCTCTTTGGGGGAAATCTTCGTTGATTTGGGTTATAAGGAAGGGGGTACGGTTCGGGCCTTGATGAATCAGTTTGCCATCAGCGTTTCGTTCAGTCTCCAGCATGGGGTTCCCCTAGAAAAACTGGTTGACCGCTTTACCTTTACCAAGTTTGAGCCGCACGGCATGGTGAGTGGGCATCCTTTCTTAAAAAGCGCGACCAGTTTGATTGACGCGATCTTTCGGGTTTTAGGGCACCACTACCTGGGCCGTACCGATTTTTTACAGGTGCAACCCAGTGACAAGCCCGAGCCCTTACGGCCCCATACCCCGAAGTTTACCATGCCCCAGCCGGTCAACGCGCCCAAGTTTGAGCCCGATAAGGCCGAGCGGACGAGTGATCATCACCCTTGCGGGGAATGCGGCGGCAGCGACTTCTTGCGTACCGGAACCTGTTATGTCTGCATTACCTGTGGAGCCAGCCAGGGATGCAGTTGATCTAAGGATCCTCTGAAAACTCCTCCTTGCCTACCGCTTGTTCAAGCGGTAGGCTCATGCCCTTCGGGCTGATTATAGCCCCTGGGGCGCGTCAAGTTTTTCGGTCTTTTCGGTGGGGAATGAAATCCACAATCCCAACGCGAATCAATAAGTCGCGCTTTTTGATTTGGCACGGCATTCCTGCCTTGCTGGGAAACTCCGCGTTTTTCAGAGTTTCCCTAAGCCAACAGGCTCAAGGCTAGCTCCCTCGCTGCCCGAGGCATGGGGGATTGCGCCGCAGGTGGTTTTTGCGGTGCGGGGTCGTAGCCCTTAGACTCATGAAGGTCGCGGATTTTCGTTTTTTGTCTTTCCCTGCTTTATCCTCCTCTTTTGACGAAGCTCAAAAAAGAGCGTATTCTGTGGCTAAACTTCATTAGACCCTTTTGCCGAATCGCTTATGACCTCCTGGTTGACCAAACTAGCCCCGAAGCTTCTCTCTACGGATGCGAAGAAAAATATCCCCGCCGGGGTTTGGATCAAATGCCCCGAATGTGGCGAAACCCTTTACTCTAAAGACCTCGATAAAAATCTCAAGGTCTGCCTGCTCTGTAATTACCACTTTCGCTTAACCGCTGAAGAGCGGATTGAGCAGCTCTTTGACGAAAACAGTTTTGTGGAAATGGATCGGGGCCTGCTGCCCATCGACCCCTTAAAGTTCGTCGACTCGAAGAAGTACAAAGACCGCATTAAACAAACAATGGCAAAAACCAAACTCAACGAGTCCATCACCAGCGGGGTGGGTAAAATCAAGGAGCGAGAGGTAGCCGCGGCCATCTTTAACTTCCGCTACATGGGCGGCAGCATGGGCAGCGTGGCAGGGGAAAAGATTACCCGAGTCATTGAGTTGGCCTTAAAAAGAAGAATTCCCTTAATCATCGTCTCGGCCTCGGGCGGGGCGAGGATGCAAGAAGGGGCCTTTAGCCTGATGCAAATGGCCAAAACCAGTGCCGCCTTGAGTCGCCTGGCTCAAGAGGGAATCCCTTATATTTCCTTAATGACCGACCCCACCACCGGCGGGGTTTCTGCCAGTTTCGCCATGTTGGGAGATATCAACATGGCCGAGCCCGGCGCCTTGATTGGCTTTGCCGGTGCCAGGGTGATTCAGCAGACGATCAAGCAAAACCTGCCTCAGGGCTTTCAACGATCCGAATTCTTAAAAGAACACGGCCAACTCGATTTGATTCTAGAGCGCAAAGACCTACGGGATAAACTCACCGAGCTTTTTGGCATGTTGCTGCCGACTTAAAAAAGCCAACTCCTTGGCCTCGTCTCGCGCTTGGGGCTATTTCCAGGCCATCGCCAACTCGGCCAAAAGCCTTACCCCCGTGCCCGTGGCCCCTTTCGGGGGATAATAGTCAATGCGTTCCGCGTTCCAACCGGTGCCGGCGATATCCAAATGCGCCCAGGGGGTTTTTTCGATGAAGTGCTTTAAAAAAAGCCCCGCGGTGATCGTCCCCCCATCGGGGCCGCCGATATTTTTTAAGTCCGCCACCTCTCCTTTGATTTGTTTTTCGTAAATTTCATGGGTAGGCAGCTCCCAAACCCAGTCCCCGCTTTGGTCTGCCGCAGCCTGTAACTTACGGGTCAAGGCCTGGTCATTGCTGAGCAGCCCCGTGTGGTAATGCCCTAAGGCGACCACGCAGGCCCCGGTTAGGGTGGCTAAGTCAATAACCGCCTCGGGCTGAAACCGCTTGACTCCATAAGCCAAGGCATCAGCTAGGATCAAGCGGCCTTCGGCGTCGGTGTTGATCACCTCGACCGTGGTTCCGTTGCAAGCGGTCAGCACATCCCCCGGTTTGTTGGCCCGAGGGCCGGGCAGGTTTTCACTGGCGGGAATGATCCCGATAATATTCACCTCAGGCTTCAGCAAGGCAACGGCGCGCATGGCCCCCAGCACCGCGCCGCCGCCGAGCATATCGAATTTCATTTCTTCCATTTTGACGGCGGGCTTTAAGCTGATCCCTCCCGAATCAAAGGTGAGGCCCTTGCCGACCCAGAGTAGGGTGGGGGCTTTTTTATCCCCGCATCGGTAGGAGAGGATATTCAGCCATGCAGGCTCGTCGCTCCCCTGAGAAACCCCCAAGAGGCAACCCATCTTCTCTTGTTTCATCGCTTTTTCGTCTAAGGCCTCAAAGCCCATCCCGGTTTCTTGGGCCACCTGCTCACAGGCTTTTTTGAAATCACTGGGGGTAAAGTGATTGCCTGGTCGATTGCCTAGGTCACGGGCTAGGCAGGTGGATTCGGCTAAAATCCGCGCTCGCTGCAAGGCACTTTGCAGGGCCTTGGTTTTTGCCCCCACCAAGGTGAGTTGTCGAAGCTCTTTTTTGGGTTTTTCGCTGGGGCTTTTGAACTCCTGGTAACGGTAGAGGCCTAATAAAAGCCCTTCCAGAAACCCTTCAAAACCTTTATAGAGAGGGTGATTCTCCTTGCTGGGCAAGGCCAAGGCGCAGGTTTCCCGCTCTAAACGAAGCAGTTTTTTACCCAGCTTGGCCCCTAAAGAGCGAAAATCAAGCGGACCGGCCCCCAGGTGGACGATGAAAAGCTGGCCCGGGCGACGGTCGGTAAAGGCAAAAACCTCTGATTTTTCCAAGTCGTAAAGCTCTGCTTTACGAAGGGCTCGCTGGCTCGCTAAACTTTGGGAAAAAATCTTTTTGTTTTCGGAAGAGAGCGGATATCGCCCCTTGCTTTGATCAAACAAGACAACTGCCCCTGCGGGGGGCTGGTCGGAAAACTGAACCTCAATGGACATGAAAGACTCCTTAAAATCATTGAAAGCTAGTCTAGCTATTCAGGTTGTCGCTGGCAACGGCAAAGGAAATAGCGGATGGGGGTAAAAACTCGTTTTGATTTTGCGGCTTTGGAAGAAAGTTTCACCAAACTGATTGAAGAATTGGGTGAAAGCCTAGATGCTTGTCATCAATTGGGGTTTACCGAAATTTTTCCACGGCAAGAACCCTTAAGGCAGGCCTTGGGATTACAAAAAAAGCTGGAAGAAGACCTCCTGCTGCAATGGAAAATTTATCAAGATCAAGGGATGGAAGCCTTGCAGAGCCATCAAAACCGTTGGCTCTTTGCTTCTTTGCGCAATGAAAATAGCCTATGGGGGCTTTGGGCTCGTTGGACCCAAGCCTTGGCCCAGGCGCAAGCCGACTCAGAGCAATGGTTGGCGGAAAACCCCTGGCAATCCTACCTCCTCGGGTTGCTCATTGACCCTGAACTGGTTTCGCCCTGGCGTAGAGCAACGGCCCAAAGCCAAGCTTGGGAGCAACTTTTATCCGCATGGCTGAAACTTATGGGGCAAGACCTCTCCCACCAGGCGCTGAGTTTTTTAAACCTGATCGAGTTGGGCGCGAAAAGAAGGCCAGACCCCTTAGCCTTAGAGCCCCTTACCCCTCAATTGAAAGGGGCTATAGCCGAGGTGACCCAGGCCTTGTTGGCAAATCCCAGCGCAGAGCAAGCGGCCAGGGCGTTGGACAGGTTTTGGGCCCAGTCCAGCGGCGGCCCTTGGAGCCAGTACCTTGCCTTTGCTTGCATTGAGCGGGGAGCGGGGTTTTATTTCAAGCCGATCAGCCAACCCAAACTCGCGCGCTTTGAGCAGCTTTTTGGCATTGAGGAACAGATTCAAGCCTTGCAAGAAAACACCGAGGTTTTATTGCGGGGGCGAAAAGCTCAAAACTGTCTGCTTTGGGGGGGGCGGGGAACGGGAAAGTCAAGCAGTGTGCTGGCTCTGTTGCGTCACTATGCCGACCAAGGTTTAAGGCTGGTAGAGTTGCCCGCGGCGCGATTGAGCCACCTCCCCGAACTCTTTTCCCGCCTTGCGCCCTTGAAGGAAAAATTTATTCTTTATGTCGATGAATTGGGTTTTGAGGCGGAGCAAGAGGGGTTTAAGGCCTTGAAGGTTTTTTTGGAAGGGGGGCTTTGCCCCCGGCCCGACAACCTCATCTTAATCGCTACGGCAAACCGGAAGAGCTTGGTTTTTCAAGAACCTTTAGATGAGCGCTACCCCCAAAATCGACAACGGGTGAACGAGGAACGAGCTTTAGACGACCGCTTCGGGTTAAAGTTGTTTTATCCCCCCCCTAAGTATGAAGCGCTCCGAGCGCTGTTTACCTTTTTTTATAAAAAAAACCGGCCCGCTCCAGCGGAAGCGGCCCTTTGGCTTGAGTTTAATCGGTTTTGTTTGGCCAACGGGCATGATGAGCCCAATGGGCGCAGTCTAGAGCAATTTTTTGCCAGCTTATGAAGGCTCTGCTGCTGGTTGTGGGCCTGTTGTGGGGGGCGCGCCCGCTCTGGGCGCAAGCGCCGACTCCTCGGGAAGCCTTAAGGGCCGTAAATCAAGTCCGCGCCATGACGGGGTTGGCTCCTTTGGGCTGGCAAGCTTCTTTGGCCCAGGCAGCTCAAGGGCACGCGAATTATCTAAGTCAAACTTTTAAAATCAGTCATTTGCAACAAGTCGGTCAGCCTGGGTTTCTGGGGGTGAAACCCTCAGACCGGGCTCTAGCCGTGGGGTATCACTCGAGAATGGTATGGGAAAATATCAGCATCGGCCCTCCAGGCTTGGATTTGGCGATGGAATCTCTCTTAGGGGCGGTCTATCATCGTTTTGCTTTTTTGCGCTTTGAAGCAGACGAGATGGGAGCGGGCGTAACTAGGCAAGGAGAGAATTCAATTTGGGTGTTCCTTTTGGGAAATCGGGAGATGGATCAACTTTGCGCAGAGCGGCCCCCTGCGCGAGGAACACAATATTATTTCAATTTTTGTTTGAAAAATTTAAAAATCGGGGTAAAAGGAATCAAAGGCATTCAAAAACGAGCTTGGGCAAAAGCCCCCAAAGTTTTGGTTTGGCCCCCTGACGCGAGTCGTTTTATACCCCCCGCTTTTTATGACGAGCTTCCTCCGCCTTTGCCGGGGCGGGTTTACACGGGTTACCCGATCAGTCTCCAACTCAACCCCCTCCAGGCTGCCGGGGCAAAGCTGATTGAGTTTACCCTCAAGCCCGCCCAAGGGGCGGCGGCCTTAGCGGGCCAAGTGCTGGAGCGATCCAACGACCCCAATGCCCGGCTCGGCCCAGGGGAGTTTGTTTTTTTCCCCTTTGAACGCTTGGCCTGGGGAAAGGCGTTCATCGCTCGGGCCGTATGGGAGGTCGCGGGAAAACGAGAAAGCCTTGCTTGGCGGTTTGCGGTTACCCCTGCGCCCCAGCCCCTGCATTATTTGGAAGAGCGGAGTGAGGCTTGGGTCGAGGCGGGGAAAAAGCATTACTTTTATTTAGAGCCGAGCCCCGACAAGCCGATTTTAACCGAGATGCGCCTGGAAAACTCAAAGGGGGTGCGGGCGCGGGTTCAATATTTGGATAAAAACACCTTTTCTGCGCAATTGCAGGGGCCGACTTGTGGTTGGGTGAAGTTTCATTTTTTAAGTCAGCAAAGCTTGAATTTGCGGCTTTTCCCCCAGAGAGGGGCAAAAAAGTGCCACCCCTTGCCCAAGTAGGGTGAAAACCCGTGCTTCCATCTTTTGCTGGATATTGCAATAAGTTCATGCTAAAGCATTAGAACCCGATTCTACTTTAAGCCGCTATTTCGATTTTTGAGTTATGTTCACAAACACTTTGACCATTAAAATTAAAATTTTTATCGCGCTATCCGCGTTGTTGGTTTTGCCGATGTTTGCCAAGGCGATCAATGATTATCGGGTGGAATTGCAAGAGACGACAATGCGCATTGGGGCGCAGATGAAAAATGTCATTGCCATCAACACGGCGCTCAATCAAAATTTCATGTGGTCGCGCGCTGCGGTGCGTGATCGTTTGGGAGAACATTTCAATCAACTCCCCATTGAAAAGCAGCATAGTTTGATCGAAATCGGTTCAGATGGTTTAGACGCCACCATGGAACTGCTCAACGAGCAGTTGATCGACACCATCACCTGGCTCACCTGGGGGGAAAAAATCTCCGCCTATGTGGCCTCAAGGCAGGATATTACCTATGAAGAGTTCCCGAAAGACAGCATTGATCAAAAGGTGCTGCAAACGGGGGAGGCTTTTTATGGAATCGTCTATTGGGATGGGGATGAAAGCGTCTATAAGAAGGGAACCGAGGTGTATCGCGCCGCCTTCCCCATCAAAATCATTGAAAAACACCCCGTAAAGTTTCGAAACCGAAAGATCGAATACATTCCCGCCTGTGCCAGTTGCCACATCAATGACATGGGGATTTCTCCCACCGAGACCATGGCGGTCATCTCGGTGGCCTTTAATATGGAAAACACCTTTGCCGCGGCAAAAGTAAAGATGTTTAAGGCCATGGGGGTTTATGTCTTAATCAATATCGTGACCCTCGGCGTTTTGTTTGTCATCATGCAGAATATGATTTTTTCTCCCTTGGCGGAGTTGAAAGAGCGTTTAAAGGATATGGCCGAAGGAGAAGGCGACCTGACCAAGCGTATTCCCGTCAAACGCAGCGATGAGATCGGCAGTCTCAGCACGGAGTTCAACCATTTTGTGCAAAATATTCAATCGGTGATTCGAGACCTTGATGTGACTTCCAACACCTTGGCGACCAGCAGCGAAGAACTTTTTTCCACCTCCAGCGAGATTGAAAAGGCGGCGGCGGAGGTAAACCAGAATATTGAAAAATCCAATCTAAGTATTCAAGAAACGACAAGCAATATTCAGGAACTGGTTTCCAATATTCAAGAGATCAACAAGGCAATCAATCAAGTGCAAGATAGCGCCAAGCAGGCGGAAAAAGAGGCGAAAGAGGGCACCGAGTCGGTCGAGGCGACCACGGGAAGCATTAAAAAAATTGAGGGGAGTTCGAAAAAAATCGTAGGGATCATGGATGTGATCAGCGATATTTCCAAACAAACCAATCTGCTTTCGTTAAACGCGGCGATTGAAGCGGCAAAAGCGGGCGAATATGGGAAGGGCTTTGCCGTGGTGGCCGATGAGGTGCGCAACCTTTCAGAACGCAGCTCCGTAGCGACTGAAAAGATCCAACGCCTCATTGAGGTCAGCTACGCGAATGTCTATGAAGGGACTCAGGTCATTGAGCGCACAGGGGTGACCCTCAATGGAATCATTAAATCGGTCAATCAGATCTATAGCCAAGTGAATCTGGTGGCGGACCAGATGATTGACCAAGAGCGACGCACCAATGATATTGCCCGCATTGCCGAGGAACTCAGTAGGAGTAGTGAAACCAATGCGGTGTCGATGAATGAATTGAGCTCGACCATGCAAGAGGTGGATCGCACTACAGAAGACTTGAGCAAAATGGCCGATCAACTGCGTAGCCAGGTCGCTACCTTTAAAATCGACTAGGCGGTTTTTATTCAGCCTGGGCTGACCCGAGTCTCGCGTTAAAAAAAACAGGAACTATCTCCAGGCCGGATTAAGATGAAAATTCTGCTTTTTTTGTTTCTTCCTGTTTGCTTCGCGCTCACGGCAAGGGGAGCCGAATATCTGTTCAAGCAAAAGGGCGAGAATTTAGTGTTTGCCTGCAATGGTCGCGGCAGTCTGGGCCGAGTCGAGGTGCAATATCAGGCCTATGGATATTATCGAGTCAAGGGGCCTTATATGATAGGGGTGCTCGCGGCTCCCGATGCCTTTGAAGCGGCGAGCATGGCCTGTGGAGAGCAGTTTTTAGACGAGTTTAAGGATTGGGCGGGCTTAGAGAGTTATAAAGACCACTAAGACTGGGTCATAGCGGTCTATTGTTGGTTTGAGGGGAACAGGCTTCCTTCTTCAATCCACAGGGGCTGGATATTTTTGATTGTTCCTCCCTGCGCTAGATACTCTTTCATCGCTTGGTTCAAGGTGGCACGGTCCACCTTGGCCGGGGTTGCCTGTTTGTTTTTTCGTAAACGCTTATTTTCTTTCATGCGATCTCTCGCGCTTCGGTTTGAGGCTCTGGAAGGTAATCCTCCACCTCGGTTAAGCCGATTTCATAAAGCACCCATTCGATGTTTTCACGGGTGAGCCTTCGGCTCTCTCCTCGTTCATCAATCCATTCTACATCGACTCCATCGCGATGAGGCCGTTGATTTATTTTGAAGCGGCCTACCTCATAAAGGGTCAAATCATAGCTCTGTTCACTGATTAGGCTGAGCATGGTCATTTGCCCGAAGATTTCTCGAATTTCATTGACCTGTTTCATCTCTTTCTCTGGTTGTCGGTTTCCAAGGCATTCGTTAGAATCTGTATTCGCTCGTTACAGCTCCTTATCGGTTCAATGGAGGGAAACTTAAGTAAGAAAGAATGAAAAAATATAAAAAATTATGGATAGGGCTAGGATTGGCCCTCATCATGGTCGGGAGTAGTGCTTTATCCGCGCGGGCGGTTGAATTTTTATACAAAACAGCAAACGGAGCTGAGTTTTATCGTTGTGGAAGGCCCGGTTTAGTGGGCAGAGCCAAGGTAACTCGGGTTCACTTTGGGGAGTATCGGGTGATTGGGCCTTATTTTATGGGCAGGGTGACAAGCTCTTCTCCCATACAAGCGGCGAAAAAGGCTTGCGGAGAGCTGAGGCAAAAGCGTTGAGAGGCCTTGATCCAAGCCCATTTTTGGGCTTGGTTGTTTGTTTGACCTGTTGATTTAAATTATTTTTTTTAACCGCTGCGGGGGGTCAATAGGAATTCGCCAAGGCTAAGACCTTGCGCGCATAGCTTTTTGGACTTTGTTGGTACAGGCCACTTTTAATTTGGGCAAAAATTCGTTTTCCCGCCTTTTTTCCCATCAATTTTTGGTAAAGAGGGGAGTGGAGCAGTTCTGGGGCATGGGTTGCTTGCGCCAGCTTTTTAAACGCTTTTTTTTGAGTTTGGGAATAGATTTTTCGTTGCTTGCGGAGATAAAGAATAAAAGTTCGTTGGGTTTGACTCAAACGGGAGAAGTCGGTTTTGGTGGAGTAGGGGAAAAAATAGGCTAAATCTCCATCTAGGGTTAGGGTTTTGCCGCTTTTGAGGGCGATTTCCGCTTGCAAGGCGGCTCGATAGGTGGATAAGGGGCCGCTTAAGTTTTCGGAAGCGAAAAAAGCGAGGTCTTGCTTCTTACCTTGTTGGTGATCCCAGTAGTGGGGGCCGATTACCTCTTTTAAAAGCAAGCCCATGGTTTTTTCTCGGTTCAAAGCCGCTTCGGGGAGGCCGCTTAAGGCCTTGACCAATTCATGGCGGTTCAACCGTTGGTGCCGGAACAATTCAGGGTAGCGCTTTTGCCCGTACTTGCCCTTTAGTTTTTCAGCGAGGTGGTTGACATTGATCTGCCAGAGGCCAAAGGTCTGGGGCTCTTTGTAAAAACGGTCGATTTTTGCTTGTACATCAAAGGCAACCTCGCCGAGTTGGGTAAAATTTTGGTGGTCTTTGGCAAGCTCTTGCAAAAAGCGGTGGACCGCTTGCGTCCATTGGTAGAAATCCCATTCGTGGATATGAATATTTTTCTCATTGCTGATGCGCGCAAAGCGGGCTTTGAGTTCGGCCTTCTTTTTTGCTTGTTCCGGGGTAAGAAAAAGACGGGTGAGTTTCCCTGTAATACCTTGTTCAGTAAGGGATAAGGCTTCTTTGAAACGGGTTTTTAAAACCCGCTTTTTGCCCCTTGGTAAAGCGGGGTTCCACTTCCAACTCGATTCCTTGGCCGCCATGGCCAAAATAACCTTGGCTCCTTGTTGGCTTGGATAAAATTGAGATCGCTCCATCCCTTGGGCAAATAACTTCCAGAGTTTAGAGGGGATTTTTGCGCTTTTTGCCAAAGGGCGGTAATAGCGCTCTTCGGTGCTGAGGTGAAATTCAAAGCGCAGGGCCGGGTTTTTGGGGAAGCGGGATTTGAAGCCGAATTCTCGGCAATGATGGGGGAGGCTTTTCAGTAGTTTTTTTTCTGCCCTTTTATTTCTAACCGCTCCTTTTAAACTGATACTTAAGTCTGGTTCCGGCTTTTGGTGGCGAGAGTAAAAAGGGGGGGCGGCATGGGTGAAAACCCGCTTGAGGCTGCCGCGCATAAACGCGGTGAGATAGATTTGATAAGCGGGGCTGCGAAACCCGGAATTGAGTTCCAAATCTTTTCCCGTGGCTTGATGAAAAAAGACTTTGCAGTGGCGAAAGGCGCTGACTTGAAACGGCGTGGCTAGGGCATGGTCGTAGGCGAGGTAAGAGGTCTTTGTCGGTCGCGGCGCAGCCTGCCAATGATAGGGCAGTTGGTAGAGGTTTTTTAAGCGGTTTGCCCTATGCTCGAGATAAGTGACCCAGGCCAAGGCCGGTCGCAGGGCTTTTATATATTTCCGCTCGCGGTAGGCTGTTTTTTTTAACAGGCTTTTAAGTTCCCTAAAGGTGATCTCTTGCCGATTTTTCATGGGAAGGCGCTGGATCAGCGAACGGCTTTGTTGGAACAGAGCCTCGAGTTTTTTTTGCTCTTTAGGTCGTTCAAAGCGGCTGATATAGGGGTAGAGAGGGCCTTTTTTTTTTGCCCGAAAAACGAGGGGCTGGCAAGCCGAGAGCAGCAAGAGAGCAAGCAGGCAAAGGCTGACAAAATAAGGTGGTTTGCGTGAAAACAAGGGAGGGAAAAGAAGAGAAAAAACCCCGCCTAAGCGGGGTTTTATTGGAGAAACCAACAAAATCAGCTTAGGCGATTTTATCCAAAAGCAGGAAAGCGATCAACAAGCCATAGATGGCTAAGGACTCGATCAGAGCCACGCCGATGATCATGGGGGTAAAAATTTTGTCCGAAGAGCCGGGGTTACGGGCGATTCCTTCTAAGGCGGCGGAAACCGCTTTTCCCTGCCCCATTCCGCAGCCCGCGGCGGCAACGCCGATAGCCAAACCAGCCCCTAAAGCGGCGCCAAAATTTTGTAAGTGGTTGGCAGAGCCCGCGCTCTCAGCCATTTGCGCCGCTTCTTGGGCAAAAACAGCGGCAGGGGCTAAAAAACCAAGGAAAAGCAACGAAAGGCGTTTGATCATTTTCAACATGAGAATTCTCCAGATTGTCTATTTTTTAATGGTCATGGCTGGTCGCCATTTGGAAATAGACCAAGGTTAAAATTAAAAACACAAAGGCTTGTACAAAGGAAACAAACAGGCCCAAGCCCATAAAGGGTAAAGGCAGCAATAGGGGGAAGAGGAGGAAAAAGACTCCGGTTACTATGTGGTCCCCCGTCATGTTTCCAAAAAGACGCAAGGCCAACGACAAGGGCCTTACCATATGGCTGATCAATTCAATGGGGAGCAGCAGCCAAGCCAGCCACCAAACGGGCCCAATGAAATGTTTAATGTAAGCGAACCCATGCACCGATATGCCGATGACATGGGTAACGAAAAAGACGATCAGCGCCAAGACGATAGTCACATTAAATTGATCGGTCGGGGGGTTGAAACCCGGCACGAGACCAATTAAATTATTGATTAAAATAAACAGGGCCAGGCTTCCGGTGAGGAAGAAGAGCGGTTTGGCCCAGTCCTGCAAACTATTTTTCGTAAAGTTATACAAGCCCCCAATGGAAATTTCCACCAAGGTGGTAAAGTTGAGCTTTCCCGTGGGCATGTGGATTTGTTGAGCGCGGAATTTTCGCCCCCCGAGGTAAGCAAAAAGAATCAATAAGATGCTGGTAAACAGCACATCAATCCCTACATGCGGGTCGATGTGGTAGTGTTCTAATTGGTGTTTGACCGGGGTGAGGAGTGACCCCCAAGTAAAGGCGTGTTCACTTGCCATGCAGTTCCTTTTCTTCTGAACCTTGGTTTGGAGGGCTTCCCCCCAAAGAAGAGATAAAAATTGCCAATACCATGCTGGAAAGACCGAGCAAAATGCCCAGTAGATCTACATGAAAGCGGTTGATGGCGATGTATAAAAGCAAAATCGAAAGCCCAAGCTTAAATACATAAACAAATAGAGCAAAGGGGACCCCGCTTTTTTCAAAGATCACCTTGGCCGCAAAGCGGTGGGAAATATATAAATTCATCCCTACAACGAGACAGCCTATCAGGGCTCCCTTGGCAAAGTCAAGCCCCCAAACCCCGTAGGCGACCCCGATCAACAGGGGAAGAACCAGGTAAAAGGTGCGGTATAAACGGCTCAGCCGAGCCTGTTCAATCGGGTCTTTGAGAAGGGTCATTTTTTTGATTTTCCTGATTCATCTTTTGCAGATTTTTCAAGCTGCGCCAGATTGCCTTAAAAGCGGCTCCAATGCCAGCGAGTGCCCAAAACATTTGCCCCCAAGGGGCGGTATGAAAATGTTGATCAAAGAGTTGACCGATCCACACCCCGGCAAAAATAGCCAATCCCATCTCCAATCCTAAGGAGCTGAATTTAAGGTAGGATAGATATTTTGGGTCTTGGTTCATAACTAGTTTGAGATAAGACTAATCTGTCAGGGGGCCGGGGATTCGTCAATAGCTGGGCTCGAACTCCTTTTTCTGGGGACTAGGCGAACCCAAAAGAGAATGGTATAAATAAACGATGAATCCAAGTTTACCTCTAGACCTGTCTTTGCACGCCCCCGACTTATTTAAAGAGCTGGTGGAGCAGATTTCTTTAGGGGTGGCTGTATTGCAGGGGCAAGCTCTTTGTTATGAAAACGCCTGTTTACGGGCCATGACGGGGCGAGACCCAAACTTGCCCTTGAATCTCAGTTTACAAGAGATCATCGCCCCGGAAAACTGGGAAGACTTTACCGCTATTTTAGAAGATTGGGAGACCCAAGGCCCCTTAAAAGCCGAGACCGAAAGCCAGCTGCAAACCCGCCAAGGGGGCCGCACCCAAGTGCATGTTCAATTTAACCCCTTAACCGGCAAATCGGGGCAGTTGCTGGCCCTTACCTTTCGCAACATCACTCGTTACAAGCTCGCGGAACAACAAAAAGAAGAATTCTACCGCCAGTTGCAAATCAACTTAGAATATTTCGACAACCTTTTTGAGCGGATGCCCTTGGGGGCCTGGGTCTTTGATCTGTTGGCCTTGGATGAGTCGGAGCAAGAAAGAGATGATTTTACGGGCCTGCAACATCGAAAATTAGGGTTTTGCGTTTCGATCCAACGCATCAACCTCGCCTTGGAAAATCTTTTAGGTTACAGCCGCGAGGAATTGCGGGGAAAAAGCGTCTTAGATTCGCGGCTCGTGGGCGAGGAAGCCGCCCGTATTTTTTTTCAGGAGTTGCAAGCCCGCCGCAGCGGCAAGCGGGGCAGTTACGAAATCAATTTGAGTCATAAAAACGGCAAGCTGATCCCCGTTGCCTTAGAAGCGATACCGCTGCTGTTTAACCCCCAAACGGGGGAGGCGCAGCAGGTTATCGCCTTGATCATGGATTTAAGCGAGCGAAAAAAATGGGAAGAAGAACTCTTTCGCCTCAATCGCCAGCTTCAGGTTTTGAGTCAAACCGATGCCTTGACCAACTTGGCGAATCGACGAAGCTTTGATGAATACTTAGTCGCGGAATGGGAAAAAGCAGGCAGGGAAAACACCCCCTTAAGCCTGATCATGTTGGATATTGATGATTTTAAAGCCTACAATGATCATTATGGTCACATGCAGGGAGACGAGGCCTTAAAGGCGGTGGCGGCCCAAGTGGCGGCCGTGTTTCGGAGGAAAAAGGACCTCGCCGCCCGTTATGGGGGGGAGGAGTTTGTGGTCATTGCTCCGAACACCCCCAAGGAAGAGGCCTTTCGCCTCGCAGAGGAGTTGGGGCACAAGATTCGCCAATTGAATCTTCCCCATGAAAAGGCCCGCGCGGCCAAGGTGGTCACGGTTAGCCTAGGCGTTGCGGGAATGCGGCCCGGTGAAGTCATCGCCTGGCAAAGTTTGCTGGCGAAGGCGGATCAAGCTCTATACCAAGCCAAGGAAAAGGGTCGGGATCGCGCCTGCCTGGCTGTTTAAGCGGCGGCGAGCAATTCTTCCAACTCTCCGTTTTGGTACATCTCGGTTACGATGTCGCAACCTCCGAGAAATTTCCCCTTGTAATAGACCTGCGGCAGGGTAGGCCAGTTGGAGTAGGACTTGACCCCTTCGCGCACCAGATCGTTTTCCAAGACATTAAAGGTGGTAAAGCTTGCCCCTAAGCGCTTGAATATCTCTACGACCTGCGCGGAGAAACCGCATTGGGGAAACATACGGTTCCCTTTCATAAAGAGGAGCAAGGTGTTTTCTTGGATTATTTTTTCCAAGGCAGGGGTAACCCCTTCAGGGGTGAGGTCGTCTAAGCGAATTTCATTGACTGCGTTCATGTTCGGCTTGGGTAGAGGTTTGAATGGCCAAGGCGTGGATTTCTTCGCGCATGGCGTCGCCTAAGGCGGCGTAGATCATTTGGTGTTGTTCGACTCGGCTTTTGTCGGCAAAGGCGGTTGCCTGCACCGCCACTTGGAAGTGATCGCCATTGCCGTTGAGGTCTTCCGCGACGACTTTTGCCCCAGGGATGCCTTGGGCAATGCGTTCTTCAAGTTCTTGCGGGGTGGGCATAGGGCTCCTGAAATATATAGATTGTGCTATATAAAATATTACGGATTTGAAATAACCTCGTCAAGAGGGAAGGGGTCTATTCTTCGAGTAGTTGATCCATGCGCAAATCCCCCAAAAGGCGATGAAAGCTCGGTTGGTGCAGGGGGTTTTGGGTGAAATAAAAAAGATGACTGTGGCAAGGGCAATCACTGCTGCCAAAGTTCGTTATGGCGCCCTCAGCGAGCGTTGCGATTCCTTGGGCCAGGGCGCATTCTAAATCGGCTTGGCGGCGAATCGCCAAGGCGTGGTGGTGCTCTGCCTCGGCCCGAAGGAAATCAATATGCCAATGCGTCTTTTTCTTTTTTCGTTGGTGGCGCGCCAAACGGGCAGTGAGGTTTTTTTTCGCGGAGCCGCAATAGACATAAAAACCAGGAGCAAAGTCGATGAGCCCTAAACGACCCACCGCAATGCGTTTTTGTTCTTCTAGGCGCAGTAAGTAGAGATAACATCCCTCGTCGTTGGCTTCTTTTTGGAGGATCTCCCAGGGGATTTCCAAAGCTTGGGCCGCGCCGCTCAATTCGCCGGTTTTTCGGTGGAGTTGGATGGCGACGGGGTAGAATTCCACCGAGCCCCTGGCCTGCAGCAAGCTCTGGGCAAAGTCTAAGTCGGTGTGCCAGTCGGGCAAAAAGTAGCGGGTATGGGGGTTTTGACCTAAAAACAGCGCCCCGGTTTTTTGCCCTGCCTTGGCCATTTGCGTCAATTCTTCTAAGTGTCTGCGGCCCCGAGCGGTGATCGCGTCCGGGAATTGGGTGGCCAGGCGACTATAGAGGGTGCAGGATTTTACCTCTAAAAACAGTTGTTCTTCCCCCCGCTTTAATAAAAAATCAAAGCGGCTATGGCCCACCTTAATCTCTCTACGCTGGAGGCTCCAGCTTTCCAATCCGGGCAGGGCTTTTTCTTGGATGAGAAACTCGGCCATGTCGTTGGCCTTGTGGGTATTTAAGCTGATCAATCCCCATTCTTCTTCAATGGCCACGGCCTACCAGGGCATTTTGGCCTTGGGGTTTTTTGCCCTTTCCAGCCAGAGGGTCTTGCCGGGGTGCAGGAGTTCTAAAAGGCGGCCTGGGTTGGCCAGATAAACCAATTCTCGTTTTCCCTTTAGTTCGACCCAGATTTGAAAGCGGTTGGGGCGGGAGAGGAAGAAGGCTTTTGCCTCTAGGGCAAAAAACTTCATGATTTTGTTCTATATCGGCCACTCAAGGCCAAAAGCAAAACCCCATCGAGCAGCAAGAGCAGGCTCACCCCGTTGGAAAGCCCATGCAGGCGACCAAAGGCCTTGCGGTTGGGGTCTTCTTTTGGCGTGTTTTCAAAACTGCCGACCGCCGCGCGCAGGGCTTCTGCTTGGGGCAGGAGGATGAATTTTTGCCCTATATTCAAGCCCAACGCGACCAGAAGCAAGGCTAAGGTGAGGCGAAAGCGGGGTAGGCCCTGCCGCGCGAGCAGGAAAAAGCAAACCAGGGCCAAAGCGCTTAAAAGCAGGTTATAGCTGAAAAAGGGAGGAAAAAGCAAGGCGGTAACCTCGCTGGCGCGGTCTCGGTCAAAATGTTGGAATAAAAGGGGGGCCACAATAAAGGCTAAATTAACCATCCCTCCCACCCAAAGGGCGAGACAAAGTTGGTAGAAAAAATGAAGCGTATTTTTCATGATTGAGGGAGGAAAGGTCAGTTTCCCCTTTTGTGGGAGGTTCTCGGCATGTTCTTTGTATTCCCTTTCTAACGGAAAAAAAGGCCTTTGGCCATGGGCTTGAATTTTAAATTTATCATATCAAACCATTAACTATGTTTCGCTTTTCTTTGCAAAAGGCTTTAGAGGTTCGCGCTAGGGTCGAGCGGATGAAAATGAAGGGTCTCGCCGAAAAGTTGGCGATTCAGCAAGAACTCGAAACCGCCATCAAAGAGATTCGGACAAAAACAGCGGGACAAGACGGCCTGCTGAACGCGCATAAAAAGCAAGGTCGAATCGACCTCATCGAATGGCGCATGCTGCAACAATTTAAAGATAAAATGCAAGTGGACCTCAGCGGTTTAAACAACAAACTGAGCCATGCGGCTCAAGCAGTGGAAGAAAAAAGGCTGGAGTTGGTGGAGGCCAGTCGCCAGCGTAAAACCTTAGAGATTCTACGAGAAAAAGAAGAACGGCGTTACCAAAAAAAGATGACTCACTTCGAGTTGCTGCAAGCTGATGAGGCTGCGGGGAATTATTTTCTACTCAATAAAGCCAAGGGGATGCATGCTTAGCCAATCTGTTCCAACCCGTTTTAAGCCGTATCGGCTTCTTGCCCTGCTACTGGCCTTGTGCTGGCTCTCTAGCCCGGTTTATGCCATGTCTTCGGCAAAGCAATGGGTCAATAAGTTGCGGCCCGGCACCTTTGCCGATTCCGCGGCCGACGCGAGCGCCGATGCCTTAAAACAGCAAGAACGCAAGTTTTCCGAATCTGAGATGAAGGTTTTGACGGCGTTGAAGGCGCGCGAGGACGAACTGAACCGTAAAGAAGCGGAGTATGTGAAAAAAACCCAAGAGTTGAAGCAGTTAAGCCAGCAGATTGAGCAGAAACTTGACCAGATGAGGGTGTTGCAATCTCAAATCGAAGAAGAGCGCACCTTAAGAAAGTCGATGGATGAAAAGGATATTTCTCGCATGGTGAAATATTACGAGACCATGGCCTCAGAAAATACAGCGACTTTTTTTAATCGCATGGATCGAGATACGGCGACCCAACTCTTGATGCGCATGAACCCCAGAAAAGCCAGCGCGGTGATGCAGTTGCTCAATCCCAAGGTCGCCGTGGAGATTACCGAAAGGGTAACGAGGTTTAAAGAAAATCAGAGTCGTTTAAGCCCAAATCGTTAAGAGGGTTTTTCAATCCCCGGCAGGATGCCGAAATTTGGAACGAAACTTGATAAGCTTATAACCTAGGGCCTAAAATGGCTCTAAGTTGAAACTGAAAACAGGTTTCGCATTCGTTCAAGTTACGGGTTCTCAAGGAAGAGAACTCAATTATTCCAAGGCAGGAGACATATGAATATACAGCAGACCAACCTGGGGCATCCAGGTGCCTTGCCCAAGCCGACAGGGCAAAAAGAGCCGAGTACGGCTTTGCAAGGCCGGTTTGAAGGGCAATTGAGCGCGGTTCAGTCCAATATGGATTGGATCAACCCCCAGACCCTGATTACTGAAGAGAAAAGACAGCTTGAGGATTTAGAAAAAGAGCAGAAGGAAAAAGCCTTCGAGCGGCGGCAGGTCAACGCCGAACTGGCTCTGTCCATGATCACTCGGCAAAAAATTACGGCAGGGCAAAACCAGGCAAATCTTGCCGAGTCCACCGCCCTCAACATGACCCATTTGAAAGAGTCGGGAAACCAGACCAGCGCCACCCGCTTTAATCGTTCCATGGAGGGGTTAAAAGGGGCTGCCGCGGAAAAGGTGATGGCGGAAAAAATCATGCAGAAAAAGGGGTATCTCTACAACCCCGCCTTAGCGCAAGCTAAGTCCGAGAGCGAAGCAACCGAGCATAACCTGCGGCAATTGGGGGAAAAGCCCAAGGGGGATGAGGCCAAAGCCTTGAGCCCCGAGCCCTCGTTTTTGAGTCGCAGTGAAGAGTCTACCTCTTCTGCTTCGCTCAACGCAAAAAAATCCTCCGTGGATATGGCACAATTTGCCCAGTTGAAAAACCTAGAGGGGCAAAAACAGACCATTCCCCTCAAGGTGGACGCCCAAACCGATCTCATCCAAAGCGTAAAAGCAGGGAATCAAGCCGCGTCAACGAGCGATTTCAAAGGGGTTGCAAAAACGCTCAAAGCCGAGGGGCCAAGCCTCCAAGGTTCTGGCTTAAGCGGGCAGGTTAGCGCCAAGTCCTTAAGCGCCGCAATGGGAGAGGCAAAAGAAGCGAAAAAACCCACTCCCCAGCCCAACATGAAGGAAGTGGCCCAGAATGTGAAGATTCTTCTCAAAGAAGGGCAATCCGAGATTACCATGCAACTCAACCCCGCTCATTTAGGCCGTTTGGAAATCAAATTGAAAAAAGAGGGCGAGAAGGTGAGCGCAGAGCTGAAGGTCTCTAATGCGGAGGCGCAAGAAGCGATGAATCGGCAGCTCCCCGAGTTGAAAGAAACCCTGCTCAACCAGGGCGTCAAGGTGGATCAATTCTCCATTGTGCTGGCTGACGAGGCTGGATTTGGTTTCGCTATGAACAGTCAGGATGGGCAGCAAGGTCAGCAGCAGCAGGCTACCTCCGGCGAAAACGCTGGTTTTCACCCTCAGGTAACCGAAGAAACGCAAGCAACAAGGTCCCCAAGCCCAACCTGGGCCGGGCCGGGCATGCATATTTACGCATAAGCCAAACTTAACCCTTTAGGGAGTCCAAAGTGCCGGTAAACACCACAGATCGTCTCAATAACGCAAGCCAAGTCTTACGCAATCAGGCAACCCAGACCCAGTCCAAAGATGGAAAGATGGGTAAGCAGGATTTCATGAATCTCTTCTTAACCCAAATGAGCAATCAAAGCCCGACAGATCCGATGGATTCAGGGGCCATGATGAGCCAGTTGGCGCAGATGGGCAGCATGGAGCAGCTCGAAAACCTAAATAAAGGCGTAGAAAGCCTCAATCAAAGCCAAGCCAGTTTAGTGGGGATGCAAGCTCTCAATTATCTGGATCGAGATGTGCTTTTGGAGGCGGATCATGTGGAGTTGGCTCGCGGTCAAAGCCAAGCGGTATACTACAGCCTGCCAAAAGACGCCGAACACCTTCAGGTGACGATAGAAAATGAAGAAGGGACACCGATTTTCTCTCAAGCTCTGGGTTATGCCCCCTTTGGGCAACACCGTTTCGCTTGGGATGGGAAGGATGACCGAGGCGTTTTGCAAAACGACGGGAAGTATAAGGTTTCTTTTACGGCCAACTTTGTAGGAGGCGGTACGGAAAAACTCAGCGCCTTTAACCACGCTCGCGTCAGCGGGGTGGACTTTGAACAGGGTCAAGCCTTTGTAAAGGCGCAGGGGCGCAGGGTTCCCCTTTCGCAGGTGCGTAGCGTAAACAACACCAGCGCGCGCCTTTTCGATCAGGCCAAGCCCTTGCCTCAGCTTACGGAATTGGCACCCAAGGGGGCCTATACCAAAGAGCCCAAGATCAAGCTTTAAGATGGCCCACCAAGGAGGGTAGGCAATTTCAATTTCAGGGCGCTGATGTAGCGCCCTTACAAGGAGGTATTTCATGATCGGTTCGCTCTATGCCGGTTCCAGTGGGGTTAAAACCTATAGTCACGATATGACGGTGACCGGTTCGAACATCGCCAATGTGAACACCATCGGCTATAAAACCAATCGTACTAATTTTGAAGATTTAATGGCCACTTCCATTGCCGGGGATACGAAGCTCGGCAAGGGGGTCAACATTGGGAATATTCAACAACTGCATACGCAAGGTTCTTTTGAAATCACGGAGTTGGATACGGACTTAGCCATTGACGGGCAAGGCTTTTTTACGGTGCAAGACAAAACGGGCAAGACCTTTTATACCCGTTCGGGTCAATTCACCTATGACAAAGAGGGCTTTTTAACGACCCAAGACGGGATGTACCTGATGATCAAGGATGTCAATCCCGAGACCGGCGCGAGTACGGGTAGCTTAAAACGAATCAATATTCTAGATCAGATTGACCCGCCTCAGCCCACGGGTGATGGAGTGAAAGAGGGCACGGGGATCAACCTGATCGCCAATTTAGATTCCAACACCAAGCCTCCTAAAATGGAGGTGGATTACGCGAATGTAACCCCGGAAATGTATAATAATTCCACCTCCGTAACGGTTTACGACTCCAAGGGGCAAGAACACGCCGTCAATGTGGTGTTTCGCAAACTGGCCGACAAACCGGCCGATATCGACCCCGCGACCGGTCAGCCCATTGCGGGAACGGAGATTAAAAACTCTTGGCAGTGGTTGGCGTTATCGCCAGGTGAAGATTTAGAGGGAGGGATTCCCGGCACCATGCAAGCTGTTGGCGGGGGTTTCATGGAATTTAGTTTTGATGGTCGTTTAGTCAACGACACTCCCGGGGTGATCCAACAGGCTCCCCCTGCGGTGGCTGGTGGCCCTCCGGGCCCCGTGACCATGATTAAAGGCGCTAAGCTGCCCAACGCGCCGGCTCAAATTGGGTTTAATTTCTTAGGCAGTGGTGGAGCGCAGCAGATTGGGATCATTTTTGGCAAGGGCTCCAACCCGAATGACCCCTTAGATACCCGCACCGGGGTGGATGGGATTACTCAATTTGCCAATGAGTTTAAACTAATCGAGATTCGAGCCGATGGGATCAAATCCGGCAAGTTGGAGAATATCTTTATCAAAGAAAACGGGACGATTGACGGCGCTTTTGACTCCGGCAATGTCAAGGCGTTGGGGAAGGTGGTTCTCACGGATTTTAAATCAAGGGAAAACCTAGCCCAACTGGGCAAGAACCTCTTTAAACGCACCTTTGAGTCTGGGGAGGCAATCGAGAACGACGCCGGGGCGAATGGAGCCGGGCGCATTCAATCCAAAGCCCTGGAACGCTCCAATGTGGAATTATCCAATGAGTTTGTGCGGATGATTGAAGGGCAGAGAGCCTTTCAAGCCAATGCGAAGATCGTCACCACCTCTGATGAGATCTTAGCCGACATGATTCAGATGAAGCGTTAAGTTGAGAGCGGCACGCCGCTTTACCAGATACTGGATAAAAACCGCTATCTCTCCAGGGGGGTAGCGGTTTTTTTTGTGGAGCGGGGTTTGCGGAGTGGGTTTAAGTTTCTGCGGAAACCGCTGAGGCGGCAAGCTTTAGGCTGGGCTGGGTCACTTGGTCTGTTTTTCTGCGTTTGTAGTTGGAGGCCATTTCTCCTGTTAGCTTGGTGGCGATTTGTTCGAGTTCCGCCATTTTTTTGGCGAGTTCCATCGCCGGTTCCATGGCTTCTCGCTCAAAGCCCAAAATTTTTCCGATCAGTATGATCAAGCGCATTTTGCTGGCGGAAAGCATGCCGTCTTGCACGGTTCGCCGCATTAATTCCACCCACATGATCTTGGCTTTGTTTAAATCCACGCTTTCAGGGGGGCGCAGAGGGAAGTCTTTACCCAAAAAACTAGCGAGATCCATTAATTTACCCATGTCAGCTTGGCGGACCCAAGTGAGTTGGCGAATTAAGAATTTTTGCTCTTCAGGGGTGGATTTGCATTGCTGGACAAAAACCCGCCAAACCGCCATGAAGAGCCATTGTCGCTCTTCGCGGTTGCATTCGCTAATACTGGTCATGGTGGAATGATGCATTTGCCCTCCCTTCATGGGATATTTGAAACTTGCCCTTAATATAACATCTAGGCGAATTTCTAGGCAATTAAAAAATTTTTTTTTAAGGAAACTCTGAAAAACGCGGCGTTTCTCAGCAAGGCAGGGATGCCTTGCCAAATCAAAAAACGCGACTTATTGATTCGCGTTGAGGTTGTGGGTTTCATTCACAACCGAAAAGACTGAAAAACTCCCAGGAGGGAGTTTTTCAGAGGTTCCTTAATGAGCGGAGGGGGAGAAAGCTTGGTTTAGGTTTCCCTTTGGGGCGGGGTCGCGGGCAATTCAACCCAAAAACAAGAGCCCTGACCCAGCTTGCTGGTTACCCCAACGCGGCCCTGGTTTTTTTCCGCGAATTCCTTGACTAAAAGCAGGCCCAAGCCGCTACCCATCTCCCCCTCGGGGCTTGTTGGGCTGCGATGTTGCTCCCCGAGCCGAAACAGGTTTGCCAAGGTGCGCTCGTCCATTCCGATGCCTTGATCTTTGACTTCTAAGCGGATTTGATTGCCCTTGTGCAGCGCGTTAAAGAAAATCACCTGTCCGGCAGAAGAGTACTTTAAGGCGTTGGCCAAGAGATTTCGAACCAGGGTGATCAGCATGGGGGCATCGGCGTAGACACTTGCCTCTAGGGGAATATTCGGTTTGAGCCGAACCTGCTTTTGCTTGGCTTCTTGCCCCATTAAGGTGAGTACTTCAGCTAAGAGAGGGATTAAAGGGTGTTGTTCCGGTTGAGGTTTTAAGCTGCCCGATTGACTTTTTGCCCAGGTTAAAAGATTTAAAAGCAGTTGGTGAACCCGTTCGGCCATTTGCGCCGCTTGCTTGAGCAGTTTGGGTTTGGCCTCCTCCGGGGAGGTTTGCAGGGTGCGCAACAGCACGGCTAGGGTGCCGACCGGGTCTTTGAGATCGTGGGAGATTAAAGATAAGAAGCGGGTTTTTTCGTGATTTGCCGCCATGAGTTCTTGGGTTGCCTCCTTGACTCGTTGCTCTAACTTAGTGGCTTGCTCTTGGTGCATCTGGGCGATTTTTTGTTCTCCCTCCAAGGCGATTTTGCGGTGCTGCTGGATCTGGCTTGCCAAGGCGAGGGAGAAAAAGACCATCTCGAAAAAACTGCCATAAACAAAGGCGCGCTCGATAAAAGGGGTGAGGGGGTACCAGCCCAAAGCGCTGAGGATACGCAAAGAGCCGAATAAACCTAGTACGGACCAACCTAAAACATAATAAAGCGCCGGTTGATACCCTTGCTTCCAACTTTGCAGGCCAATAAAAAAGAAGAGGATCAAACTCGCCAAAACCAAAAGCTCGGTCGAGATTTCAAAGAGCGCGGGAACCCCGGTGGCAATGGTCAGTAAAAAGAAGGGGGCCACGCGGCTTAAGGTTTTTAATCTTCGGTCCCATTGGGGGAGGTACTGCGCCGTCAATAGGCAGTAGCGCGTATATTGCGTTGCCGCCATGAGGGCAAACAATAAAGGAATGTTGATGGACCATAGCACCCATTCGGTCACTTCCGGCCAGAGGTAGTAGCGGGCATAACCAAAATGAACGAAATAAAAGAGATACACCAACAGCAGGTAAGCGAGGTAGTAAAAATAGGCCCGTTTTTTTAAGATGAGGTAAATGAACAGGTTGTAAAAGAACATGACCCCAAAAACACCGGTCGCTAAGCCGAGGTAAAGTTTTTCTTGCGCCCTGTACTCCCCCAATTCGGCAAGGTCGAGGTGGGCTAGGCTCACCTCCATTAATTGCTGGCTTTTTGCCTTGAGGATATAGGTCTGCGTGCCCGCCTCGGTTTGGGGAAGGGGAAAGATGATCTCCCCCGCGGGATAGGGGCGCTGGCTGATGGGGGTAACGCTGCCCACGCGGTGCAACAGGGTTAAGCCTTCGGCCCCTTCCGCGTAGAGTTCCATCTCGGTAATATACCAATGCCTTTGCAGTAAGAATTGAGGTCGCTTTGAGGTTTGGCTTAAGTGGATACGAATCCAGTAGGTGGCCTGGCTGTATCCCTTGTTGAATTAATTGCCGGTCCATTTTTGGAAATGATCCCGAGCGGCAAAGACCTCTTGAGGGGTGAAGCGGTTTGCTTCATCCACCAAGACCTCAAAACTTTGTAGATTGCCCGCAAATATAGATTGGGGGAGGAGGCAAAAGAAAAAACAAAGCAGCAAAAATATACGCAAAAGAAAAACCGAGTTGGTGATTTGTAGTCTATAAGATTACATACCACTAACGGGGTAGATAGACAAGTTTTGTGGTTTTTCTCTTGCGGCCTTTAATCCTTAAACAAAACGCTGATCGAGTTGCCGTTGTGGATGTTGTTGATGGCCTGGGCAAAAAGGGGAGCTACGGTCAGAACCTTGATTTTGTCGGTCTGCTGGGCCTTGTCTCCTAAAGGAATGCTGTTGGTCACCACCAATTCGTCGAGTTGGGATTGGTTGACTTTATCCATCGCGCTTCCCGAAAGCACCGCGTGGGTAATGGCGGCACGAATGGTTTTGGCCCCTTTGCTTTTTAGAAAGTCCGCGGCGGCGCAGAGAGTCCCCCCCGAGGCGACTTCATCATCAATGATCAGGCAATCCTTGCCTTCCACATCCCCGATGATGTGCGCGGGCAGCACCTTTTCGCTGTTGCCGATGCGTCGCTTGTCGATAATGGCCATCGGCAAGTCCATGCGGGTGGCGTACTTGCCCATTTGCTTGGCCTCGCCCACATCGGCGGCCACCAAAACATAGTTGGACAGGTCATAGTTCTGCTGGAAGTGCTTTACAAAGACTTCGGTCGCTAAAAGCTGATCCACGGGGACATTAAAAAAACCTTGAATCTGTGGGCTATGAAATTCCATGGTTAAAAACTTGCCCGCTCCGGCGGTTTGAAACAGATCCGCTACCAGTTTAGCGGCAATGGAGATGCGAGGTTGATCTTTTTTATCGCTGCGTACATAGGGGAAGTAAGGCAAAACCGCGGTAACCCGCTGGGCGGAAGCGTGTTTTAAGGCATCGAGGAGCAAAAAGGTCTCGATTAGGATATCGCTTACGGGGGGGCAAGAGGTCTGCACCACAAAGACATCGGACTCGCGAACATTGTCTTTGATTTTAACCATCTGGTTTTCATTGGAAAAAGTAATCAACTCCACCTCGGCAAGTTGTACCGCCAAATGGGCGCAGATTTCTTCGGCAAAGCTTTGGTGACTGCGACCGGAAATGATTTTTAAGGGACCTCTCATGGTTTCTTGGGGGTTAGGGGTTGGCAAAGCTGATTACCTTGATGGCTTTTTCTGGCGCTAAGGAGAGGCGAATCTCATCGCCCATTTCCGTTTCAATGATATCTGGACTGGAGTCGAAACTTAAAATATATCCATCCCGTTCCGGGGTAACTAAGATATCCTGCCCTTTTTTTAAGATGCCGGAGGCGTATTTGAGGTTGCGCTTTAGGTTGGGGAACAAAACCCGAAAGCCGAAGGCCTCCAACTCGTTGGAAAAGGGGCTGCCCCCGGCGTTGTAATGCCAGGCGTGGCTGCCCATGCCCGTGCAGCATAAGAGCCCAGAGCAGTTGAATTCTTGTTCCTGCCCACCTTGTTCGAGCAAAATATCGCAGGTGCGGTAGGCCAGTCGTTGCCCGTAGTAGATATCGTTGACGGCGTAGCGCTCGATCAGCTTGCCGTTGACAATGACCTGGAGACGGCTCCAAGAGGCGATGTGATAGGCGCCCTTGTTCAACTGCCCCAACCTTTGTTTTAAGTTGGTTTTGTTGACGCTGGTCAAGGCGCCGTAACTGCCGGCTCCCGCTTTGGGTTTATAATCGGAGTTCATCCCCAGCAAATGGCAATGGCTGAATTGCTGCGCGCAGGATAAAAAGGTTCCGTCCCCCCCGGCGGAGAGGACGAGGTCGTTTGCCTTGGGCGTTAAGTGAGCCGCGTCGGCTTGGGTTAAAAATTCGATGGCGAGCCCGATGCGCTTGGCCTCGCTTTGGAGGCGGGCGATAAATTCTTGTTGGTTGGCATGGCTTTGTTCCAACTCGGTGCGTTTGAGATGACTCAAGCGGGCTAGGCGTTCCCTGCCCCCTGAATTGACTTGATGGTAGTCCAGTTCAGAGAGCTTGATCACGCAATAGATCTGGCGAAAACTGGACATCTTTGCAGGTGGCCGAAGCAGAGCTCGCTGTTCGGTACAGAGGGGGTTGTTGTCGTTGTTGTATCTGTAAATGAATGTTTAATCTAACTTGCGCCGACCAACTTGGCAAGGGCGTGGTTGGTCGGCTTTGTTTAGGGGGCGAGATTGGCTAAAGCGCGCTGAAGTTGATGGGCTAAGGCGGTTTGTTCTTCTAAGCTGAAGTCTTTGCTCAGCCTGGTTTCGATTTCCATGACTTGGAGGTTCGCTTCTTCCAAGAGCTTGATGCCCTCTTGGCTGAGCCAAGCGGGGCTGGCCCGATTTACCACCTCTGCTTGATCGCGCAAGACCAGCCCCCGTTTTTGCAATCCCACCAAGACGCGGATACTGGTTTGCGGGGTGATAAAAGCTCTCCGGGCCAGTTGCGCGTTGGTCATGCGAGGGAATTCTCGCAAGTGGCTCAGCAAGGCGTATTGCGCGGTTGTGAGCCCCAAGGGGGCAAGTGCCTGGTCCATGCGATGGCGAAAGGCTTGACTGGTTTGCTTGAGCAGATAGCCCAGCCTTTGGGCAACAGGAGGGGGCCCTTTTTCATGATCTGGGGCCCCCTTCGTGGAGGGTGATTGCATAGCCATCGGGGTCTTGCAGTACCAGCTTAGGGCCAAAGGGGCTGGGTTGCAGGGGGCTTAAAAGGGGGACATTGGTCTTGAGGGCTTGTTGTTGCAGTTCTTCTAATTGCGCGTGTTGAAACCAGAGGTCTACTCCCAGGCCTAGTTTTTCGGTTTTTGGCAGATGAGCTAAGGGTTTACGAACAGCAAAGGTTGCCCCGTTCGCTTGGCGAAAGAGCATGGCTTCCGGGTTGGGGCTTTCGGCCAACTCAAAACCAAGCAAATCATGATAAAAGGCTTTGGCTGGAGCAAAGTCTTGTACTTGCAGGGAGATAAATAAAAGAGAGGTCGCTTGTTTCATGGGGGTTCCTTAAATTGGGTTGACCATTTTCATATAAGCATGCTGATAATTATCAGCATGCTTATATGAAAGTCAAGAGGAAATAAAATGCCACAACAAGCACAGAAAACAAATCGATTTTGGATTGGGGTTGCCTCGCAAGATCATGTACAACAGGGAGTAGAATGGGGGATCGCCCAATTTTGTCACGGGAAACGAGCCCCTTGCGCCAGACTACGCCAGGGGGACTGGCTCCTTTATTATGCTCCCCGGAAGGTTTTTGGGCAAAAAGAAGGCCTTCAGGCCTTTACGGCCCTAGGCAGGGTGCGAGACGAGCAGGTATATCAAGTGGAAATGGCCCCGGGGTTTCACCCCTATCGCCGCAGGGTGGAGTTTGCCTCGGTGAAACCCCTTTTGATCCGCCCCCTTTTAGAGCAGCTCAGCTTCACCCAAGGGCGGAAAAACTGGGGGATGATCTTTCGCTACGGCCTTTTTGAAATTTCCCAAAAGGACTTTCAGCAAATCGCCCAAGCCATGGGCCAGGGCGATTTGCTGAAATAAGCTAAAAAAACTCTTTGAGTTTATCCACAAAGCCCTTGCGGATGGGGTTGACCTCTTCCCCGCTGATGGTGGCAAATTGCTCCAACAGCTCTTTCTGCTTTTGGTTGAGGTTGGAAGGCACCTCGACTTGAATGCGTACATAGAGGTCGCCTTTGCCAGAGCCACGCAGTTTGGCAATGCCCTTGGACTTGAGGCGAAAGATGCGGTCGTTTTGGGTGCCCGCTTGGACGCTGAGCTTGGCGCGCCCTTCTAAGGTCGGCACTTCGATATCGGCGCCTAAGGCCGCCTGGGTAAAAGAGATGGGAACCCGACAATAGACATCGTAGCCGTCCCGTTCAAAGATCGGATGGGCTAAGACATTGATGATCAGGTAGAGGTCGCCTCGCGGCCCGCCTCCCGCGCCGGCCTCGCCTTCTCCGGTAAGTTTGACCCGGTGGCCCGTATCAATCCCCGCGGGGATGTTGACCTTAAGCTTTTTCTTAATCTGGACGCGGCCCCTTCCACTACAGGTCGAGCAGGGGTTGCGGATAATCTTGCCGGAACCCCGGCATTGACTGCAGGTGGTAGCGACGCTGAAAAAGCCCTGTTGGATGCGCTGCTGGCCCGTGCCTTGGCAGACCGGGCAAACCTCGATATCCTTACCGGAGCGCGCTCCCGTGCCGCCGCACTGATCGCATTCATCCAAGCGAGGGATGGATAGTTCGGTTGAATAACCGAAAGCGGCCTGCTCAAAGGTGAGATCCATACTGTAAGATAGATCCGCGCCTCGCTGCCCGCCTCGGCTGCGCCCTGAACGGGCGTTGGAGCCCCCGAAAAATTCAGAAAAGACATCCCCAAAGATATCCCCAAAGCCGCCCCCTTCAAAGGGGTTGCCTCCGCCCGCGCCGCCCATCTGCGCGCTGGCGTGACCAAACTGGTCATAACGGGCCCGACGGCTGGGGTCGTTTAGGGTTTCATAAGCTTCGTTGATCTCTTTAAAGGTATTTTCGGCTTGTTGATCCCCCGGGTTGCGGTCGGGGTGATATTTTTGGGCAAGCTTTCGGTACGCCTTTTTGAGTTCATCGGGGCTGGCGCTTTTGGATACGCCCAAAATTTCATAATAATCGCGTTTGGCCACCTGGTTCCTAAAGCTTAATCTTTGATTTCTTCGAAGTCGGCATCGACAACATCGTCACCTTTATCCTTTTTGGGTTCTTCTGTTTCTGCTTCCGGCCCCGCGTGAGGGGGTTCGTCGCTCGGCCCCTGATTTTTGTACAGGGTCTCAGAAGCTTTGTGAAAGCTTTGGGTGAGTTTCTCGATCCCTTCTTTGATGGCGTTGGTATCTTCGCTATCTAAAAGCGCTTTTAAAGCGGCAATGTCTTCTTCAATAGGGCCTCGTTCATCGCCGAGCTTGTCTCCGGATTCGGTGACGACCTTCTCGCATTGATAAACTAGGCTATCTGCTTGATTTTTAACATCAATAAGCTCTCGCTTCGCCTTGTCTTGGCTGGCGTGCGACTCGGCTTCCTTCACCATGTTTTCGATCTCTTCATCGCTCAAGCCCGAAGAAGCCGTAATCTGAATTTTTTGCTCCTTGCCCGTGCCTAAATCCTTGGCGGAAACATGGACAATCCCATTGGCATCGATGTCAAAGGTCACCTCAACCTGGGGTACGCCGCGCGGCGCAGGAGGGATGCCGACCAACTCAAAGCGGCCTAAGGTCTTGTTGTCCGCCGCCATTTCTCGTTCTCCCTGCACCACATGGATGCTCACCGCGGGTTGATTGTCCGCCGCGGTGGAAAAGACCTGACTTTTTTTGGTGGGAATGGTGGTGTTTCGCTCGATCAAGCGGGTGGTCACGGCCCCTAAGGTTTCGATCCCTAAAGAAAGAGGGGTTACATCCAACAAGAGTACATCTTTGACTTCACCTGCCAAAACCCCGCCTTGGATGGCCGCCCCAATGGCAACGACCTCATCGGGGTTCACCCCGCGATGCGGCGGCTTTTTAAAGAATTCTTCGACCACCTGCTGCACCTTGGGCATGCGGGTCATCCCTCCGACCAAGATCACATCGTTGATATCGCTAACGGTTATCCCTGCGTCTTTCAAGGCCGCCTTCATGGGAGGCAGGCAGCGGGCAATCAAATCTTCGGTCAATTGCTCCAGCTTAGAGCGGGAGAGTTTTACATTGAGGTGCTTGGGGCCGTTTTGATCCGCCGTGATAAAAGGAAGGTTGATCTCGGTTTCGGTGGAGCTGGAAAGCTCGTGCTTTGCCTTTTCCGCTCCTTCTTTCAAGCGTTGCAGGGCCATTTTGTCTCCCCGCAAGTCGATTCCGTTTTCTTTTTTGAATTCCGCGGCAAGCCAGTCGATGATCCGCAAATCGAAGTCTTCTCCACCGAGTTTGGTATCTCCATTCGTGGCTTTGACCTCTAAAACCCCATCCCCGATTTCTAAAATAGAGACATCAAAGGTGCCGCCCCCTAAGTCGAATACGGCGATCATTTCTTCGTGTTTGCGGTCCAGTCCGTAAGCCAGCGCCGCGGCGGTGGGCTCATTGATGATGCGTTTGACCTCTAATCCGGCGATTTTCCCCGCGTCTTTGGTCGCTTGGCGCTGGGCGTCGTTGAAGTAAGCGGGCACGGTAATCACCGCTTCGGTGACCTCTTCGCCGAGATAGTCTTCGGCGGTTTGCTTCATCTTTTGCAAGATAAAGGCACTGATTTCAGAGGGGCTATAATGCTTATCTTCTACATTAATCTGGGCCAAGCCATGACTCGCTTTGCTGATGCTGTAGCTTAAATTGGCCTTGTCATGCTGTACCGCATCGGAGTCGAACATTCGGCCAATTAAGCGTTTGGCCGCGTAAATGGTGCGGTCCGGGTTGGTAATCGCTTGGCGTTTCGCTACTTGGCCGATGAGCCGTTCACCGGAGTCGGTAAAGGCAACCACGCTGGGGGTGGTGCGGGCGCCTTCGGAATTGGTGATCACAACGGGGTCGCCGCCTTCCATCACCGAGACGCAAGAGTTGGTGGTCCCTAAATCAATGCCTATAATTTTTCCCATGGTTGCTCCTTATGCTGGTTCAGGTTCATTTTCGGCTTGCGCCTTGTTTTTGTTTTTTTTGCAGACCTGCACGATTGCGGGTCGAATCACCCGGTCATGCATGAGGTATCCTGCTTGCAGTACTTCCACGATACAGTCGTTTTCCACCTTGGGGCTGTCGATGGCGCCAACCGCTTCGTGACTGTTGGGGTCGAACTTTTCCCCTATAGGGAAAATGCGTTTTATATCATGGCGCTGTAGAGCTTCAGCGATTTGCTGTTGCACCATGTCAATCCCCTGGACAAAGTTCTTAAAGCCTTCGTCTTCGCCGGGGCTGGCGTGGGTTAAGGCTCGCTCTAAGTTGTCCAAGCCGGTAATGACCTCTTTGGCCAGAGCGCTGGTCGCGTATTTTAAGCGTTCTTTCGTTTCTTCGTTCTTGCGCCGTTTGAAGTTTTCCATTTCCGCCAAAACCCGCATATATTGGTCTTTTGCTTGGCCAAGTTCGTTTTTTAGGCGGGCGATTTCCAATTCTTTTTCCGCTAGCGGGTCCACTTTTTTGGTGGTTTCCTCGTTTTGGGTCGAGGCCTCTTCTGGGGTTTCTTCCGCGGTTTCCGTTTTTTCAGCAGGGTCTGGCCCTTCGTTCACCGGGGTTTCTTCCGTCGTGTTTTCCGTTTTTTCTTCTTGCGAACTCATGATAGGTTTGGATTAATACCTTGAAAGGGGTTTTATTTTTTCTTCAATGAAATGGCTGACCACATGGGTGAGCTTTTGACTGGTGTAGTCGAGGGCGGCCATGACCTTAGGGTAATCTAAGCGGGTGGGGCCGATAATCCCGACACTTCCTAAACGGTAGCCGTGGCGACCGTAAGCTTGAGCTACGATGGAGCAGTTTTCCAATCCGGCCAAGTGGTTTTCTTGCCCGATCGCGACCTGCACCCCCTCTTTTTGCGCCATCTGGTGCATGAGGTTGCTCAAGGATTGTTTTTCCTCCAGCATTTGGTAAATCCTACTCAATTCGCTGTGAGTGGTAAAGTCGGGGTAGCCGCAAATGCGCGATTCCCCGGTAATAAACAGGCTGTTGTTTTCCTTTTCTAGGTTAAAGGCCTTTTTGCCCAATCGGATCGCCTGCGCCGAGAGGCCTTGATCGTTTTCAGAAAGGGTATTGAGCAGGCTTTGGCGAATCTCGGCTAAGGTTTTTTGGGCAAAGAGGTCCATTAAAATCAGGGCCATTTTGCTTAAGCTTTCCTGGGGGGGGCATTCGCGTAGCTTTAGGATGCGGTGTTTTACCAATCCGGTCTGGGTGACTAAAACCACCAGCACTTGCGAGGCGCTGAGGCTGATGAAGTCGATTTGTTTAAATTTACTGACATGGGATTGTGGGGAAAGAACAACACCGGTGCAATTGGTGGCAGCGGTCAATTCCTCGGCCATTTCGATCAAGAGGTCTTCTAAGCGAGAGGCTTTGATTGCGGGCTCATTCTTGCAGGGGGTAAAGTGCGCGGTCAGGGAACAGCTTGAAGTGAGCTTATCTACATAGTAACGATACCCTTGATCGGTGGGGACGCGGCCCGCGGAGGTATGGGGCTGAGAAATCAAACCGAGGTCGGTGAGGTCTGACATTACATTGCGGATGGTCGCGGCGCTGTAATTCATGCTCTTTAGTTTGGCTAAGGCACGACTGCCAACGGGCTCCATCTGTTCGATAAACAGCCTGACGATGGCTTCTAAAATTTGTTCTGCTCTGGGGTCTAACATAGCAATAATTAGCACTCCTTTTAAGTGAGTGCTAAATTGTAACATTACCTTGATTATGGTGTCAATCTGCTAGATACTAAGCCCATTCTTTAAGCCTATGGAGTACCTTGGAACAAATTAATCTACCTCAGTTGCCTCTTTCTGTAGAGTGGAAAGAGGAAAATCTTTTTTTATTGGATCAAACCTTATTGCCCTTAGAAGTAAAAATGGAGCGGCAAGATTCCGCCCAGCAAGTCTGGGATTCCATCAAAGCCTTAAAGGTACGCGGAGCCCCGGCTATCGGGATTGCCGGGGCCTTTGGGTTGTTGGTGGCCGCCAAGCCTCATCTGGAGCTTAGTGAGGCTGAATTTCTGCAAGCCTTAAAAAAGGAGGCGGATTTTTTAGACAGCTCTAGGCCCACGGCGGTGAATTTACATTGGGCCTTGGAACGGATGTTGAAAAAAGCGCAAGAAAATCAAGGAAAAAGCAATGAGGAAATGTTGAGGCTTTTACGCGACGAGGCGGTCGCGATCCAGGTTGAAGACGGCCAAGCCTGCGAGGCCATTGGCCGCCACGGCCAAGACTTGATTCAAGAGGGGATGGGGGTTTTAACCCATTGCAACGCCGGGCATTTGGCGGTGTCTCGCCTGGGTACGGCATTGGCTCCGATGTATTTGGCCCATTTAGCGGGGCGTAAATTCAAGGTCTATGCCGACGAAACCCGGCCCTTGCTGCAAGGGGCGCGCTTGACCTCTTGGGAGTTGCAGCAGGCGGGGTTGGATGTCACCCTGATCTGCGATAATATGGCCGGGGCGATGATGCGGCAGGGCAAAATCGACCTGGTTATTGTGGGGACGGATCGAGTTGCCGCCAACGGGGATGTGGCCAACAAGATCGGAACCTATTCGGTCGCCGTTTTGGCCCAGCATCACCAGATTCCCTTTTATGTTGCCTGTCCTTTTTCCACTCTTGATTTTTCTACTCCAACGGGCAAGGAGATCGTCATTGAACAGCGTGAGGCGGAGGAAGTGACCCAGTTTGGCGAAAGGCGCACCGGCCCGGTCGGGATTCAGGTCGCCAATCCTGCCTTTGATGTGACCCCCCATGAGTTGATCACGGGAATCATTACGGAAAAAGGGATTTTCCGCCCTCCCTTTGGGCAGAGTCTCAAAGCGGCTTATCAACCCTGAAACAAGGTCTTGCGTGCATAAAATCTTGATCATCGAAGACGAGGCGGATTTACAAGAACTGGTGGCCTATAACCTGCAAAAAGAAGGTTTTCAGGTGGAATCCGCCTCCAGTGGAGAATCGGGATGGAAGCGGTTGGAGGCCTCTAAACCAGACTTATTGGTTCTCGATTGGATGCTTCCCGGCATGAGCGGGTTGGATTTGCTCGCCCGCTTGCGGCGGCACCCTCGTCTGCGCGAAATCCCCGTTTTGATGCTCACCGCCAAGGCCGAAGAGGATGATTTGGTCGAGGGGTTGAGCCAAGGGGCCGACGACTACCTGCCCAAACCCTTTTCCCCTAAGGTACTCATCGCACGGATCAAGAGTTTGCTCCGGCGCCTGGACCCAGAAGAAAACATGCAGATTCTTGATTTGGAATTCTTCCCCCTGCGCAATCAGGTTTTGCTGGCCGGCAACCCCATGAATCTCACCTTGACCGAGTTTAAGGTTTTGTATTTTTTGGCTCGTCAACCGGGCCGGGTTTACAGCCGCGACCAGATCATGAACGCCGCTCACGGGGCGGATCACATGGTCGCTGATCGCGCCATTGATGTGACTATCGTCGGTTTGCGCAAAAAATTGGGAGCGCGGGAGCATTATATTGAAACCGTCCGGGGGCTGGGTTACCGTTTCAAAGGAGAGGCTTGAAAAAGGCGGGCCTTTTGGGGCGCTTGCTTTTGGGGGTGGCCTGCCTGCTCTTGCTGGCGACTTGGGTGGTCGTTTCCTTGGAGCAGAGTGCCCAACGGGCCCGACAGGTAGAGCGGGAGGGGCAACGGCTCTGGCAAGGGCTCAATTTGGTGGCCCCTCGCTTGACTTGGAGTTTAGAAAACCCAGAACAACTCCAGGCCGAACTTAAGGAACTCTCCAGGGAGCTTTCCGCCCAGCTTGTACTGCTTGATCCTAGCGGCTTGCTGATTGGGGATTCCGCAGAGGATGGAGGGCGACCGGGGCGCTGGGTCGAACAGGTTCGGCAGGGCTCGCGCTGGGTGCTTTGGCAGCCGCCTGGTCGGGCGGCCAAGCTGGTTGCCTGGCTGCCCTTAAGTTACGCGGCGGGGCATCGTTTAGTCGGCCTCGCCCCCTTGCCCAAGGTAGCAGAAGGGGGCGACTGGGTCGTGGGGGCAATCTTGGCGGTGTTATTGTTGTTTGCGCTTTTTGCCCTTTGGCTTTGGCAGGAGTTGGAACCTTTGAGGATTTTAGGCCAGGGGGCGCAACGAATGGCCGCGGGGGAGTTGGAATACCGTCTGCTTCCCGGCAATTGGAAAGAGGCAGAAACCCTGGCCTTTGCCTTAAACGGCTTGGCCCATGAGGCGCAAGCGAGACTCAATCAAGCGGAGCGGGAAAGATCCGCCTTAGAGGCTTTGTTTGAAGGGGTCGAAGAGGGGTTTTTGCTCTTTGACCCAAAGGGGCGGCTGATCCGTTTGAATCAAGCGGCAAAAAAAACGCTCTCGATTCACAGCGTTGAGCCCGTGGGCAAGGAATTGCTGGAACTGGTTCGCCTCCCCCAATTGAGTGAGCTTTGCCACCGTTTAGAAGAAAGGGGGGAAAACCAAAGCATGGAAATCTCCCTCAGGCAGCCGGAGCAACGGCTGGAGGTCGAGGCAATAAAGCTGGAGTTTTTAGAGGAAAGCGGAATTTTATTGGTGGTCCATGATCGCACCAAGCTGCATCGTCTCGAACAGCTGCGAAAGGAATTTGTCGCCAATGTGAGCCATGAGTTAAAAACCCCGATCACCTCGATTCAGGGATTTGCCGAAACCTTGTTGGGCGGCGCCATTGAGGATAAAGCGCATCGTCGTCGCTTTGTGGAGATCATCTTTAACCACTCCAAGCGCCTTTCTGCGATTATTGAAGACCTCTTGGCCCTGACTCGGGTTGAGGAAACCATCATGGCGGGTTCTTTGGCCAAGCAAAACACCCTGCTCCTTCCCTTGCTTGAAGGCTCGATTGAGTTGGTTAAGCTGCAAGCGGAAAAAAAAGGGTGCCGTTTTGAGCTGGATTGCCCAACAGGTTTTAGTTTAGAGATCAACGCTCAGCTCGTGGGGCAATGTCTGGTCAACCTCTTGGATAACGCGGTCAAATACAGCCCAGAAAACACTTTGGTCTGTCTCCGGGTGCGCCTAGACCCCTCAGGGGTTTTTATTGAAGTAGAGGACCAGGGTGAAGGGGTTCCTTTCGCGGAGAGGGAAAAGATCTTTGCCCGATTTTACCGCATCGACAAATCAAGGAGTCGCATGACTGGAGGCACGGGCTTAGGCCTGAGCATCGTGAAAAACATCATGTCTCTGCATGGTGGAAAAGTCGGGGTTCAGGGTCGTCAGGGGCCGGGGAGTCTTTTTTTTCTTCAGTTTCCGGCCCTTCACCCCTCTTTGTCAGGGGCAGAAAACTAAAAAAACTGAGGTAAGAAAAAAAATGAAATGCAGATTTGACTTTACAAAAGCGGTTGATTTTCGTAATCGAACACATGTTGTAAGAATCACGGAACCTTAATTTTAAGGTGATTCAGCATGCCTCGCAATGAGGAATATTAGGTATAACCCTCTGTACAGAAAGGAAGAACATGAAGAAGTTAGCAATGATCTTAGCCACTACCCTGGTAGCTGGCTTAACCGCGCAGTCCGCCTTTGCGGATCAAGAAGTAGGTGCTAAATTGTTTATCGCTAAACAGTGTGTTACTTGCCACCAAGCCGGTGGCAAGGGCAGTGGGCCTTTCCCTAAAATTGCCGGTCGGGATGCCGCCTTTATTCAAGAAAACTTTTTGAATATCCAAGCGGGAATTCGTACCAAGGGGATGAGTTCTGTAATGAAGGCCAATCCTGGTGTTCAGTCCGTGACCAAAGAGGATATCGCAAACATTGCCGATTATCTTTCGCATTTGAAGTAGAACGCCTTACGCTTACTGTGCCCCGTTCAACCGACATGAGCGGGGCTGAAACCCCAAACCAACAGGAATGAATTATGAAGAAGCTCCTTGCAACCTTGGCTTTCAGCGCTATTTTGGCAACTCCCGTGCTCGCCTTGGACGGGCAAGCCCTTTACAACGCAAAGGGGTGTGGTGGTTGTCATGGAGAAGCGGGTGCGTCCATTACCCCGACTTTTCCTAAACTGGCCGGACAACATGCCTCTTATATCGCCAATCAGGCCAAAGCCATTCGCGATGGCAAGCGTAACTCGGGCATGTCTGCCATGATGCGCCCTATTGTCGCCGCGGCCTCGGATGAAGAAATCGCAGCGATTGCAGACTTCCTCGCTTCGCAATAAGCGCGGGCAAGGTCAAAAAAGTCGCTTCGGCGACTTTTTTTTGCCCTCCATTTTGAATTATTCAGATTTTTTCCAGCAAGCGAGAGAGCAGATAAGACCTGCTTGATTCAAGGAGTAAACCTGGATTTTTTTGGGAGCCCCCAGAGCAATCAACGCGGGATTCAGGGCAAAAAGCGCTTTAGGGCCCTTTAAGTCCACCAATCGCGCCTTGTCAAAGCCAAAGTACCCACAGCAAGAGGAAAGGGCTTTGTAAATCGCTTCCTTCATGGAAAAAAGTTTCTTGGTGTCAAGCCCAAAAGCATTCTCGCCCGCCCCCTGTTGCAACTTCCATTGTTGGATCTCTTCGGGCAGGGCTATTTTTCCTAAAATCCCCTCGTTGATGGGCCGTTGGGCCTCTTCTAAGTCAATCCCGAGGCCTTGAAACCCCAATGAAAGGGGCAAGGTGAGGGCAACGGCGTAGTTTGAACTGTGGGAGATGCTGCCCAGCAGCCCTCTTGGCCAGCCAGGGGCTCCGTTTGCCAGCCGAGGCAGGGGAAGCGGCGGCAGCCCCCAATGGGAGAGTGAAGTTCGCGCAGCAAACCTTCCCGCCGCAAAACCCAGCCTTCGCGCCGGATTACGGAGCTGTTGGGCAATCGTCAACTCAACCCCCAGCAGGGGATAAGCTTGGCCAATGGGGACGAGGCTCAAGGCAGGTTCTAGTTCTGCCGGTAAAATGGAGGTGAAAGGGTGGGGCATGGGAAAAATTGCAGTGGTGAAGGGCGTTTCCATGTTGTGAAACCCGTGTCGGCATGTTACAAAAAGCTATAAGAACTATTGTATTTTGTCTATTTGGCATATGAGCGATTTACCTGCAACCATCAACTTAGTGGGCCAATCCGTGAGGGGAGGCCAGTACATTAGCTTTCGGGTGGGGGAAGAGCTTTTTGGCGTGAATATCCTTTGCGTTGAAGAGATTATTACCCTGCGAAAGTATACGGCGATCCCTCGGACTCCAAAGTATTTTTTGGGGATAATCAACCTGAGGGGGGAGGTTATTTCCATCATCGACCTGCGCAAACGCTTTCAGGTTGAGCCGCAAGGCAGTGAAAAGCAGAACCGTATCGTGGTCATCTCGCTGGGGGCGATGAAACTGGGCATGCTGGTCGACGCGATTGAAAGCATCACTACGGTGGAGGATCAAGACATCCAGCGCTCGACCCATATGCTTTCTTCAAAGACCCAGCAATATCTGGCGGGGACTTACAAGCTAGACGAAAAACAAATTTTATTGCTTTTAAACCAAGAAAAACTGATCAATACCGAAGATTTTTTAATCGGGGCAGACCTCGCCCGGGGTACGGGCGGCGAGGTGCAAACCGCCGAGCAGACCGAGGAGGAAGAACGAGGCAGCGAGATTTTTTTGGTCGGTTTTTCCATCGGCTTAGAGCAATTTGCCTTAGAGAGTTTGAATGTCGAAGAAATCATCTTGATGCCCGAGGTGATTCCTCTACCGGAGATGGAAGATTTTGTGGAGGGAATTTTTCATCTGCGGGATTCCGCGATTCCCGTGCTGCGCCTTTCTGACAAACTAGAGGTGCAAAGCACGGGGGAAGACACTACCCGTCCGGTGATTATCGTCAAGGTTTTTGATGTCAAGGTGGGCTTGATCGTAGATCAAATCACCGAGGTCTATCTCATTAAGGAAAAAGAGATTTGCGACCCCCCGATTACGCTCAACCCGGCTCAATTAGAGCAGTTAAAGGGGGTGATCAAGCAAGAGCGGGAAGGGAAGCAGCAAATCGTGATGTTGCTGGCTTTAGAAAAACTCTTTTCCGATGAAGAACAGCAGCGACTGCGTGAGATTGAGCAGCAGCAAGACCTAGGAGAAGTCGAGGAGGATTTGGAAGAAGAAACCCCGATTTTAGAATTCTTGCTCAATGATGAAAAATACGCCATTCCCGTTTTCGACGCCAACGAGATTATTTTAGAGCGGGATATCGTTCCCGTGCCCAAGGCCCCTCGTTATATTTTAGGGGTGTTGAATTTGCGAGGGGAGGTGATTTCGGTAGTGAATTTGCCGCTACTGGTGGGCAGGCCGAAATATGAGTTCAGCATCCATACCCGTTTATTGATCGTCAATCCCGGTCACAATCTCGCCGCCTTGGTGGTGGAAAAGGTGGTGGGGATTCGCAAGGTCAAACTTTCCAGCTTTAAACCCCCGAGCGACCTCTTGACCCGCCGTGGAAATGTAACCATTCGCGGAATGGCGCAAGATGAAAAAACCGATGACATCGTGATTCTCTTGGATGTCACCAAGACTTTAGAGCAATCTCAAGATAACGCGCCCGATGAGTTTGCTCAAGGTGACCTCTTAAGCCTCGCTCAGGAATTAGAACAGTTGGATCAAGAAGAAGCCTTGCTTACGATAAAGAACAAATGAATATAAAGGTCATGGTGGTGGATGACTCGACTCTCATGCGGAGCGAGTTGGGGCGTTTGATTGAGCAAGACCCGAGGTTAAAGGTCATTGGCACGGCGGCAAACGGTATGGATGCCTTAGAAAAGCTGCCGCTTTTTCAACCCGATGTCTTGACCCTAGATATCAATATGCCGGTCATGGATGGACTGGCGACCTTAAAGCGGGTGATGGCCGAGCGCCCCTTGCCCGTAATCATGATCTCGACCCTCACTGTAGAAGGGGCGGAAGAAACCCTAGAGGCTCTCAACGAAGGAGCTTTTGATTATGTGCAAAAACCCGGGGGGGATTCCCGCGCTTTAGCGGAACAGGGTTTGCGCATTCGCGAAAAGATCATCGCGGCGGCAAGATCCAAGGCGAGCGGCCAATTTAGAAATCTTTTAAACAAAAAAGCCCCTCCAACCCGAGCCCTCCCCAAAGCGGTTTCCAGTCGCTTTCGCGCGAGCGTGCAGGGGCAGGTCGTGGGGGTGGGGGTCTCTACGGGGGGGCCAAAAACCCTCATGCAGATTCTGCCTCAAATCCCGGCGGACTTTCCCGGTTGCATCGTTATTGCCCAACATATGCCCAAGGCCTTTACCGCCAGCTTCGCCACCCGTCTCGATGGGCTTTGCCCCTTGACGGTGACAGAGGCGCAAGAAGGGGATGTTTTAGAGCAGGGGCATATTTATTTGGCTCCCGGTGGGGGGCACATGCAAATTGAGCATCGAGGGGGGAAGGTGTTTCAGGTTCATTTGCTGGATGAAGTCCCCGGCAGGGTTTATAAACCCAGTGTGGATGTTTTGTTTGAAAGCCTGAACGAGGCTTTTAGTAAAAACTGGATCGGGGTTATCTTGACCGGAATGGGCGCAGATGGCGCGGAACAATTAACCCATTTAAAAAAAGCGGGGGGGCATACCATCGCTCAATCAGAGGAGAGTTGCGTGGTCTTTGGCATGCCCGGGCGGGTAGTTGATCTAGGGGGGGCTGAATTCGTTTTGCCTGACTTGGAGATCGCGGGTAAAGTTTTAGAGTTAACAGGGATGTAAAGATGTGGGAAGCAGAGGCTAAAATATCCGATGAAGATCTCATCCCTATTCGAGATTTCATTGCCTACAAGGTGGGAGTCTTTTTCGAGGAGAAAAAATTCTATTTTCTTGAAAAAAGAGTTCAACGGCGCATCCAGGCAACGAACAGCAAAAATGCCAAGGAGTACTATCGCCTCTTAAGCTTAAGCGATAACCCCGATGAAATGACTGAATTTATCAATGCGCTCACCACCAATGAAACCTATTTTTTTCGCAATCAGCCCCAATTGGAATCCTTTGCAGAAGAGATTCTGCCTCTGGTGCTGGAAGAAAAAGAAAAAAAGAAGGATTACCGTTTGCGCATTTGGAGCGCTGCCTGCTCCTCTGGCGATGAACCCTATACCTTAGCCATCTTATTGCAAGAACATTTGAAAAACTATGCAAAATGGGATATTCAAATTCTAGCAACGGACATTGATACGGAAATTTTAGACAGGGCGGATCTAGGGGTTTATGACACAAGGGCGGTGAAGGATGTTCCGCCGGCGATGTTGAAAAAATACTTTCATCCCGTATCGAATCGCTATCAGATTGTGGCGGAGGTAAAAAAATTAGTCTCCTTTCGGCAAATCAACCTTTTAGATCGCATGGTCATGCGGCAGCAAAGGGATTTTGATTTCATATTCTGTCGCAATGTGTTGATTTATTTTAATGACGACGCGCGCAAAAAGGTCGTTAATTCCCTGTACGATGCGATGACCCCGGGAGGGTTTATTTTTCTCGGTCACTCTGAGTCGGTGGGGAAGATCAGCGCCGTATTTAAGTTGGTGAAATTTTCAAAATCTTTATCCTATCAAAAATAGGGAAAACCTTGAGGCCCTATGACCGCTTAAAGAGAAGCAATCATCACCCGCTTGAAAGCCGACTTGAGCCAAGGGAGTGAGGCCGATCGCCGGTATGCTGCTGAAGATATCGAAGATGGCGGCTATTTTGAATGTGTTCCCGAGTTGATTGAAGGCTTAAAAGACCCGGTTGTCGCCGTGGGGGACGCCTGCGCCACCGCCTTGGTAAAATTGGGGGGAGAAGAGATCGCCCAGCAGATTGTGCCGCATCTCGGTAGTGAAAATGTTCGCTTGCGCAACCTAACCAGTGAGATTTTAGGGACCTTAGGTCAACCTGCGGTGGGAGTTTTGATTGAGCAACTCCAAAGCCCGGACCGAGATGTACGAAAATTCGCGGTCGACAGCTTGATGATGATCCAAAGCCCGGAGGCCTTAGCGGGCATGGTGATCGCCTTAAACGACACCGACCTCAATGTCGCCGCTACTGCCGCGGATGGCTTGGGTGATGTGGGGCATGCGGAGCATATCGAGGTTTTATCGAAACATCTCGAGGGAGATAGCTGGATGCAATGCGCTGTTTTGCGGGCCTTGGGGCAAATCGGGGGGCCTGTTGCCTTTGAGAGGGTGCTGCCCAAACTTGAGTCAAACGATATCTTAGTGAAGGTCTCGGCTCTAAAAGCTTTAGGGCATATTGGCGATCCCCGCGGGTTTTTGCCTCTTTTAAATCACTGCTGCAATCAGGGGCTGGATCTCTTTACCCAAGAGGCCTTTTGGGCCTTGGCAAGAGTGGTGAAGGCCCACCCTACTTATCAGTATGGCAGCTTGATCGACAAGAAACATTTGGAATGCCTGCAAATCGTATTGGGCAAGGGAAAAGGCGAATTAAGAATGCAAGCCTTAACCACGGCGGCGCACATGGGGGAAGAGGCCTTGTCTTACCTCGGCCCCGCTTTCAGCTATGTTGAAGGAGAATTGCAAGACCTGTTGATCGAAACCATTTGTGCCCTGAATCCCTCTAATATTGATCCCCTATTGGCTCTCTTAGAGAGCCCTCAAAGCGGCTTAATGGAAAAGTCCCTCGCCTTGAAAGCGCTTTCCACCTGCTCCAGCGAGGGGATGGACAAGATGTGGAAACAATTTCTGGCCAGCGAGGACGAGGAACAAATTTTAGCGACCCTCAATGTATTGGGTCCCCCGATCCTCCCCATTCCTTTTTCTGAGATCAAGCATCTGTTGTCGCATCAAAACCCGCTGATTCGTATTGCCGCAACTGGCGCTGCCGCTCGTTTTGCCAAGGATGAATTTGCCCCGAGTTTAGTGGCGCAATTAAACAGTGAAGAGGATGATGAGGTTCGCCAGGCCATTGACAACGCTTTGATTGAAATCGGCAATGCCACCACCAATTCGGCATTGGGGCTTTTTCTTTCCTCTTTGAGTCTCGATGAACGAAAGAGGGCCTTAAGCTTCTTTGGTTTTAGCGACCCAAAAGAGCAAATGGATAAATTTGCCAAGGGCTTAAGCGATGAAAACCCAGAGATTCGTGTGATCAGTTTAAAGGTCTTTGCCAGCTTAAAGCAAATCACCATTGAGCAAATTCAAGAAGGGCTGCGAGACCCGGTTGAACAAGTTCAGGTGGAGGCTGTCCGCTGCTTGCAAGCTTTGGATAATCCACAAGGGATTATACAATTTTTAGAAAACATGCTAAAGCAGAAACTTTCCCCCCCTGAAAGAGTCAAGGTTGAAATAGCGCAAATTTTATCGGGTTTGCATGGCTTCCCCGTGGCAGTGGATTTAGCCTTGCTTTTATTGAAAGATCAATCGACCTGGGTTCGGATCGAAGCGGTGGAAGCCTTAAAAAAATTAGGAGATCCAAAGGCGTTAGAACCCTTAAAGAACCTTGTAGACGATGAAAATTCTGCTTTAGTTGAGGCCGTTTATAGTGCTTTGGAAGAACTTGATTAGGTAAAAATATGACTAAAATACTTGTTGTGGACGATTCGCCCATCGTCCGGAATTTGCATTCGGTAATGCTCAAATCCGCAGGCTTTGAGGTTACGGAGGCGGAAAACGGTTATGATGCTTTGGAAAAATCTCATAAGGACCAGTTTGACTTGATGGTGGTGGATATCAACATGCCTAAAATGGATGGGTTCACCTTTTGCAAAGAGATTCGCGCCACCGAGGCGCATCAAAATACGCCGATTATTATTGTCAGTACCGAAGCGGAAGCGGATGATAAAATGCAGGGGTTTAAGGCCGGGGCAAATCTTTATTTGGTAAAACCCGTCAAGCAGGAAGAATTGATCGAAAACACAAAAATGCTCTTGCAGCAATAGCATGTCAGACGAACTAGATGACTTAATTCAGGGCTTTGTAGAAGAATCTCGCGAAGCGTTCGAATCCATCGAAACCGATTTGTTGCGCATCGAAGAAAACCCGGAGGATCTTTCGATCATCAACGGGATTTTTCGCGTGCTGCATACGATCAAGGGCACTGCCGGTTTTATGGGACTCGATGATATCAGTCATCTCAGCCATAGCCTGGAATCCATTTTCGATCAGATTCGCAAAGAAGAGATGGCCATGACCCCTGAGTTAATGGATCAAATGCTGCCGGCGATTGATCTGTTGAAGTTGATGGTTTTAGAGTTGCTGGCAGCGGAAAAATCCTCTTATGAGCTTTCTTCCACAATGGAACTGCTCGACTCGATTCTACAGCGGGAGGGGGCGCCGACGCGCACGGAGGTCGCTCAAGCCGCGCCGGCTCAAAGCGCTCCCGTAGAAGAGGCCTCCCCCGCCTTGCTGCAAGATTTTGTATTAGAAGCAGAAGAGCATTTAGAGGCGATTGAGCAGCATTTACTCAATTTAGAAAAAGAGCCGGACGACGCCGAATCCATCAACGAGGTTTTTCGCGCTACCCATTCCATCAAGGGAACCTCTTCTTATGTCAATTTAACGAAGATCACCAACCTTGCGCACAAACTAGAAACCTGCTTTGACCGAGTGCGTAAAGGAAGGCAACGGTATAGCAATGAAATGGCGGATGTGGTTTTAAAGGGGGTCGATCTATTGAAGAGCATGATCGGCATGATCAAGATGAAAGAAGACTATAACATATTTGATATCAATGAAGTATGCGTCCAACTCGACCCCTTTGCCCAGGGGGAGGAGCAAGTCCCACCCCCAGCCCCTAAGGCAGAGGTACAAAGCAATGACGACGCTCAATTTAAGGCCTTTTTAAATCTGGCGAGCCAGCAGGTGATCAGCATTCAAGCGATTGGGGCGGACTTGATCGCGGGGAAGATGATCGCAGATGATCTTATGGTCTTGCATCGCTCGGTTAAAACCCTCGATAATGGGGCGAAGAAACAGGGAATTCATCCTGTATTGGAGCAAACAGGCAAAATGAACCGCTTGATTGTCAGTCTCTTGGCTGAAGAAATCTCTCAAGAGGAGGCGGCGAGTCGTTTTCAAGAGAGTATCGGGCAATTGATGCAGGTGGTTGAACTCATGCAAGACTTAGGGGCCGAGGGCTTTGCTCAGGCTTTTGACGCGGAAAAGTCGGCAACAAGCCCCCCAGCGGAACAACCCCCAGCAAAAAAAGCGCAGGCGACAACTTCGGAGCCGCCGAAAGTCCCTAAGAAGGATGAGGAAAATAAAACCATGCGGATTGATTCTAATCGACTCGATTCGTTCATGAACCTCATCGGGGAATTGATCATCGCCCGAAACAGCTTGAATCACATCTTAGGCGAAATTCCCCCTACAAGCCTGCCCCCTGAGGTTTTATCCACCTTGCGTCAGGTCGAGGGAGCCTTTAACCGCATCTCTGAAAACCTGCAAGATACCTTGATGGAGATGCGGCTGGTTCCGGTCAAGTCGGTGTTTCAAAAAATTCCTCGGATCATTCGCGATATTGCCCGCAAAACAGGGAAAAACATCAATTTGCAAATGATTGGGGAAAACACCCAGATTGATAAATCGGTGGCCGAGGTTTTGAGTGACCCTTTAGTGCATATTATCCGCAATTCCTGTGATCACGGGATTGAATCGGTGGAAAAGCGCAAAGAGGCGGGCAAGCCTGAAATGGGGAACATCATTTTAAAGGCCAGCCATCAGGGCAACAGCGTCATCTTAGAGATTATTGATGACGGCGCGGGGGTCAATACTGAAAAAGTGCTGCAAAAAGCGATTGAAAAAGGCTTGGTACGCCCCGATCAAGCCCCCCAGCTTGATGTGAAAACGATCAATGCCTTTATTTTCGCTCCTGGGTTTTCCACGGCGGATCAGGTTTCGGATATCTCGGGTCGAGGGGTGGGCATGGATGTCGTGATGACCAATATTCAAAAGGTTCACGGCGCGATTGAGGTTGACTCCGAATTGGGGAACGGAACTCAAATCCGCCTGATTTTACCCTTAACCTTGAGCATAATTGATGCCTTATTGGTTGTGGACAAGGGGCAGTATTTTGCGATTCCCCTAGAAGCGGTGAAGGAGTCGATCGAGATTAAGCTTTCGGACTTGCATCGCTTAAAAAATAAAGAGGCGATTAATTTGCGCGGCGATATCATTGGGGTCAGCCGACTTGCTCAACTCTTGGATTTAGAAAAGGAGCAAAAAGAAGACGCGGTGGTCAGCGTTGTTTTCATTCAAGTCGGGTCTCGGATCATGGGGTTGGTGGTCGATGATCTTGTCAACCAGCAAGAAATCGTCGTGAAGCCTCTACAAGATTATTTGTTGCGCATCCCGGGGATCTCGGGCTCCACGATTTTAGGTAGCGGCGATATCATTCTGATTTTAGACCCTGCCGAGTTGATTGACCTTTCCACCCATTAGGCCGATAATCGGGGTTCAATCTTGAATCTCGCAGCATGACCATGGCCAAAAAGCTTATTACCTCCGCTCTTCCTTATGTCAACAATGTGCCTCACCTAGGCAATATCATCGGCTGTGTCTTGAGCGCCGATGTTTATGCGCGTTTCTGCCGCAGCCAGGGGTATGAAACCTTGTATATCTGTGCCACCGATGAATACGGCACGGCAACAGAAAAAAAAGCGAGGGACGAAAACATGACCCCGCAAGAGGTCTGTGACAAGTACCATGAACTGCACCAAAAAGTGTACCAAGCCTTTGATATCCAGTTTGATTTTTTTGGCCGCACCAGCCATCCCGAACATATCGAAATCACCCAGTCCATTTACCGGGATTTAGAAAAAAACGGATACATTTTAGAACAAACCACCGAGCAAACCTACTGCGCGCACGATCAACTTTTTTTGGCGGATCGTTATGTGGAAGGGGTTTGCCCTCATTGCGGCTACGACTCGGCACGGGGCGACCAGTGCGACCAATGCGGCAAACTCTTGCAGCCAACGGAACTAAAAGAGCCAAAATGCCAAATTTGCGGCAACGCGCCGATCACAAAAGCGACCACCCATCTTTATCTCGACCTCCCTCAGTTGGCAGAAAGTCTGACCCGTTTCCGCGAGAGCTCCAATGATCAAGGGCATTGGGCGCCAAATGCCTATAGCGTTGCCAAGAGTTGGATCGAGCGGGGTTTGCTCCCGCGCCCTATTACCCGCGACCTCAAATGGGGCGTGCCCGTACCGAAAAAGGGCTATGAGGATAAGGTGTTTTATGTTTGGTTCGACGCGCCGATTGGTTATATTTCCGCTACCAAACGGGGCTTTCCTGAGACTTGGCAAGATTGGTGGATGGATCCGCAAAACACGGAACTTTACCAGTTCATGGCCAAGGACAACATCCCTTTTCACACGGTGGTTTTTCCCGCCAGTCAGTTGGGGAGCGGCCGAGATTGGACCATGCTGCACCATATCAACAGCACGGAATATTTAAATTACGAGAACGATAAGTTTTCCAAATCCAGGGGAATTGGCGTTTTTGGTACCGATGTCATTGACTTAGGCCTACCCATTGATTTGTGGCGGTTTTATCTGCTGTTTAATCGACCAGAGCGCTCCGACAGCAATTTTAGTTGGGACGGTTTTTTAGAAGATATCAATTCCAACTTTATTGATAATATCGGCAACCTCTTAAATCGGGTCTTGGTTTTTTACCAGAAGCATTTTCCAGCGCAACCCTTTGCCGCTGAGTTGTCGCCGCGAGAGCAGGATTTTTTAAAAGAGGTTCAACAGGAGGCGCAAAAAGCTCGCCAACAACTTGAAAAAGTACAACTGAAAGAAGGCTTGAAAACGATTTTAGCTCTTGGTCGGAGGGGCAATAAATTCTTTCACGACGCGGAGCCCTGGAAAGAGATTAAAACACAACCCGAGCGCGCCCGCGCCCTTTTGGTGGCCCTTGTTTGTTTGCTGCGAGAGGTAGGAATTTTACTTTTTCCCTATATGCCGACGACCTCAAAACGGATTTTAACCCTCTTGGGCGAGCCGACGGCAACGATGCAAAACCTTTGCGATTGGTCTAAACTGAGCCAAGCGGTGGCGAGTAAGCCGGAAATCCTCTTTAAAAAGTTGGAAAAAAAAGAAATCGAAGGCTTCAAGGCTAAGTTTATGGGCAAACAAGAGCCAAGCGTCAACCCCTTGGTGGCTTTTGCGAAGCTTGACATCAAGGTCGGCGAGGTTTTAGAAATCAAGCCGCACCCGAAAGCGGAGCGGCTTTTTGTAGAAAAGATCGATCTTGGCGGCGGGGACATCCGTACCATTGTCTCTGGCTTGGTGAAGCATTATCAAGCAGAAGACCTCTTGGGTAAAAAAGTCTTAGTGGTCAGTAACCTGAAATCGGCCCCCTTGCGGGGAGTCGAGAGTCAGGGCATGGTCTTGGCTTGCGAAAAAAAGAAAAAGTTGGAGGTCTTGTTTTCCCAGGCGCCTGTAGGGACTCGGTTAGAGCTTCCAGGCCAAGAAGTCGCGCCTGCCGCAGAGATTACCATTGAAGAGTTTTTTGCTTGCCCCCTGCGGGTTGAGGAGTTTCAGGTTCAACTGGAGGGGAAGGGGCTCACCTTAGGGGGGAGCCCCGTAACCACGCTTTCCCTAGCTGAGGGGAAGATCGCCTAAAACCTGATTTTAGAGGCAGGGCAAGGGCTCGGAAAATCCTTTTTTTCGGTGGCATCCCTGCCAGAGCCCTTTGCCCTTAAGTTCATCTTACAAAAATCCAAACTGTGCCGATGATGACCCCGAGAGTAAAAACAAGGCGCCAGGTTGTGCGGAGTGGGGTTTGTTGTTGGGCTGTTTTGGCTTGGAGTTTCATCGGTTTCCTTTAATAAAAGTGTGTCTCTCTCGCGACTGGGGTTGAAAAGCAGAAGGGGGGAAAACTGCTTTCAACCCCAGCGGTTAACCCCTCTCAACAACTTGCCTCAAAGGGGTTAAATTTCTCAAAAGGGAATGCTCCTCTTTCAATAAAGCGTTTTCTAAAAGAGATATTCTAGATTAAGCCGAATTGATAGACGAGACTGTATCGTATCATACGGACGCGCTTTTGTTCATCCAATCTTACAGATTTTTACAATTGAAGAAGCGCTGAAAATGTAGAGGTTTGCCGTTGGGGCAGAGATGACCCGCTAAATTAGAGGTATCGCAGATTGATTTGCGAGGGAGGGGAATGGGCTCCTTACTGCTTCTGAGTTTTAGCGCAATCAGGCTCCTATGGGGGCTAGAAGCGGATTTGGAAGCTGGCTAAGGGTAGACTGGGGGAGGAGGGCTTGCCGGCGGTCATGAAGTCGGAAAAAACCTGTTCTTCTCGATAACGCAGCACATTGCCCTCGAACTCACTGGGTCCCTGATATTGGTCTTGTATGGGGGGGAGCAGCATTTGCCGTTGCAACTGCATAATTCCGAGTACGATTCCGATCAGGCTGCCGGCGGCAAAGCCTTGCAGAGCGAGGTTGGTTAAGTCGGCCGAGGGGTTTAGGGGGTCTAAGAGCCAAAGAGCGATTCCAAACCCGGCGCCTGCGGCCCCGCCACCGATACTGAAAAAAGCAACGGTTTGTAGGGCCGGGCTGCCTTCATCCTGGGCAAAGGCCTTTTGGGGGGTGGCCTGAAAAAAGATCAGAACCGCCAATAAAAGAAGAAGGGTCTTTGTACCGTTCATAGGGTGATTTCTGTTGGGTTCATGAGTTTCGCCGCTGCTTCAAGTCATTGTGATATAGTTATGCAAAATCTTTGCCCCTTTTTTTCGCGCCTCTTGATAAAAATGAAGGCAAAGTTGCGCGAGCTTTTGGATTTGATAATGCGCGAAGAACGCCTCCTGCCCCTTTTGACCACAAGAACGCAGACGCTCGGGCTGGGTCAGGAACCAATTTAGGCCCGCTGTAAGGTCTGCCGCTTCCTGCCCGGCGCAGATGTAGCCGGAATGCCTGTGTACGATAATTTCCGGCAAACTTCCCGTAGGAAAAACTACCAAAGGAACTCCTTTATTCATCCACTCGCAGGCGGCACGGCAATTGATTTCGCTGTCCAAACTGGGGATTACCGCCAAATCGGTGGCATCCAACCAGGGGTTGAGGTCTGTTTGAAAGCCCGCCCAATGTACTTGTTCTTTGATATTCAAGGCCTCAATCTTGCGCTCCAATTCCGCCATGACCTGGGGGAACTCGTGAGGGTCTTTGACTAAAAAAAGCAGGTGCGCCTCGGGGCGATGGAGCCGGGCAAAAGCCTCGAGTAGAACGGCATGCCCCTTGACCGGTTGCGCGCGGCCTAAAAGGGCGATCAGGTTGCTGCCTTCGGGCAAGCCCAGGGGGTTGGGGGTTGGGCTCTGCTTTGGCGGCAAGGGGGGCATGGCGTAATAGGCCAAGGTGATAAGCTGGTTTTTTAAACGCAGCTTTTCCAGCCAACCCTCGACCTTTTTTCCTGCGGCGAAGATACCATCGGTTAAAGCCGAACCGTACAACCAACGATTGAGAAAATGAGCTTGAGGCGGCCTCGCCTCCCCCCGGGTGCGGACATGGATCAGCCCGGGGTAGCGCCTGCGGGCAAAGCCGAAGAGGTGGCTCCCGTTGGATTTAAAGGAGTGGAGCACGGTTAGGTCGAGGTCTTGAATGAGGGTTAAAAGAGCCTGATAGTTGTTCCATTGGGCTTTAAGCGAGTAGCGATCCAACAAGATATGCGTGATCAGGGGCAGGCCTAGAGCTTTCGCCTTTTGGGCTGGTGGACTATCAGGGTTGGCCAGCACCCAAACTTGATGCCCCGCTTGGCTTAAGCCTTGAGCTAAATTGAGGGCATAGGCCGCTTCGGCGTTCCACCATCTTACATTAATGCTGATTAAAATTCGTTCCATGCCCCTTTATAATCCCCTCGGCTGGGTTTGGCAAAAGCCTTTGCCTAATCTGCGGTCATGGCTTATGCTTTAGGTCATGAAAAGCTATGTTCTTCGCCGTTTTTTGCTGATTTTCCCGACCTTGATCGGGATCACTCTCTTGACCTTTGCCATCACCCGCGTCGTGCCCGGTGGCCCGGTGGAGCAAGCGCTGATGGAACGCCAATTTGCGGGGACGCAACAAGGGGTGGTGAGTGATCGGGGCGGCGCGCGCGAAGGGCTGACCGAAGAGGATATCGCTTATTTGAACCATCTCTATGGCTTTGATCGACCCCTGGTTTTAGCTTATTTCGATTGGTTGGGGCGTATTTTGGTTTTCGACTTAGGAGATTCGTACCGCTATAATGAGCCGGTTGCCGACCTCATTTTAGACCGCCTTCCCGTTTCTTTATATTACGGCTTGGTCACCACCTTGTTGACCTATTTGATCTCGATTCCCTTAGGGGTTTTAAAGGCGGTGAAGGATAAAACCTGGGTGGATTCTTCGACCTCTATTTTAATCTTTACAGGTTACGCGGTGCCGGCCTTTGTGTTGGGTTTGCTCTTGGCGGTTTATTTTGGCGGGCGGCTGGAATGGTTTCCCCTGCGGGGCTTTACCTCGGACGACTTTGCCGAAATGAGCCCTTTGGGGCAGGTGTGGGATGTGATTTATCACAGCGTTCTTCCCTTGACTTGCTACCTGGTCGGCAGCTTTGCCGCCATGACGGTGCTGATGAAAAACAGCCTACTGGAAAACCTAAGCGCTGATTATGTGCGTACCGCCTTTGCCAAGGGTTTAAGCCCGAAACGAGTGATCTACGGCCATGCTTTGCGCAACAGCCTAATCCCCTTGGCAGCGAGCTTCGGCAATAATATTAGTTTGGTTTTTACGGGGAGTTACCTGATCGAAACGGTTTTTAATATTGATGGGCTGGGTCTTTTGGGGTATCAGGCCGTGACCGAACGAGATTATCCGGTCGTTTTGGGGACCCTCTTTTTATCGAGTACGCTTTTTTTGTTGGGGAATATTCTCTCCGACCTTTCCCTCGCCTGGGTAGACCCTCGCATTCGCTTTCAGGACGAATGACCTCCGCAGAGTTTTATGCCCGTTATTTCCCCCAAGCTAGGCCGGCGGACTGGATGAATTGGAAATGGCAATTGCGCAACCGGGTGCGGAGTTACCCGAAGCTCGCCGAGGTTTTGGGGCTACCCGATTTCACCACCGAGCAAATCCAGGCCTTGAGCGCGCGCATGCCCTTGGGGGCAACCCCTTATTATCTTTCGATTGCTCAAAACAGCCCCTTGCAAAGCCTTATTGCCCCGAGCCTGTTGGAGTTGTCTCCCCAACAAGAAGAAAGCCTCGACCCCATGGATGAAGAGGCCCATAGCCCCCTGCCGGGGGTGATTCGCAAATACCCGAACCGCGCCTTGTTGTATCTCACCCCCTTTTGCCCGATCTATTGCCGTTACTGCACTCGGGGCCGGGTGGTGGGGCGCCCTGGGCCGAATTTGAGGATCCAGCAGGCCTTGAGTTGGCTGCAAGGGGAGCCTGAGATTAACGAAATTATTTTAAGCGGCGGGGACCCGCTTTTTTTGGAAGATCAAGTTTTAGCAGACTGGTTGATTGCCCTGCGCGCCTTGCCCCAGATCCAGGTACTCCGTATTTCTTCCAAGGTGCCCCTGGCCTTGCCCCAGCGGATTACAGACCGGCTGGTGGAGGTTTTAAGCCAGGCTGCCCCGCTCTACCTTAATTTGCATGTGGTACATCCCCATGAGTTAACCGATGAGGTTGTTGCGGGGCTGAAGAAATTGCGGGAAGGGGGGGTGATTTTAGGCAGCCAATGCGTGCTGTTAAAGGGGGTGAATGATCAAAGCTCAACGCAGCTTGCGCTGCATCAAAAGCTTTTGGCCTCTGGAGTGCGCCCCTATGCCTTGTATTATTGTGACGCCATGGCCGGGGCCGGGCATTTTCGCAGTGACTTAGAAACCGGATTGGAGATTGTAACGGCCATGCGCAAATCTTTGGGGGGGATGGCCTTGCCCCAACTGGTAGCCGACCCTAAAGGGGGGAAGGTGAACCTCCACCCCCAAACCTTGCTGGAAAAAGGGCCAAAGGGGTATCGCTTAAAGAATTGGCAAGAAGAAGAGGTTTTTTATCCCTCTTGGCCCAGGGCTTGAGTCCATTTCTCAAAGTGGGTCATGATCTCTGAGGCGATTTGGTCTCGTTGGGCGCGGGGTAAAAAAGCGGAGTCCAGAGCCCGTAAAGCGAGTTGGCAGTATTCGGCGGGGCCGAAGTCGTAGAGCGCGCCCATTTTTTTGTATTCTGTGAGCAGGCTGGTTTTAAAAAATCCAGGATCATCTGAATTTAAAGAGATTTGATAGCCTCTTTGGCGGTAGGTTTTGAAAGGGTGTTCTTCCAAGCTGGCGATTTGGCCTGTTTTGAGGTTGCTGGTGGGGCAGAGTTCCAAACAGACTGCGTAGCGCTCCAGCATTTCTTCGATACGGCTCCCCTCTTGGATGCGTAAAGCGTGGCCAATGCGACGAGCGCCCAACAGCTCAATGGCATCCAGCATGGAAGCCTCGCCCATGGTCTCTCCGGCATGACAGACCGCGGTCAAGCCTTGAGCCCTTGCCCAGGCGAAGTTGTCAATAAACAGGTGGGCGGGGTGGTGGGTCTCGTCGCCCCCTAAACCCACGCCGACCACCAAACCGGTTCGATCCGAGGCGGCCATTTCAAAGACTTTTTGCACAGAGGCAAAGCCAAAATTGCGCACTCCGTCCAAAATCAGGCGGAGGGTAATCCCTCTTTCTTCTTTTGCTTCCCTAGCGGCCCGATGGATTTCACTCATGATTTCATGAAAGTCCAACCCCTTGGGGGTGTAAAAAATGGGGGTAAAATAGGTTTCGCTGTAGCGGATTCCCTGATCGGCCTGAAAATTTAAAGCTTTTTTGGTCAGATGATAGAAGTCTTCGGGGCTGTGAAAACTCCGCACCACAGCGGCAAAAGCCTGTAAAAAACCGGGGAAATCCTTAAAGTCATAAGATGCTTCCAATTGAGAGAGGGGCGGGGAAGGCCCCCCCTGGCGAGTCAACATCTCATGCCAAAACACAGGGTCGACAAAGCCTTCTAGGTGTACATGCAACTCGATTTTAGGCAGAGCGAGTATAAAGTCGGCTTCTTCAGGCATGGTGTTCAAATTCCAAAATCGCCTTGGCCAAGCCTGCTAAAGTTTGAGGTTGGGCGGTGACGGTTGCGGTTAAATCTTGTTGGGCCAGCTCGGAACTGGTAATCTTTCCAATACTGGCCAATTTGATTTGATTATGCGGCTTTTTTCCTAAGAGTTCCAGGAGATTTTTTACCGTTGAACTGCTGGTGAAAGCAATCCAGTCCACAGCGCTTGCTTGGAGCGTTTTTTTTATTTGGGGCGCGAAACGATAGGGGATGATATTTTGGTACACCGGGGTCAGAACAAGCCTAGCGCCGCGGGCGCTCAAAAATTGGGTTAGGTCTTCTCTGGCCTCTAAGGCGCGGGGAAACCAAACCCCTCGGCTTTGCAGGTCGAGAGGCTCAAAAAGTCGCATGAGCCCTTCTGCCTGAAAATCGGTGGGAACCAATCGCACCGGGTAGCCTGCTTGTTTGAGCAGCTTTGCGGTTTGACTGCCGACGGCGGCTAAGGTGAGATGAGGGGAAAGGGTCTCTCGCAGGCGCTGGAGGCGGGCAAGGCTACGGGCAACCCCTTCTTTGGAGGTGAACAGGGCGTATTGAAAAGAGGATTGATCTTGAGCCGCTGTGTCAAAGGGCTGCCAACTCGGCGGGTCAACAAGCTCGATCACGGGAATCACGACCACCTCGGCCCCGTACCCCTCCAACAGCTTTTGCAAGGGGCCGCCGGGGTCGCGGGTGAGGAGAATGCGCCGCCCCTCCAAGGGCTTGCTCATGGGGTACGGATGCCCACCGAGGTGAGGATTTCTCTCGCCCCGGCAGCGAGCATCTCTTCGGCTAGTTCCAGCCCCAAGCGAGCGCCTTCTTCTTGGGGCCCCCGGATTTCTCGCAAAAGATAGGCGCTCCCATCAGGATGAGCCACCACCCCACGGAGCCAGATTTGGGCGCCTTCTAAAACAGCGTAGCCGCCCAAGGGGACTTGGCAGCCGCCGTTGAGGCGGGTTAAAAAGGCGCGCTCTGCAATGAGGGCAAGCCTGGTTTCCGGATGGTCGAGAAACCCCAAAGCGGCTAAGGTTTCGTCGTCTCCGGTTCTGGTTTCAATAGAAACCACTCCCTGCCCAATGGCGGGCAGGCTGATTTCAGCTGGGATTTCTTCTTGGATTCGCTGCTCAAAGCCCAAGCGTTTCAAGCCTGCCGCGGCTAAAACAATCGCGTCATAGCGGCCTTCGTCCAGCTTGTTCAAGCGGCTGTTGACATTGCCCCGCAAGGAGTCGAACACTAAATCAGGGCGTTGGTGCCGCAATTGGGCGATCCGTCGGAGGCTGCAAGTGCCGATTTTAGCCCCTGGGGGCAGCTTGGCAAAAGAAGGGTGCTGGTTGGAAACTAGCGCGTCCAAGGGGGTTTCCCGCTGGGTGTAGATGGAAATTTCCAAGCCCTCGGGAAGCTCAATGGGGACATCCTTGGTGGAATGCACGGCCAAATCGGCTTCGCCTGCCAATAGGGCTACTTCCAGCTCTTTGACAAAAAGCCCCTTGCCCCCGATCTTGGCTAAGGGGGTATCTAGAATTTTATCCCCTTGCGTTTTAAAAAGTCTTAATTCAACGGTGACCTGGGGAAAGCGGGACAAGATTTGCCCCTTGATCCATTCGGCTTGCCACAAGGCGAGTTGGCTGGAACGGGTAGCAATGCGGATATGTTTTCTCATTTAAGCTGGATAACTTTTTTGGGCTTGGTTTCAAGGGGTCGTTGGAGATTAAAGAGTTCGATCAAGGCTTGGACAAAGTCCAACCCCTCGCCCCCTTCTTTGGCTTTTTGCTTTAAAACCACGGTGGGCTGGTGCAAGAGCTTATAGGCAAAGCCGTTCATCATCGCGCGCACGGCGCGCTCTTGCTTGGGGCTCAGTTCTTTGAGTTGGCTTAAACCCCGCTCCAGTTCCGAGTTTGCCAAATTAAGCACCTCTTCACGAAAATGGGTCAAGGTGGGCACCACTTCTAAGGTGGCGAGCCATTGATCCACCTTGTCTAATTCTTCTTCAATGAGGTGTTGGGCCAAGGCCGCTTCTTTTTTGCGTTCTTCTAAGTTGGCATCCACCACGCTTTGCAGGTCGTCGATATCATAAACATAAGCGTTGGCAATCTCGTTGACTTCCGGGTCGATATCGCGAGGCACCGCGATGTCGATCAAAAACATGGCGCGGTGCTTGCGCCGCTTCATGGCTTTATTGACCAGCGGCTGGTTTAGGATAAAGCCCTGAGCCCCGGTGCTGCTGATGATGATATCCGCCGCTTCCAGGTGTTTGTCCATCGCTTCAAAACGAACGGCGCTGCCGTTGAATTTTTCTGCCAGGTTCACGGCGCGGGCAAAGGTTCGATTGGTTACCAAGAGATGGCTACAGCCTGCCTTCATCAAGTGGGCTACCGCGAGTTCGGCCATTTCTCCGGCCCCGATGATCAAGATGCTCTTGTCGCCGAGATCATCGAAGATTTTTTTAGCCAATTCGGTGGCCGCAAAGGAGATGGACACGGCAAACTTGGCAATCGCGGTTTCATTGCGCACTCGTTTTGCCGTGGCAAAGGCTTTGTTAAAGAGTTGATTGAGCAAAAAACCCGGGCCCTTTCCCTTGACACTCAAATGAAAGAAGTTTTTCACCTGCCCGGTGATTTGGGGTTCACCCAAGACCATGGATTCCAGGCTAGAGGTAACGCGAAAGATATGCTGGATCGCCGCGCGCCCTACGATAGAGGTAAAGGGATCATCCAGGTCGGGATCGTAGTTGAAGTAGGATAAAAAGGCCTTTTTAACCGCAGGGACCGCTTTTTGAGCCTGTTCGGCCTCAAAGTAGATCTCGACCCGATTGCAGGTGGAGAGGATCATGACCCCTTGCAGGTTGCACTTTGCCTTTAAAAACTGAATTAAGGGCGCGATCTCTTCTTCAGGAACGGCAACTTTTTCTCGCAGTTCCACAACGCAGTTTTTATAGTTGGAGGTAATGAGGCCTAATTCCATATGAACCTATGCAAAATTCCCTGAAAGAATAACAAGCATCGGGCAATTTCGTCAATTTTCTTGGAGCTTTTCTAAGGCGATTTCGGGGGTGACGCTGGTCTGGGTGCCCTGGTCTAAATCCTTTAAGGCGACCTGTCCGGTTTGAATTTCTTCTTCCCCCAAAACCAGGGCCCAACGGGCCCCGCTTTTACCCGCCTGCTTGAACTGGCTTTTCATGCTGGAAAAAAAGGGGTCGTATTCACATAAAATCCCTGCTTGGCGCACCTTGGCCACGAGGGATACCACTGCCTGAGACTCAAAACCAATGACAAAGGCCCCCCCGTTGACCGGGGCGAGGGGCTCGCTCAAGAGGGCTAAACGGTCTAGGCCAAGGGCAAAACCCACTGCCGGGGCCGCCGCGCTGCCGTACAGTTCCAAAAGCCCGTCAAAGCGGCCTCCGCCACCAGCGGCGCTTTGGGCGCCTAGGTTGGCCGAGTAGACCTCAAACACCGTTTTGGAATAGTAGTCCAAGCCTCGCACCAGCTTGGGGTTGAGTTCGTACTGCACCCCTTCTTGATCCAGTAAGTTTTGCAAGGTCGCGAAGTGATCTTTGCAGCGACCGCATAGATGTTGGTGGCTTTGGGGGGCCTGGGCCGTTAAGGCGATGCAGCCTGGTTGCTTGCAGTCTAAAACCCGCAAGGGGTTATTGCTCAAGCGGCGTTGGCAGTCTGCGCAGAGTTCTTCTTTTTGTTGCTCTAAAAAATGGATCAGCTTGGTTTTAAAGGCCGGGCGGCAGGCGGCCTCTTGGCAGCCGATGGAATTGATCTGAAAAGCTACCCCTTGGAGCTGGATGGCGGCAAAATATTGGCGGAGCATTAAAAACATCTCTAGGTCGGCTTCCGGGCCTTCGACCCCGAAGCATTCCACCCCGATTTGGTAGAACTGGCGATAGCGGCCTTTTTGGGGCCGCTCGTAGCGGAACATGGGGCCAAAATAGAAAAAGCGGAGTTGGCGGCTTTGCTTTAAGAGGTTGTTGGTGACCAAGCCGCGAACCACGCTGGCGGTGCCCTCGGGCCGCAGGGCCAAGCTCTTGCCGTTGCGGTCTTCCAGTAGGTACATCTCCTTGCCCACAATATCGGTTTCTTCGCCCACGCCCTTGGCGAAAAGCTCGGTATGCTCTAGGAGGGGGGTGCGGATTTCAGAAAAGCCGTAGAGAGAGAAAATCTCCCGCGCTTTTTCTTCTAAGTAGCTGAAGACGCGGACCTCTTCACCATAGAGGTCGCGCATGCCTTTCACGATTTTGAGTTGCATGGCAAGGGGGGTTGGATTAATAGCATTCAATAGCATTTCAGGCCCCTCTTGGCAAGGGGCGCCCCGGCCTTAAGCCGCTCCAAGGCCTTGAAAGTTCATCACCGCACCCCTTAGAGGGGGCAGTTTCGCGTTAAATATCGTTCGACCTCCTCTGCCTTTTTAGGGACGAGGGGCATGGATTTTTCCCACAAGCTTGCTTTTTCCATGCAGATATAAAGCGGGGTTTTGCCCTGGCTCTCTCGTTGCAGCCAAGCCCCGACCTGGTGGAGCATTTTTTTGCGCAGGGGCTTGAAGTATTGCCGTTTTCCTCCTTCGCCAGGGACAAATTCCCCGCTAAAGAGATTGCACCCGGGAAAGCGCTCTTCCGCGATCCCTTTTAAACTAGGGAGATAGCGCAGGGTGCCCAGGCTGATCCAGGCGATTTCTCGCGGGGCAAGGAGTTGGAATATCTGTTGAATCACCTCCTCGTATCCCTTTTCCCATTCCGGGTAATGAATCAAGGGGTCAAAATGAAAGGCGACCTTATAACCTACATCCGCGAGTTTGCGGGCGGCCTCCAGGCGCTCGGGCAGCTTGGCGGTTTTTAGTTCCTCTCGGCGGATGATCTCTGCTGGGTTCAGTGAAAAAGCCACGACCGTATGCCCTTGGTGAGCCAAGGGTAAAAGCCCTTCGATCATCGTGGTTTTGGTTTTTAATTCCAAAACCGCGTTGGGGATTTTGGCAAAGGCCTCGATCAGGTAAGGGCTGGCAGGGAAAAGGTGTTCTAAGGCCAGGGAATCGGAATGCTCCCCCGTGCCGACTCGAAATTGGCGCTGGGGCTGGGCCGCCAAGGCCTGGGTCACCCCTGCCATGATCTCTTCGATATTGACATGTAAGCTGATCACCGATTTGTTTAAAAAGGCTTGCAAAATGCAATAGCTGCATTCTAAGGGGCAGTTTTCCACCAAATCGATGACTTGATAGTCGCAACAGAGAATCGGCGCCTCCGTGTAGCCGGGGCAGAGCTTCATCGGGGCCCCTAAATAGCGTTTGAGGTGCAGGGTTTTTTTCCCCTCGCTCAGGCCGGCCCTCTCTTGCTGTAGTTTCTTGAGGTTTGCCTGGGCGCTATCGACCTTTACCGCCACTCCCGGCAGCCGGTCTAAGATCACGCGGGTAAAGGCAAAATCTTCTACCTCTTGATCGAGTACGATAAGCTGAGGGCGGTAGGGCATCTAGTTGGGGGCATCTACATCGAGGATTTTCGCGCAATTGCCCATGTTGGTTCTGCGGGTACGGGCCAAGGGCTGGGAGGTATGGCGGCTATCTAGGTTTCTTTGGATGCTTGTTTTAAGGCACCAATACTTTTTGCCGTTGAGTTGTTTTAAAACGCAACGAATATTGGTTTTTAAGCAAACGCTAGGGCGTTTATATCCCTGTACTCGATCATTGGCGGCGAACGCGGGGCCGGCCACAAGTAGGCTGAGCCCAAACATCAAGAGGGGTAATAGGACTTTCATGCTTCCTTCAAAATAGAGGTCATAGGTGGTTTCTATTGGGGATTCAAATGCCATGCCAATTAGGCGGAGTTGAACCGAGTGCGCCCCTCAATGGCTCGGGTGAGGGTGCCTGGGTCGGCGTATTCTAAATCCCCGCCCGTGGGCATTCCCCTCGCGATGCGGGTGATGCGCGCCACCTTGGATTGGAACAGGTCGGTCAGGTAATGGGCCGTTGCCTCTCCTTCTAGGGTGGGGTTGGTGGCGAGAATCAATTCTTCGATTCCCCCTTGATCGATCCTCGCTTCTAAGGATTTAAGGTTGAGCTGGCTGGGCCCAATTCCCTTCATGGGGGAGATCGCTCCTCCTAAGACATGATATTGCCCCTTGTAGATTCCGCTTTCTTCAACGGTAAATACATTGCGTGCCTCTTCCACCACTAAAATACTTCCCTCCAGCCGACTTTTGTCGTTGCACAGGGGGCAGAGTTCCCCTGAGGCAATGCCGCCGCATTGGGTACAGGGTCTCAGCTCCATGGCCGCGGCCAAAAGGGCCTGGGCCAAGGCGTTGGGGTCGGCTTTGGGGGCCGTGGCGAGATGAAAGGCCAAGCGCTTTGCCGATTTGCGCCCAATGGTGGGCAATTTGGCTAATTCCTCAATCAAGCGATGGAGGGAAGCGGGTAGCTTCATTGACCGGGGAATTTAAAATTAGCTAAATCGGGCAGGTTCATCCCCGCGAAAAGATCGTTCAACCCGTTGCCCCCGCTGATGGCTTGGGCTTTTTTAATCCCTTCGTTCACCGCGGCGCGCACCAAGTCTTCTAAGGTTTCTTTTTCCTCTTTTTCAATGACTTCCGGGTCGATCTCCACCTTGAGCAATTCTAAATTGCCGTTCATGGCTATCTTGATCATCCCGCCGCCCACCTGGGCTTCAACGGTTTCCTGGGCTGCCTTTTCTTTTTGGGCCTGCATGTTTTTTTGCAGTTCCTTGGCCTTTTCCATCATCTGGTTTAAATCCATGCCTTGAAACATTATTTTTCCTCCTTAAAGATGATCCCTTCAATTATGCTGTTGGTGAATTGTTCTTGCAAGCCTTGAACCTCTTTGCTGTTTCGAGCCCGGTCACGGCGGGCTTGGTCGGCTTCTTCCCGCTCCACTTTTTCTTTTGCGTTGATCGACTCTTCTTGAGCCAAGTCGCTTATTTCTACGCTGATACGCAACTTAGGACCCAAAAACTCGCTTCCGAGCTTTTCTAACTCTGCACGCCGTTGAGGGGTGAAGATATCTAAGTTGCGACAACCAATACGCAAGTGACCGCTTTTATATTCTAGCGGGACCGAGTTCTTGAGTAAAGAGTGAAGCGCAAAACCGCTCGCCTCCCCACAATAGGCGGTAAACCCAGGCCAGTCTAGTTTGGAAAGCGATTGAGCGTCCCCTTCCGTAACAGCTTTTGCGGGAAAGCTCTCCGCTTGCGGGGGCTCACTGAGCCAAGCAGGGGGGGTGAGGTTGGGCTGACTCTCGCCTTTTTCAAGGTTCGCCTCGGCCTCCTTTCCCTCAGGCGGTTCTGCTGGGGTTGCTTGGTTTGCCGTGGATAATGCCGGTTCTGCCAGGGGCTCTACAGCAAGCGGGTTCGGCTTCGGGTTTAGTGGAGAAGGTTTTTTTTTTTGGTTTCTTTTCCGCCTGCTTGGGTGAGAATCTCAATCACCTCGGCAACCCCTTTTAAGGATTCCACCCGGGTCATGCGAATAAGCCCCATCTCCATACAAGCTTGCGCCTGCCCGCTGCG
>JAJRZQ010000036.1 GCA_024275165.1 bacterium | reverse complement strand
TGGACATATGGTTGAGTCATTACAATGAGCAACGAACCCATCAGGGTAAGATATGCGAGGGCAGAACGCCCATGGAGACTTTCCTTGCTGGAAAAGAAATCTGGCAAGAAAAGGTGGTTAGCTTAAACCCGACAGGTTTAAACTAACGGACACGCCCGCCGCGCAGGCGATACTGCGCCGTAGGCACTGCAAGCAAACTCGAATAGAGTTTGCTCAACGCTCAAAATAGGGTGTACTGTCAGATCAGATTCAAATTTTTACAAACTCAAAAGGGCCTGGGTTGGCTGTAGGTTCCGCAAGATGTTCTTAAAGTGAGTATCCGTCAGCATAGTCAGCACACCATTCCCTTTGTTCCGAGTCTGGGAGACTATTCAAATAATCACCAAGGACCATTTTAGCAAAATCATCGGTAACCTTGCGAAGCTTAAGCGGAATGGTTTTATCTGATTTGTTTTTTCCTAAGGCGAATACCCGAAAAGCTGATTTAACGGAGAAGGGGTCATTAGACTTTAGAAAATCGGTCCTGGCTTTGGGGTACCGCTTTATCACGCAGATATAGCCTGATGTCCTTAACCGACATCCTAGATACTAGGAAATCAAAAAGTTCAAGGCGCAGGTCTCTCTCCTGCTGCATCTTGGGTTTGATCATTTTTTGGGTACTGTAACGATTGGCTGGAGATTGTTTTGTTTTAGAAAGTACCCAACTCTCTGAGAAGGTTCAAGGAGTTGCCCTAAATATTGGGTCAGTTTTTCTTTGATCAATGAGATGGGAAAGCATTCCTGCCGGAGGCGAACCCCATAAAAGAGCCGTTTGGCGTAATCATCCAGCTTTCTTGCTAACCGTTTAGCGTCACAGTATAGGCCCGTCTTGAGAGAAATGCGAAATTCAGGTTTTTGCTCTAGGAATGGCTGAACATCCTTGGGGATCACACAAGGGTAGAAGTACGGCCCGCCTTGATGGACTTGAATCACCAACTTTGGATTTTTCGCTCGTCGAACCCGTCATGACGAAACCCTGCAACTGTGACCTTTCTTGGTCCTTAGGTTGTCTTGGTTTACGAAGACTCTTGAAGCCAGAACCGGCTTATATCTAGAATTTGTGGAGGCGAGGATCGGAGTCGAACCGACCTGAAAGGTTTTGCAGACCTCTGCCTAACCGCTTGGCTACCTCGCCAGAGGTTGGAGCGAGAAACGAGGTTCGAACTCGCGACCTCCACCTTGGCAAGGTGGCGCTCTACCAACTGAGCTATTCTCGCTTGATTGATAACTATAATTGAGGTCTCTAAAGTTGTCAAGAGAGGGCGTAAAATAAAGGTTTGAGGGAAGCCGAAACAAATCAGCCTTAAGGCTTGGGCAGGCTCTCAAGGGAGCGTATAGTGGATGAAATAAAGAGATAGACAGTTCACTGCCGCGGTCTTGCGTGGCGGCTCGCGCGGAGCCCTGCCCCGCGATTTGAATGTCTGCGGCGCGCAATAATATCAATATGCTCCGCGGTCTAAGGGCCGAGTCCCTTAGACCCCCTTGGTTTGACTGCGCAAGTGCTGTCTATGGGGTTGAATAAGCCTGGGTCAAACTTCATTTTTACCCCAATAAACTTTACTCTAGGGGTTTGGGGGGTCAACCCTAGCCGCCGGAGGCATTCTTGTTTTGGCGCGGCGACGGACTAGTTTAGTTTGGACTCAGGTCGCTTGCTGTTAGGAACTTTATTTTAGGAAGTCTCTGCGGAAAGATTTTTTGCTGCTTGCAAGACCTCCTCCGTTGTTCCCACCAAGATCAACAGGCTACCTAGTCCCAAGATGGCAAAACCACCTGCCAAGGGCAGCAGGGTCTCATCATACATCTGCCCGATCATGGCACCCAATCCGGCTGAAATAAAGGTGGAGATGGTGCCCACAACCGCGGCACCGATTCCCGCAATGTGGCCTAAGGGCTCCATAGCGAGGGCATTGAGATTGCCGAATAAGATAGCGACACAGACAAAGGAAGCCGCTAAAAACAATAAAAAGGTCTCAAATGGAGGAACTCCTTCCCAAGCTTGGGAAAAAAAGAAAAAGCAGGAAGAAAAAATGGTTTGGGCCAGTAAAGTCCATTTAGAAAGTTGACGCAGACTAAAAAATCGCACCAACTTTGCGTTGAATAACGAAGCCCCCCCAAACACCAAGGCCAAAAGCCCAAAATAAAGCGCAAAACGGTTCCCTTGAGCGTACAATCCCTGAAAGATCTGTTGCGCCGTACTCAAGTAACCCAAAAAGGCACCAAATACAATGCCTAAGGCAATGGTGGGGCCCAGCGCGGCGCGTAGTCTTAAAATTTCCGCCAAGGTTTGGAGAATTTTTCGCAGCGTAAAGGGAGTGCGATGCGTTAAAGCTAAGGTTTCCGGCTGGCGCAAAGCGAACCAAACTAAAAGCACCAAGGATAAGAGCACAAAAAGGCCAAAAATAGCCTGCCAAGGGGCGACCCATAAAATCGCTTGCCCCATGGCCGGTGCCAAGGCGGGAACAAGAATAAAAACCATCATCACAAAAGACATCACCCTCGCCATGGCCTTCCCTTGAAACTGGTCGCGGATCATCGCCAAAGAGACCACTCTAGGCGCCGCTAGGCCGATTCCCTGAAGCAAGCGACCGAGTAGCATTTGCTTGAAGTCATGGGAGAAAATCGACACCAAGCAGCCCAGGATAAACAGAATCAAACCGATATATAAAGGGGGTTTTCTGCCAAAGGAATCCGAAAGAGGCCCATAGAAAAGCAGGCCTAAGGCCATGCCCGCAAAAAGGCTGGAAATGATCAATTGATTGTCGTTCGCTCGAAGTACGCCCAAGTCATGCCCAATCTGGGGCAAGGCAGGGAGCATGGCATCAATGGAAAGGGCCATGAGAGAACTCATCATCGCCATCAAGGCGATAAATTCTGGAAAAGCGATTGTTTTTGCAGGGGTTGTCATGTTGCAGAATGGGGGGATGACGCTTTTGGACGCAAAAAAGCCTAGATTGAACGCAAAATGGAGGGAAGTTGCGCCACCGCCTGGCGCTAAATTGCCTTGAGGAGCCGCAATGTATTTATAGCCTTTTTTTAAGGAAACTCTGAAAAACGCGGAGTTCCCTAGTCAGGCGGGGACGCCTTGCCAAATCAAAAAGCGCGACTTATTGATTCGCGTTGAGCTTGTGGATTTCATTCCCCACCAAAAAGACGGAAAAACTTGACGCGCCCCAGGGCTATAATCAGCCCGAAGGGCACGAACCTACCGCTTGAACAAGCGGTAGGCAAGGAGTTTTTCAGCGGGTCCTTAATTCTAACCGAGTTGTGAGCAAAAAAAAAGAGATTCTATTGTTTAATCATGATCCCTATTATTTTCAAGGGAGAAAGTCGGCTTGTTCTCTGATTTACGCAGACAAGCCGCCACTTCGTTATACCTACAAAGACCTTCGCGGGGTTACGATTTTTTTTGCTCTAAGGCCTCTGTAATTTGGCGCAGGGGTAAGTGATCGGCTAAATCAGACCCATAATAAGCGATCTGGATCACTCCTTCTGGATCGATTAAAAAGTCTGCGGGCATTTGATTGATTTTCCCCTCAATACTGCCGGGGAGGTAGCCCTTTTGCATCGCAGAGAGCATTCTCGGCATTTTAATCAGCATTCCACCTAAAAATCCGCTCCACGAGGTTTCGAGTTGAAAAAGTCGATATAACTTTTGCTCTGGGTCAAAGATCAGAGGATAGCCTAATTTTTTGTTTCCCGCGTGGTTTTGTATTTTTTCTTTGGGAGACTGAAAAATTGCCGCAAGCTTTAGCCCCGCCTTTTTGAATTCTTCGTGTTTTAAATGAAGTTCGTAAATCCTTAAATTGCAAAAGGGGCAAGAGGCGTATCTATAAAAGGAAAGCAGGGTCCAACTCCCTTTTTGATTTTCTGGGGTATAATCATTTCCCTGTAAATCCTTGACTTGAAAATGGGGTACTTGCTGCCCCTTTTGTAATCTCATCTGACCTTTTTGTGTTGAGTGCGTAGGTTTTCTAAAGGGTTGCAGGGGCCGCTTCGCTTCGGGTAAGCTGAACGCATCCTATGGTTGCGGGCCTGGCCCTGCGGATTGATCTTCCGGCAAGGGGCAGGGAAAGGGCAAATATGACCGGTCGTTTAAATTTTATCCATGCTCCATCGTCCATCATCCATTTATGCTGCGCAAAGCAACACCTCAAAATAATTTCGCAAAAATTGATTTAAGGGGTTTACGCTGCGTTGTATTTTGGCTCTCATTAAGGCGCCCTCCCAGCCATTGAGTAAGAGGTCGGCTAAGGTGGCAGGAGGTAAATCAACGCGAATTTGCCCTTCTCTTTGGGCCTCTTTGATAAGATCAGCAAGACGATTTGAAAGATTCGCAAAGCCCTTTAAGAGGTGAGGGGTGATTTCCAAGGCTTGTGCCCCGAGCTCGTTGGAGAAATTACCAAGCAAGCACCCTCCTGTAAGGTTTTGCGCCATAAAGCGGTCTCGATTCAGTTGGAAAAAAGAATAAAGGCCCTCGAAGGGGGTTTTTGCTTGGCATAGGGTGGCTTCTAAGTGTTCAATGCCTTGTTGGGCAAAGTGTTCGACAACGGCTCCCGCAAAGGCTTCCTTGCTGGAAAAATAGGTATAAAAAGAGCCCTTTGGCGTTTGCGCTTGATCCACAACCTCTTTGACCCCCGTACCATGATACCCTTGCTGAATAAATAGGGATAACCCTGTGTCCAATAGGCGGCGGTGGGTTTCTTCTCGTTTAAAATTCTGTTTCATCCTTTTTTCTTTTCGCTTCATTCTCAATTGACAATATGACCGGTCGTCTATAAAGTCAAGTAAAATCATGCTTTTCCCTGTGTTATAGGGGACTCGTCCCCCTCTAGAGGTCAAAAAAGTCAACCTCCTTTAGGGGATTTTTAAACTTGATTGACAACCTACAAAATCAATCGCAAGGCTATTTATTGATTCGAGTTTTAAAAGAGTGAGGCAAATCAGTTTGGATGAATACATTGAGTAAGGAAGCCGAGGAAAGCTTAGAAAGTTTGATGCTCCGGGCGCAACAGGGGGATCAGGCGGCTTACGCAAAATTGCTGGGGCAATGTGAACGAATGCTCAAATCTATGTTGCGTTCCCAGGTCAACAATCCAGAGGACTTAAACGATCTGATTCAAGAATGCCTGATTTCGATTCATAAATCGCGTCATACCTACCAATCTCATCGCCCCTTTAAACCCTGGATGTTCGCCATTGCGAATTTTCGTATGAAAGATCACTTTCGAAGCAGTTATCGTCGTAATAATCTAGAACAAGCTTTTTCAGCTAACTTAGAACAAGAAAAAGAAGATCGCCATGTAACCTTTGGGGAGGGGTTGAGCGAACAACTCAAAGATTCACTAGATCAGTTACCGCCCAAACAAAGAAAATTGGTGCAAATGACGAAAATTGAAGGCTACAGTTCTAAAGAAACAGCCAAAGAGATGGGGATGACGGAGACCGCGGTCAAGGTGTCGGTTCATCGTAGCTTAAAACGGATTACGGCCCTACTTCGAGCAAACAAAGATGAGTAATCAAAGTTTAATCGCCTCTTTAAGTGAAGAAGCAAAAATCTCGGTTTGCAGTCCTTGGGGTGGGGCCATGCGGGGTTTGGGCTTTAGCGTGGGGTTTTTGTTCTTGCTCGGCAGCATCTATTCGTTAAGGCCGGATTTGGCCCTCAAACTGGCTCAGCCTGTATACCTAACCAACCTCATCCTGCTTGGACTTACCGCCATTGCCAGTGCCTCTGTTTCTTGTTGGATCGCCATTCCAGACCTGCAATCTCCCCATTGGGTTCGTCTGCTTCCTTTTATCCCCGCAGGGCTTTGGGCGTTGAGTTTGGTGGTGACTTTACAGCAAATTTGGTTGAATCGCCCCGAACTCATTCATCCCCATGAATTGAATATGTTTTGCATCAAGAACTGCATGCTTTTTCTGCTTCTTCCCGGGACCTTTCAGTTTGCTCAAATCAAGCGGCTTGCCCCGGTGTTGCCTGCCTGGTCTGGGGCGTTATCTCTTTTGTTGGCCACTTCAATGGGCAATTTTGCCTTAATGCTTTTGGAGCAAAATGACGGCATTTATCATCAACTGGCTTGGCACCTTGCCCCCACGATTCTCTTTACCCTTTTGGGCTTTATGGTGGGGAAGAAAGTCCTGCACTGGTAAACAATTTGGCTTTTTGTAACCTTCAGTAACTTGGTTACGAATAGATAAGATAAATAGTAAAGGAACTCATGAACCAACAGCCCTCTTTTTCACAGAATTCGTTTTTAAACAAATTAGAGCAGGAGTCTCTTTCAACCCAGCGAGGGAAAACCGAGGTTTTGCAAGTCAATCTGGGTCGGCTCTGCAATCAGGCTTGTGAGCATTGCCACCAAGCGGCCGGCCCCGGCAGAACCGAGGTGATGAGTTTGGCCACCCTGCAACGATTGCTTGAATTGCTGCGAGCGACCCCGACGATTCAAGAGGTCGATTTGACCGGTGGAGCCCCGGAAATGAACCCTCATTTTCGGTTTTTTGTCCAAGAGGTTCGCAAGCTTAAGCTTGCCGTCACGGATCGTTGTAATTTAACGATTTTGCTTGAGCCGGGTCAAGAAGATACAGCCGCTTGGATGGCCCGGAACGGGGTGAAAATCGTCGCCTCTCTGCCCTGTTACGGGGAAAAAAATGTGGACCAGCAACGAGGCAAGGGGGTGTTTGGGCAAAGTATACGGGTTCTACAACAGTTAAATCAATTAGGTTACGGCCAGGGAGCGTTGGAATTAAACTTGGTTTACAACCCCGGTGGGGCCTTTCTCCCTGGGGATCAAGCGAATTTGGAAGCCGAATATCGCAAACGCCTTGCCCATGATTTTGGCATCCGTTTTAACCAACTCTTTACCCTTACCAATATGCCGATTCGGCGTTTTGCCCGTTTCTTACACAAAGAAAACCAATATGAGGCCTATCAAGAATTATTGCAGGCGAATTTTAACCCCAAGGCTGTGGAGGCGGTGATGTGCAAAAGTTTGGTTTCAATAGATTACCGAGGGCAATTGTTTGATTGCGATTTCAATCAAGCGATGGGCTTTGGCGCTTACGCGCAAGATGTGACTCAGATACAAAGCTTAGACTTAGCGGGTCAGTCCATTGCTTTTGCTGAACATTGTTTTGGTTGCACAGCGGGAGCGGGAAGTTCTTGCGGGGGAGCGCTTGCCGTAGAGGGGGCCTCTTGAGAAATCTAATTCTTTTTTTATTTTTGTTTCTTTTGGTTCCCCCTCTACAGGCCTTTGACGCTGGCCATACCCAGTTCGCAGCCCTGCTGGAAAAATCGGTACGCCTTCAGGGGGCAAGGTCTCAGGTCAATTATGCCTGGCTCCAACAACATCGAGGTCAGCTCAACGCCTACCTAAGAGACTTAGAACGGGTTCCCCTCCAAGAGTTCAATGCCTGGAGCCAACCCGAGCAGTTGTCTTTTTTGATCAATGCCTACAATGCCTATACCTTAAAGCTTATTTTGACGAAGTATCCCCGTCTCGATTCCATCAAGGATTTAGGAGGTTGGTTTTCCGGTCCCTGGGACAAGGAATTCTTCACCCTCTTAGGGGAAATCCATAATTTAGACGCCTTGGAACACCAATGGCTGAGGGGAAAATACAACGAGCCGCGAATTCACTTTGCCATTGTCTGCGCCTCGGTGGGTTGCCCCGCCTTATCGAATCGCCCCTACTTGGCTCCAAGCCTAGACCGGCAACTGGAACAGGCCAAGATGGCCTTTTTGGGCGACTCCAGCAGAAATCGCTATGACCCTAAAACCAATACATTGTACCTTTCGAAGATTTTTTCTTGGTTTGCAGAAGACTTTATCCATGCCGCAGGCTCGGTGGAAAACTTTATAGCTGAAGGGATTACCCCAAATAAAGCGGAGCAAGTCCAGATTAAAAGTCAAAAAGCGAAATTGAGTTTTTTGGATTACGATTGGTCGCTCAATCGAATTTAGTTCGACTAAAACAACCTTTGAAAAATTCAGAGGTTTGCAGGTGGGTCAGGGAGGATCCGCCAACTCAAGGCGCAGCGTAAATGGATGGCTTGAAGGAGAGAAAATAGCCCTGACCCTTATTTGTGGGAGGAATCATTTTCGTTGCAACGACAATCCAAGCCGCTTTTAGTTTGAATTTTTTATGAACCGGATGAAGTGATGAGTTACGCAAAAGGGGTCTATCAACGATCTAATTTAGAACGGGTTTTTATAGTTTTTTATCTCCCTTTAGTAATCGTGGGCTACGGGGTTTACAAGTGTCATGAACTTGTTGTGCAATTAGGCTGGGTTCACGATGTGCGAAGTTTTTTTTTCCTCGATAAGCATCCCGCTTTTTGGTATGGCTTGGGCTATACCGCTTTAGTCTGTTTTATCGCCGGCAAGGTCGTAGTCCAGGGGAAGTCACCTTATAAAAAGGGGAAGAATCCCGCCTTATCCCGGTACCAAAGAGCGAAGTTCACCAGTATCTTTGTGGCGCAACTCCTGTTTTTTTTTCTGCTTCCCTTTGTGATCATACCTTGGCTTAAGGGGCAGGATTTATTTTATGACCCGGTTGCTCCCACAACTTTAGATGCCTATGTGTATGTATCCAAAGCCTTTACTTCTTGGGGAGGGATTTTTTATGTTTTTGGTTTGGTTCCCCTTTCGGTCTGGTTTTTTGGCAAGCGATATTGTTCCTGGTTTTGCGCCTGCGGCAACTTGGCCGAAACCATCGGGGTGACCTCTTGGGGCAAGAACTGGGTCAAACATAAAACCCCCACGAGCCCAAGAGCCAAAAAAACAGAACCTTTGCAAACCCTCTTGCTGATTCTCGGTTTGGCCTATGGATTTGTTCTTTTTTTTGATATGCTCAAATTATTTACCGCCGAATCTTTACTTTTAGCGGGAAAGTACTATCAAGATATTGCCGTGGATTATATTTTTGGCGCTTTGGTGGGGGTAGGGGCCTATCCTTTTTTGGGCACTCGCGTTTGGTGCCGCTTTGGTTGCCCCTTGGCTAAGGGGATGGAACTCTTTGGTCGCTACGCCGGGTCTAAGTTTGAAGTGGTGGCCAATGAAAATTGCAAAGGCTTAAACCTCTGTTCCCAGGCCTGCCCGATGGGGATTGATGTAGCTCAATACGCGCACAAGGATAAAACTCCGATCCAAGGTAGTTTTGGCTTAAACCAAACCCTTTGTATCGGTTGCGGTGGTTGTATCGACATTTGCCCCAAGGATGCCTTAAGTTTTAAGCCCATAAATAAAATAGTAACTCCAAACCGAATCGAATAGGGACTTGTTTATGCTAAAAAACCCGGTACAACCGTTTTATCGTTTTTTCATTCAGGAAATGGCGAACCCTCAAATCTTGTTCAACGCGGCCTTAATCGGGGGCAGCATCAATTGGTTTGGCACGGGGAATATTTTTGCGACTCCGATGGGTTTTGTCATTCCCTTTTTGGTTCAGGTTTTTTCTCGTTCCAGCGTAAAATACAAAAACAGGTTTCAAGCCTTGCTTGCCATGCTTCCCTTAGAGCGAAAAGACCCCGCCTTTGTGATGGATCATAGGGGTGAAATTGTTTTGGCGATGGGCAAGACCCAGAAGTATTTTGCCAGCTTAGGGGTTTCTAACCTAGCCCAATACCTTAGTGAGACCGCTGTAAAAACAATGGTGGAGCATTTTTATTCTAAGAAAAAGCAAATTCAGGTTTTTGAATTTTACGCAGAGCAAAGCCATTTGTGGTATGCGGTTAAGGTGAAACGCCTGCTCTATGCGGGGGGGGAGGATAGCATCTTAGTATGGATGGATAATATCTCCTCGGTCAAAAGACTACATGAGCGTATTTTCGCTATTTCCAATTATAGCGATCAAATTATCCGGCAGTTAGAAGACTTCACCCAAAAATCAGATATCTACCAGCGCTTGGCCCCCTTTATTTTGGGGATGGGTTATCAGGCCACCTTTATTGCCCTGAAAGACAAGAGCGGCAATTGGATTGGGCAAGCCAGCAAGTATCAAGAAGCAGAACTGATCCGTTCAGAAGCGATTGCCTTAGAGTTTGATTCTTCCGCCCCGATCCTTCTTTCGCGCAAGCAGCAACGGCTGGTGCAAGCCCAAAAAACCGAGGACATGACACAAGAGGATTTTGAACAAAAATATCCCTTTGACCCTAGGATTAAAACCTTTGTAGGTGAGCCCATTCGGCACTTTATCAATTACCATGAGGGGGATACTTCCATTATTGCCTTCAATAAGATTCAGTCTAAAAATCAAGAAAACCAAGAGGATGAATTATTTCTTCATTCCCTCATGAATACCTCCCATTCTCTCTTTTTTTTAGTTGACTTGGCGATTAAAAATGAAGAGCAATTTTTGCAAAAGGTCATGGGGCTTTGCGCTGCCGCTGAATTTAGCGACGAGATTACAGGCAAGCACATCTTGCGGGTCAACCGGTATTCCGCCTTGCTTGCCGAGCAAATGCAGATGTCGCCTCGCTTTATTAAGTCTATTTCTCAAGTCGCCGCTTTACATGATATTGGAAAGGTTGCCATGCCCGATTTAATCAAGTTTTCGGGGAAATATAACCTGGAACAAAGAGAAAAAATGCAAATGCATACGATTTTTGGGGCGAAAATTATCCAAACCATGATGAACTTTGCCTCGCAGCAAGACCCAAAACTAGAGCTGGCCTTTAATATCGCCCTGCACCATCATCAATCCTACAATGGAGCGGGCTACCCCAACTTGCTTCAACCTAATCACCAGCAAGCTGAGTTGAGCAATGATCTGGCAAGCTATCGGGAGTTGTCTCCCTTAAAGGGGGATGAAATTCCCGTTGAGGCTTTGATTGTTGGATTGGCTGATAGCTACGATGCTTTGCGTAGTTCAAGGCAATACAAACCGGAATTTTCCCATGAGAAAACCTTCCGTATTTTATCCGAAGATGATCGCACCGGAATTACGGGCTCAGACCGCTTTAGCCCAGCGGTATGGTCTGCCTTTTTAGAAGTCCAAGACCGCATGAATCTGATTTTTAACGAAATAAACAAATAACCTAAAAAAAGAAAAAATAAAATGAATCTGTCCGGCAAAGACCATAAAAAAGAAGTTCAAGAATATTATGGGAAAACCCTACATAAAACAGAAGACCTCCTGACCAACGCATGCTGCTCAACAGCGAGCTATCCAGATGAAATTAAAAGAATCATCAAGCAAATTCATCCCGAAGTGGTCGAGAAGTTCTATGGCTGCGGTTTGACCATTCCTAAAAAACTGGCAGGGTTGCGGGTCCTTGATTTAGGTTCCGGTTCCGGCAGGGATTCTTATATTTTAAGTCGGCTCGTGGGGGAAAGCGGTCATGTGATCGGGGTGGATATGACCCCAGAGCAACTTGCCGTGGCAAGAAAGCATATTGACTATCATACCCAGCAGTTTGGGTATGCCCAGGCCAATATCGAGTTTTTAGAAGGGGATATTCAAAACCTGGCCGCCCTGCGGATTTTAAAAGAAAGCCAAGACCTGATTGTTTCTAATTGCGTGATCAACTTGGTTGAAGATAAGTTGGCGGTATTGAAAGAGGCCTATCGCATCTTAAAAACCGGAGGAGAGTTGTATTTTTCCGATGTTTATGCCCATCGCCGGGTCCCCGTTGCCTCAAAAAACGATCCTGTTTTGTATGGAGAATGTCTTTCAGGGGCCTTATATTGGGGCGACTTTCTTCATTACGCTAAATTGGCCGGTTTCACCGACCCTCGCTGGGTGGAGCATAGCCCCATTACCATTGAGAATGAAGGGGCGCAAAAGGCTTTAGAGGGGATTAACTTTTTTTCCGTAACCTGTCGGTTGATCAAGTTGCCTCAGTTGGAGCCGGATTGCGAGGATTACGGGCAGGCTGTCCGCTATTTGGGCGGGGTTCCGGGGATGGAGCGGCTCTTTAAGTTGGATCAGGGTCATTGTTTTGAAAAGGGCAAAATCGAATTGGTTTGTGGGAACAGCTATTTAATGTTGAAAGAAACTCGCTTTGCCCCATATTTTGAGTTTTTTGGCGATTTTTCCACCCATTACGGTATTTTTCCGGGCTGCGGGGGACATTTCCCCTTTAGCGAGGCAGGCGCAAGCCCAGAAAACTGTGGCTGTTAATCGGCCTCAGCCCATGGGGGTTTTTTTTCTTAGTCTTTTTAGTCTCACGGCCTTTGCGGCGAACTCCATTCTTTGTCGTTTGGCTTTAAAGGAGAATGAAATCGGCCCCGTTGAATTCACCTCCATCCGTATTCTATCGGGTTGTGTGGTATTGTTGCCGGTTTTTTTATTTCACTCCCCGCAAAAAAACACCTGGTTGCGGACCGGTTGGAAGGAGGCCCTGGCTCTATTTGTCTACGCCTATTTTTTTTCCTTGGCCTATGTGCGGATTGACGCGGGCAGCGGCGCTTTAATTCTCTTTGCGGTGGTGCAGGTGACCATGATCGGGGTTTCCCTTTATCAAGGGAAACCAATGAGTCGAGGGGAATGGTTGGGGCTGGGGCTGACCTTTTCGGGGCTTGCCTATATGCTTTCTCCCGGGTTGCAAACCCCTTCTCTGCTCGCTTCTTTGTTCATGGCGATTGCAGGGGCCGCCTGGGGGTTCTATTCGGTTTGGGGGCAAGCGGTCCCCAATCCCTTTTTTGCCACTGCGAAAAATTTTCTCTTTGCCGCGCCCTTGGGGCTGCTGATTCTTTTGTTGTTGCAGGGGCCCCCTTTATGGAGTTTTACGGGAGTCGTCTTGGCGATGCTGTCGGGGGCGGTGACTTCGGGGCTGGGGTATCTGCTCTGGTATCTCGCGTTGCGGAGGCTGGCCCTTTCTACTGCGGCGATTTTGCAGCTCTCGGTTCCTTTGCTTGCGGTGCTGGGAGGGGTACTGTTTTTACAAGAGCCTGTTGATTTGCAATTGATTCTCAGTGCCTTTTTGATCTTGGGGGGAATCTTCCTTTCCCTCTGGGTCAAAAATCACCGTAGAAAGTACCAGGTCGGTTCGATAAAAGGATTGTAACTATTTTTTACTCAACCTTGCGCTAGAGGGGCCCCATGAAGCCAGACCAATCACACAACACCTTAGGGAACTTGTTTACGGATTTTTTGTCTCATCTTGAACCAAAATTGTTGATGTCGGTTCTCCCTGCCGGAGTTCTCCAGGATTTGAGTTTCTTTAATTTCAGCAATGCCATCACCGGTTGTTTTTTTACGGATCGGGGTTTGATTTTAAGGGACGCGAATCGGCGTTTTTCTAGTTTTTTCGGCAATAAAAACATTCTCGGGCGTTCTCTCCGGGGGCTTTTTGCGGAGATTGGGATCAAGGATTCTGATTATGATGAATTTAAACGCCAATTGGAACGCCAAGGTTGGGCAAAAATACCGGAGATTGAGGTCTTGGTAGAGGGCTCAACACATTATTATTCCTTGTTTTCCACCTTAACCAACTACAACGACTTAAAATATCTCAAAGGCCTACAGGGGCAATTTATTGATATCACTCAGCAGGTATTATTAAAAAAGCGGCAAGACAACCTTGCCAGTCAAATCCGCCACGATATGAAAAACAGAATTATGGTTGGGGGGGCTAATAGTGACGCAATGCTTTATGATATTAAAGAAATGAAAGAAAATAATTTGATTCCCGAAGCATTGACAGAAAAAATAGAGGAATTTTCCGAAATGCTGGGCGAAATCAAGGAAAGCTCCAATTTTCTACATAATCTGGTGTTGATGATGTTGGATGTAAGCAAGCTGCAAAGCAATCAACTTGCCTTAAAAATCAAAGAATTCGATATCAAAGAAATGCTCAACAAGGTGGTCGGGGCCTTAAGGCCCCAGCAGGAGGAAAAAGCGATCACTGTCGATATCCTAGGCGACCCGGTGAACCTCAAGGCCGACTCCGTTCAGTTGAGCCGCGTTTTAGAGAATTACCACTCCAACGCGATCAAATACACCAAAGACCATATTCAATGGAAAATCCAAGTTCAAGGACAAGACCTCATTTTGAGTATTCAAGACAACGGTGAGGGGATTGAAAAAGAATATTTGAGCCGTATTTTTGAGCCCTTTTTCCAGGTGCCTGGCAAGGAGAAAAAAAACAGTACCGGTTTAGGGCTGGATTCAGTGCGGGAACTTGTTCTGCTGCATCATGGGGAAACCTGGGCAGAGTCTGAAGGGAGCGGTCAGGGGAGTACCTTTTTTCTTCAGCTCCCTTTAGAACATGGATAGGGCTCGGCAAGGCCTCGCGCGTTCGGTCTCTCCTAAGAGGCTGAGCGTGGTGATTGCGGCCTATCACCCCGCAAATTCGGATCTGCCCGATGCCTTTTGGTTGCGCTGGCTGGAACTCTTTGAAGATCGAGGTGACCTCGAATGGATCATTGTAGAAAGTTTCCTTCCCCCTGCGGTACCCCAGCTTTTGCCTTGGCTGGAGGAACAAAAGCTCCCTTTTTTGCGTCTTTTCCCCCTCCCCTTGCTGCGGCCCAGTCGTGCCGCCGCCTTTAATTATGCGATTCTCCAAAGCCAGGGGGAACAAATTCTCTTGCTGCATGAAGACTGCCTACCCCAGGCGGGGTTTCTCGTCCAGCTGGAGAAGGCCGCCCCCTTGGCCTGGGGGGGGTTTTACAAGGTTTACGATTTGCTCCATTGGGGCTTGAGTCTCTCGGCCTGGGGGCAGAGCAAGGTATTTCGGTCTTTGGGTTTGCTGGTGGGGAGCAATGGGCTGCTTTTTCCAAAGTCCTTTTGGAAAGAGGCCCCCTTTCAAGGTGATTTTTTGGAGGATTTACATTTTACCACCCAAGCGAGAAAAAGCCTGGGGCCGCCCCAAGCTTTTGGGAAAATCCAGGTTTCCGCTCGTCGATACAGGGTGCGAGGTGTATTGCGCACTCTTTTTGAGAATCTCAGCATTCTCATCGCTTACCGCTTGAGGGTGCCCTCTCGGTTGCTGCGCCGGTTTTATCCTCCTCTTGCAGATTAGGCGGGAAGGATGCTCATCTATGCGCTCCCCCTCTTACCTTGGCTTTTGCCCATTCCTTTTTTATGGCAATTGGGTTTGGCTTGGGGGGGCTATCTTTGCTTGTTTTATGCAAAGGATCGTTTTTCCATCCCCTGGTGGGTTTTAGGCTTGGGGTTTGTTCCCCTATTGCTGCGCTTGGGGGAGCCCGCGATTTTAGCCGATGACTACCTGCGCTATCTCTTTGATGGTAAATTGCTCTTAAAGGGGATTATTCCTTACGGGAAACGGCCCCTTGACCTGCCTCTTTTTGCTCGGCATTGGGTGCCCAAGCCGGAAATCCCGACAATTTACCCCCCCTTGGCAGAGGGCCTTTTTGCCCTTGCTGCCTGGAGCGGTTCCGGTTTGGCCGCTTTACGGCTGCTCAATGGCTTTGGGCTGCTGTTGTTTTGCGGGGCCGCATTATTCACCTGGGGAAGGGAAAGGGGAAAACAAGCTATTGGTCTCACTTTATTTTGCCCGCTGGTTCAGCAAGAATTGTTTCATTCCGCTCATATTGACGCTTGGGTTCTCCCCTTTTTGTTTCTTGCGCTGGGGTTGATGTTGCGGGGGCGGGCCTGGGGGGCGGGGGTCGGCCTGGGGTTGGCGAGCTTAATTAAGTTTACCCCTGCTTTGGTCTTGTTGCCCTGGTTGATGCGGCTGGACGCGCCGGCTCGCCTAAAGGCGAGTTTAGGTTTTTTGGGGGTTTTGTTGCTTGGCTTTCTTCCCTTTTACCCCCTGCACCCCTTTGCCGGTCTGCTGGTTTTTTATCGTTCCTTAGATGGGGTCAGCCCCTTTTACCTTCTTTTACGCCTTGCCTTGGATCAGGACTTGGCAAGGATTATTTTAGCCGGAATCGGCCTACCGCTCGGTTTTTTTTGGCTTTGGTCCAAGCCTTTTTTGCAAGAGGGGGTTTGGGTCTTAGGGTTGCTTTTTTTAATCACCCCTCCCGGCTTCCCCTGGTATCTCGTTCCTCTTTTACCCTTAATGAGGGAGGTTCGATTTCGGTATGTCCTTTTCTTTTTAGTGCCTCTTCATTTTGCCTATTACCTCTCCTCCCCGGTTTGGCTTGCTGCCCTGGCAAGCTTAGGGGCAACCCTTTTTATGCGAGAACAATATGAATCTTCTATTGCTGAGTCCTCTACATGAACTTTTAGCCTATTCCCCTTTGGGTACGGCCAAGGCTTTTAGAAAGCACCAACAGGCCAATAGTTTGTCGGAAGTCTTGATTGTGCTGGGGATTGCCCTTGCCATTGGGCTTTTCTGGTATTTTTGGAGTAAACGCCGCAAATAATAATGTAACCTTTCTAAAAATTTTTCCGAATGCCTTAGGGAAAAATAAGGGTAAGAATATAGACATTTTTTTGCTTTATTTTTATAATAAATTTTAAAACCCTAAAATTGGAGTTTCCCGATGAGAATTAACTTTGTTTTGCTTTTATTCCTTGCGGCTTCTTTATTTCTTGTTGGTTGTGATAAACCCGCAGAAAAGGTGAAAACTACAACAGCGAAGGCTCCGAGCCAAAAAATGGAAAACCCCTGTAGCGCGGCGGCCTTAAACCCTTGTAGTTTAGAGGGAAAGGGAAAAGCTCTTTGGAGTGACACAAGCTTAGGGATGAATGATCGCTCCTGTACCTCTTGTCATGCTGGTGGGGCCTTGTTGAAGTTAGACCTTGCCTTTCCCCATTTTGTGAAGATGCCGAACAAAGAGGTCACCCTACCTGAGATGATCAACTATTGCATTACGACTCCCTTGAAGGGGAAGGCGATTGCTGTTGATGGGCCAAAAATGCAGGCTATGGTCGCCTATTACGATCACATGGCCAAGACCATGCCCCGTGGCGCGGCAAATCCCTGCGGGATGGAGATGAAACAACACATGAAGGGCAACCCCTGCGCGATGAAAAACCCCTGCGGGATGGAGATGAAACAACACATGAAGGGCAACCCCTGCGCGATGAAAAATCCCTGCGGAATGGAGATGAAACAACACATGAAGGGCAACCCCTGCGCGATGTAGTTTTGGGGTTCTTGTATCCATCACCTTCATGGGGGAGGCTGAAGCCTCCCCCATCGCATTCTTTATGAATCGGGTTACAGTATTTTTTCCTCTTTTGTTGCTGGGCTTGCTCCTGAGTTCTTGTGAGAAAAAGGCCCCTTTTTACGACAACCCCCAGCAAAAGGCCTGGCTGAAAGCGCATTGGCAGCGGCCTTTAGCCCCTCAAGGGGAAAAACCTCCAGGGCAGGCCTTTGCCCAAATGGATCTGTCCCCTCAAAGCTGTGGGGCCTGTCATGGGAGTCAATTTGTGGATTGGCAGGGGAGCCGGCACGCCGCGGCGATGGGGCCGGGGCTCTTAGGGCAGTACCTTGACTCTCCGGGTCAGGGGGAGCAGAGGCAATGCATGCATTGCCACGCGCCCTTGGCCGAGCAAATCCAAGGGGCCGAGCAGGGGCTTGCCTCGCCGGGTCTCCATCAACAGGGGTTGGTCTGCGCCTCTTGCCATCTGCGCCAATGGAAAATTTTCGGGCCGCCGCAAACCAAAACAGCGACCCGATCCTCCAAAGCTCATGCAGGCTATGAGATTCGTCCAGAATTTGAGAATCCCAATTTTTGCGTTACTTGCCATCAATTTGATGCAGAGGGCTACCAACTCAATAAAAAGCTGTTGGAAAACACCTATGAGGAGTGGAAAGCCAGCGACTACGCTGAAAATGGGATAACCTGCCAAAACTGTCACATGCCGGGGCGCAGACATTTATGGAGGGGTATCCATGACCCGGATATGGTCAAGGCGGGCTTGGCGGTCCAGTGGCAGGGATCCAGTCAGGAACAAGGTGAGGTCGTCGCGAACCTGATCTTAACCAATCAAGGGGCGGGTCATGCGCTCCCTACCTATGTGACTCCTTTGCTTCAATTGGAGTTTGTCCAGTTAGATCAAGCGGGGCAGCCCTTGGAGGCGACCCGGCAATTCGCTTATATTGGGAGAAAAGTAACTCTGGATTTAAGCCAAGAACTTTATGACACCCGGTTGATGCCAAAACAGAGCCGAGAGATAGAATATCGGGCAGGCAAAGCCGGTTCAGCCCAATGGTTGCGAGTTCAATTGACGGTGAAACCCGATGAGTTTTACCGCCAATTTTATCTGGCCAGTTTGCGAAACCCGAGCCTCAAAGAGGGCCGGAAGTGGATTCAGGCTGCCTTGGACCAATCCATCGCCAATGAATATCTCCTTTGGGAAAAAAAAGTTTCCTTAGTACCTTAGGACCCTCTGAAAAACTCCTTGCCTACCGCTTGTTCAAGCGGTAGGTTCGTGCCCTTCGGGCTGATTATAGCCCTTGGGACGCGTCAAGTTTTCCCGTCTTTTCTGCTGGGAATGAAATCCACAATCCCAACGCGAATCAATAAGTACCGCTTTTTGATTTGGCAAGGCATCCCTGCCTTGCGGGGAACCTCCGCGTTTTTCAGAGTTTCCCTGAGCGGAACTCAGCGGAGGGGGCTGTGAGCGGCCTAGGCCCCTCCCTTGACCGCTCGAGCTAAAACCCAAGCCCCCACCGAGTTTGCCCCCGTTCTTTTTAAAGTCAGGGCCAATTCTTCTAAGGTTGCCCCGGTGGTGCAGACATCGTCAAAAAGCAGCACGCTTTTCCCCTCGACTTCCGCGGGGTTTGCCGCAAAAGCGCGGCTTAGGTTTCGCTGCCGTTCTTTAGAATGCAGCCCCGCTTGGGAAGAGGTTTCCTTTATTTTTTTCGCGGCCCCGTTGGTTGGGCTGAGCCCGGGTAGATCCAGCAAATAGGCCGGGACATTCAGCCCCCGCTGGACTAATTTTTTAGGGTGACTGGGCACGGGTAGAATTAAATCCACAGATTCAAGCAATTGGGGGTGTTGGTTGAAGTAATTCGCGAGCAGAGCCTTTAAAATGCGCCCCCCGTTTAAATTCCCCCCATACTTAAAGCGAGAGAGCCATTCGCGAATCGGGTCTACATAAGCAAACACCGCGTGGAAATGATCCAATACCAAGGTCCAATCTTCTTGACAGTCGCTTAAATGATGAACATGGCCGCAGGCTAGACAAATCCCCTCCTGCCAATGGGGCAGTTTTTGGATGCAGTTTCGGCAGAGCCAGGGAGGAGTCGCTCGGGGCAAAAAAGTTTGGCAGCCAAAGCACCAACCGGGTAAGGGAAAGGCCTTGCCCAAGCGGGCTTGTATGGTTTTAAATCGTCCGCTCATGGGCCTGCCCCAGCATCCATTGCTCAAAGGCCTTGTAACTGCTGCGCACCAGAGGGCCGGCAGCGACATAGCTGAAACCAAAGCTCATTGCCTCAAGCTTTAATTCCTCAAATTCCTCGGGGCTCCAATAACGGCTCACCGGGAGTTTGGTCTTTTGTGGCTGCAAGTATTGACCGAGGGTTAAAAAATCCACTCCTGCCTCTCGTAGGTCGGCGAAGGTCTCTAAGATTTCTTCTTTTTCCTCTCCAAAACCCAACATGAAACCGGATTTGGTCTTTTGGTCCCTGTTGACGCTTTTAATTTTTTTTAAGACCTCTAAGGATTGCTCATAGCCACAGCGGGGGTCGCGCACGGTCACGCTTTTTGAGCGCACACATTCTATATTGTGCCCTAAAACCGCGACCCCTAATCCGGTCATTTTTTCGACGATCTTTGGATCCCCTCGAAAATCGGGCATGAGCAGTTCGATTTTTAAGGTGGGGTCCTGCGCTTGAGCGGCGGCCACGCAAGCGAGAAGGTGCGCCGCCCCTTGATCGGGCAGGTCGTCTCGATCCACCGAGGTTAAAACCAGATAGTTCAGGTTTAAGCTTGTTAAGCTTTCTGCCAGTCTTGCCGGTTCTGTTGGATCGGGTAAGGGGGGCCGCCCCTGGGTCTGCACAGAGCAAAATCGGCAGGCGCGGGTGCAGACCTCGCCTAAAAGCATGAAGGTCGCGGTTCCTCCCCCCCAACATTCACCGAGGTTGGGGCATTTCGCTTCCTCGCAAACCGTGGGCAAGGCGAGGCTTTGGGTTAGGCCCGCAAGTGTTTGCCAACCTTTTCCTTGGGGGAGTCGCACCTTCAGCCAAGGGGGTTTGGGTAATCTCTGGGGCTTGCGCATCATGGTTGTTTCAGGTGAGATGGATTCATGGATGCTAGCTGGATTAATAATTTGGGTCAAATTCGCTTGATCCCCTATGGGGTCTATGAGCCTGCCTTGAACATGGCCCTCGACCGCTTGTTGCTGCAAGGAACAGAGAGCGTGTTTCGTCTTTATGGTTGGTCTCAGCCGACCTTATCCTTAGGGCGCAACCAAAAGGACTTTCACGACTTAAACCAAGAGGCCTTAAAGGCTTGCGCCTTGGTGAGGAGAGATACGGGGGGCCAAGCGGTATTGCACCAGCACGAACTAACCTACAGCTTTGTCGGCTCGATTCCGCCTTTACCCCAGGGGGTTTTGGAGTCCTACCGTTTTTTGTCCAGACCGCTCAGCAAGGCTCTGACCTCTCTAGGAGTCGCGGTGACCTCAGGGGAATACAAAAAATTCAAACCCCGGGGGAGCCACTGCTTTTTAGAACCCTCCGCCTATGAGCTGTTGTTGGAGGGGAAAAAGCTTATCGGCTCAGCGCAACGGCGGCAGGGGAAGCGGCTTTTACAGCATGGCGCTATTTTACTCAAGCGCGACCTTGATTTATGGCTAGCCCTGTGGCCGAATGCGGATGGGGAACGCTTTACCGGTTTGAGCGAGGCGGGTTACTCCTTTGCCTTGTCCTTGCTCACCCAAGCCTTGGAAGGGGCATTTGCTGATGTATGGCAGGGGCGGGCGCGGGCGCGAGATTTCACGGAAAAGGAAATGTCCAAGGCCCAAGCCATGGCGGCGGAGTTCAAGCTTAGGGGTTTGGGGGTCTAGGCAAAAAAAAACCCGTTAGCGCAAGGCATTCGGGGTTTTTTATTGCTTCTGCCCCATGACAGGGCAGGGTAAGCTTTATGGATTCGGCGGATTAAAAGGAATCCACAAAAAGGCAATTTTTAAAGGCAGAGCAGCCTACAAAAAGTTTTTAGCTCGGGCAACGGCTCGTTTGCGGTCTTTATGGCGGGTTTTTTCCGCTTCTTCGCGTTTTAGTTTTGTTTTCACGCTTGGCTTAGCGTAGTAACGGCGTTTTTTTAGTTCTTTAAAGAGCCCTTCGCGAATGAGCAGGCGTTTTAATTCGCGCATTCCCCGTTCAACCTGATTGTTGACGATTCTGATTTCCATAGTTCCTTTGGTTTTTCTTCCGCTAACCAGCGGTAAATCTTGAATCCTTAATTTTTTCTTTATTTTTTTCTTTTCGTCAAGCGCTTTTCTATCCTGATGGTTTCTTTGGGCAGGGAAAGGCAAACAAGGGGGGAAACGAAACCCTACCCCATGGACAGTAGGTGATTGGTCAGGCTGTCGAAATAATAGGGTTTGTCGGTCGGCAAGCCCTGCAACTGGCGGCGTAGCAGGTCTAAGGCGGCCATGGCCGTGTAATGCTGAAACTGGGTGCGCTCTCGCCGAATCCATAATTTACGGGTGATGATTTTTTCTTTATTCCCCCAGGCAATAAAAACCGTGCCGATGGGCTTTTCCGGTGTGCCCCCTCCGGGGCCGGCGATCCCGCTGACCGCCAGCGCCCAATGGGCAGAGCTTTGGGTCAAGGCGCCCTGGGCCATTGCCAGCACGACCTCTTTGCAGACCGCGCCGGAATCGGCCAAAAGGTCTGCCGGTACCCCTAAAAGTTTGGTTTTGCTTTGATAGGAATAGGTGACAAAGCCCGCCTCCAATACATCCGAGGCCCCCGCCACACTGGTGATATAGCTTCCGATCAAGCCGCCGGTGCAGGATTCGGCCAGGGCGAGAGATTGCCCTTGAGCCCGCAGGAGTTGATTGACGCGGGCGGGCAAGGGGTCGGCCTTGCTCACGATGTAATCGGAGAGTAAGCTTTGTACCACTGCCGCGGTTTCATGCAGTAAGCTTAAATCCTCTTGCTCAAAACAGGTGAGTTTCGCCTCCACCATGGGGGCTTCTACCCGAAAACCCAAAAAAATTCGCTCTAAGGTTTCTGCGGGCACCTGCCCTTGAATGATCTGCTGAATTCGGCTCTCCCCTAAGCCCAAAACAAAAAACCGCAGGATCTCCACTGGTTTTTTTAAGGCAAAATCCTCCATGACCTGTCGCATGATCGGGCCTGTCACCATCGCTTTCATCTCCAAGGGCACCCCGGGGGTAAAATAGCAATGGCAGCCATGCAAGAGCAAGTAAAACCCCAAGGCCGTGCCCACGGGGTTATCTATGGGTTCGGCCCCGACCGGCATCAAGGCCTGCTTAAACTGTAGGCTTTGGGCAACTTCTTTTTTGATTCCCGTGCGTTGTTCAATGTGCGCTACCGCAATGGGATGGGCGGCCAGTTCGACTCCGCAAGCATCCGCTGCCGCTGCCGCGGTGACATCGTCTAAAGTCGCCCCGAGCCCGCCATTGACGATCAGCAGGTCGAGCGATTGGGTTAAGTTTATAATTTCTTGAGAGATTTGGCCTTTTTCATCGGGCACCGCGACCTTTACCTGGATGCGTAACCCGACCCCTAAAAATTCCTTTGCGATAAAGCTGGAATTGGAATCGAGGATATCCCCCGTCATGACTTCGGTGCCGGTGAGGAGTAAGCCCAGTTTGATCTTATTGAAGATTCGTGGCATGGATGGTTTTTTGAAGGAGAAAAAATGCTTCGACTCGGAGTGATGAAAGTTTTAAATACCTTGCCGATTCACTTTGGGATTCTAGAAGGGAAGGTGAAGCTTCAATGCGAGTTGATCGAGGGTAGAGTAACAGAGCTTAATGAGAAACTCAATCAGGGTTTCTTGGACCTGAGTGTCGTCAGCTCCTTTGAATACCTGCAAAACCCAGAGCAATACCGTATCTTGCCCGATTTGGGGGTCAGTTGTTTTGGCCCGGTGCGCTCCATCTATCTTTTTAGTCAAGTCCCTTTAGAGGCATTGGCCGGACAAGAGATCGGGCTCACCGCCCATTCCTTAACCAGTGTCAATTTGGTGCAGTATCTTTTAAAAGATTTACGCCCTCAATATCGCTTCCACACAGAAAGCCCGACCCGGGCCTTTTTGCTCATCGCCGATGAAGCCATACGAAGGTTTTACAGCCAACAGGATGCCTTTGTGTACGACTTAGGTGAATTGTGGCAGCGGCAAACCGGCCTGCCTTTTGTTTTTGCCTTGTGGGTGGTGCGCGAAGAGGTGTACCAATCCCACGCCGCAGAGGTACACCTCATTCACCGCGGGCTTTTGGAATCGAAGGCTCTTGCCCGTTCTTTATTTTCGGAGATGGCCGCTAAGCATTATGGCCAAGCTTTTTTAAGGGAGTCGGATTGTTTGGCCTATTTGCAAAACCTGCATTACGGCTTGGATGATTTTTTTCAACAGGGGTTGCTGCGCTTTATGGAAGAGATGAAAAAATTGGGGAAACTCGCTACCACCGCTCCTTTGCGCATTCTGCCCGCTTGATTGTAAAAAAGGATAGACAACTCCTGGCTCCCTACCTATAATGGCTAATTTTCACCCATGGGCACGCCCCGCCAATTACCTGGACTAATAGGAAACTCCTAACGATGAAAGAGATTGATTTAACTCGTAATATCGGTATTTCCGCGCATATCGACAGCGGAAAGACAACCTTAACCGAACGCATCCTCTATTACGCCGGCAAGATCCATAAAATCGAAGAAGTCCGCGGTGGCGGCTCTGGTGCGACCATGGACCACATGGAACTAGAGAAGGAAAAAGGCATTACCATTACCTCCGCCTCTACCACCGTTTATTGGAAAGATCATAAAGTCAACATTATCGACACTCCAGGCCATGTTGATTTTACCGTAGAGGTTGAACGCAGTCTGCGTGTTTTAGATGGGGCCATCATCATCTTGTGCGCCGTTGCCGGGGTCCAAAGCCAGTCCATTACGGTGGACCGCCAGATGAAGCGCTACCGCGTGCCTCGCCTGTGCTTCATCAATAAAATGGATCGCATGGGTGCCGATCCCTGGAAAGGGGTTCGGGATTTAAAAGAAAAACTCAACTTGAACGCCGTCCCCATGCAACTTCCCATTGGTCAAGAAGATGGGTTTGAAGGGGTGGTCGATTTGGTTGCCATGCAAGCCTATTATAACGATGGCGAGCGAGGTGACGAGGTCATTGTGAAAGAAATTCCAGCAGACATGAAAGAGCAGGCCGCTGAAAAGCGCCAAGAGATGCTCGATGCCCTTTCCATGTTTGATGATCAATTGATGGAAGACCTGTTGGAAGAAAAGGAAATCAGTACAGAGGCTATTCACCGCGCGGTTTGGAACGGGGTCAATAGCCTTAAACTGGTTCCGGTTTATATGGGTAGCGCTTTTAAAAACAAAGCGGTGCAGCCTCTTTTAGACGCGGTTTTACAGTACTTGCCCAGTCCCACCCAGGCGGCCCCTGCCCGGGCCACGCAGGTGGAAACCGGTGAAGAAGTATTGATTGAGGCCAATGCCAAAAAGCCCTTAGTCTGTATGGCCTTTAAAATTACGGATGAGCAATTTGGTCAGTTGACCTATACCCGTATCTATCAAGGGGTTTTAGAAAAGGGGACCACCATTTACAACTCCCGTACAGGCAAAAAGCTCCGTGTGGGGCGGCTTGTGCGGATGCATGCCAATGACCGGGAAAACATTGATAAAGCCGAAGCAGGGGATATCATCGCCATGATCGGGGTGGATTGCGCTTCCGGGGATACCTTCTGCGAAGAGTCGATCAATGTCTCCTTAGAGAAAATTTTTGTTCCCATTCCCGTGATCAGCTTGGCGGTGACCTGTACCGACGCCGCGGCCACCACCCGTTTTTCCAAAGCCTTAAGCCGCTTTATTAAAGAAGACCCTACCTTTCATGTCAAAACCGCGGAAGAATCGGGGGAGACGATTATCTCAGGTATGGGGGAATTGCACCTCGAGATTTATATCGAACGGATGCAACGAGAATACAAGGTTCCAGTCGAGGTCGGCGCCCCTCAGGTCAACTACCGCGAGGCGATCACTCGTCAATCCAAGTTCGACTACACCCATAAAAAACAAACCGGGGGTTCGGGCCAATACGCTTGTGTTATCGGCAGCATCGAGCCTTTAGAGTATGAAACCGAAGGGAGCCCCACCTTTGAATTCAACAATAAGGTCAAGGGCGGCAACATCCCGAGCGAATTTATCAACGCCTGCGAGATGGGTTTTAAAGATGTGATGAACAAGGGGCCCTTGGGGGCTTTTCCCATGGTGGGCATTAAGATCAATTTAAATGACGGGAAATACCACGATGTGGATTCTTCCGACATGGCCTTTCGCATCTGTTCTCGTCAGGCGATGAAGCAGGCCATTGCCCAAGCGGGGCCCCAACTCTTAGAACCGATGATGAAAGTCGAGGTCGAAACCCCGGCTGAGTTTCAGGGCGCTGTCATCGGCGACCTTTCCAGCCGTCGGGGGATTATCGCCGGCTCTGAAGTACGAGAAGACATGACCGTCATCAACGCCTCGGTTCCCCTGTCGGAAATGTTTGGTTATTCTACGAGTTTGCGTAGCGCGACCCAAGGCAAGGCGACCTTCTCCATGGAATTTGAATCTTATGCCGCTTGCCCCCGCAATGTGCAAGAAGAGGTGATTGCCGCTCGCAGGGATAAACTGGCCAAAGACGAGTAGGTTGAAACAACCCCTACATTGGCGAGAAATTTCTTTTTCTGTTAAAAACCCCCGCCTTGAGCGGGGGTTTTTTTTGCCTTCATGAAGGGGGCATGCAATCCGAATCCCTTTCGGATAGAGCAAGCGGGAGATCGCCTTTAAAATAAAGGGGGGATACAACCTTGTGGTGGAACGGGCGCCACCTTTTGCTTGGTTTTTAAAGCGCAAATTCGCTCCCAGGATTTGAGTAGATCCGACAAGGCCCGAGACTGATCGCCCAATCAGGTTTGGGCAACGGATATCACATGTACCCATGGCAAGGGGTTTCATGTACTTGGTGGCCATTATGAACGGGTACAGCCGTCAGGTTTTGGCTTGGCGAGTCTCCAACAGCCTGGATACTGATTTTTGCGTTGAGGCCTTAAAAGGGGCGATTCAGAAACATGGTACACCTGAGATATTCAACACGGATCAGGGTGCTCAGTTTACGAGCCTGGAATTTATCAATCTGCTGAAACAAAACGATATCCGTATCAGCATGGATGGCCGGGGGTGGTACCAAGACAACATTTTCATTGAACGCTTATGGTGGACTGTGAAATACCAATACCTGTACCTGCATACCTTTGAGGGTGTCAGTGACCTGAGAAAGGGTCTGAAATCCTGGTTTGAGTTTTATAATCAAGAACGCCCTCACCAGACTCATGGAGGGAATACCCCTGATGAAGTATATGGGGGTCGCGGGAATCATCGAGGCTGTCTGAGGCCTCAATTTAACAAAGATCAGAGCTTAGAACTGGTCTCAGGTTGTCCAGACAAACCGGAGCATCACAAATTTTTCTTGTGCTAAAATAGTTTATTGGACAGGCTCTTAACAGATCAACAAACAATTTTGAGGTAACCATGAAAATGACTAAATCATTCACAGTTTCCCTTTTGCTGTTTTTTTTGGTTTTAGCCGGATGTAAAGCAGCACTTAAAAGTACAAGTGAATTTACTTCATTTTCTTTTTTAGCGGCGACTAACTCGGCTCTTTCCTCCGATGTTGCCGCTACGATATCAGGGACCAACATAACTGCTTCGGTGCCGTATGGTACAAGTAGAAGCTCTCTCGTTGCGAGTTTTACACATAACGGAAAATCGGTAACTCATGGAGGGGTCGCGCAGGTAAGTGGCGTGACTGCAAACGACTTTAGCTTTTTACCTTTTTATACGGTGACTGCTGAAGATGACTCTTCCACCTTTTATTCCGTAGCGGTTGAAGAATCTGCTCCAACAATATCGACAATAGGTTCCCCTTCTGGCGGTCAAGATATTGTAGTAATTGGTTATGATGTTTCGGGAAACAAAGAGTCAACAGTGACAATATCCCCCTATACCAAAGGGTTTAAAATCAAGTTCACTCCGGTGGCTGTTGGTGCGTTTATCTGCAATTTATCAGACTCCCTTATTCAAGCTGGAAATCAAAAAACCATCGAAGTTGCTGGTAGTATTTCCGATCTTCCAAGTTCGTTGTACAACGGCTATGTTGAGTCTGGATCTTCCTCCACCTGCACAACATTTAAGGTAGAAACCGTATGGGTGGTGCTTTCTGATGCAGCTGGTTTCGACCCATCTAAGCCATACACTGTAGATTTGGATGATGTTGATGATGCCAGCGGAACAAATCAGGTTATTAATGTGGTTCCTTGAGAGCCTGTCCGGGGTGGATGCCAATAGCGGATTAGTCCACAGTGTAACCGCTACGACAGCGAAAGATCATGACAGCAGCCAGTTTAAAAGCCTTCTGCATAGCGAGGAACAGGCGATTTATGGGGATAATCAATGAGACAAAAAAGCAAGAGTTTGAAAAGCTTGGAGGTTTCCGGGCGGTTTTGGAAAAAGCCACCAGAGGACAAAAGCTGAAGACACCTCAGGAGTTGTGGAATCGCTATTGAAGTAGTACCAGGGCAAAAGTAGAGTATCCTTTCCAAGTACTAAAATATCAATGGGGCTATCGCAAAGTCAAATACCGGGGCTTAGAGAAAAACCTAGGGCAACTTTGCCTGCTCTTTGGCCTGCACAATCTCGTTAAGGCTAAAAACAGGCAAAACTCCGTAGAAACGGGAGTTGAGAGAAAATCCCTCTCAAAAATAAAAAAATAGGGGCTACCTAGCTGAATTTATCAAATCCGACAGAAATGGGTTTGTTGGGGGAATTTTTCAAAGGCTCCTTATTTCCAGGTGAGCCAAAGAAAGTTTAAAGAACGATTTCTTGGGTCTAAGCCGTTTAAAAGCACTTGCACCGCCTGCCCCACCGCCAAGACTCGCTTTGTGGAACGACCATAGGCCTTGAATTGGCGTTCCTCAAAGTGGTAATGATCATCGGGAATGGCCGCGTAGGGGATAAACCCCTCGACAAAGGGGTCGCTCAGTTCGATCCAAATCCCCGCTTGATGCAATCCGCTGAGTTTGCCGGTAAAAACTTCGCCAATCCGGTCCGCCATTAAGATCATTTTTTGCAGGCGGTTGGCATCGCGCTCCGCCTTTTGGGCGTTGCGCTCTCGGTCACTGGCCTGTTGGCCCAGCCAGTAAGGTGTTTTCCAGGGTTTTTGCCCCTTAAGCCAAGCCTTGAAGGCACGGTGTACCACTAAGTCGGGGTAGCGGCGGATGGGGCTGGTAAAATGCAGATAATGGCTTGCCGCCAGCCCGAAGTGGTGTAAGCGTTGCGATTCATAGAGAGCCAAAGAGAGACTGCGCAAAAGATGATATTCGATGTATTCTTGTTTGTGGCTCCCTAAAACCCGTTTTAAGACTTCGTTATAGTCCTTGCCCGATTTCAGGTGGGCGAGGCGAACCCCTTCGTTGTGGAGCATTTCGCGTAGAGCCCGCATTTTTTCGGGGAGGGGGTCGGGGTGATTGCGCCAGAGAATGGACAATCCCTCTTGATCGACCAGCTTGCCCACGGATTCATTGGCCTCGAGCATGAACTGCTCGATCAGTTTTTGGGAAACCGTTTGCCGGGTTTTAACTACGGTTTGGATTTGCCCCTCGGGGGTAAAGAAAAAGCGGGAATCGGGCAAAGAGAATTGGATCGCCCCTCTTTGAGCGCGTTTTTTTTGCAAGATCTGCGCGAGCTGACCCGCTTGGGTCAGCATCTCGGGCAAAGAAGGGGCGAGGCCTTGAGTTTCCTTGCCTTGAAAAAAGTGATCGAGTTGGTCATAGGTCAGGCGTTGGCGCACCTGGATCACCGCTTCATAGACTTGAAACTCGAGAGCGCTCCCTTGAGGGTCTATGAGCATTTCGCAGGTGAGGCTCAAGCGGTCCTTTCCCGCTTGCAGGCTGCAAAGCCCGTTGCTTAGGGCCTCAGGCAACATGGGGATGACATAGCCGGGCAAGTAGACACTGGTAGAGCGCCGTTGCGCCTCTTGATCCAAGGGAGTGCCGGGGCGGACGAAATGCGCCACATCGGCAATGGCCACGAAGAGCCGGTAGTTTTCCCCTTCTGGGCTCACGAAGATCGCGTCGTCATAGTCTTTCGCGTCCTCCCCATCGATGGTTACCAAATCAAGGTGGCGCAAGTCTTTACGGCCTTCTTCCAGGGGGGCCCGCTCCGGGTAAGACGCCGCCTCTTTTAGCGCTTCAGCGGGGAAGGGAAGGGTCAGCCCGAAGTCGGTGAAAATATCTTGGTAGAGCTCTTCGTAGCTGGGGTTGTGAGGCAACACCCTTAAGACCTTGGCCTTTTGAGGCAGGTCTAGGGCGCTGATCAAGGCAAAGCGGCCCTCAAGGTGAGGGTCAAAAGGCAAGCCGCTTAAGGCGAGGGCGGGGAGCCCGGAACAAAGAGGTTGGCCCCACATTTGTTCCCTTTGGCAAAAAAGCTTGGCCTGAACCGCCTCTAATTTGCGAGAGAGGGGCTTGAGGTTGTAGGCTCCCCCGCGGACCTTGGGCTCAAAGCGCACCTCATCGCCGGGAATCAAGTCGCTTAGGCCCGCTTGTTTTTTGGAAACGGCAAAGGGTTCCAATTTGCCTAAGGGCCACAGCATGGGAGTATCTCCCTGCCAAAAGAGGACCCCTCTCTGGTCGAGCTGGGCGGCCTGCCCTTTGAGATCGCCTTCTCTTTGGCGGGGGCGCTTTTTTTCCTTGAGCGGCTTCCCCGTTAGTTGATAGCGATCTTTTTCTTTGACGATCAGTCGGCCTCCGCTCAAGCCTCGCAAGATTCCCCGCAATTGGTTTTTTTTTGCTTGGCTTTGCCCTAAGGCCTTTAAGAGTTCCTTGGCGCTTAGCCCTTGGGGGAAGGCTTGTAGGCAGGCGACCACATTTTTGGCGGTAAGTTTCATTTCCCTTTGCTGCGGCTGGGGGATTTTTTCCTCTCTTTGCGAAAGTATAAAGCATAAAAATCCGCTTTAAAGCTTAGGTATCGCCCTTCTTCAATGGCGGTTCTCGCTTGTCGCATCAAGCCGAGGTAAAAATGCAGGTTGTGGATGCTGGTCAAGGTCGCGCTCAAGACCTCGTTGGCGGCAAAGAGGTGATGCAGGTAGGCGCGGCTGAAGTGGGAACAGGTATAGCAGCGGCAATGGGTATCGGGGGGGAATTTATCTTTGCGAAACTCCCCATTGGTAACCCGAATCCGCCCCGCATGGGTAAAGAGTACCCCGGAGCGGGCAAATTTTGTGGGGATCACGCAATCCATCATATCCACTCCCCGCTCAATGGCTTCCAACATGTCTTCAGGGAGGCCGATCCCCATGAGATAACGGGGTTTATCCATGGGCATCAAGGGGGTGATGAAATCCAAGGCGCGGTTCATGTTGTCGAGCCCCTCCCCGACACTCAAACCGCCGATGGCATAACCGGGAAAGTCGATCTCTTGGAGTTCGGCCAGGCTTTGTTTGCGCAGGTCTTCAAAAAGAGCCCCCTGGGAGATGCCAAAAAGGGCCTGATCCTTTCGTTGGTGTACGGATTTGCAGATTTTTGCCCATTTTGTGGTGCGCTTGAGGGCTTCTTTGGCATAGGCATGGGTGGTGGGAAATTCCACACACTCGTCAAAGGCCATGATGATATCGGCGCCGAGCCGTTCTTGAATGTTCATGCTGCTGCTCGGGGTAAGGCGCGCGGGCGCCCCTCCCTTGTGATAGCTGAAGGTGACCCCCTCTTCATCCACTTGACGGGTCTTTAGGCTAAACACCTGGTAGCCCCCCGAATCGGTCAAAATCGGCCCTTCCCACCCCATAAACCCATGCAGGCCACCGAGTTTTTCAATCAAGTCCGGGCCGGGCCGGTTGGCTAAATGATAGGCGTTTGCAAGCAGGATTTGGCCGCCTGCTTCGCTCAATTGCGCTGGAGTGATGGCCTTCATGGCCGCGGCCGTGCCCACGGGCATAAAAATGGGGGTTTGCACCTTGCCGTGGGGGGTGGTGAACTCGCCGCGCCGGGCGCCGCTGGGGTCGGTATGGGTTAAGTGAAACTCAAAAGAACTCATAAAAATTGCTGTTTAGAGGGTTGGATTCGTTCTTGCCGAAACGGGTCGGGTTTTATAGTCTTTAAAGCCCCTACCCAGAGAAAAACTATGATTTTATCAGATAAGCGCATCAAAGAATTACTCGCCTGCGGCGACCTCGCGGTGACTCCCTTGGAGCAGCAGCAGCTCCAACCCGCCAGCATCGACCTTCGGTTGGGAACCAGCTACGCCAAGGTAGACGAGCATAACCTGACCCATTTAAACCTAGACACGCCTCCCCAATACGAAAAGTTGGAGATGGCTTGCCTCATCTTGCCGCCGAGGCAGTTCATTTTAGCCACCACCAAGGAATACATCAAACTGCCCAACAACCTCACCGCCTTTGTGGAGGGTCGCAGCTCCATTGGGCGAATGGGGTTGTTTATTCAAAATGCCGGTTGGGTAGACCCCGGTTTTGAAGGGGAGATTACGCTGGAGCTTTTTAATGCCAACAACCTACCTCTTAAATTGGACGCGGGGCGGCGGATTTGTCAATTAGTCCTCGCAGAGATGGATCAAGCGGCCTTAAATCCCTACCAGGGGAAGTATCAAGGGCAGAAAAAAGCCACGGGAAGCCGCGTCTTTTTAGATTCGGAAGTTCAATCTAAGGGCTGATTAATTTTTTTTCCCGCACGGCAAGCGCGTAGTTTTGCGCCATTTGTTTCATTTCTTTTCCCAGTTCACCGAACTTCACGGCGTGGCGGGGGGTGAAGTCCTCATAGAGTCCAAAAAGATCGTGAAAGACTTGGACCTGGCCATCGGTATCGCCTCCGGCCCCGATGCCGATGGTCAAGGCGGGGACGGCTCGGGTAACCTGTTGGGCCAAGTCGTGGGGGATATTTTCCAAAACAAAAGCAAAGGCCCCGGCAGCGCAAATGTCTTGGGCATCTTCCAAAAGCCGTTTAGCTCCTTGGCTGTCCTTGGCTTGCTTGCCAAAACCGCCAAAGGCATGAACCGATTGCGGAGTCATCCCCAAATGCCCCACCACGGGAATCCCTACCCGGGTCAAGGCGTGAATGGTCTCTGCCATTTCTTTTCCCCCTTCGAGTTTCACTGCCTGGGCACCCGCTTCTTTTAAGACCCGGCCCGCTGAGCGAATCGCTTCTTGGGGGCTGGTTTGATAGCTCAAAAAGGGGAGGTCGGTGACTAAAAAGGCCCGCTGGCAATTTCGTTGGACCATTTGAGTATGATAGATCATCTCATCGAGAGTAACAGGCAGGGTGTTTTCTTTTCCCTGCACCACCATTCCCAAGGAGTCGCCCACCAAGATCACCTCAACGACCTCGTCTAGAATTTTAGCCATCCAGGCGTCATAGGCGGTGGCCCAAACTTGGGCGGTCACCCCTTTCATGGCGGTGAGTTGGGGCAGGGTAATCGGTTTCACCAGTTATCCTTTAAGCTTATCGGAAATCAAAAAGGCCAATTCTAGAGCTTGCTGGGCGTTGAGCCGAGGGTCGCAGTTGGTGGCGTAGTTGTTTTCTAGGTGGTGATCTTCAATTTGCTGGGCCCCGCCGGTGCATTCGGTTACATCCAGCCCCGTCAATTCAAGGTGAACCCCGCCGGGTACGGTGCCCTCGGCCCGGTGAACCTCAAAAAAGCGTAAGATTTCGTTGATGATGCTGGTGAATTTACGGCTTTTGTAATTGCTGGATGAAAGATAGGTATTGCCGTGCATGGGGTCGCAACTCCAGAGTACCTTGAAGCCGGATCGGGTGATTTCGCGCGCCAAGGGGGGGAGGTGTCGGTCCACCTGATCGGCGCCAAAGCGAGTGATCAGGGTGATACGGCCTCCTTCATTGTTTGGATTGAGCCGCTCGATGATGCGCTTGATCTCATCTAAGTCGTGTTTGGGGCCGATTTTCATCCCAATGGGGTTGCGGACTCCGCGCAAGAACTCGATATGAGCGCCGTCGAGCTGGCGGGTGCGATCCCCGATCCACAGCATATGCGCGCTACAGTCGTACCAATTTCCCGTAATGGTGTCTTTGCGGGTTAAGGCTTCTTCGTAGTTTAAGAGTAAGGCTTCATGACTGGTGTAAAAATCCACCTCGTGGATTTCTGGATGATCGTCTTGAATCCCGATGACCTTTAAAAAAGCCAGGGCCTTTTCAATGGCTTTGGCCAGCTCCTCATAGCGGTGCCCCTCGGTGCTTTTTTGGATGAAATCCTGGTTCCAGGCATGCACTCGGTGCAGGTCGGCAAAGCCGCCTTTGGTAAAGGCCCGCAAGAGATTTAAGGTGGAGGCGCTGCGCCAGTAGGCCTCTTTTAAGCGGTTTGGGTCGGGTAAGCGGGCCTCTGGGGTGAAGTCGGCCCCATTGACGATGTCGCCTCGGTAACTGGGGAGTTCAATTGCGCTTTTTTTTTCAATGGAACTAGAACGAGGCTTGGCGTATTGGCCCGCGATGCGCCCGATTTTGATGACGGGTTTTTCCCCTGAAAAGCTTAACACTACCGCCATTTGCAAAATCACCTTTAGGGTTTCGCGAATGGTGGGGGCGGTGCAGTTTTTAAATTCTTCGGCGCAATCCCCTCCCTGGAGCAAAAAGGCGTTTCCTTCTTGCGCCTGGGCAAGGTAAGACTTTAAAGTGCGAATCTCTCCGGCAAAGACTAAAGGGGGTAGGGCTTCCAATTCGCCGCAAACGCGTTGCAAAAAAGCAGGCTCAGGCCAATCTGGTTGTTGTTCTGCCTTTTTTTGTCGCCATGAATTTTTAAGCCATTCCATATCTATTTTTGTTCAGTGAGCGGTTTTTCCTTTAAGGTTAAACTTATAAGTGGGGCGTAGGCTTTGGCAAGGGGAAAGGGTGGCTTGAATCAGAGCGTTCTCTGCTTGACTTTGCCTAAAAATAGGGTAAATACCCTAAAAAAAATTGAAGGATTACTTGCATGATAAAAAGAGATACCTTATAATTTAACTATAAATAAGAGGCAAAGAGACCCTTCCGGTCTACAAGCTCGTTTAGAACCTGCAAAAGGGGATGACCATGAAAGCAGTTCAAAAATTGATAGCCTTAGGAAGTATTTTTTTCTTCCTATTCGGTGCTGTCGCCTATGCGGGGTCTAAGGACCCTGTAGCCGTGATCAGCCAAGTCAAGGGGGCCACGGAGTACTCCAAGAAAAACCACAAGTGGAAAAAGGTACGGCGCAACAAGTTTTTGTTTGTCGGCTACACGATCCGCACCGGTAAATATGGCGAAGGCCGCATTACCAATAAACTTACGGGCGAAAACTTTATGATGGGGCCAAACTCTGAAATTAAAGTGACCGCTAAAGGCATTCATGCGGTGAAGGGGAAGCTGAAAAAAGCAGCAACCAGTAACCAGCTTGCCGTAAGCTTAATGAAGCGTTTTGATAAATCTCAGTCTTTTACCACGGTGCGTAGAAGCCAATCGAAGAAAAAAACGCAAATCGACGCAGTGCGTGAATTGGTTGTTTACTCCGATTATCCCTTCGTGGTTTGGGAAAACTTAGGCAAGCAATACAGCTATAAGTTGACCGTCGGCAAGAAGGTTTATAAGGTTCCTGCCACTAAAAACGCGATTGTTCGCGCTAAGATTCAGCCCGTAAAGGGAACGGTTGTCTACAGCATTGAGGCTTACAAAAACGGCAAAAAAGCGGTTTCCATGAAGCCCAATAAACGCAAAGGCAAAATTGAGCCCCGCACCATTACCTGGCTTGAAGGGAGTGAGCAAAAAAAGCTGAGCGATTCCGTATCGGCTTTGCAGAAAGAATATCCCGATAACGCCTTTATGTTGGGGAACTACTTTGAAGATCAGCAGCTCTATGTAGCCGCGATGGAAAAGTATCGCCAATACTTAAAGGATAACCCCGATGAAATCGAAATGGCTCCTTATCTGTTTCGCGTTTATAAAAAACTGAAACTCGATAAAACCTATCGTGCTGAATTAGAAGAGTACAAGGCTCAACTCCTTGAATAAATCCTTCTCTGGCGAAGAATAAAAGAAGCGGCCTGCAAGGGCCGCTTTTTTTTTGCATGCCCCCCTGCTTTTGAGGGACTCGATTTTTTACAAAGAGGGGGTGTTGCGGTTGGCGTGGAATAAGGAAGGAGCCCATCGGTCTAGAAGTTGGAAAAAAAATAATTTTTTTTCTCGACCATTCATAAAAATTATGTAAATATTTTATCGCAAATCCACTAGGCTATTGATCCAGGGATCAAAGGAAGGGAATTCTCTCTATCTACTTAGAGGGCGCCATAGTGTCTTGGTATAGAACCTTCGTACCAACCGTTAGAATTGTTCGCTAAATCCTCATTGAGCAGCAGTAATCTGCAATTGCATCAAGGACAGGCTACCATGTCTCCGGATCGACACAAAATCAAAGAAAAAATTCTGGCCTCTGCGCAAACGAGATTTATTCGTTACGGTTTTAAAAAAACCAATGTAACGGAAATTGCGGATGACTGTGATATGTCGCCCGCAAACCTCTACCGTTTTTTTGAAAATAAAGAAGAAATTGGGGAGGCGGTGGTTGAAAAATACATGGGCCACATCCAGAGAATTATCTTACAGGTTTTGGCCAGCAATGCCTCACCAGTGGAAAAGATGTCTGCCTTTGTGCGCAATATCCTTTCTTACAATTATTCGATTTTTACCAATCAACTCCATCTTTATGAACTCATTGAATTTATTTCCGCAAAGAGGAGGGAGCTCCCCTTACGGCATATTCAATTAAAAAAGGATTGCCTGATCGAGATTCTCGCCCAAGCCCAAGCCGCCGGGTTGATCCGTTCCGGTTCGGTGACAAGGCAGGCGGAGTTGTCTTTTCAGGCCCTACAGATGTTTTTATTGCCCCATAGCCTGATCCAGGGGGCCCCTCCATTAGATAAGCTTTTATCGGATGCGAATGAATTGATTGTCATTCTTTTTATTGGCTTAAAAGGGGAGAGGGGTTGATTTACCGCTTGGAGAGGTCAACAAAGCCCACCCTACTTTTTTTTTGTTGTGATAAAGTGGAGAGGAAGGCTTTAAGTCGGGGGCTAAATCTTGTTGTTTTTGGGTTATGGGTCTTCGGGGGGCCTGTCATGGGGGGCAAATTCTTGTTTTGCGCCTTGTTCGTTATGGCGATCTGGCCGAGGGCAAACGGATTTCAGCCCATCAATATGCTCGCATAGGCTATCTTGAATCGGGCTCCACATGGGGTCTAAAACAAAATCCACCCCCTCGTAGCGAGCCAGTTTAGCAGCGGGGACAAAGTCGGAATCCCCGGCAAGTAAAATCACTTTATCGACCTGTTTTTTTAGGCTGAGGGTGGCGATATCTACCCCGATCTTCATTTATACCCCCTTTTGGGCAAGACTAAAATGGACTTCATCGGGCTTTAGGCTTTTTGCGGTGATTGTACCTTGAAGCAAGGCTTGGGTTTGTTGAGGGTTGATGAGCCAATTTCCTGTCGATGGGGCCTCGCTTAGGCGTAATGCCACTTTTCTGCGGCTTTTTAGTTCCTCGAACAGGGCTAAGTGTTCCTGAGTTTTTTTCGTGCTTGCAAAGTCCAAAATTTTGTTGGTGAGCGGGTGGGTTTCCTTTTTGTCGTAGGGGTAGCAATCGTAATAAAAAATCCGGTATAGATTATCCCCAGAAAGGTGAAAGCGCACCATTTCTTCTAATTTATCGGCGATTTCTTTAGGGGACTTGTCAGGACCAAAGATCAGCTTGAAGCGTTGGATGAAAAAGGCGCCATCAATTAAGAAGGCGACATTTTTTTGTAGGCGAACAATATCCATAAGATTTTTTAGGATTAGAGAAACGGCGGCTCTGCGGCTCCTTAGAGGATAATTTTCTACAAATTATATAAAATAAAATATAAAAGCAACCTTCTTCTTCAATCAAAAGGACTAAAGGACGAGCAAGAAGGAATTGCGACCTTAGTGAAGGCGCTTCTAAAGAGCTAAATTATATTTAAAAAACAATAAATTATACTATATCGCAGAATGCGGGCTTTGGGGGGAGTCGAGGGGGTGGGTTCTACTTTTTTTTTGGAGGGGGCAGTGGAACCCTTTTTTAAGGGAGCGATTGGATGGTTTGCCTATTCGCTCGCTACCCGGAGCAGCATAAAACCCAAGGTAAAAATTGTGATTCCCGGTAGAATATAGCGAAAGCGAAAGTTTTTCGGTTTTTCGGTCATGGTGGCGTACCGATATAATTTACGCAAATCCATGCCGATTAAAACGCAAGAAAAGAGGAGCAAGAAAGCGGTGAGTCCGGGAAGATGGGCGAGATATTGAATGGTATCCTGCATGGCCTATTAGGGGAAAAATTTGCAATACGGCATATTTTGCGGCAGGCGCCCCGCAAAGTCAAGGAATTGGCATTGACACAGTGAACCAAGCACGAGAAAATAAAAATTTAAGCAAATTCAAATCAATGAAGCGCATTCTTTTGTTTTTTTTCCTTTCTTTTTTGGGTTTTTTGCCGGCGGCCCATGGGGGGTCAAAAAACTATGTGTTGCAGGCAGGCGTAACGGCAACCTATAAAAACTATGGACTTTCAGAGGTCGATAGCGGTTTTTCGGATAAACAGGCCTACGGATTGCAAGCCACTTTGTTGGAAGAACAAGCAGAAGGCTACTCCTATGGAGCCTATTACCATCGAACGCAATCTACCTCGAATAAGACTTTTTACTACATGGACGGGTTTGGGGCGGCTTTTGAGTCTTTTTGGGGAAATAAGGCAAACCTTTCCCAAAAATTGCCGATTTGGGATAAACTTTGGTTGAGGTGGGGAAGCCGTCTCGGCTACTATCGCGCCTTTATCAGTAGAGATGACCCGGGACAGTTGTCCGAGGTAAAGCAGGGCACCTATTATCAAGGAGAGGGCTTGTTCTTGCATTTTTTTGCCGGTTTCGGCATCGGGCGTTTAGGCTCGATTGAATATACTTGGCGCTTGCATCAATCCGGCGGATTTAACAACAGCCCCTTGAACAAGGCGCAAATCGCCTATGTGCAGAATTGGGATTTTAATTTTTAAGGTTTTTGCTCCATGGTGAATTTGTCTACCCTGTTGAAGTTTTTAACCCCGTTTAAAAATAAACGGTTGCCGTCGCCCTCTTCGCTTCAAGCCGTTGCAGGCGCGGGGGCGCTGGTTGTTGGTGTTGCCCTGACGGTGGGTTTGGTTTTTTTTATTCTTTCTCCAAACGGCGCTAGCCCCGTCAGCCAAAAACTGGTTTTGGAGGAGGAATCGAAGCTTGATATTGTGCTGCGAGCCAAAGGCATGCAAGCAGAAGACTTTATTCATATTTCTCGTCCACCGCAACAGGGGCGCTTGCAGGGGGCCCCTCCCAAGGTAACCTATATTCCAGAGCCCGATTTTTTTGGCAAAGACCATTTTGAGTTTACGGTGCGCCATGGCGAGTCGGAAAGCTCAGCGGGTTGGGTGGAGTTGGAGGTCAAGGGGAAAAACGATGCTCCACGGGCGAAAAGTTATCGCGTCAGGGTAGAAAAAAACAAAAGCGCGGCGATTAAGCTGCAAGCGATTGACGCAGATGGAGACTTCATTACCTACCGGATCTTGCAGGCGCCGGGGCACGGTGAGCTCAAGGGGGAGCCTCCCTACTTGGAATACCTGCCCGCACCGGGTTATACGGGAACAGATTGGATTGTTTTTGCCGGGGAAGATACCTTTTCTCAAGGGGAGGTGGGGCGCATCGAAATTCGTGTCGGTGAAAAAAATCAAGCCCCCATGGTAAAGGACATCCACCTGCAAAGTGAGAAGGATCAAGCGATCTCGTTTCACTTAAAGGCAACGGACGCGGAAAAAGACCCCTTAACCTATGAGCTTTTGAGTCAGCCTCGTTTTGGGCAGTTGATCTCGCGAGAGGGGGCCTTGGTCTATCAACCCAACCCCGGGTTTAAGGGGAAGGATAGCTTTCACTTTCTCGCGCGCGACCCCTATAGTCCTTCTGCCGTGGCAACGGTGACCCTGTTGATCCGTGAGGCAAAAGGCAAGGAGCGCTTAGAAGCCCGTTTGAAAAACCTTTTTGAGAGCGGCGGGGTCATGGTGGGGGAAGTACAACGCCCTGACCTGCTTTATCAAGAGGGGAATTATATCCCCGCCAGCTTGACCAAGGTGGCCACCGCTGCCGCGGCCTTATATATTTTAGGGAAAAAGCACCGCTTTCGCACTGAGGTGTATTTTGAGGGGGGCACGCTTTACTTAAAGGGCTTTGGCGACCCTTCCTTTTCCAGTCGGGATCTGCATGCTTTAGGGGATCAATTAAAATCCCTCGGGGTTTTTACCCACCCCTTGCGGGGCTTGGTGGCCGATGACACCGCCTTTGAGATTCGCCCTGATTTTGACGGGAGGGTGGTGAGCGTACAGGTGTGGGATGCCCCCATTGGTGCTTTGGCGGTGAACCAAAACACGGCTCGGGTTGAAGTGCTGCCCGGTCGGCGGGTTCGCAGCTTAGAGGCGAATACCCCCCTCACCCATAAGGCGGAAAAAAGGGCGCGCTCCTTCCCTCCGGCAATGCATCATTTTGCGGTGGCGCGCAATGCCCGTGAGGGAACCCAATACACCTTGGAACTGGCCGAGGCTATTTTTAAACAAAAGGGGATGCGGCTTGCCCAAGAACCGCGTATTGGCCAGGCACCGACAGCGACCCCGATTTTACGCTATTCTTCTTCTGCCTTCTTAGAGGAGGTGATCCGCGTCATGCTGGCCGAATCGAGCAACTTCATTGCCAATCAACTGGTGTTGGACATGGCTTTAAAGAAGTTCGGCAGCCCCGCGAAAATTGAGGACGGGGTTTATCTTTTGAGAAACTTTTTACAAAAGGAGGTGGGCTTAAGCCCGAAAGAGGTGGCGTTGGTGGAGGGGAGCGGTCTTTCTAGGAAAAATCGCATGACCCTAAAAGGGATGACCCAGCTTTTGGATTACTTTAAGCCTTACAAGCATCTCTTGCCTTAACTCAAGCGTTCGCATTTTAGTGATTTGGCCGAGGCCAGCAAGACATCGCGTATCTTGGCAAAGTCCGGCACTTTGGACCGAGTTTCCAACCTCGCGGGCTATATCTATACGGATGAGGATCAATGGAAGCCCTTTGTGATCATGCTCAACAACAACCAGCGCGCGCGCCGCAAGGTGCTTGACCTGCTGATCGAGAGTTACCGTTGAAATATCCAACCTGGTTAAAGACCCCTCCGGCGGGGCAGAGGTTTTATCGCTGGAGCGTTTTTTTTGTTTTGTTTTTTTTATCGGCTTTGCCTGTGCTTGCCCTGGGTGAGTCGACGATTCCCGCGATTCAAGGGAGGTTGTTTTCTTCCGCAAAGCAAATAGATTTAAAGTCTTTGCAGGGGGGGCAGCCCTTGGTCTTGGCTTTTTTTTCCGTCACCTGCTACCCTTGCCGATTAGAGGCGCCTATTTTGAATGAATTAAAGGAACAGTACCAGCCTCAAGGGGTCAAATTTTTCTATGTGAATCTCGATGAGGAGGAACTGCGAACCCGCATCCCCGCTTTTTTGCGAGTCACGGGGATTTTGTTGCCCATCTTTATCCCCAATGTAGCTGAGGCCTATGATCGTTTTCTCGTTTCCGGCCTACCCTACCTGCTCCTTTACAATGCCCAAGGGCAGGAGGTCTACCGTCACGCCGGGTTTGACCCTGGATTAAAGGAAAGTTTACGACAGGCTTTAAATCCCCTCCTTCGTTGATACTTTGTTACAGTTTTTTACTTGTTCGGCAGAGAAGAGGGTGCGTAGTCTGGAAGCATCCTTCTTGGTGCCTCTATGAACGAAACCAAACCCATTTTGATTCGATTGGTCAGCCTCTTGAGCGCGGTCGCTTTAACCGTCAGCTTAGGATGGAGCGCCTCGCATTGCGCCACCTTCAAGGCCGGCAAGGCTTTGTTGAGTCAAGTTGCCTCTGCTGCGGGAGGGGCGCATCACCACGACCATGCGGGGACGGTCTCTAGGGCCAAGTCGGGGGGAGCTTCCACAAATCCTTCTTCCAGCCCTGCGCCTCCAAAGGGGGGGCAGGGCTCGGATCACTGTAAATATTGTCACGCGGCTACAGGTGGTCCGCTCGCGAGCAGCACGCTCCTTTTGCCAATGGTTTGCTTAGCCTGGAAGATTCCGTCAGGTGTCTTACAGGTCATTCCTACTTCTTTTCAAGTCCATTCCCCACCTCGGGGCCCGCCTTTAGTTTAAAATTTCTTTTTTAAGGTATGCCTTACCCTGTTCTGGCTGAGTTTTGTTTGGCCAAAGAGCGTAGGGGTTTAGGTCTCAACGGAAGGGAAAGCATGCAAGCATCCGCCTCTAGGCGCATCCTGCCTGGGGCGGATTGCTTGTGGGCATACCCCTTTGTTTTTCAATTGATAAGTTGATTTTTTAACTAAATTTAAAGGCAGTTTACTTTAGGTTTTTATGCAAAGACCTCTGCTTTAAAAATGGAGACTCTCATGAAAAAAAGATTCAATTTGATCCAGGTCGGCTTTTGGGTCGCTTTGGTTTTAGCGGGATGTAAAAGCAATACTATCGGCAATGACATTGTTTTAGACGGCACCCTCATGGCGGGGTTGTTGGACGGGGCCAAGGTGACCGCTTATGACGCGGCAGGTCAATCCTTAGGCACGACACAGAGCCTGAAGGGAGAGTTTCAGCTCACCCTCAAGGCAGATGACCTTAAATCGACTTTGGTGATCCAAAGCTCGGGGGGGAGTTATGAAGACGAGGCGACAGGCCAGCAAGTCACCTTGGGGAGCGAAGGCCTGAGCGCGGTGATTGCCGGGAACTCTCTCGTGGGGGCGGCCCCTCTGGTGACCTTGGACCCGGCGACCACCCTCATTGAGCGGGCGGCAAAGGATTGGAGCCGATACCATAGCGGGGTGACCTCCTTAGAGGTAGCCGCGTTGGCGGCGGAGCAGGCCTTTTTGACCCATTTTGGGTTTCAGCCCCAACAGGCCCAAAAGCCGGTGGAAGTAACTCAGGTCATGACAGGTAAGGAGACCTTAGAGGCAAAGCTTGCTGGGTTTCGCGCCGCCGCCTTTAGCCAAATGGCCTTTAAGCTAACCAAAGACGAGACCCAGCAGATAGCGATGTTGCGGGCTTTGGGGCAAGATTTGGCCGATGGAACCCTCAACGGCTTGGCCGGCAGCGCCACCGTCATGCTGGGGGCCAAAAAACTACCAAAAGATGGGGCGAACCAATTTGCCTTGTCCATGTTGGAGTTTTTAGATTCGACACGCAACCAAAGCGGTCTCACCACCGATAAATTGGGAAGTTTACCCTTTACCAAGGTTCTTTATTCAACGAGTTACAAGGTGGAATATATCCCTGGGGCGCAGGAGGCGATGCAAGGCAAGACTCAATTTAGTCTAAAAGTGACGGATTTAAACGGCTCGCCCTTGGCGAGTCTGCCCAGCTTGAGCCTCACCCCGAAAATGCGTATGCCCAGCATGACGCATGGGACACCCCAAGCAGGCTGCGCCCAAAGCGCGAGTGAGGCAACTGTTTTTACTTGCGCTTTGTATTATCTCATGGCGAGCAGCGTAAATAACATGTCGATGGGGATTTGGTCTTTAGGGGTAAAAATAACCCAAAACAGCGCCAGCGAAAGCGTGACCTTTTTCCCTAGCGTGAAGATGGGGACGGGCGATGGAGTTCGCGTTGATTTGAAAGGGGTCAAGGATCAGCGAATGGCCATGGCCGGGGGTATGGAAGCCCGCCCCTACTACCTGTTTAAGGAGAGCTTGGATACCGCTGCCCAAAGCGCCACTTTTTTTATCGCCGTTGGTGAATCCATGATGAGTGTTCCGGCTTTGGTTTCTGGTTTGGTTTTAAACAGTGGAACCGGCTACGCCTTAACAGTGAATCAGGTTGTCGCAGAGGCGAGTATGGACCAAACAACCTGGACTGTCATGAGCGATTTGGGCAAGGGGAAATATAAGGCAACGGGCTTGGGTTTGACTTCAGGCAAGGCCAATTCGGTTTTTGTCCGCTTGAGCGTGAATGGAGAGCAAAAGACCACCGATGGCCAGGCTGCCGCGGGCAGCAACGGCTATCAAACCTTTACCTTTACCCTTTAAAAATTGCTTGCCGGGGCAAGGCCCCGGCGGGCGTTTCAAAAAACAACATGAAAAGCTTATTTTTTATTTTTATCTCCCTGCTCTGGGTGGGGCCGCTCTGGGCGGCAAGCTGCTGTGGTGGCGGAAGCGGCGGAGGGGTGACCCTTCCAAAATTCATGCCCGCCGCGATGAGCCTCGGTTTGGCGGAAGAAGATTACCAGGGCTTTTGGAATGGACAAGGCGAGGTGATCCCTGATCCGCCGGGTTCCAATTTAATGCAAAGGCGTCTGAACTTCGGGGTGGGTTACCGTCTGTCCTCCAATTGGCAGGGAAACGCAACGACTTCTTGGGTGGCGAATCAAAACCAATATTCCGGGGTGAGCGGCAACACCCAAGGGGTGGGGGACCTAACCCTAGGGCTTTTGTATGAAAACTTTGATCAGATCACCTGTGTGTATCAAATCCAAAGGCCGAGAGATTGGTTGCCGGCGAGTTACTTTGGGCTCAAATTGGTGGTTCCCACGGGGATATCGCCTTATGACTCGGTAACGAGTAGTTTCGATATTACGGGTAGGGGCTTTTATCGTTTCGAGGCGACCGCCTTGGTGGAAAAAACCATTTACCCCTGGAGCGCGAGCCTCTCAGGGGGGGTGGGGTGGCATGTGCCTCGGATGGTCAATCAAGAGTACGGCAAATGGGTCGCCCCCTATTTAAAGCAATTGGGGAACCGATTCCAAAGCGGGGCCAGTGTGAGCTACACTTGGTTTTTGACCAACCTGGATGAAGTCACCCTCAATACCAACCTCAGCCATTTGCAAGAAGGGGCGGCGAGGATCAATCACCAGTTGAACGAAGGCACGGGGATGCTGCGCCAGGCTTGGGGGTGGGCTTTCAGTTACTCCAACGCGGAAAAAACCTGGGTCTATAAAACTCAATTGAATCAAGCCTTGCGGGCGCAAGGGAGGGGAACCAATTTTCCGATTACAAAAACCTTTAGTTTTGAGGTGACTCATGTGTTCCATTAAAAAGCTTTTTTGCTTGTTCTTGCTCCTAGGGCTTTTTGGCTGCAAGGAAGTGAGTGGGGATTTACTGCCTAGCGGGAAGGATCACCGTCTAGGGGAGGCAACAACGCAATCAGGCCCCTTGCAGGGGTTGATCGCCACCGATAGTCAAGGGGCCCAGGTCAAGCTGCAGGAAGCAGCGGCCCAGGCCAAGGGTTTGGTTTTATATTTTACCATGTGGTGCCCTGTCTGCAACAGCCATACCGATCATCTACTGCGGGTGATGCCGCAATTCCCCCAAGCGCGGCTGCTGCTGGTTGATTTTGTTTCTGGAACCATTGAGGGGGCCAGGCAGGCGCAGCAAGCCTCAGGCTATCAAAAAACACAGGTTTTGGTGGATACCGACGGCTCGTTGACGCGGGCCTTTTCCGGAACCATGTCCACTACCGTGGTACTCAATCCGGCCGGGCAGGTGCTGATGCAGGAAGACTTTAAGGATGGAAGTCGTTTGCTGGAGCTGTTGGGAAACCTGTAGCAGAGTTGTTTTGCTTGCCGGAAGAATGAATTTTTTTTGTAATTTAGAGGTTCCTTCAAGAAGAATGGCCCAAAATCAAGCTTTTTAAACTTATTTCAAGCAGCGGTTGTGATGGAAAACTTTCTCCTGATAAACGAGACCTGGGTCCGGCTCAGCGCCTTTTTTGGAATCTTTGCCCTCGTGGCGGTTTGGGAGGGGGTTGCTCCACGCCGTAAACTGACCCAAAGCAAGGGGGTACGCTGGTTGAACAATCTGGCTTTGGTGATGCTCAACAGTTTGTTGTTGCGATTGGGGATGCCTTTGATGGCAACGGGGATGGCGCTTTATGCCTCCCAAAATCAGTTCGGCCTGCTGAACTGGCTGCGTTGGGGCAGGGGGTCGAGGTGGCGCTCGCTGTGGTTTTGCTGGATATGGCGATCTATTTTCAGCATGTCATGGCGCATGCGGTTCCCCTGTTTTGGCGGTTCCATCGGATGCATCATGCTGATTTGGATTATGATGTCACCACAGGCGCGCGGTTTCATCCAGTAGAAATCTTCCTTTCCATGGGGATTAAGCTTGTTGTGGTCGGGGTTTTAGGGGCAAGCGTTGAAGCGGTGATTTTGTTTGAGGTCTTGCTCAATGGCATGGCCATGTTCAACCATGGAAACATCAAGCTTCCTTTGGGCCTTGATCGCCTCCTGCGGCTTTGCTTGGTGACCCCGGACTTTCATCGGGTTCATCACTCCGTATTAACCCGAGAGACCAATAGTAATTTTGGTTTTAATCTTTCTTGGTGGGATTATTTTTTTGGCACCTATCACTCCCAGCCCGCAGCGGGCCATGAGGGCGAAACCATCGGCTTGACGATCTTGCGAGACCCAAAGGAATTACGCCTTGAGCGACTTTTGACCCAGCCCTTTCGTTTAGCGAAAGATCACTATTCTCTGCAAGCAGAAAGCCTGTCTAGGTAATTTAGCCCATTGCGCTTTTTTAGGGCTATCGTCATACTAACTGTCCCTATAGGAGAAATACGATGCTTAGCCCGGAAAAAATGCATCCCTTAAAGGAGGCGCTCTATCAAGAGAGTCATTCCAGACCTTTCCCCAGGTTGCCCACACCCTGTCGGGTTAGCTTATTGGTCGTCCCTTTTGGCGCGGCCACGGCCGAGCAGGAGCGAGCCCATCTTTGCCGTTTGGCCCAAGATTTTCAAGCGCCGACCCCAGAGCCCGGTTGCCTTTCCTATACGGAAAACTTAGGCACTGTGCGGGTTCGCTGGCAGCGGCACGGGGAGTTTTCCAGTTACGCTTTTTTTGAGGCGGGGTTGTATCAAGAGCCCTTTTCCAATCCTCCCTTAAAACGCATTCCTCCTGCGTGGATGGAGGGGATTCCCGGTAAACTCTTGATTTCAACGCACTTGGTGGTGGACTCGGCCCAGAAGAAATACGATCATCAGCGCATTCACCAGCTTTTTTCGGGCAAGGCGATTGTGGGGAGTCGGGTACGCCGAGGTGGGGCAGAGGTTTGGTCTTCTTTAGACCTCCATGAAGACGGCTGCGGCCGCTATCTGGTTTTAAGCGATCAACTGGGCGAGGCCCAGACGGGGCGAGTGGTGCAGCGTTTATTGGAGTTGGAGACCTATCGCATCTTAGCTTTGTTGGCGCTTCCCTTGGCGAGGCAAATTTCGCCGACGCTCAATCGCATGGATTATTCGTTGATCTTGGTGGCGGATCAGATTAAACAGATTCAAAGTTTAGAAGACGAGCAAAGCCTACTTTCTAAATTAACCGAAATGTCCATTGCCGTGACGGAACTGCGTGCCCACTCCTTTCGCTTTGGGGCCACCGACGCCTATTTTAAATTGGCGCAGGAAATTTTATTGGGTTTGGAAGAAGAAAAGCTTGCCGGTCATCTGACCTTGGGTGATTTTTTGCGGCGGCGGCTCACTCCGGCGGAACGAACCTGCCGGGTTGTGAGAGCGCGCATTGAGGAATTGGCAGGCCGAATCGAACAGGCAAGCGAGTTATTGGGAACCTCAATCAGTCTGAGGTTGGAAGAGCAAAACCAAGCCTTGCTGCTCTCCTTAGACGCGCGGGGGAAGCTGCAATTGAGGTTGCAAGAGGCGGTGGAAGGTCTTTCGATCGCGGCGATCAGCTATTATATGGTGAGCTTGCTCAAAATTTTACTCAAAGGGGGTGAAAAGTTGGGGCTGAGGCTCAATGCGGAAATCATCAGCGCGATCAGTATCCCTGTGGTTTTACTCAGCGTGTGGTATGGGGTGCATCGCATCAAGGAGCGTATTATCCGCAATTCTCCTTAAGTGTTTTTAGTGATGAGTTTGCCAATTTATACAAACTGATTTAGATTTATGGTTCCTTCGATTTAATGGATAGGTATGGAATGAGTGAGAATGTCAAAGAGGTGGGGATCGCCCAACTAGAAGAAGGAATGAACATTGTTGCCTACCAGGGGCTGGTTGAAAAGCTAGGTCTTTTGGACGCAAAGTCTTGCCAATGGGTATCTCACAATTTTCCCGGCGCGAAGGCAAAGGTGACTCGAGGTGGCAATGAGCAGGTGGTCCGGGTGGATCAGGTAAAAGAGGGAGACCTGCTGATGCAGGTGGAAGAACTCCCCTCTCGATTGCATCATCTTGTTCATGTGACCCAGAAATTGATTCGTGAGTTGCAGCGTCAGGGTTTTAAACAATTTTTGGTGCGCCCTTCCACCAAAGAAGAGCAACGGCAACAGGCGGCACGCGAAGCCAATAGCTTTGTGGCGAAAGCCAAAAAAAGCGTGGCGGTGCGGGAAAACGCGAGCAAGGCCGTTGAGCAGTTGATGGATAACATTGCCAAGGGGGTGATGAAGCTTAATGAGGTCGAGGGCTTAGTCGAGCAGATCATCGAAAGCTCTTTTGGCGCGGCCATGAGTAGTTTGGCGAGCTTGAAGCAGAGCGATCAAACCTATGCCCATTGTGTGGATGTCGGGGTGATTTATTTAGGTGTCTATAAAAAGATCATGCAAAACAAGGGGGAAAAAGGTATTTTTCAAAGTGAGCATGAGCTTTTGTTGGCGGCGATTTTGCATGATCTGGGAAAATCTAAGGTACCCAAAGAGATTTTAGAATCTACGGTGCGCTTTGAGAGAAATAGCCCGGAGATGGAAGCCATGCGCGCGCATCCGACCCACTCTATTGAGCTTTTAAAAGAACTGGGTTTGCCCGATTATTGTGTTAATCTAGCGGGTTATCATCATGTAAAAATGGATGAATCCAATTTCGCGAGCTATCCGGTGGGGTTTAAGTACGCGGACATGCTTTATGAAACCAGATTGCTGGCCATCATTGATATCTATCAGGCGTTGATTGGTCGCAGGAGTTATAAAAAATCTTGGTCCGCCCCCGCCGCCATTCGTTTTATTGAAGCCTTGGCCGGTGTGGAGTTGGATGAAAAGGTATGGGATGACTTTGTGCAGGCTATGGGTTATTACCCTGTGGGCAGCTTGGTGGAGTTAGACGATGGGAGTCTCGGTTTTGTCTTAAAGGTGCCGCAAAAAGACTTAAAACGCCCCCAGGTTGTTTTGGTGCGCGATGGGAGCGGTAAGGACCTCAAGCCCAATCCGATGCTGGATCTCGCTTTGGAAAAAGAGCGCAAGATTGCCAAAGATTACGACCCCTATGAGATTTTTGGGGAGCAGGCGATGGATATTTTTTTAAGCTTGAAATCCGTCTAGCCTTTTCCTGCCCAAGGAAGCTGGATGATGAAGCGGCTGCCTTTTCCTTTTTCAGTTTCAATTTTTAAAGTGCCCCCGAGTTTTGCCAAAGCCTGCTCGACCGCGTCCAGGCCCACCCCTCGCCCGCTGATGCTGCTCAGCTGTTTTGCCGAGGAAAATCCAGGAAGCAATAAAATCCGCCAGGCCTCGTTTTGATGGATTAAATCCTCAATCACGGCTTGATCGAGTTCCGGTTTTTTCTTGGCCAGAGCAATGATTTGAGTGAAGTCGATTCCCCTTCCGTCATCGCTCAAGGTGAGTTCTAACATTCCTGGTTTTTCGTTTGCCTCTAAACGGAGTTGGCCTTGGGGCGGTTTTTTCGCTTGGGTGCGCTCTTTGGGGGTTTCAAAACCGTGGTCTAAGGCATTGCGATAGATATGACGCAATTCCGCGTTTAAGGTTTTGACCCAAGCGATGGGGAGGAGTAGATTTTCGTCTCCTTGAACCTCAAAGGCGACTTCTTTGCCCAGTTGCCCCGCCAATTGGGCAATATCTTTTTCCCACCCCTCGGCAATGGCGCTGAGGGGGAGGTCGATCTTTTTTTGCAATTGCCACTTTGCTTGCTTCCAATTTTGTTCATCGACCGCTTGGCGGAGCTGGTCGAACTCCGCAGGACTAAAGTGAATCCCTCGTAAGATCGAAAGCACCTTTTCTCCTAGGGATTCGACTAAGCTTTGGGTGTAGCGGTATTGTTTTTTTAATTGTTTTTGCTGCTCCTTAAAGCTTGCGGCTTTTTGGGAGGGGGTTAAGGCAAAGGCCCGCACCGCGCCTTCCATCTGATGGGCCGCTGTTTTTAAAGGGGTGATTTCAAACTGACTGCAAAGCCCTTTGATGGTGTGCAGGCTGTTGACTAAGCTTTGGGTCTGCTGCTGGTCGGGGGGAAGTAAAGGATCGACAAAGTCTTTTTGGTACTTTTTTAAGGTTGTTTGATTTTCCTCAATCAATTCCAAGAGGTTTAAAAAACTGCCGATGTTGTTACGAACCTGATCTAAAATATGCTGTTCCTTTTCCCGCTCTTCTTCCGCGGCTTGCCGCATCCGGGCCATTTCGAGTTCTTTACTGATCTCTTCCATCCGCACAATGAGATTTAAGACATAGCCTTGAATGTCTTCAATGATTTGGTAATGGAAGCGATAATGGGCTTCATTCAAGGTAAGCTCAGCGGGAAGAAGGCTTAAGACAACGCCCGGATCAAGCCGGTTGCCGCTATGGAGCAGGCGTAAAGCGCGATAATAGGATTTGAGTTTTTTTTCATTTTGACGCAGCACTAGATCGGCAAAGGGGCGGCCCGTTAGGTCTTCATAACCTAAAAACCGAGCCGCCAAACCGGAGAACTCACCGATTTCTCCATTGGGGTCGAGGGTAAAGACCGCTTGGCCCATGTTGTTGATCATCGCTCGAATCTGGCGTTGTTGCTCTTGGCATATTCCTCCATCGCGCAAGGCGTCGGAGAGTTCTTGTTCTTCTTCTTGCAAGATTTCATCAAAGAGGGCTTCTTGTAAGTCGGGGTGTAGACATAAGATCGGTTGCAGTTTTTCAGCCGGTAAGAGCAGGGCCGTACAGGCCTGTCGCGCGATGCAGGTGATTTGCGAGGCGCGGGGCGGTTGGGAGAGGGAAAGGCCCCCTAAAAGCGCGGCAGAGCGTTGAATCGAGCCCCCTGTAGGGAGTTTCACCTCTAAGCTGGCGGGAAAGATCAACAAACCCTCTGGAACCTTGTCCGCATAGATTAGGGTTTGCCCGGCCTCAAAGGGAACCAATTCGGCAAAACCGACCAAAAAACGCACTAAAGAAGGGGTTTCTTTTAACCGTTGCAAGTAACAAAGTAATTTTTGTTTTGTTTTTTTTTCTTGTTCTTCTCTTTCCGGGTCCGGGGCGATGGGGGAAAAAAAGCTTGGATCGCCAACAAAGAATTCCTCAATGGTTTTATCTTTAAAAAGTTCTCTTTTGAAATCCAAGAGGGTTTGCAGACTGCGCACCCGGATGGAGGGTTCCGCGTTTTCTAAGGTTTTTTGCAGGCTATGGAGCAAGTTTTGCAATTTTTGTTCGTCAGTCATGGTTCATGGAAGGATGACAAAGGGAAGAAAAGAAGGTAAATTTAAGATTGAATTTCTTCACTACCCAAGTTGTTTGAAACATTGAATGAATCATGGATAAAGACATTCGCATTTTAGTCGCTGAAGACTCCGTAGGAACCAGGATGCTGGTTAAAAAAATTTTACGCAATATCGGTTTTATGGATGTCGAACTGGTTGAAGACGGGGTGGAAGCCTTGGAAAAAATGGAGGATGAAGAGTTTGATTTAATTATTTCGGATTGGATCATGCCGAAAATGAACGGTCTGGAGTTGGTTGCCGCGATTCGCGCGAATGAGCGTTGGCGGCAATTACCTATTTTATTGGTTACGGCGGATGAGGAGCCGGAAAATATCATGTCGGCCATGCGAGCGGGAGCAACGAATTATATGACCAAGCCTTATGACGCGCAGGTCTTAAATGAAAAAATTCAGAGAATTTTTGAGTTTCAAGCCAAGGTAGCGCAACGCTCTGGCTTAAGCCCAAACTAAGCTGTATTTTTTGATTATCCTCTATACGCGAAAGGATTGCAATTCGGAGAGCGCTTCTTTAGCGATTTTATTTCCGGGCCTTGGGGAAAACTCCAAAGTTTGAATTGTCTTGCAAGGGATTCCTTTTGCTTTACCTGCCCCTACATTGAGGAACTTTTTGGAGTTTTTCAATTTCAAGCGTTGGAATTAAAGTCCCAACCTCAATGCAACTTAATAAGTTACACTTTTTGATTTGGCAAGGTATCCATGTCTTGCTGGGAAACTCCGCATTTTTCAGAGTTTCCTTTACTAATGAGGTTCTTATATAATTTCTGATTTTAAAAAACCATTGGGGTCTGGGGCTCTCAGCCCCAGCCTGCGGAGCATATTGAAATAGCGGAGCGCTTGCGGAGGCAAGTTCTTTTTTTCCTTCTTTGCCAAGTGAGGCCAATTTGCTATTTTGAAACCGAGTCATTAAACCCCGCACGCTATTCCTCTGGGGGATCGAAGTGGAACCCCATGGAACGAAAAAGCATCGCTATTGTTTTAAAAGAACATCAAGACTGGCTCGAGGATAAAACCAAGGGCCGTCGGGCCGTGTTTATCGGTCAAAAACTAAGAGGCTTTGATTTTTGCGAGGCCAATTTAGCTTTTTCCGTGTTCCAGGGTGCTGATTTGCGTGGGGCTAATTTTTTTAAAGCCGACTTGCATGGGGCGATTTTTCAAAAAGCGGACTTGAGCGGCGCGAATCTAGCCCATGCCAACCTAAGCAAGGGCCGCTTGGCTCAGGCCAAGCTGAAGGGGGTTCGGGCGCAGGCCGCGCAGTGGATGGGGGCGAATTTAGTCAAAGCGGACTTAAGCGGTGCCGACCTAACGGGCGCTGTGTTCTTAGCGGCCAATCTTTCTCAGGCGAAACTGAGGGGGGCTTTGTTGTCTCGCGCCATGCTCCGTTACGCCCGGCTTGAGGGGGCGAATTTAGAGGGGGCGACCCTGTACCTGATTAATTTAGAAGGGGTGCAACTTCAGGGGGCAAAGCTTTCTGGGGTAACCTTAAAGGGGGCGATTTTAAACCAAATCAATCTGCAAGGGGCCAATTTGCGCGGGGCGAACCTGGAACAGGCGCATTTGCGCAGCGCTCATTTAGAAGGGGCGGACCTGCGCCAGGCCCGTTTGCAGGGGGCGAAGTTAAACCATGCCCTGCTGGGGCAAAGTCGGTTGGCTCACGCGGATTTAACAGGTGCCGATTTGACTGGAGCAGACTTAAGGGGCGTGCTTGCTCCAGGGGCAATCTTTTCCAAAGGGATACTGATTGCCGCTAAATTGATCGGGGCGCGGCTCAAAGGAGCGGATTTTAGGGGGGCGGATTTGCGCGCCACAAATTGGGAACAGGCCTCCCCCTTTCATTGCCATTGGGCAGAAGCCAATTTAGAAGGGGCTAAGCTTCAGCCCCGTTGGCTGAAAGGGCGCGATTTAAGCGGATTAATCTGGCCAAAAGCGCCCTGGGGTGGGATCTCTTTTAAAAAAATCAACTTAAGCGGCGCGATTTTACAGGGGGCGGACCTCTCTAAGGCAAATTTAGCGGGGGCCAACCTGCAAGGGGCCTCGTTCAAGGAGGCGAACCTAAAAGAAGCAAAGCTAACGCACTGCCGATTGCAGGGGGCCAGTTTTGTGATGTGCAGGGCGCGGAAAGCTCAATTTCAATCCGCCCAGGGGGTTGAGGCCGACTTTCGTTTCGCCCACTTAGAAGAGGCCTGCCTGAAATATGCCGACTTGAGCCAAAGCGATTTTACCGGCGCGAGTTTAAGTAAAGCAAAGGTAAAAAAGACGAGGTGGGCTCAAGCTGATTTAAGCCGCGCGGATCTCTCTTTTTCCAAAGGGAGGAAAATCGTGCTGGAGGAGGCAAAATTGATGGGGGCGAATTTACAAGCGACAAACTGGCCCAAGGGGCTTTTGCAGGGAGCGGATTTATCCGAGGTACAAGCGCAGGGCTGCAATTGGGTGAAGGCAAATCTAAGCCATGTACAGGCCTTGAAAGCGGACTTTAGCCAAGGCAATTTACAAGGAGCCAATTTGACCGCCGGCAACTTCAATGAGGCTTGTTTTGTACAATGCAAATTGAGTCGAGCCCGCTTGGAGAACGCGGAGGCTCAAAAGGCGAATTTTCGCCAAGCAGACCTGGTTCGAGCCCGTTGTCAGGGGGTGTATCTCAATCATGCGGACTTCAGCGGCGCGAATTTAAAGAAACTGGATCTCTCTTTAGCGATTTACGACGAGATTCGGACAAAAGGCGCAAACCTAGAAGGGGCCGAACTAAGAGAGCCACCTTTATAAACAAAGAGATATAAGCCTAAAGCTATTGCTTCTACAATAGGGTTTATGGCATAAAGAGATTAAATAAGCATTTGTAAGGTAGTCACTCCATGGAAAAAGTAGAGATCCTCTCTCATCAAGGGCAATTGAAAAGGGCGATTTTGTTGCCCTTTCTGGTAGCTATTTTGGGTTTGTTTCTCCTGGGCTTCGCCAGCGGTTGGGAGTTATTTGCCTTGGCTCGTTGGTGGATTGCCGGAATTTTTATTTTCTTGACCGCGCTGCTGGCTTGGCGGCTCAACTTGTTGGTACAAAAAGAACTGGGCGCTGAACCGGGAAAGCTCAGCAGTATCGCTAATCGTATCAATTCAGGGGATTTAAGTTTTTCTTTTAATTTAAAAAAGGGGGAGACCCCCAAAGGGGTGATTGCCGCTTTGTTGACCATGCGCAACGGGTTAAAGGATACGCTGCGCACTGCGGCTCATTCGGCCAGCTTAGTGGGGCAAACGAGCGCGGACCTCTCTCAGGTGACCCAATCTATTGAATTAACTTCGCAAGAAGTGGTCGGGTTGCTCAGTAAGACCAGCGCCCTGTTAACGGAGATGACCTATTCGGCGGAACTTTTTTTTAGCGCCAACTCCAAGGGGCTGAAGATGATCCGGCAGGTCATGATCAAGACCACCGAAGCCGAGCAGGTTGCCCAAAGCGGGAGGGAGGTGATTCATAAGGGAAGCAAGTCCATGGATGATATCATTGCGGCGATTGAAGAATCGACCGGGTTCATGGCGAATATTCGCGATATTACCCGTAAAACCAATCTGCTTTCTCTCAACGCGGCGATTGAAGCCGCAAAAGCGGGGGAGTCGGGTCGAGGCTTCGCGGTTGTCGCGGGAGAAGTAAAAACCTTAGCCGAATCCAGCTCCCGAGTTGTGGATCAGATTGAATCGCTTGCCCAATCGAATTTAAAAAATATCGGCGAGGGGCGCAAGGTGATCAGCAGTATGGAAGAATTTTTCAGCAATATTATCGCTTTAGTTTTAGAGGTGTCCGCGGAGGTCTCTAAGGTGACGGCGGCGGCGGAGCGTCAAGAGGGCATGATCAACGGCATGAGCCAGTTGATCATCAGCGCGACCCAAGACGCGGCAAGCAACGAAGAGGCCATGAAAGGGATTTTTGAAAAGATATTAAGGGTGGATCATGTAGGGCAAAGCATGAACGCTGAGGTGCTGCTGCTCAATGAGACCTTAGATCGTTTTAAGTTTTAAGGGGTATTCGGTTTTTTGTGGAATCGCTTTGTGGGTTGAGGTTCCCCTTTAGCAAGGACTCGATAGGGAAAATGAGCCCGATGGAGGATGCTGCCCCTTCTTTAGGTCTGCGAGAAGGTCGTTTTTTCTAACGCAAAATCAATTTTTTTATTTTTTTTCTTGTAGGCGATGCAAATTGCCCAAGGAATGGGTGGCCTGCATCAGACTGGTGGCTTTGGCTTCAAAATCAGCTAAGTCAATGGGTTTGCTGAGATAGTCATCAATGCCTGCGAGAAAGTATTGCTCTGGGTTTTTTAATACGGCGCTTGCGGTTAAGGCGATGATGGGGATGTGCCCGCCCCGCTCTGCCTCTAAACGCCGGATTGCCCTAGCCGCCTGGTAACCGTTTTTTTCCGGCATCTGCATATCCAGCAAGATTAAATCGAAGGGGTTGTTTTTCCAGCATTCCACCACTTCTTCTTTATTCAGAGCAAAAAAGACCTTGTGCCCTGCTTCGCTTAGGTGCAATTCGATGAGCGCGCGGCTCTCCTCTTGAGTTTCGGCAACGAGAATTCGTAAAGGGCTAAGGTGAGAGGGGTCGCTCGCAAGGTAATAAGGGGTGCTGCGCGGTAAGCTCAACTCAATGGTAAAACAGCTTCCTTTGCCCGGTTCACTGGTTAAAGAGAGCCGGGCTTGGAGCAGGTCGCAAATTTCCTTGACCAGGGCCATGCCCAAACCGGTTCCTCCGCCATGTTTCGTGATATGGTTGTCCGCTTGGGTAAAGGCTTTAAAGATTTCTTGTTGTTGAGGCTCCGGGATTCCCCTCCCCGTATCTTCTATCGTAATTTTCAAAGCGCTTTCTTCTAAAGCGGAGAGGGTTAAGCTTACTCCTCCTTGAGTCGTAAATTTAATCGCGTTGGATAATAGATTGTAGATCACTTGCCGGATCCGTACCGAGTCGCCGATGCGGTAGGGGTATAAGGCCGCGTCATAAAAGAGTTGCAGCTTCAACCCTTGGCGATGGGATTCGCTTAAAAAAGAATCCATCACCTCTTGAGCCAGTTCTTGCAAATTGAAATGAACGGTTTGGAGTTGCATTTTTTGCTGCTCCAGTTTGGAAATATCCAAGATGTCGTTGAGCAGACCCAAAAGATTCTGCGCCTCTTTGCGTACCGAGGTTAGATATTTTACCTGCATCGGGTTTAAGGGTGTTTTATAGAGTAGATTGGTCATCCCGATCATGGAATTTAACGGGGTGCGGATCTCATGACTCATATTGGCCAAAAATCGATTTTTGGTTTCGGCCGCGACTTGCGCTTTTTCGTTGGCCTTTGAAGTGAGGCTGAGGTTGTAGATCAGATACACCCCCATTCCTCCAATTGGGGGAATGAGAAAAAAAAGCAGGATGGAAAGAAAAACAGCCTGACGGAGGACTTTTTCCGACTCTTCTTGATGCATTAGACTCAGGGCGACAATGCTGTCGGTTAAAGCATCTAGGGCCTGGTTGGCATAACGGTCATCCACCTTGACTTGTTGGTCGATCTCTTGGGGGGAGAGGTTTTTACGGACTAAGACCTGAGTCAAGGCAAAGCTTTTTCGATACTGTTTTAAGGTCTGTTCGATTTTTTGTAGGGAATATTTTTCATTGCGCAAAAGAGCGATCTGGCGCAGGTAGCGTAGGTGTTGGTCGATTTGGCGAAAGTTTTTTTCGATTTTGGGGACGAGACTTGGGTCTTTTCTTAAGATAAAGTTTTTCAAATTGTGGATCATTCCCCCATAGCCCAATTGGCGATTGATTCCACTGAGTTGCAGGGTAGCGCTGGCATGGATATTTTCATGCTTGTGCCAAAGGTCGTGGATGCGCAGCATCCCATGATATGATGCGATGGCAAAGAAAATCAAAGTCAAGACGATCAAGCTTGTGATCAGGGAGACAATGAGAATTTTTTTGCGTAGGCTGATGTTCATCTTGTTGAAGAGGAGGTTGTTAACCTAAATTTAACCTACTTTGAGCAAGGATGAAAGTGTAATTTGTTTTACAAACCAAATACAAATTTTTTTTCAACTGCCTTAACCTCAATGAAATTACATGGCTAAGAAACAAACCGGAAAACTTAAAAAAAGCAATAGACCAAATAAATCAACTTCCAACGAGAGGGGGGATAAACTTCCCCTATGGATGATCATCGCGGCGATGCTGATTCCCATGTTTATTGGGGTAGCGATGTTTGTTGTGTATGTCTACACCAGCCCCCAACGGGCTTTAAGCTTAGTCAACAAAGCTTTGGAAAAACAAAACGCAAGCTTGTTTGCCGAATCGGTTGACCTCGATGAAATACTGAATAGCTTTTACTTAGAGGTGCAACGCAACCCCGATGCGAAAACCTGGATCGGCGAGGCCGCGGCAAGGCAAATTCAGAGTCGGCCGATTATTCAACTCTTACCTGACGCGAAACGCAGCCTTTTGGCTTGGGTGCAACATACAGAATTGCGCAATTTGCCCGCGGGCGACCCTGCCATGCTGCTCCATCAATTCTCCGCTCGAAAATGGCGCTTTGCGGGGCTGATCGAGACGAAAGAAAAAGAAAAAAAAGCGAGCCTCTGGATCAAAATGCTCCCCCCTGGGGCAAAAAACCCCTTAGAGATTGAGCTTTTGCTGCGCCATAATGAAGAAAACTGGCAGGTGATCGAGATTCCCCGCTTGTTGCAACTCTTAGAAAGAAGCCGCCAGCCTTAGGTTGGGCTGGTCTCCGTTTCGGTGGTTGGGGGGGGGTCGTTTTCCTTTTCGCGATCTAGTTGCAGGCTTTGGTTTAAGAGATTGGTTAGGTCAATCGCGAGCTGGCTTTTGTTCCCCTTCGCGCTGGCGTCGCTCTTAATGCAGAGTTCCAAGGCCCCCTGCGCCATGTTGAACATCTTTTTTTGCATGTCGGAAGGGAAGTATTGAAAGACTAAGAGAGTGACCCTTCCGAGGTTTAAAAAAGCTTCAAATTCAAAGTCTTTTTTTAAGGGGTTCCCCGAAAGTTTTTTGACCACCGTGTAATTTAAATCAAAAAGCCGACGCGCTATTTTTTGAATCTCTTCTTTTTTCCCCTGCGCCAGACTTTGGTGGTAAAGGTGTAAAACACGGCGGTGTTGGATGGCGGTCCAACGCGCCTGCATGGAAACATGGCTTTGCTCGTAGAGGCTGTGATAATGCTCGGTAAGCGGTTCGAGTAAAGGGATGTGAGCGAGGCAGAGGAGCAGGTAATAGACATGATCGGTCACCTCTTGGGCGCTGCCGTAGAGGACTGGATTTTTAACCTCTCCCTGCATGACGGCATGCACTGCCTCCAGTACCGCATGATATTCAAAGCGAATATTCCGCTGGCTGGATTTAGAAAAGATTTTTTTTAAAAAATCGTAGATGAGTTTCGCTTTTTTTTGTTGCTCGATGAGGTAATCGTAGGTCTGCGTAGCCTGGTTGAAGGCCTCGGTGGCTGCTTGTCGATCCCTGTTTTGGGGCAGGTTTCGGAGCAGTTGTTTGGTTTTTTCCAGAGAGCGCTTGAGCCGTTCAAAGTAAACGCTATAGATCTGCAAAAATTTATCGAGGTTGCCGATGGTGAGCCCTCCAGGAGAAGACAAGGCCTTGGCGGCATCTAAGGTGGCCCCCTTGAGCCCGTTCAGGGTCGCTTTCGGACTGGCGCTGGACATGGCGATATTCCTTTGTTTGCAGATCGCCGCTAAAATATAGAGGTCCGGGCTATTTGGGTATTGCTTTAAAAGGTTTTGCACCTCGACTAAAGCTTTGCCCGCGGCGACCTTGCTCAATTGAGCCAATTGTTGCAAACGCTCGCTGGAGACTTCTTTTTTATGCAGGAAAGCCAATAAACTTCGAGTTTTTTTCCCCTTATCCCCTAGGGGGACCAGCCAAGAAGGATTGGTTTGCGGCAAGGGGAAGTCGCTGGCCTCTTTCAGGCTGGTCATGAACCCTTCCGTATCGGAATGGGTTTCCTGCTTGGTTTTTTGTTCTGTTTCGGGGGCAGGGGCAACTTCTTCTGGGGGGGTGGAAGTTGTGGTTTCTGGGCTGGGCATGAAGAAGCCGATAAAAGGGGGTTGAGTTCAGGGGCCGGAAACGGGTTGCAGGCCTCACAAGTAAGCGGTTCAAGGTTAGCATGAGATCCTCGCTCAGGCTATTGGAGCAACACCCTATATTGGAGGGTTATTTTGTTTTGAAGCCTATTTTAACATGCTCCGCAGGCTGGGGCTGAGAGCCCCAGACCCCAGTAGTTTTTTAACCTCAGGAACCCTATACCCGCCGGGTTAATAATTCAACTGAAGGAACCTCCGCATTTTCAGAGCTTCCTTCAGCCCTTTTGCGTTTTTTGTTTGAGTTGTACCGGGGGAATTGCGTTGACCGTACTCCTTGGCAGGTTATAGAACCAAGGAGATCGTTCATTGAATGGAAAAGAAATGAAAGCCTTATTTGTTTTATTTAGTTTGGTTTTTTTGTTCGCTTGTTCGGGTACGGAGCCTTTAATTTCCGGTAGCGGAACCGACTTTCAAGAAATCACCCTCAGAGCTCGAGGGGGCGATTCTTATTATCAAGGGGTTTTAGGGGGGAGTTTGCGTCGAGGTGAGACGGGAACCAGGGTTCTGGGTGCCGCGCTCCCTTGGTTGCGTCGCTCCGCGGCGCAAGAAAACCCCATCGGATTATACAATCTGGGGCTGCTCTATTTAAAAGGTCAGGGGGTAGAAAAAAACGAGCAAAAGGCAGCGGAACTCTTTCGTAAAGCCATCCCTAAATTGCGGGAATTGGCAGAGGATGACGATCCGATTGCTCAAACCAACCTCGGCTATATGTATGAAGTGGGCTTAGGAACGGTAGTGGACTTGCGGCAAGCGGTCGAGCTTTACCGCGACGCGGCGGAGCAGGGTTTTGCCAGGGCGCAAAACAACTTGGGAATTTTATACCAAACCGGGCAAGGGGTTACTCCCTCACCGAAAAAAGCCTTTGCCCTGTATCAGGAGGCGGCCAACCAAAGTTACGCTCGGGCGCAGGCCAACTTAGGCAGGCTCTATGAAATCGGGGTGGGCACCTCGCGGGATCTATCCTTAGCGGCCAAGTGGTATTTGCTGGCGGCCAGGCAAACGAATCCTCAGGCGCAAACCCGCTTGGGCAAAATGTTTGAAAGTGGAGAGGGGTTCGCCTTGGATCTGGACGAGGCGATGAGTTGGTATCAAAAGGCGGCAACCCAAGAGTACTACCCGGCTCAATTGCAGATCGGTTGGTTCTATCAGGTGGGCAAGGGGGTGAACGAGGATCACCGCGCGGCGGCGCGATGGTATTTTAAAGCCCTGCGTGCCGGTGGCGGGGACGCGGCGAGAAAGTCGTTGAGAAACCTAATGCGCCAAGTCGAGCGACACAAAGAACAGATTGATTTTAGCGGGGAAGACTTGAGCGGCTTGAATCTGACCTACCTCAATTTTAAACCCTTTAAGCTTACGGGGGCTAACTTTATGGGCGCGGACCTCTCTTGGGCGGAGTTTGATGGAGCCAACCTGAGTTTTGCCGATTTAAGCCAAACCAAGTTGCACTTTACCCGTTTTAACCGCAGCCGGATGACGGGAGTGAAGCTGGTCCAAGCGGTCGCCCTAGAGGCGGATTTTCAGGGGGCCTTTCTGGATCGGGCGAGCTTGACCCAAGCCCGTTTTGAGCGGGTGGACTTTAAGGGAGCCCGCTTTGAGGGGGCGGATTTACAGCAAACCCTTTTATTGGAAGTCAAATTGGAAGGGGCGAGCTTTAAGGGAGCGCTTGCCTTGCCACCGGGGATCGAGGGGTATTTGGATGCCAGTGGGGTTTGGAGTAATCTGCACCAAAAGAGGTGAGGTGAAACTTCCCAGGCCAATACTTTTTTTGTTCGTTTACCTGCTTTGGGGCAGCGCGATTTGGCTCTACGGTTGGGTGAAGGGGCCGGGGAGCGGCTGCGTCAACGCCTTTGCCTTTGTTGAAGAACTGCTTTCCCGCCTCTTGGCGATTCCTCCTAAAGGCGGGTTTCAAGCGTATTTTTGTTGGCTTGGGGGGGCGACAGAGCATCGGTTTTGGCTGGCCTTGATGTTTTTTATGCTTTTACCCGGGGTGCTTACCTTGGGGAGTCTTTGGCTCCGGGATCGTTGGATGGGGGTGCGGCATATTGATTTAAAAGCCTAGTTTGAGGGGTGGCTTGTTGGTTTGAATGGGCTTGACCCACAAGAGGGCTGTCAGGGCGATGAGCCGTTCCTCTCCATTTGTCTCAATGACTTGAATGTAGTCTGTGCCGATTTCTGAGACAATGCCCTGCAATACCCCTCCATCTTGAAGGGCCAGCTCCAAGGGGTGAACCCCTAAAAAATCCTTCAGTTTGTCTTTGAGGCTTCGCCCTGCCGCGCTATCGAGTTGATGAATGAGTTCGCTCATGAAAAAAGAAGTTGGAAATTTTGAATGGGTTGAATATGAAGGGTTCCCTTGGCTTTTAAGTCCTCGGCCATCAAGTCGGTGATCTTGACCGACAATTCCTCCACGATGAGGTGGGGGCCATACATTTCGTAAAACCCGCCGCCTGCCCGGTAGGTGGTTAGGGCCAAGCGGAAGGAGTCTTCTTTCTTGACCTCCTTTTCTTGAAAGAAAAGCTCTGTGACTCGCTGCCCCACAGGTTTGGAGAGGTTGAAGCTGTAGCGGATTCCTTCAAAAAAATCATAGTTGTAACTTTTGACCCGCGAGTCACCCCAAGCGGGATTGACACTTAGATCCGCCAAGCTTGTTGCCCCCCGGGGGCAGCTAAAAAAGCTGGCGGCCTGCTCTAAGGCTTGTTGGAGGATTTCTCCGGTTATTTTGAGGACGCAAAGAGAATCTTGAAAGAAATAGGTGGTTAAGACATCCTGCATGGTCACCTTGCTCGGCAGGCCCTTGACCTCTGCGTCTAAAAGCGAGCTAGCCGCGATATCCGCTCCGGTCGCCTGGAGCATCAAGTCGTTGATCCATTGGATCAAGGCGTGTTTTTGGATCCATACCTCGGTCATGGGGTCGCTGATTTGGAAGTTGGGCTCGGCGTAGCCCAATACTTGCGAGAGGTAGCTCTCGTTGCGTTTTAGATTGGGCAGCAGCAATTCGGCAAGCGCCGGGTCGGGGTCGTAATCTTGGGCTTGCACGATTTGCCCCGCAACCTGGATTAAGGGGCGGGGGGTCACCCACACCTCTGCCCAACAACGCCCCTGACAAGAGGCTTGGGCCAAGAGGGCTTTGTCCGCCGGGTCGGTTAAGATTTGACGGTGCTGGTGCCCGGTGAGAAGTATATCTATTTGGGGGAATTCTTCCCAAAGTTCGCAACCTTGATTTTCTAAGGAAAGGGCCCCGAGCTTTTCCCCCGTGACGGGGTTGGTATTCAATCCACCGTGGTATGAAACCACCAAGAGGTCGCATTCTTCTCTGATTTTAGGGATCCAGTGCCTTGCGGTTTGGATCACATTGGCAAAGGTGAGGCTTTTTAAGGCTTGGGTTGGCTCCCATTTGGGAACGAATTCGGTGATCAGTCCCAAAACCCCGATTTTGACCCCTTCTCGCTCAAAGATTCCATAGGCGTCGTAAACGAGTTGCCCCTCTTGTAAAATATTGGCCCCGAGCCATTGGACCTGGCTATGGGCTTGAATTTCCTGGAGTCGCTGTAGCCCAAAGTTGAACTCGTGATTCCCCAAAACAAAGGCGTGCACCCCCAAAGCGCGATGAAGCAAGTTTAAGGGGTGATCCAATCGAGGATCGTCGATTGGAGGGGGCTGCCATAGATCAACGAGAGGCTGGCCTTGAATGCTGTCTCCATTGTCGATGAGCAGGTATTCGGTTCTGCTTGCTCGAACCGGTCGCAAATAGGTCGAAAGTCGGTCCAGCCCTTTTAAGCGAATGGCTTGATCTTGCGGCAAATGGCTTAGATAACGACCATGCGCGTCGGTGTATTGCAAAATCAAAAATTCGCTCAACTTGCTCCTGAGGCGATGTGGGGTGAAATCCAGTTGAAGGGGATCATCTGCCGGGGTTGCCATTCCCCAAGCTCAACATTTTTTTTGTTGGCTCCATGGTAGTCTGAACCGCCTGTAATCCACAAGCCCAGTTCTTGCGCTAAGGCCAGATAATGAGCCGCTTCTTCGGGGTGGTGGGCCGAGTTATAGGCTTCAACCCCATCAAGCCCCGAGGCTTTGAGCCGGTCAACATACTGAGTTAGGCTCTGGGCGGTGCGGTTGAGGGTGCAGGGGTGGGCCAAGACCGCCTTCCCCCCTGCTTGATGGAGTAGTTTGATCGCTGCTGCGGGCTCGAAGTTGTATTTAGGGACAAATCCCGGCTTGCCTGGAGAGAGATAATGGGCAAAGGCCGCTTGCAAGTCTGGGCAATAGCCCTTTTCAACCAACAAACGAGCCGCATGGGGGCGGCCCGGGCTTGCGCTGGGGCCGGCGACCTCTAAAAATTCCTCTAAGGTGACCTCTAAGCCAAAGGCTTGCAGTTTGCGCAGCATTTTTGCGTTTCGCTGCGCCCGTTCCAATTGAAATTGGGCCAAAGCCTGGTTCAGTAGAGCGTTATGGGGGTCAAAGCCGTAGCCTAAGATATGGAGGTTTCCTCCCTTGTAACGAGCGCTCAATTCGATTCCGGGGATGAAATCAATCCCTAAGCGGTTTGCCTCGTTCGCGGCCTCGGGCAACCCACTCAGGCAGTCGTGATCGGTCAGGGATAAGAGTTTGATCCCCTTTCTCCAGGCTTCTTCCACTAGTTCGATGGGGCTCAAGGTGCCGTCGGAATGGGTGGAATGGCAGTGCAGGTCGGCAAAGAGAGGGGGCGAGGGCATTTCTATCCTTAAAGATTGAAAAAACCCACAGATGGGCACTTTCAGATATTCTCGAATTATTATTTCGCCTATTGCAGAGAAAGTAAATAGTCCCTTGGCGGGGTTTCCCTTTTTGAACGGCTGGGTTAAGCTTTTTCCAAACGGAGAATGGAGTTATGTCCCCCAAAGCCCTACCTGAAAAACGCAAGCTACAATTTTTTTATCCCTCTTTTTTTGCCCGCTGTCTCGAAGAAGCGGAAAAATTAAGCCGCGTGGAACAAAAAGACTACAGTCGCCTTGGTTGGAACTTGATTTTAACCGAGAATCAGCTTTTAGACTTTACCCAAGAGGATCAACTACTCGATGCCTTTGCTCTACTGGAGGAAGTTTTATTTGGCGAAAGAGAACTCTTTTGGTTTTTAGAACGGCCTCGCCCGGGCAAAAAGGGGCACCAAGCCAAGTTTTGGTTGTTTTTCGACGCTGAACTGGCCAAGCTTTTTTATCAAAAAACAGGGGGTACTCCTTTGGATTTTCGCCCTGAAGAGGTCAAAGCCTTGCCTCCTCCCGACCTGCGTCAGGTTTTTTTAGACAACCTGAGCGCTCTGCCTGACGATTCCCCTGAACTAGGGAAAATATTGGTCCAGATTAATCGCTTGATGGACCTCTCCCAGTTTTACTTAGGGGAGGAGGAAACGGAAATCCCCCAAAAGCTGCGGGAAAAGGTGACCAAATTGGCTTTTGAAGAGTCGCGACGACTGAAAAAAGAGCTTGGTGGCTCTGCGGATCTTACAACCCGCTTGAAGATTTTATATGGAGTGGTCTTTCGCTATTTTATCAAAAAAAACGAAGTGGAACAAGAATACCTGCAAAAGCTTTTAGAACCGGACCCGCAGCAGCGACTGAAAGCTTTAAACCTCTGTGAAACCAGAATTAAAAAAGAATTGGCATGATTCAACATATTGTGATGTTTAAATTGAAAAAGAATAACCCCGCTCAGGTGGAGCATTTAAAGCAACTGTTGGAGGCCTTGCCGGCAAGGATTCAAGAGATTAAAAAAATGCGAGTTGAGCTGGATATACTCAAGAGCGAGCGCAGTATGGATCTGGCGCTGTTTGCGAGCTTTGAAAGCTTAGAGGCCTTAAACCTTTATAACGAGCACCCAGAGCACCAAAAGGTGAGGGCCTGGGTGCAAGAGCACGCAAGTTTGGTTAAAGTGGTGGACTTTAAGGGTGATGCGTGACCCTCTTGTGAGTTAAGGAAACTCTGAAAAGCGCAGAGGTACTAACAAGGCAAGGATGCCTTGCCAAATCAAAAATTGGTACTTATTGAGTTGCGTTGAGGTTGTGGATTTCATGCGCAACCGAAAAGACGGAAAAACTTGACGCGCCCCAGGGGCCATAATCAGCCCGAAGGGCGCGAACCTACCGCTTGAGCAAGCGGTAGGCAAGGAGTTTTTCAGAGGTTCCTCAAAGCTTCACCTTGTTTTTTTTCTAATCAGGAGGCAGGTTGAGCCTTGTCGCAAGGGTTAGAAAAGGCCCCCATCCCGACCCCGAACTGGGTTTCCTTAATATTTGTACCGCCATCTTGGTCTGTCAAAAGGGTTCTGTTGACCGCTCCGTAAAGCCGTAAAATACCCATGGAGTAGGTGTATCCGATATCTGTACTGACAAAGCGGGTCGGGTATTGGCTCCCGTCGGTTTCTTTTTCCTTGGAATAGGCTAAGGTTAGGCCGTCATCTGGGCTAAAGGGCAGGTCGTAAAAGAAAATATCGGTCTGCTTGTTGATGTTCGAGGCTTGGGTGTCAAGATGCGCCTTTTTGTAGCGGTCAAAGTTTAAGCTGAGTCGGCCAGGGCCCAAGGGGGTCTGTATCGCTCCGGCAGCGCTTTGATAGCGTTCCGCGCCATGGACGGCCAAGTTTTTGGACTGGGCTAAAACATTCACCTTTTCATTGATGTTTGTAACGCTGGCGCTGACATCGAATTCGCCTAGGTGCGTTCGCCAAAAAAGCGCGGAGGCCTCTTCGCGGTTGGGGATCACTTCCGCCCCGGTGACATTTCCCCCGGCGGCACGCCCCACAACCAATTGTAGGCCCGGTTTTTTAAGGCGAAAAGTCAGGTAATCGCCAAAGCCGATGGTCTCGCCGATCACCAAGGTTTCATCAATATTTTGCAGGTAGCGGCCTCCCAGGGTGCTGCCCCCCGGCTCTTGCCTGCCGATACGAAAGGAAAACTCCGTATTTTCAATGGTTACAAAAAGGTAACGGGCCTCAATTTTCGAGTCTGCCGACTCGATATTGTAATCAATGGTGGCCGAGGTCATCCATTCCCCGGCTTGGGATTTCACCGTGTACCCCAAACGCGCGTCACTGGTTGTATCGAGGTAGTTGTATTTGATCGCGTCGTTGGTATAATTATGATAAACCATGGTGGAGCGGATACGCCCAAAAAACCGCCCCTCAACAGGGGCCAGGCGCAAAGCGGCCCCTACGGCGCGCAGGCTGTGGGCATCACTGTCGGTATCATCGGAAGGCATCGCGTTGGGCGCCAAATCCAAGCCAAAAACAGGGGTCGCCAGCAAGGCGAAGCTGATCAGATTGAGAATAAGCTTTTTCATTCTTTGTTTTTATCAAAAAATTGAAAAAATAAATGAACGCAAAAATTAGCAAGAAATCGAAAGAGGGGCAACGCAAAGCTAATGAATTTTTTTTCATACGCTCAGTAAGGCAGCCTGGGGGAGGGGAGAGAATGAAAATATGAGGCGCCTTCTAAATTTTGTAGAGTTGCCTTGGTGGATGGAGCAGGCGGATGGGATTATAGATCTAGCTTTAAAAAAGGCTTAAACCCTGTTCATTCGTCGAAATAAGGAAGAAAACTCTTTTGCCTTTTTGGCTTGTTTGCTAGCCTGAGCAAAAAAAATAAGCCTGAAACCTTCATGACTTTTTTTCAAAAATTCAGCCAAAAAAACCTGCGCAATCAACTCTTACAATCTCACCTCGCCTTGGCAGGTTTAGGGGTTTTGTTATTGTTGGTCGCTTTGGGCGCTATTTTTTGGATGAATACCATTGCCGTTAAGGTGGTGAATAAGACTCAGCCTACCATGGAGTCGATTGATCAGGTTTATATTCAAATTCAAAAATCTCAAACCTTGCTGCGAGACTGGATGGAGTTTGCCGACCCTCGATTTGTCGAGCAAAGGCGCGCTGTTTGGACGGAGAAAATCTATCCTTCTTTGGCTCGCTTTCAAGCTTTGATCTTTTCTGACTCAAAGGAGATTCAGAATTTATTAAATGAAATTAAAGATCATTTGGTGCAATACCAGATGCTTCAAGATCAAATTGAAGGGTTGGCCCACAGTGAGGAAAACGAACCGGCGCGTTATCTTTTTGAGCACGAAGTCGCCCCTCTTTCAAAGCGCTTGAACCACAATATTGATTTGATGTTGAGTGAGGAGCGAAAGCGGGCGGGGGGGAAAGATACCCTGATTTCTTCCACCCTGCTCGATTTTTCACATTATTTTGTTTACGGTTGGAGTATTTTGGATGCCTATTTGCATGACGCGAGGCCCGCCAAAGAAGAGATGTTTAAACAATCCATTGAAATTATTGAGAGTTATTTATCCCGCTTGCAGAAATTCTCGCTGACCCAGCGCCAACGAGTCGCGCTAAGGAGGGTAAAAAAAGACTTTGCCGCTTATAAGCTCGCTGCCAAGGGGGCGATGTTCAACCGTGTGCAACCGAGTTGGAATCGGACTTTTCAATTGATTACCAAGGTGCATCGTCCCTTGGATGAGGCCTTGGAAAACCGATTGCAAGCTCTAACCGATATCATGACCCAAAGAATGCAGGCAGACCGGAAAACGGTCGTGCAGATCGGCTGGTTGGCCAAGGCTTCGGGGGTTTTCTTAATTGGCCTGATGATCTTGTTGGCCACCCTGCTTTCACTGCGAAGCGCCAAAAAAATCGCTCTGCCTATCATGGAGCTGACTCAGGCCGCTCGGCGTTTTGCCGCAGGTGACCTGCAAGAGAGCCTGCCGGAAAAGGGGGAGGGCGAGGTTACCGACTTGACCGAAGCCTTCAATCGCATGCGCCTCAGTTGATTGAGTAGCTATGGCCGCTTGAAAGCGATTTTTGAGAATGTGGTGGAGGGGATTTTAGTGTTGAATGAGCAGGGTGAGATTGTCTCTTTTAATCCTGCGGTGGAAGAAATTTTTGGTTTTGGGGCCGCCGATATCATGGGTCGGCCCTTGCGACATCTAATGACCGATGATCAAGAAAACATTTGGGAATATCTTTTCTCGCTCCTAGGGAAAAACCAAAATGTACAAACAAAAGAGGTTTTTGGTCGCAACAAAGAGGGGGTTTTATTCCCCTTGTATATTTCCTTCAGTCACACCCCGCAAGGGGAGGAGTTTTTTTATACGGTGGTTTTAAGGGACATCACCGAAGAAAAGGCCTTGCAAAAATCCCTCATCACCGCAAAGGAAGAGGCGCAAGCGGCAGCGAAACTCAAGTCCTCTTTTTTGGCGAACATGAGTCATGAGATCCGCACCCCCATGAATGGAATCATCGGGATGACCGAGTTGTCTTTAAGTACCGACCTGACTCCGACCCAAAGAAGGTATATTGAAGCCGCTAATGGCGGGGCGAGGAATCTTTTGAAGTTGCTCAATGATATTTTGGATTTATCCAAGTTGGAAGTGCATAAAATGGTGGTGGAGCAAATCACCTTTGACCCGATTAAATTGAGTGAAGAGGTACTGGATACCTTCATGAGCGAGGCCCATAAAAAAGGGCTGGATATGGTCTTAAATCTGGATCCTGCCATGCCTTCCCCTTTGATTGGAGACCCGACCCGCTTGCGGCAGGTGCTTTTAAACCTTTTGGGCAACGCCATTAAATTTACCGAAAAGGGTTCGGTAGCCTTGCTGATGAAGGTCGAGCGCAAACCCAAAAAAGAGGTCCGGGTTCTTTTTGAAATTCGGGATACGGGGATTGGGATTGCCGCGGATAAAATTAACGAGGTCTTTGAAAGCTTCACCCAGACCGATTCTTCCACGACTCGCAAATACGGCGGTACCGGCTTGGGAACGACGATCTCAAAGCAGTTGATCGAGCTGATGGGGGGCCGCATCTGGTTGAAAAGCGAGGTGAAGAGGGGAACGAGTTTTTTCTTTTCTCTCGATTTCGGGTTGGCGGGCCCCGCTCTTTCACATGAGCATTATCACTTAAAAAGCAAGGGCTTGAAACGCGTTTTAGTTGCCGACAGTGACCCGGAAAGTTTAAACGCCTTGCAGAATCTGTTGCTTGGGTGGGAGATGGAAGTTCTTTTGGCCTTGAGCGAGGAAGAGGTGATCGCGCAGTTGGAACGCAATCCGGTCGATTTTGCCTTGGTGGACGCCAACCTTTCTGCGCGAGGCGGTTTGGAGTTGATCAAGCTTCTGAAACACTCCCCCGCCTGCGCAAACATGCTTTTTATTTTGATGGTTTCTTATCTAAAACCAGCGCAGCTAAAAGAGGTCGAGCAATGTAGCGGTACGGGGTATCTTTTCAAACCGGTCAAGCGGGCCGCGTTGCTCTCTCAAATTGATCTGTTGATGGATTCCGCACCGGAGCCGGCCCCTGCAACCTCAAACCACCTCATTTTGGTGGTGGATGATGACAGCACCAATCAACTGCTGTTGACAACCCGGTTAAGGGAAAAGGGGTATCAGGTCGAAAAGGCGAGCCGTGGGAGCGAAGCGGTCACCAGGGCGCAAACCGGTTCGGTGGATCTCATTTTAATGGATCTGCAGTTGCCCGATTTGAGTGGCTATGAAGCGAGCAAACAAATTCGGGCCTTGGAGGGCTGTAGTGAGGAGGATTTGCCGATTTTTGCGGTGAGCGCCTCAGACCCCGCGGATGTGAGGGCAGATTGCGAAGCGGCGAAGATGAATGAATATGTGGCCAAACCGATTCAATTTGTGGAATTGTTCCAACTCCTAGAGCAATATTTGGGCGGGGAGCCGGTTTTAATCAAGGTCAAAGCGCCGGAAACAGAGGCCCGACTTCCCCAGGAAATGCCGGGGTTAAATACGGAGGCAGGGGTGCTTCGCTGGGGGAGCGTGAAGCTGTACCTCGACGCTTTGACCAGCTTTGCCCGGGGGCAGTCTGAAATCATGCTGACAATTTTCCGCGCTCGGGATCAAAATGATTTAACCCAACTGGCCCAGTCGGCGCACCGAATCAAGGGTAGCTCTGGTAATATCAGCGCGATACAAGTTCGGCGGGTGGCTGAGGAGTTGGAGCGGGCAGCCTTGGCAGGCAACCAAAGCGAAGCAGTGGGGAAGATTATTGAATTGGAGCAAGAGATCAACCAACTCCTTAAGGTGATTGCCAAGTTAAGAGGCTCCAATTTTGAGATTCAGCCCGCGCAGGATGTAGAGTTGGAAGAGGTTTTAGGGATTTTTGATTTGGTCTTGCAGCATTTATCCAGGGGGGAGGGGTTTCGCGCCCAAGACCTGTTGCACAGTCATCAATCCAGAATCATTGCCCTCGTGCCCGCTCCCAAGTTGACCCCGATTATTGAGGAACTCGACGAGTTCAACTTTGACGCGGCAAATGAACACCTAAAAGAACTCTCCACCCAGCTGCATGCCAGCCTTTCCATTGAGCCTACCAGCCTTAACGAGTCAGAATAACGCGAATCGTGCCTTTTTGGGGGGCGGCGCCTGGTTCTAAGGGCTGAAAGCGATATCGGCTGACCAAGTCGATGGCGACTTGTTCTAATTTCGCGTTCCCCTTGATCAAGGGGACGATTTGATCCACCGTTCCATCATGCAGCACCCGAAAGCTCAAGGTCACGGTTACATCCTGCGCTAAATTCAATCTCGGGGGCTGAGGGCGAAAAATAATGGTCCTGCCTCGGACCTCTCCTTCAATGAGTAATCCTTTTTGGCCTTTTCCCTCTTTGGACTTTGCGGGTTGCTGGGTTTTTTGGGGCCTTGCCGAGGCGAGGGGGTTGGCTGGTTTGAATTCCCCCGGCTCTAAGGGGAGCTTGCCGACTTGAATCGTTTCTTCCGCGGAAATCCCGCGCGGGGCCTCGGCAACGGGGGGAATGGCTGTTTTTGGGCTGCCTGGGGCCTGGGGCGTGGGTGGACTCTCTTGGAAGGGGGTTGGGGAAGTCAAGGTTTTGGAGGCGGGAACTTCGGCCTGGTCGCTCAGGCGAAAGACCTCTCTTTGCAAGGACTCGACTTGGCTGTTTAATCGAAGCTTAGGAGGTCGCAAGCTTGCTTGGGCTTTCGCCTTTTTTGGGGCTCTTTTTTTTATCACGCTTTTTGGCGCTGCCTTTTTTGTCTTTGTTGCCGGGGCTCTGCTGGGGGTGCTGGGAGCGAGTTCAACTTCAATTGCTTGAGGTTGCGGGGGTTTTTCTTCCTTTTGCAGGGAAAAATAAACAAACAGCAAGAGGTGCAATAAAAGAGAGATGAGGATCAACCAGAGCAGAGTCTTTTTGATCGGTCGTTTGTAGGTAAAGAAGTCTTCCTTGCGCATGGCGGGAAGGGGGGATAGGGGAGGCTCTTTGAGCCTCCCTGGATGGTTGAGAGCCTTAAGTCAATAAAGGCTTCCTTATTCTTCTGCTTGAGCCGCCGCGGCAGCAACGGCAGCCGCTTGCGCTTCTTGACGAAGGCGCTCTTCTTCTTCTTCGGTGCCCGTTGCCTGACCGTCTCCCTTGAGTTTGTCCATGGCTTCGTCTAAGGGGCGGACCTCGCCGTCATCGCCCACGATTCCGGTTACGCTCAAGCCCAAACGGCGTTCGTCCGAGTTGAGATTGATCACCTTGGCTTGAACCTCGCTATGGATGGGGTAGAACTGGCTTAAACTCTTTTTGCTCACCTCGGTATCAATCTCGCTGACATGCACCAGGCCTTCAACTCCGGGCGTGATCTCGACAAAAACACCAAAGTCCGCGACATGAACGACCTGACCCTGGATGATATCCCCCACATTGATTTGGCTTTCCAAGGTTTCCCAGGGATCGGGTTCCAGTTGCTTGATGCCTAAGCTTAAGCGTTGGTTGTCCACATCAATGTTTAAGATCTTCACTTCGATTTCATCCCCTTTGTGGTAAAGCTCGGCGGGGTTTTTTTGGCGTTGGGACCAAGACATGTCCGAGATATGAACAAGCCCGTCAATTCCTTCTTCCAAGCCCACAAAGATGCCGAAGTCGGTGATGTTGCGAATCTTGCCCTTGACCACGCTGTTGACGGGGCGAGAGTCGGCGATTTCCTTCCAGGGGTTGCTCATCGCCTCTTTCATCGAGAGGCTGATGCGCCGTTGCTCCGTGTCCACTTCTTTGATGATGGCGGTCACCTCATCGCCTAAGTTCACCACGCTGGAGGGTTGGCGGACTTTTTTGGTCCAGCTCATCTCAGAAACATGGATCAAGCCTTCCACGCCTTCTTCGATTTCGACAAAGGCGCCGTAGTTGGTCAAGCTGACCACCTTGCCGGAAACCTCGGTGCCAATGGGGTACTTGGAGATAACATTGTCCCAGGGGTTGGCTTGTTTTTGCTTGAGGCCTAAGGAAACCTTTTCTTCGACGGCGTCGTACTTTAAAACCATCACTTCGATTTCATCGCCAATGGAGTACATGTCGGAGGGGTGAACGATGCGGCCCCAGGTCATGTCGGTAATGTGGAGCAGGCCGTCTACCCCGCCTAAATCCACAAAGATGCCGTAATCGGTGATGTTTTTGACAAAGCCTTTGATGATGGCGTTTTCCTGTAAGAGTTGCAGGGTCTTTTTGCGTTGTTCGGCGCGATCCACTTCCAAGATGGCGCGGCGGCTCAAGACGATGTTGCCGCGCTTGGGGTTGTATTTTAAAATCTTGAAGTCAAAGCGTTCGTTGATGAGTTTATCAAGGTTGCGTACGGGGCGCAGGTCCACTTGACTGCCTGGTAAGAAGGCCTTGATGCCGATATCGACGGAGAGGCCGCCTTTGATGCGAGCGGTAATCACCCCGGAGATGGTGCCTTCGCTTTCAAAGATGGTGCCTACCTCAGCCCAAACGCGCAGTTTATCTGCCTTGTCCTTTGATACAACGACCTGGCCGTTTTCATCTTCAAAACGCTCGATATAGATTTCGGCTTCATCGCCGATTTGTACATGAAGGGTACCTTCTTCATCGAAAAATTCTTGAGTGGGGACTTGGCCCTCGGACTTGTAACCGAAATCGACGGTAACGAAGTCTTTGGTGATCTTGGTGACTTTGCCTTTGACGATTTCTTGTTCGCCAACGCCTTGGAGGCTGTTGGCCAACATGGCATCAAAGTCGAATGCCTCGTCGGAAAAGGTGATGCTGCGGTTAATCTGGGTCATGAGTTAGGTTGTGTTTTAGGTTGAAACAATTACTGGGTTTACCGAGTAAACATAATTTATGCCTGATTTTTTAGCGTTTCGTCAAGAGGGGAAACGATTGACTAGCGAATCATGGCCTTGAGCAGGGCCTTAATCCTGGCCCCATAAGGGGGGCGGACAAGAAACCCCAGACTGGTGGAGGCCTGTTGAAAAATCGGTTTGAGTTGGCAGAAGGCATAAAAACCCTCGGCAGCGTGGTATTGGCCTAGTCCGCTGGGGCCGACCCCGCCAAAGGGTAAATCCTCTTGGGCGATGTGCAGTACGCAATCGTTGAGCGCCACCCCCCCAGAGGGGGTCGCGAGGGCTAGTTTTTTAGCCTGGTCCAAGTTTTGGGAAAAGGCGTAAAAGGCTAGGGGTTTGGGGTTTTGGGCCAGCAGGTTCTTTGCTTCGGTTAGGTTTTCATAACCTAAGATCGGCAGAATGGGGCCAAAGATTTCTTCTTTCATCAAGCGGCTGGCGCAGGGGGGATTCAAGACCAGGTGCAGGGCCAAGACGCGCTTGGCTTCTCTTTGGCTGTCTTTGGCCAGGGGCAACACCTCTGCCCCCAAAGCTTTCGCGTCGCTCAGCAATTCTTGCAGGCGGTTGTAGTGGGCAGTATTGATAATGGCGGTATAATCCGGGTTTTTGCGCCAATGGGGGTAGAGTTTAAAGAAGGCTTGACGGCAGGCCTCGATAAACTCTTCTTGGCGCTTTTTCGGCAATAACACATAATCGGGGGCCACGCAGGTTTGCCCCCCGTTATAGCTTTTACTCGTTACAATTTTGGTTGCCGCGTCGCTGAAGTCCGCATCGTCGAACAGGAGCGCCGGGCTCTTGCCGCCGAGTTCTAAGGTGAGGGGGGTGAGGTTTTTTGCTGCCGCGGCCATTACCTTTTTCCCGATTTGGGTGGAACCGGTAAAAAAGAGATGGTCCCAGGGCAGAGCGGCAAACTCCGCTCCGGTTTCGGGACCGCCCAACACCGCGGCGCAACGCTCTTGGGGGAGGGTTTCGCTTAAGGCCTGCTGGAGCAATGGAGAAAAAGCGGGGGTTTGCTCCGGTAATTTCAACATTACCCGATTGCCTGCCGCTAGGGCCTGGACTAAAGGCCCAAGGGCCAAAAAAAGGGGGTAATTCCAAGGGACGATGATCCCGATGACTCCCTTAGGCCAAGGAATCACCTCATTGCGGGCCGGAAAAAACCACAGACTGGTGGATCGTTTTTGCCTTTTCATCCAGCGGGGGAGTTGGCGCAGGTTGTAGCGGATCAGCTCTAAAGAAGGAAAGACCTCCAAAAGCCTGGTTTCGCTCTCTGCCCGCTGGCCGAAATCATCGGCTAAGGCTTGGGCAAAGTCGGTTTGTCGCCGTCGCAGCATTTGGATCAGTTGGCCGAGCACGCGTTTGCGTTGCTCTAAACTGGGGTAGGGGTCACGGGCAAAGGCCTGTTGTTGAGCGAGAAACCGATTTTTCATAAGGCAAGCATTGCGGAAAAGGGAAACAGCGCTTAATATATTAACAAAGAAACCAGAAAAGTACCATGACGCCAAGAGTAAAAAAATTCGTGACCCGACTTGAGACTTGGCCCTGGGGGGCTTTCTTGGTAAAGTGGGGCCGGATCGCGCGGCTGCTGGCGGCGAATATCCGCAAACGACGGGTCGCCATCATGGCCCAGTCCTTGGCCTATTCCACCATCCTCTCTTTGGTGCCTATCGTGGCGATCTTCTTTTCCATCTTAGGCAATATCACCAAGGATCAGCAGGTTAAAGACAAGATTCAAGAATTCATCTCGATTTATTTAATCCCTGAGTATGTCAATCAGCTTTTTATTCAAGTGGAGCGGCTGGCAAACTTAAGCCTTGCCCTGGGGGTGATCGGTTTTCCCGCTTTGTTTCTCGCGGGAGTTTTTCTCTACGCAAAGGTCGGGGACGCGGTAAATGAGATTTGGGATATGGGCCGTGACCGAAAGTGGTTCAGCAATGGGCTGGCTTTTTTCATGACCCTTTTTTTTGGCCCCATGCTGCTGGTGCTGGTTTTTTCCATTCCCCCTTATTTGCATAGCATGCCCTATTATGGGGACTTGGTTCGCTCTCCCCTTTTTGAGGCGGTTTTTAGTCAATTGGTGCCGATCTTTGTGACCACTTTGGGGTTGCAGGCCCTTTATTTTTATATTCCCAATGTCAAGGTAAAGGGCCTAGCTGCCTTAAAGGGGGCCTTGTTCGCGGCGATTTTGATTCAGCTCACCAACTGGGCTCTAGGTTATTATTTTAGTAATTTCAACACCTTAAATCTAGTTTATGGCCCTTTGGTTACCTTTCCCATCATGCTTTTATGGCTCTTTGTCGTTTGGGTGGTGGTCCTTGGTGGAGCCGCTTTAACCTTTGTATTGCAATATCATCAGGCAACCCAATATAAGTTTGTCGAAAACCTTTATAATGACGAATCGCTTTTAAACAACGGTTTGCAGGTGTTGCTCTGCTTGGTTAAGGCTTTTGAAGAGGGGGAGGAGGCGCTGGATTTGAGCCAGCTTCATTTTCGCTTGAGCATCCATAAAAAACGCTTGCACTTTATCCTCAATCAACTTTTGGCCAAGGGGTTTGTGGTGAAATTGGAGGCATCCCATGCCGATTTTGGAGGGGGCTCCTACCAGCTGGGCAAGGCGCCGAAAATGATTCGGCTCCAGGATTTGGCTGAACTGCTCTACAATTATAAAGCGCATTTTAATTTTGAGCAGCGGCATGGCGACCTCTTGAATCAACTCGCGGTACACCCTTATTTTTTAGAAGAGGGGCAAAGCCTGGCCGCAGTATGGGAAACTCGGCCAAAGCCAGTCAAAGTCTTTCCTCAAGCTGTCACAGGGGGTAAGCCGGATCAGGTGAAATAGCCCAAAGCCCGAGCCAAACCCCAGGCCCAGACTAGAGCGACAAAGCTCAAGGCGCAAAAAACCGCGGCGCTGCCTAAATCCTTTGCCCTGCCCGCCAAGGGGTGGTAGGCGGGGCTGGCTAAATCCGCGAGGGCCTCAATCGCGGAATTGAGTAATTCAACCATAAGTAAAATCAATAAACTCGATAAGAGCAAGAGCCGCTCTCCCCAGTTAAAATCAAGCCAGAAAAGCAGCGGAGTGAGCAAGAGGCAGAGCCAAAGCTCTTGGCGAAAGGCGGCCTCATGCCGGTAAGCGGCGGCAAAACCCTTTAAAGAATAGAAAAAGGCCTTGTAGATTCGTTTGAGCCCTTGCTCGGGCGGGGGTAGTTCCATCGGTTTTCCTTGGTTGCTTTTTTTTTGCCAGAAACGAGTCGAAAGCTCAATGCTTCTTTCTTTTTCCTCCTCTCCTTCTCCTTGGCCTTTCTTTCAAAGCAAGTTAAACTCGGTTTATGTATCCTTTAAGCCCGATCTTATCCATTGATTTAGGTGGCACCCACTGCCGTATCGCTCTGCTCGGCCCCAAGGGGTTGAGCGTTGAGCGTTTTGCCACGCCCCTTCACCCCCGGGCCTTTTATGAATTGGTCGATGGTTATTTGAAAAAGCAAGCGCAAAAGGCCCAATTGATCGGGCTCGCCTTTGCGGGAACCCTCGACCCGGCCCAAGGGATCATCTATCATTCTGCCAACCTGCCCGGCTGGGCGCGAGTCCCGATTCGCCAAGAACTGGAAGAGCGCTTTAATCTGCCCGTGTTCTTGGGGAATGACGCCAACCTGGCCTGTTATGGGGAAGCCCGTATGGGTGGGGGCCAGGGGGTGAAAAACTGCTTGATGCTGACCCTCGGCACGGGCATTGGCGCGGGCGCCATGGTGGCAGGCAAACTGCTGGTCGGGGCCCAGGGGCTCGCTTTAGAGGCGGGGCACCTTCCCATCAACTTTACGGGCCCCCCTTGTGGCTGCGGTCAATTAGGGCATTTGGAGGCCTATGCCTCGGGCAGCGGAATTGTCGCTGTTGCTCGCGCCATGGGCCTTAAGGTGACCCAAGCAGAGGAGGTGTTTGCCCTTAGAGAGTCCAACCAGGTAGCGGGAGAGGTGATTTCTCAGGCACAATTCGCTTTGGGGAGAGGCTTGGCAGGGTTGGTGCATCTTTTGGATCCTGAACTTATTTTGTTTGGAGGGGGCTTGTCAAAACAATGGGACGCCTTGATCCAGCCGGCCTGCCAGCAGATGGAAAAAGAATTACTCCCCCCCTTTCGGGGGAAGCTCAAGTTACGCCCCGCTCAATTGGGGGAAGAGGCAGGCCTGTGGGGGGCCGCTTTTTTTGCTGAGGATCAATGGAAGCAGAAACAAGGAATAAAAAATTAATGGGGACGAACAAAAAGGGGTGGGCCCTCTGGGGATGGCTCGGGCTGATCGGGGTTGTGCTGGCTTTTGCCGGAGGCTGCAAGAAAACGAGTAACGCGGCGGTAGATCACGGAGCGGCGCCCACCTTGTTTTCTGCGAAGTTGACGCTAAGCCAGGTAGGGCAACAGACGGTGGTGGTGAGTTGGGACCCGGCAAAGGATGACAGTACGGCCTCGAACAACATCCAATACCAACTTTTTTATAATACCCAGGGTATTTTGAGTACCGTGGCCGAAGTGCAACAGAGCGCCATAGCCTTATTTCAGCCCAAGGGGGCCATGACCTTTTTTATGGCCCAGGGGTTGGCTTCGGGGCAGAATCATTTTTTTAATCTTTTGGCCTATGACGGGGGGGATCAGGCCACTTTGTACAATTCCGCCTCAACCATCACCTTGCCCAGTCCGGCCAACCTGCCCCCCACGGCGCAGGGGAGCCTGCAATTTGCGGATTCCGATGCGGACGCGGGTCAGTTGTATGGACTCATCACCCTGCGCCGAGCGAGCAGCGAAGCGGATTTATTCGGCTACAATCTTTATTGGGGCAGCAGCAGTACCGCGAAACTCAGCACCACGGCCCTGACCAGTCTACCTAAAAACGGGGCGGATCAGAGTTATTTGCTTTCAACCTCCACGCCTTCGGGGGCGACCCACCTTTTGTGGTACGCCTACAACCAGTTTGGCGAGCAAGCAAGCCCGGCAAGTTTGGCCTTTACGGATTGGGCTTTAACCGGGGGGGCGCAGGGCTTGAGCTTGACCGACTCGGACCTCGATCAAAACCAACTTACAGGGAGTTTGGTCATCCAAAAAGCGACGGATGAAACCAATTCAGTCAGTTATGTACTCTATTGGGGCTCGGGAGTGAACGCGAAATTGAGCGGGCAAACCGCGATTGCCACCTACGCCAAAACAGGGGCCAACCTGACCCACAGCTTTGCGGCCAATACCGCGATTCCCAGCGGGGCGACCCATCTTTTGGTCTATACCACCACCGCAAGCGGTGAAGCGGCGAGCCCTGCCGCCTTGCCCATCGTCGACCTTCATTTGCCTTTAGGGGCGCCCACGGCCCTGCGGCTCTATGATATCGACCCGGCCAAGGGCAGTTTGGCCGGAACCTTGACCCTCACCCCCGCTACCGATGAAACTCAAGTTAAAGATTATGCGCTTTATTGGGGCAGCGATACCACGACAAAGCTCTCGTCCCTGCCCTTTGCCGCTTTACCCACGGAGGGGAAAAGTTTGTCGTTGCAGCTTGGCTCTACCCTTTTGCCCACGGGAACAACCTACCTCTTAGCCTACAGCCGTGGGGTGTCGGGGGAATGGACCACTCCCTTGGCCTGGGCGCTGACTGACTTGGACTTGGAAACAAGCCTCATCGTTCACTTGCCTTTAGATAGTAACGGCGAGGGGCGAGGGGCGAATCTGCTCTCCGCGAGCTTAAAGGGCGACCCCCTGCCCGCCGCGGGGCGCAAGGGCTTGCCGAACGGGGCCTTGTATCTTCTTTCCGAGGCGGGTCAATACCTGGATTTAGGTAATTCAGAGCTTTTTCGTCCGGCGCAGATCAGTTTTGGGGGTTGGTTTTATAAAGCCTCTTGGGCCCAGGAGTGCGACTTGTCAGAAAGTCTGGTGTCTAATTTCGAGGGCCTTGGGGGGTATCGCCTCTACTGCCGGCAGGGGAGGGTTTACGCTGAGGTCAGGCGGTATGAGAAGTTCGCCAATGTCAGCTACGCGCGAGAGAACCTCTCTGGGTGGGCGCATCTATTTGTGGTTTACGATGGGCGGCTTTTAAAGCTCTATGTCAACGGGGGGCTGGTTGCCAGTGACGATGCGCTGGTGACGACCCCCTTGCAGTACCAAGTGGCGAACCATCTTTTAGTCGGTGCCGAAGCCGGTACGGGGGCGACCCCCACGGGGGGCTTTTTTCGGGGCAAGCTCGATGAGTTGCGTTTTTTCAGTCGCGCCTTAAGCGCGACCGAGGTGAAGGCTATTTTTGAAGGGGAGCGCTAGCGCCTCTTTCAACGAATCGCATCATTGGGGCTAGCGAAAAAGAAAAGGCTTTGGTAGTCTTCCAAAAACGCTATGGACTCTTATGCAGCCAAAGACGCACACTCCTGATGAAGCCAAACGCCTTCTTAAAGAAGGCAATGCCCGGTATGTTGCCGGGGAGAGTTATATTTTTTCCGATTATCCGAAAAAACCGACTTCCTTGAAAGACCCCAACCCCTTTGCCTGTATTCTGAGTTGTTCCGATTCGAGGGTGCCGCCGCAAATTATTTTTGACCGCGCCGTGGGGGACTTGTTTATTATCCGGGTTGCCGGCGCTTTATCGGATGAGGTGATTTTAGCGAGCATTCAGTTTGCCGTGCGGGTTTTGGGCGTTTCTTTGATTGTCTCCTTGGGTCATACCCGTTGTGGCGCGGTCAAGGCCGCGATGGATGGGGTACAAGATGATTATTTAGCCCCCTTGACCAGTCGCATTCAAGAGCCTTTAGCTCTGGCGAAGTCGTCTCTGGCCCCGGGCGCGGATTTGTGGTTGGAAGCGGTGAAGGCGAACGCGGCCCACGCGGCGAGACAGCTCAGCGCGGAGTCCTCCCCCTTTGCGCCTCGCCTGCATACGGGGCATTTGAAAGTTCAACCCGCTCTTTACGACTTAGAAACCGGTCGTGTCCATTTTTTTGACCTTTAATATGCGTTTTATATTTTTTATGCTCTGGTTTTTTTGCGCTTCGAATCTATGGGCGCAAGAAGCGGCGGTTGAACCGATCATTGCCGCTAGGCCGACTCAGGGTGAAGCGGAAACCGTTGAGGGGCGCCAAGGCATGGTGGTGGCGAGCGAGCCCATTGCGGTCAAGGAAGCCTTACGGGTTTTAAAAAAAGGCGGCAACGCGGTGGACGCCGCGGTAACCCTAGGTTTGGTTTTAGCGGTAACTATGCCGAGGGCGGGGAATCTCGGCGGTGGGGGGTTTATGGTACTCGCTTTGAAAAACGGGAAGATGGGTGCCATCGACTACCGGGAAAAAGCCCCCTTGGCAGCAACCGAAACCATGTTTCTAGATCAGGCCGGGGAGCCGGACCCGCAAAAAAGCCGCTTTAGCGCGCTTTCTTCGGGGGTGCCCGGCACGGTTGCCGGGTTGCACCTCGCCTTGAGTCGTTATGGCACCTTAACCTGGACAGAGGCCTTGGCCCCGGCGATTCGTCTTGCCGAAGAGGGGTTTATTGTTTCTCCCACCTTTGCCGCGGCCTTGAAAAAACGCGAAGAAATGCTGAAACAATGGCCCAGCACCAAAAAGGTCTTTTTTCAATGGGGGGAGCCCTATGAGGCGGGGGATCTTTTAAAACAGCCGGATTTGGCCAAAACCTTAAAGCTCTTAGCGAAAGAAGGGCCATCTGCCTTTTATAAAGGGAAGATTGCCCGCCAAATTGTAGCCCAAATGGAAAACACGGGCGGGATCATCACCGCAGAAGACTTAGCCCTCTATTACCCCGCCTTGCGCAGGCCCGTGCGAGGGGTGTATAAGGGCTATGAAATTCTTTCGATGGGGCCGCCCAGTTCGGGCGGGGTGCATGTGATTCAGATTTTAAATATCTTAGAGGGATTTCGCTTAAAGAGGTTTGGGCACAATAGCGCCAAGGGGGTCCATGTCTTGGCCGAGGCAATGAAATACGCCTATGCGGACCGCTCCCGTTATATGGGGGATATTGATTTTGTTCGGGTCCCTGTGCGCAAACTCACTAATCAAGGTTACGCGAATCGGCAGAGGGTCAAAATCAATTTAAAAAGGGCCAAGCCTTCGAAACGGATTCGGCCTACTCGGATTCGGGGCTATGAAAGTACCGAAACCACCCATTTTAGCGTTATCGACCGTTGGGGGAACGCGGTTGCCAATACCACCACCTTGAATTTTAGTTTTGGCAACGGGATGGTGGTCGAGGGCGCCGGATTTTTACTCAATAATGAGATGGATGATTTTTCCGCCAAGCCCGGGGCCCGAAACGCTTATGGCTTAGTGGGGGGCAAGGCCAATCGGATTGAGGCGAAAAAACGCATGCTCAGTTCGATGTCTCCCACCATTGTGCGAAAAAAAGGGAAGGTGGTTTTGATTACGGGCAGCCCCGGAGGCAGTCAGATTATCTCCACCACCGTGCAGGTGATCTTAAATGTGCTGGAACATCGCATGAGTTTGGGGAAGGCGGTGGCAGCCCCGAGAATGCATCATCAATGGTTTCCCGATGAATTGCGTTTGGAAGTGGGTTTTGCCCCCAAGGTGATTCAAAAATTGAAACGAATGGGGCATAAGGTCGTGGTAGGCGCCTCCATGGGGGCGGCAAACAGCATTTACCGCAATGGGCGAACGGGAAAATATTACGGGGTCGCTGATCCGCGTCGTAGCGGCCTTGCGTTAGGTTATTAAATCAACGACAATAAGCCTTGAGGGGGGATGGACAACCTCGGCTGGGCACCTTGAGGTAAAATCGACATGAATCATACCGTTCTTTGGGAAAAAAATCGCCGGCTTGGGTTGTTGCTGGCTCCTCTGCCTAGCGTGATGGTCGCTTTTTCAGGAGGGGTTGACTCCGGCTTTTTGCTCTACCGGGCAAAACAAGAACTCGGCTCCCGTGCCCAAGCTTGCTTGGTGGTGAGCGAATCGTTACCCCCAGGGGAAAGGGAAGAGGCAAACAGCTTTGTCCATTCCTTAGGGGGGGAGTTGCATGAGCTGAAGGTTTCTGAGCTGAATGAACCCTTAATCGCCGACAATCCCCTAGATCGCTGCTACCACTGTAAAACCTTAAGTTTTCGGCAAATCAAGGTCAAGGCGCTAGCATTGGGGGTGCAACATCTCATTGCCGGGGTGAACTTCGATGACTTAAAGGACTACCGACCCGGCATTGCCGCGGGGCGGGAGCAGGGGGTGGCATATCCCTTGGCCGAGGTCGGCCTGACCAAGGCGGAGATTCGTTTGCTGGCCCAACAAGCAGGCTTGACCTTGTGGAACAAACCCTCTAGCCCCTGCTTGAATAGCCGTATTCCCTTTGGAGAGCCGATTACCCAAGAAAAATTACGGCAAATTGCCCACGGGGAGTTGCTCTTGCGTTCTTTTGGTTTGCAAGAGTTCCGGCTTCGTCACCATGGTGAATTGGCTCGCATTGAGGTGGATCCCTCTGATTTTTCTCAGGTGCTGGAGCATCGAGAAGCCTTGTTGATCGGCATCAAAGCCCTGGGCTTTACGAGGGTGACCTTGGATTTAGCGGGGTTTCGCTCTGGCAGCCTGAATCCGGCGATCCTGTGAAGGAGATTCTCACCGCCTTGCTGGCCGGGCGGATCGACTTGATGGAGGCGGAAAAAGCCTTGTCCGGGGTCTTGGATTTAGGCAAAATTCAGCTCGATACAGACCGCCAACGCAGAACGGGCTTGCCGGAGGTGATCTATGGGGAGGGGAAAAGTTTAGCCCAGCTCCAGCAAATCCTGCAGGCTCTGCCCCAAGAGGCTCGGCCTTTGGTGACTCGCTTGAGCGCGGAGATCGGGCTGGCGTTAAAGGACTCCTTTCCTTCTTTGGAGTGGCACCCTGTGGCGCGCATTTTAAAAGGATCGAGTCGGAAAAAACGCTTTTCCAAGCCCGTGGCCCTGCTGACGGCTGGGTCTTCAGATCAAGAGGTGGCCGAGGAAGCGGCGGTTTGCCTGGAGCATTTAGGGGTAGAGGTGTTATCTTTGTACGATGTCGGCATTGCCGGGCCGCATCGCCTGTTGGGCCGCTTGGCGGAAATTAAGGCTTGCGCGGTCGCCATTGTGGTGGCAGGCATGGATGGCGCTCTCCCTAGTTTTGCCGGGGGCTTGCTCGCCTTGCCCATCATCGCGGTTCCTACCTCGGTGGGCTATGGGGTTAGTTTTTCAGGCGTCGCCCCCTTATTGACCATGCTCAACTCCTGCGCTGCCGGGGTGAGTGTGGTCAATATCGACAACGGGTTTGGCGCTGCCATGGCGGCGTTGCGCATTTTACAACAAGCTTGCCCCTTGCAGGCTTCTTATTAATCCGGCGTGTATATCGTTCCTGAGTTTAAAAAACCACTGGGGCCTGGGGCTTTCAGCCCCAGCCCGCGGAGCATATTTAAATAGCGGGGCGCTTAGCTCAGCGAGCGCTCGCGAGAGCCGCCTTGTCGGCTGCGGCCTCGGGCAGAGCGTCATCAAGGCGATCCGCCTGCAAGCGAACTCCGCGAAAGCAAAGGGAGCGGTCTGTAGGCTGCGCCTAGGTCGGTCCAGTTTACAGAGGGGCAATATAGCGCCGAATTGATAAGGCGCCTGTTTGGGCATTGCCCTTGCTTTAACAGGGAGTCAAAAAGGACTCAAGACAAACATGAAATACAAGTTCCTCTCTCTTTTATTTTTGTTTTTCGCCCTCGCTTGGGGGGGAGGCGCTATGGCGGCGGACAAATCACGCATCAGCTTAGAGGATGTAGAGATTTTGCAAGCGGTCAAGGTAATCGGTCGGGCCACGGGGAGAACCTTTGTTTTTAACGCAAAGGATTTAAAGGGAAAAAAGATCACCATTCTTTCTACCGAAGAGTTCACCTCAAAAGAGATCATGAAAATCTTTGAAACGGTACTGGCGGTGAATAACCTCACCTTGATCCATGAAGCTGGGGTTGACCGTATTTTGCCGGTGCAAGAGGCGAAGACCGGAATGCCTCCGATCAGTCAGGGCAAACAAGGGGGGGCTTTTGTCACCCGGGTGATCCATATTCGACATTTAAATGTACGCGCCGTGCGCGCCGCCTTGGCCCCGTTGATCAGTAAAACCGCTATTTTGGTGCAGGTGGATAATGCCAACACCTTGATGTTGAAAGACACCAAAGAGAATACCGAGCGCTTTGCGGAAATGGTGCGCATTATCGACCAGCCCGGGGGAGAGCGCCTCGGCCCGGAAATCGTGCGTTTGCGGTATGCTTCTGCCATAGAGACGGCGCAACTCATTTCTAAGATTTATGAGACCAACAATAAAAACAACAATACCCTGAATGTTTTTTCTGATCGTCGCACCAATAGCTTGATTTTGGTGGGCCTGCCCTCTACCATTGCGGCGGCAAAGGGCCTGCTCTTAAAGCTTGATCGTGAAAGCAAGCAGGGGGGCAATATTCGGGTGTTTCCCCTAAAAAGCGCCAATGCCGGCGAGGTCGCTAAGGTGATGGAAAAATTTACCCGTGACCTGCAAGCGAAAAAAACCGCCCAGGGCAAGAACATCTCCATCTCGGTTATTGCCGATGTCCCCTCAAACTCTTTGATTATTTTTGCCGATGCCAGCGACTTTGAAACTTTGGAGCAGGTGATTGGCCAATTGGATATTCCCCGTGCCCAGGTTTTTATCCAGGCCTTGATCATGGAAATCAAACTGGATAAATCCTTAGACTTAGGCGTGGAGTGGCAGGCCGGCAAAATTGTCAACGAGGGCAAGGATACCGAGGCCTTGGTGACCTTGGGCGGGGTGGGCAGTACCGGAGGGCCGAAAAAATTTCCCGCTACCGTGACCGGCGGGGCGCAGGTGGGGATTGTCGGGGGGCCGATTTCTTTTGGGGGGCAGCAGTTCTCCAGCTTCAATGCCTTTATTCGGGCGACTCAGCAAGACAGCGAGATTGATATTCTTTCGAATCCGCAGATCTTAACCCTAAACAATGAAGAGGCCGAGATCAAGGTGGGGGAAGTGATTCCCACCTTGGGCACCACCAAGGTGGATGTCCAGGGCAATGAAACGACCACCATCGAGTATAAGGAGGTGGGCGTATCCATGAAAATTACCCCGCAGATCAACGCGGATGGGACGGTAGAACTCCGCATCGAGGAGCAATCCAGCAACCTGGTCGAAGGCAAGGCCAATGCCTTGGGCACTCAAGGAGCGATTACCACCTTAAACCGCAGTTTGAAAACCAAGGTGGTGGTGCAAGATGGCCAGACCATTGCCTTAGGCGGCTTGATCAGCGATGAAAAAACGGCGGTGGAGCTGAAAACCCCCTGCTTGGGCGACATCCCCATTTTGGGGTGGTTTTTTAAAACCCGCAACACCACGACCCGCAAGACCAACCTGATGATTTTTCTCACCCCGAAGATCGTGCGCAACGCTCAAGAACTCTCTGAGGTGAGTCACAACAGCAAGCTTAAACTGCGGAACGCGAGAAACAATCGCTTTCGTATTGATGTTTCTAAAGAATACAATATCCCCGAGGTGAACGGGGGGGGGAGCGACCAATATCAGGCCCCCTCCGAGCCTCAGATTTTTCAAAAGGATTGAGTTGCAGAACAAGGGGAAAAGTCCCTCCCTGGCTTTTTTCGAGGCTCATGATCGGGAGAGCGACCGAGTTATTGGTTTGGTTTTGATTGGTTGGATGTATCTCTGTTTTTTAGATCAAGCTTTTTGGCTCAGGGGCCCCGCATGAAGGCAATGATCTTTGCCGCCGGTTTCGGTACCCGGCTGCGCCCTTTAACGCTCTCCACTCCGAAACCCTTGATTCCGCTTTTGGGTAAACCGGTTTTGGATTGGGTGCTTGCCCATTTGGCCCGCCAAGGGGTGCGTGAGGCGCTGCTCAATGCCCATTACTTAAAAGAGCAGATCGCGGTTTACGCCAAGCGCTACCAGGGGCCAATTCAGCTTCAGGTTATTGAGGAACCCGAGATTTTAGGGACTGGAGGCGGCCTGTGGAATGCCCGGGAGTGGTTTGGGGAAAATGAGGATTTTTTAATCTGCAATGGGGATATCTTAACCGATTTGCCTCTCCATGATTTTATGCAAGCGCACCAACAAAGCGGGGCCTTGGTGAGTTTGGCGGTAAATCAAGCGCGGTCGCCGGGGATGCTGTTGCTGGATGAGTCCATGCAGCTTGCGGGCCGGGTGAATGTGGCCCAAAAAATCCAAGAGCTTTGTATTCGATCCGGGCAACCCTTCAAAGAATGGGGGTTTTCTGGGTTTCACTTGGTGAGCCCGCGGATTTTCAACCAAGTAGAGCCTTTTCCCTTTGATATTTTAGAACTTTATTTAAAGCAGGCCCGGCAAGGGGCTTTGGTGCAAGGCTGGGATGCCTCCAAAAGCTGGTTTTTGGATATCGGCAGCCCCGAGCAACTCGCTCAGGCCGAGCAAGAGGCCCGAGCGCGTTGGGGGGCTTTGGATTAAGCTGACAAACGCTATTGGCAGATTATGTCCAAACTGGCGTCAAATCCGGCAGCCTGTATTTCTGCCCCAGTGTAGGTTTTGTCGAGGGTACAGGTGTAGGTGGTTCCTTCGCTGATCAGGGTGGAGATGAGGAGTATCGTCGCATTTCCGGTGTTGTTTGCAAAAGAACCACTAGTGGAGTCCCACCCTGAACCGCTGAGCGAGTAGGAAACTTTAAGGTCTTGATCAAAGCCGATTTTATATTTTTCTCCTGTGGAAACCTGGATCGCATAGCCACCGCTTTCCTTACTCGTGCCGTTGCCGGAGGTGGTATAAGAGGCATCGGTAATTTGTTTGTTGGCTATTGTAAGGCTACCGGCGTAGGTGCCAGTTGATGTGCTTGTAGAGGCCCCCTTGCCATAGATTACCGTGCCTTTGGAATCGGCGCAGCCGGTGATATTGAAGTTTAAAGCAAAAGTGCCGTCATCACTGCTATTCAAATCAAATTTCACATCGGAGGTGGTGTCTTTGCTTTTTAGGGTCGCTACAAAGGAGCCGGTGAGGCCCACAGTGCCCGCTTTTGCCGAGCCGCTTCCGCCACTACAGGTGCCGTTGTAGTTTATGGTTTCATTAATGCTGGTTACGGTATAGCCATCCGCGTCAACGGTGGTTGTGGTGGCTTGATTGGGCTTGGCCCAATTGTAGTTTCGCATTGTCTTGGTGATTTCTTTCTGGGCCGCAAATTGGGCCAGAGATCGAACTGCCCTAGAGGCAGAGGGAGCCGCGTTGTTTAAGGCGGAAACGACGATTTCAGCGCTGTTGTTTTTATCCATGACCGTCGCAGCGTTACTGCTGGTGACCGGGGTGGTATCGCTGGCGGCCCAACCCGCGCTCGCAGCGGCATCGTCGGCGTTGGCGGTTTGGGTTGTGGTATCGACTAAGGGGGCTGTTTGGATATCAGTTGGGCTGGCTGCCGCGGCGGCGGAGTCTGTTTTTTTTTTGCAAGCGAACAAAACAAGCATGGCGGCGAGTATGAGGTAAAAAATGGGGCGCATCTTGAACTCCTATAAGAGGGAGAATCGTTGTTGAAGCAAAGCATTAGGTGGGAGGAAGCGGTGACTTCTTGTCCCCTATCTTAAGAGACACTAGGGAATATACCCTATTTTTTTTGGACTGACAAGATATTTTATTAAAATTGGCCGAAGTTTGACTTCAGGTGATTATTTTTCTATTATTATGCCCTCCTTGATTAGAAGTTGTATGGGTCAATGAGTTTCATAATTTTAAATTTTTCGAGCTTTCCTTTAGATATCAAACAAGAAAACAATACAAAATAGAATTTTATTTTCCCTGAAAATTAATGATAAAATACATTTTATTTAAATTACTTAAAGCGAAAAAAGAAATCTTTCCTAAGCTTTTATCCATTGAACTCAGCAGTTCTTGCAACGCCAAGTGTATCATGTGCCCTCATCCAACGATCATGACGCGTAAAAAGATGAACATGTCTGCTGAAATTTTAGAAAAAATTATTGCGGATTGTCAGGGAAAACCGGTTAAAAAAATCAACCTTTTTTGGTTTGGTGATTCATTGTGCAGTAAACATGTGATTGATCATTTTCGGGCGATCAGGAAAGGAATTCCCCAAGCTAAACTTTATCTTTCCAGTAATTCGGAATATCTTACCGAGGAGCGCTCCCAAACCATTATTGATGAAGGGCTTTTAGATGTGATTAATTTTGATATTGATGGAGCTACAGAGGAAACTCATTTTAAAATACGAAAGATTTCCCTAAATAAGGTAAAGGAAAATATTGATTTTTTTCTAAACTATCAAAAGACTTCATCCAATGCCAAAAAAATTCAAACAAGGGCCACGATTATTCATATGACCGAAAATCAAGATGAGATTGAGAGGTTTAAAGAGGAATGGGGACCAAAGGTGGATAAGGTTGATGTGAATAAATATAATACTTGGCTGGGTGATATTGAAGACCGAAATGTAAACAGTACAAAGCAAAACCTTACAGATAGCAGTTTTGACTTTGCCTGCATTCACCCTTGGGATGAGATGGTGATTTCTTCGAGTGGAGAAGCGGGTTTATGTTGCTTAGATTATGATTTAAGGGCGCCTCTTGGAAATGTAATGGAACAATCGATCCATGAAATTTGGAGAAATGATGTATTAAAAGAGTATAGGCAAAAAATGTTGGAGCATCATTATGAGCAAATCGAGGTTTGCAAAAATTGCAACGCTCATATTTTTCAGCAAAAATCAATGTGGGCTAAACTGCAAAAGTAGTAAGCTAGCCTTTTGGATGGTCTGAAAAATAGCTCAAACAGGCTGATTTCAACTTGAGCAGAGTCAGTTTGTTACATTTTCTAGAAAATTCGCCTTTTTTGCTGGGATTTTTATCCCTAACCAGCCCCTTTTCAGGGGTTTTGCGCCTTGCTGGGCGCACTTCGCCCGTCTAGCAGGCTAAAATTAGCTTTTTTCGCGCCTTGAAGAGATTGTGGAGACCAAAAAGTGGAGGCTGAACATCTATGTATCGTACATTCCAAAGTCTAACTCGAGACCTCTGCACAGCTAGACTCTATCTATCCCCTTTGATATTATAGGTTAAGCCCGAAACAGGAGTTCCCCATGTCATCTGAGAAAGCGGCGGCGCCAGATTTTGCCGATTCTTTAATCCCTCATTCTTCTAAGGTCAAT
>JAJRZQ010000035.1 GCA_024275165.1 bacterium | reverse complement strand
GGCTCTCAGCCCCAGCCTGCCGGAGGCATTGGGTTTCTATTCGGGCGAGCCCTGCCCGCCTGGTAACCTTAGCTGTTGATTCGGCGTGTAGGCAGTTCCTGTTTTTAAAAAATCACTGGGGTCTGGGGCTCTCAGCCCCAGCCTGCCGGAGGCATTGGGTTTCTATTCGGGCAGGCCCCTGCCGGCGAGCGCTTGCGCGAGCCCTGCCCATCTGGTAACCTTAGCTGTTTTTACTGGTCCAATTTGAAGTCGCTTCGACCCAAGCCCCTTTTTCTTTGATTAAGGCGACTAAAGCCTCGACCGCCTGATCTTCTTCTAGACCTCTTTTGACTCGCTCCTGCCCAAAGTAGAGGTCGATTTTTCCAGGCCCACTGCCCACATAACCGAAGTGGGCATCGGCCATTTCCCCCGGGCCGTTGACAATGCAGCCCATGATCCCGATTTTTATTCCCTTTAAGTGGGAGGTTTTTGCTTTGATTTTTGCGGTGGTGGCCTGTAAATCAAAGAGAGTGCGCCCGCAAGAGGGGCAGGCGATGTAGTCTGCCTGAAAGGACTGGATACGGGTCGCTTGCAAAAAGAGTTGCAATCGCTGAATCGAACTGGAGGGTTGATTTTTGGAAAGGAAAAGAAGATCAAAATAACCCTCGCTGAGCAGCAGAGAGAGATCGGTTTCCAGGGAAAGTTCCCCCTTTAGGCAGGGTAAAAGCAAGCCGAGGGGCGGTAGGGCGGCGGCTCGCTCTGCCAAAAATCGACGAAAGGCAAAGAGCGGGGGAGGGCTGGATAGGGCAAAGGGTTGGGAAAGATGACCGTGGGGAATCTGTTCTAAATTGTTATAGAGGGGGATGAATTGCCCGGAGATGCTCAGAGAGTCTTTAGTTTCTTGATAGAAAAAATCCGGTTTAAAGGGCATGAAGGCCCCTTCTTCCAACCCGATGCGGACGGGGTTGGGGGGGCCTAGGGCGAGCGTACCGAATCGGGCCTGCTGGGAGCCGTAGCGATAACTCCCTAAGGGGCGGCGGATAGGTGTCGTCGGCTTGGTAGTCTTAGGTGCTTGCCCAGATACAGCGGAGAGGATTTGTTGGGCAAAGGGAATCTCGTTGACGCTATCTTCAGCTAGAGAAACCCGAATCGTATCCCCTATCCCGTCGCGCAAGAGCCCGCCGATTCCGATGAGGCTCTTGACTCGGGCCATTTCACCATCCCCGGCCTCGGTCACCCCCAAATGCAGGGGGTATTTTTTCCCTTCTTGTTGCCGGGCATCCAAGAGCCGATAAGCTTGCTGCGCCACCAAGGGGTTGGAGGATTTTAAGGAGACGACGATTTGGTAAAACCCTTGCTCCTCACAGAGTTGAATGGCTTCTAAGGCCGACTCCACCATCCCTAGGGGGGAATCTCCATAACGGAGGATCATGCGCTCACTCAAGCTGCCGTGGTTGACCCCAATGCGTAAGGCTCGCTTTTTTTTCTTTAAGACCTCGAGCAAGGGGGTGAGTTTTTCTTTGAATTCTTCTTTTCCCGCCCTAAAGGCAGAGTCCGTTAAATTCGCTTGGCTGCCGGAGTTTTTAGGCCGGTCGGCAAAGTTTCCCGGGTTGATGCGCACCTTTTCAAAGACTTCCGCCGCTTGCGGGGCTAAGGCGGCATTGAAATGAATATCGGCAACCAAGGGGATATTCAATCCCTCCTCGGCCATGCGAGTTTTAAGTCGGGCCGTGGCCTCGATTTCTTTTAAGCTGGGGGTGGTAACGCGAATGAGAGGGCAGCCGACCCGTGCCAAGGCGGTGATTTCATTAAAGGCCCGGTCTAGGTTTGTCACGGGGCAAACGAGCATCGACTGAATCAAGATGGGATGGTGCCCTCCTATTTTTAGGTTCCCGATTTCAACCTGTCTAGTTAAAGAGCGGCGAGAGGTGGTAGGATAGGCTAAGAATTCCATCGGGCCGGGGGGCTAGTCGTCGGAATCTTCGTCTAGGTAAGTTTGGCGTAAGGTTTCAGGGTCAACTTCTTCAATTTTTGGGGTAATCAGGCCGTGATTGAACTCGACCTGAGCCTGAGCGGTTGGTTTTCTTTTGCGCATCCCTCCGATGAGGCAGTTTTTTCCCGCGTAGAGGTCTTTCGCGCGGTGAGCGAGGACCCTGATTTTATCGAATTGGTTGATGGGGCCGGGGTGAAGATGGTCTTCAATAAAGTCGAGATATTTCATTTGGAATCCTTACATGAGTTCGAGTAATCGGTTTGCCCGTTCAATAAACAGGCTGTTGGGGAATTGCCCCTTTAATTCGTTGAGTACTTCTTTGGCTTCTTGAGGGCGATTTAAGGAGCTGTAGATTTCTCCCAACTCAATTAAAATCACTTCACTGTTTCGTTTGGCTTTGGCTTCAAGCAAGAGGGACAAGGCCTCTTCCGGTTTTTCCTGATCTCTGAGGATATTGGCCAAATACATGGCGACTAAGGGGTAGAGGTTGACTTTTGGGTCCATCTCTTGGAGGAGGGTTCTTAAATCGTATTCCGCCTTGATCAACTGATTCGCCTTGCTTCTCAGGTTGGCGCGCTGCAACAGGGCAATGTGCGCCTCAGCGCTCCCCTGATTTTCTTTGATAAAGCGGTCTAAGGCAGCCCCTTGATTTTGCAGGAAATCAGCCTCGCTCATCTGTTGCTGCAAGCTATAAAGCCGCTCAGCCCGTTGGATTGCCTGGTTTTCTTGGTATTGATAGCCCCCGTAAACGCCTAAGACCGTGATGAGTAAAAGTACCCCAAGCAGGATAAAGGCCAAGCGGTGGCGATAGACATAATCCGCGCTGTGAAAGAAAAAGTCTTCGATTCGGCTCGTGTTTGGGACGAGGTCGGTAGAGATATGTTCTGAATTCATTTGATCGTTGTGGGTTTGACACTAAAAAATAAGCCCTAGGTAGGGTTCAGGCAAGAGAAAAAAGCATCCCCCGCAAAATAGCTGTGTTTTAGCCTTCATGGAGGCGGATCACCTTGGTGGATTCCGCGATGAATTCCAGGTGGTCGATTTTTTTTAAACTGCGTCGAATCGCTTCCTCTTTAGCTTTGTGGGTAAAAATAATAACGGGAACAGGCCCTTGAGAACTAGAGCGTTCCTTTTGCAGCATGCTGCCGATGGAAATACCCTCAGCGCCTAAAATTCGGGTGATTTCGGCTAAAACCCCTACCCGATCCGCGACCGTAAAACGGAGGTAAAAGGGGCAGATCACCTGCTCCATAGGCAGGATCGGTAAAGGGCGGAGTTGGTTTAAATCCGCGGAAAGAGGAGGGATGACAGCCTGACCCGCGACCTTCAATTGCCTGGCGATGGAGATGATATCTCCCACCACGGCAGAAGAGGTCGGGTGACTGCCGGCCCCGCTGCCGTAGGCTAGGGTGTGGCCCACAAAATTGCCGAAGACTTCGACGGCGTTAAAGGCTCCATTGACATTGCCCAACATGCTTTCCGCCTCGACCAAACAGGGGTGGACTCGCCCTTCATAGGCCCCTGCTTGCGCTCTTGCGGTGCCTAAGAGCTTGATGACAAATCCAAACTCTTGAGCGACCTCGATATCAATCGGCTCAATATTGGTGATCCCCTCAATATAAAGGTCCGCAAAGTTAAAGAGACCGTTGAAGGCAAGTTTCATTAAGATTAAAAGCTTGTGCGCCGTATCAACCCCTTCGATATCAAAGGTCGGGTCGGCCTCGGCGTAGCCTGCCTCTTGGGCCTCCTTCAAGGCGGTGGCAAAGTCCTTATTCTCTTTACTCATCTGGGTTAAGATGTAATTGGCCGTTCCGTTGATGATCCCCGAAATAGCGGTGATCCGTTCCCCGCTGAAGCCTTCGCGGAGGTCTCTTAAAATGGGGATGCCCCCGGCCACGCTCGCCTCAAAACCAAACAATCCTTTAGATTGATAGGCCTTTTGAAATATTTCCCCCGCTTCTTCGGCTAAAAGGGCCTTGTTGGCCGTGACCACGGATTTACCCTTTTCCAAGGCGGAAAGCACGATTTCTTTCGCCTCTTTTGTACCGCCGATCAACTCTAAAACCAGATCAATCGAGGGATCGTCCAAAATAAAGGCGGGGTCGCCCGAGACGGCAATGCCGGAGAGGTCAACCCTTCTTTTTTTATCCGGGTTTTGGGTGACCGCTTTGCTGATTTGAATCTTTAACCCTGCGCGGGTTTTGATCAAGGCTTGGTTTTCGCCCAGTTGCTCAATCACCCCCTGGCCGACGGTTCCTAAACCAAAGAGGCCGATATTCAATTGCTTCATCATGAATTTAAATTCTGGTTGCTAATTTCGGATTGCAGGTATTCTTGCAAGACCGCTTGGAAGGATTCGCTCTGCACCTTTTCTTGTTCATCGGGCCGAATGTAAAAATAATCAATGATCTGCCTGCCGATGGTGGTGATGGTCACCTGTGAGGGATAGATGTCAAAGGCCTCTAAGGCCGCCATGAGCTTGAAGTAACAATAGGGCTGGTCAAAGAGGGAGACCTTCATGGCGATTTTTTCCGTTTTTTTGCGCGTAAAATAACCTTGCTCATCCTCTTGAACCAGGTAGGCTTTTTTCTTTTCTGGGATAAACTGAATTTGAATGTTTGTCTTCTTGTGCAGCTTTTTTGCCAGGTTGTAAAGCTGGGGGAGTCGCAAGTGCTCAATGTGGTTTTCCAATTCGCTCATTAAGGTCTCTCGTTCTTCTTTTAAGCGACTGAATTGGAAAAAGCCGACCAGCCCCTTTTGCCCGTTTTGATAATAGACCGGGTTGATCTTGCCGTTTTCGATATTGTAACCGAGTTGGCCTAAAAGAAAGCCGACCTTGGATTGCAGGTGGGATTTTGCGGCACCGGTAAACAGCAGGGTGTCATATTCTCCTGTTTGCCCCTTGGTGTAGGAGAAGCGGATGCGCTTGTCTTGGTGGTCGGCGAGATCAATAATCTGACCGGCAAGGGCCTGGGGGTTCATGGATAAAAGATAACGGTTGGGCACGCTGGTAAAAAACCAACTCAAATGGGTCTCTTCCTGGCCCGAGAGGGGGCGCAGGGTTTCAGCCGGGAAATGTCGGGTCAAGATGCGCTGGAAGTTTTGCCGGTGGCGCGCGAGATTTTTTTCATCCAATTCCCCTAAGCTGAGAAAATGAAGAGAGCGGCCCAATTCGCTCTGTTCTTTTTTGAGCGCCTTTAATTCCTTAGGGTAGTTTGCGGCAAGGGGATGAAAGATTGCCTGATCCAAGCCGTTGAGGATGCAATGTTTTAAAAGGAGTTCGAGTACGACGGCTTGGTTCAATTTTTTTATTTGCCCTTCTAAGAAGTTTTCCACCACTTCGCTCAAGGGGTGGCTCCCCATGGATTGCTTGACCTCGGCTAAGATTTCTAAGGTTTTATTAAAGAAGTCTTCTAAATGGGCGGCCTGCTCCTTAATGCGTGGGTTGACGCTTTTAAAATCAGCGAGGTTGACGAGGTAAAGCAGGATCATTTGCCTCGGGTCACGCTCGGTGAGCCCAAAAAACTTGACAATCCCCACATCAATATAGGTCGAAAGGCGACTAAAGCGAACCACGGATTGATGGTGGCGAATCAGTAGGCGAATGAGGTTTAAGGTGCTGTCGTTTTCATCCCAACCGAGCTCGAGTAGAAGTTTTGTCGATAAAATGGGCCCGAGGAGTTCATGGTCTCGGTAGGGGTTGATTTTTCCCAAATCATGGAAAAAAGTGGCCCATTTCAAGGCAAAAATGTCATTTTTCCCAATAAAGTGCCATAGCTCCGGTTCACGCTCTTTCAGAGCCTTAACCTCGGTTTCGACTTGCTCTAAGGCCAATAGGCTATGTTCGCAAAGGGGGTAGGCGTGAATATTGAGATTGCGCAAGAGATAGCGCATCTGATCCGCTTCGGGGAGAAACAAACCCAACAGGCTTTGATGCTCTCCACTCCGTTGCAGGGGCAGGGAAATTTCCCAAGCTTGGCTGATCGCGATATGGGCGAATTCCGCTTGAAAAAGTTGAAAGATAAATTCCTTGGCTTCCTGGGTTGGGATTTGTTCTTTTTTGGCAAAAAGCCAAGGCAAGCGGGAAGAAAAGGCCCCGGTCAAGCGGGGGTGCAGTTTTAGCCCTCTTTGAGCGAGGTAGATGAACAATTCAAAGAGGGGAGGGAACTCCTTAAAGATGTTTTGGATTTGTTGTTCAAGCTGGTCGCGGGTTTGCCTTTTTAGGGGGGTGCTGCCCTTTAAATCAACGAGGTGATGGATCTGGCCCGTACCCAAATGCTTGTAGACCTTAAAGTATTTCAGCTTTTCAACCACGGTACGGTCGGAAAGGGATTGGGTTAGCCCGATGCTCAGGTTCGCCACCTTTTTCATGGAAAAGATGCGAAAGCGGTCCAGGTCGTCAATGGTGGTAAAGCGTTGGACCAGCTTTAAAAAAGCCCTTCCCCCATGATCGTTGATGAGGTCTTTTTCAGGGGGGGTGGCCGCGAGTTGCTCTTCTCCCATTTCTTGCAACAGGGGGCGGTAGAACTCAAAAAGCCCTACAAAATTTCGGTAGCCATAGTAAAACTCAAAGGCCTGCTCTAAATGTTGACGGTCCACGGGGGGCAAGAGACCTCGTTTTTCCAAGAGGCGCAACAGAGGCCGAAACCCCGATTGAGTGGGTTTGAAAAAGATCAAGGCAAGCCAAAGGCTGTATTGTAAATGGCGCAGTCCGCCCCAACCCTCCTTGACTTGCAACTGGTCGTTGCCCTTTGGGATGAGGGCCTGTTGCTGCTCCATGAGCCAGAGGCTCATTCGTTCTAGGGGAATGGCTTTTTGGATTTCTGACTTAAGCTGCTCTAAGACCTGCTGTTTGCCGATCAACAGCCTCCCTTCCAAGATCGCGGGTAGGGCGTGCAAGGCCGCTTTTTCCTTGAAGCGGCTGAAATCTTCTCCCAGTTCTAAATATTGACTGGCGATGTCCCCGCCTTGGTCATGAAAGAGTTCTTCGCAACGCTTGATCCGTTCTTGCAAGATCAAGTATTCCGTGGGGGAAAAATCGGCCTGATTGAGGCAATAGGCTAAATCCACATCCGAACTGAAGCTTAATTCCCCTCGGCCATAGCCCCCTCGAGCGAAGACGCAAAAGGGCAGGCCTTTTTTTAAGGGTTTTTTGTAGGCTTTTAAACGGGGTAGACTTTGGGCGAGGGTTGTGTGTTCGGTTTCTAAGGCTTGAGTCTGACGAATCAAGTTTTCGAGTTGGTTGGAGTAATAGGTGAACTCGGCTGGGTCCAGGGGGTTGGGTTCCCCCTGCTCATTGTAGAGAAATTCTTTTAAGTCCTGCACCATTGCCTGCTTGCCGGGCAGGCTCTGGCTAAAGTAGGTCAACTTTTGTTGGCTTTCTTCGATGAGCAAGAGCCTTAGGGGGCCCGTTTCTTGTTGGGCGAATTCCCAGGTGAAGGTGACCCAGGCATCCATCCATGCGGTATGTTGATCTAAGAGGTCGAAACTGTTGCTTTCGTTTAAGGCACGCTCGGCAGAGGCGGCGCGGAATTCTTGATAGAGGGATTGGAAGTAAGCGGAGAGTTCTTTTTTCCTTAAAGCGAGATTGGCTTGGGTTACCTCGCTAAATTGAGGGCTTTGTTGGCGAAAGTGGTCTAAAAAATCGAAGGGGGCAACGGACTGATTCATAACGGGCCATAGGTTAATATCCTAGTTTGCTACGCAATACGAGGATTCGTCAAGGAAGATGGGGCTTTTCAAAATGCCGCCCCTGCTTTAAAAAGAAGCAGGAGGAACAAAATGAAAGGACCGACAAAAACATTGATCCCATCCGGCCTGGGGCTCAACTGTGAGAAAGAAACTCAATACTCCTGCTTGCGGGCGGGGGCAGAAGGGGCTGAGGTAGTCCATACTCTGGATTTGCTCCAAGGGCGGGTCAATCTGTTCGATTACGGCTTGATTGTTTTTATTGGCGGTTTTTTAGACGGGGATTACCTCGGTAGCGCGCGGGTCAATGTAAATCGATTTAAATACGGGGCAGAGCCAAAACTGAGGGAACAATTAAAGGAGTACCTGCGACAGGGCCGATTAATTTTGGGAATCTGCAACGGGTTTCAGTTTTTAGTCAAGTTGGGGCTGCTCCCTTTTAGTGAAGATGCGTTTACCACCCAATCGGCGAGTTTGGCGCATAATGTTCAAGGTCAGTTTGAGGATCGCTGGGTCTGGTTGAAAAAAAATGAGGGCAATTCCAGCCCTTTTTTAACTGGAATCGACCGCATTTATCTTCCCGTACGCCATGGTGAAGGGCAACTCGTAGTGAAAAACGCCATGGTGGAACAAGAAATTATCAAACACAATCTGATTGGTCTAAGGTACGCAGATACCGAGGGTCGCCCTACGGAAGTTTATCCCTTAAACCCCAATGGATCGTGGGAAAACGCGGCCGCCTTGAGCAACCTAGAGGGAACGGTTTTTGGTTTGATGCCTCATCCAGAGGCTTATAATCATTATACAAATCATCCTCATTGGACTAGTCAACCCTTTCAGGGGGAAGAAGGAGAGGGCTTGATCTTCTTTAAAAACGCCTATCGCTACTTAAATGATTCTGCATGATCTATCTTGATGCTGCCGCGACCCTGCCCCCCGACCCCGAAATCTGGCCCTATTTAGCCCAGTTTTACCAAACTCTGCCCGGCAACCCCTCGGCCACTCACGAGGCGGGCAAAAAAGCCGCTTCGGCCCTGCGGGGCGCGAGAGCTTGGTTGGCGGGGTTGTTTCACCTGCCTGAAGAGGCGGTGATCTTTACCAGTGGGGGAACCGAGAGCATCAATCTCGCTTTAAAGGGAGGCCTGAAACCAGGCGGACGCCTGCTGATTTCGGGGTTGGAGCATGCCGCGGTGGCTCAAACGGCAAAGGAGCTGGAAGGCAAAGGGGTGCCGGTCAGGCGCCTGAAGCACCGCCGCGACGGAAGCATTGATGAGGCGGATTTAGCCGCGGCCTTAAGGGAGCGACCCGATCTGATCAGCATTCAACAGGTGAATAGTGAAACCGGGGTGATGCAGCCGGTGACGGAATTGGCGGCGCAAATCAAGGCGGGTTCCCCCCAAAGCCTGTTTCATGTGGACGGGGTGCAGGCTTTTGGCAAATTCCCCTGCAACCTCAAAGGGATCGACCTCTATTCCATCAGTGGTCATAAATTTCGAGCTCTACCCGGAGTCGGGGCCTTGATTCGCACGACGCCTCAACCTTTAAGCGTACAGCAGCAGGGGGGCGGGCAGGAGTTCGGCCTCCGCTCGGGAACCGAAAACCTTTGCGGGGCCTTGAGCCTGCAATGGGCAGGGGCAAGGGCGATCAACAAACAGGCGGAAAACCTGCGCAAGGTGAGCCGCTTTAAACAAGAATTGATGGGCCGGTTGCAGCAGAAACTGCCCCAGGTGCGCTGCTTTGAACCGGCCATGGCGAGTCCCTATATTTTGTTGCTCTTTTTCCCCGGTTGCCTTGGTGAAATTCTACTCAACCAACTCAGCGGCCAAGGGGTGATGGTCAGCACCGGCAGCGCCTGCAACGCCAAGAGCAAAAAGCTCTCTCCCACCTTGACCGCCTTGGGGTTTTCTCCCCCAGAAATCAAAAGCACTTTGCGGCTTTCTTTTCATCCCGATTTGTTGCCGGTGAAGCCCGAAAAGGTGGCGCAAGAGCTTGTTCTCGCCCTTGCCGCCACTTCTTTGTCTTGAGTTTTTTGTTTTTTTCGGTTCATCGGTCATTTTCTTTCCTGTAGTTCATTTCGTCAAAGATTGTCTATTTGGTTGCGCCCTGTTATGCTCCACCGTACCAAGCCCCTAATTTATTTTTGGGTGTATCGCTATGTTTTGTTCTCGCGAATTTCGGTTTTGTATTCCCTTTATTGTACTGCTGTTGCTGCTTGGCTGTAGGAAAAAAGACGAGGGAACGGTCACCGGCAGCCTGATCCTCACCTCACCGACGGTAGGGAGCGACTTTGTCAAACGAAGCGGTACCGGTTTGGTGGTCGGGGCGGCAAACCAGTCCATTCAACTGAGGGGCGTCAATTTGTCGTACGACCGGGTTGCTTCCAGCGACCCTTCCGTAAATTGGCGGATGGCCGACTATACCGATTGGGGGACCCCGGTGACGACCTGGTACCAGGAAAAGCATTTTGCCTCTTTGTCTACGATTGGTTTTAATGTGGCGCGGCTCAATTTATCGTATCGGATTTTTGAAGACAACAGCGACCCAGGCAATTATAAGGCCTCTGGCTGGGCTTTGCTCGACCAGGTGATCGCCTGGGCGAAAAAGTACAACCTCTATCTGATTTTGGATATGCATGTCGCCCCCGGGGGCGCGGGTATCATCTCCTGCTTGGGTTGCGGCTGGAGAACCTGGGACGACGCCACCTACCAGAGCCGCTTTAAGGCCTTGTGGCGGGAAATCGCCCGCAGGTACAAAGACGAAACCACCATTGCCGCCTTTGACCTGCTCAATGAACCGGCACCGACCGGTTCGGTCGATCAATGGAAGACCTTAGCCCAAGCCTTGGTGGATGAAATCCGCAAAGAAGATACCAATCATCTTTTAATTGTTGAAATGGTGAATTGGATTTTTGACAAAAACGATCAATCCACCTTAAGCAACTTAGACTTGGCGACCCTGCAGAGTTTTCAGTTTTTAGTCAGTGATGCGAATGCGATGTATGATTTTCATTTCTACCTCCCCGGCAACTACACCCTGCAAGACGAAAAGGGGATTGACGGAGGGGGCTACCCCGAAGCGGGAACCATGGAAACCACCTTTGCGGGCACCACGGCGGCGCGCGACAAAGCCTATCTCAGTTCCGAGATGGACCAGGTACTTGCCTATTGGAAGGCTCAAGGGGTCCCTTATAATTTCGGAGAGTGGGGAACCGCCGACTCGGCCATCCAAAACGAAGCGACCAAAGGGGGGGTGAGTTATATTAAAGATGTGATGTCCTTAATGACCGCTCGTTCGGCCAGTTGGCAGTTTTACTACTTCAACCGCTTGTACCAGGTGGATTGCTGCTATAGCGACAACCCCACCACCTTGCTCAGTCAAGAGTTGCTCGATGCCTTCAAGGCGCATTTGGCCGCTCCTTGAAATGAGCGAGCAATGGCCCTGCTTTTGATTCGCGGGGTCGAAAGGAGCGGGAAGTTGTTTTGGTTCAAGCGGCTTGCTCCCAGCGCAGGCCGATGATCCCCAAAAGGATCAACAAGAGGCTGAGGCCTTGGAGGAGGGAAAAATCCTCGGAAAAAAAGAAGAAGCCGACTAAGGTGATGAGTCCGATGCCCGCCGCTGACCACACCGCATAAACCAAACTTAAAGAAAGATCGCGCAGGCTTTGGCTCATGGCGTACATGGCAAAGCCGTAACCTAAGATGAGCAGCAGGATGGGGAGCCAACGGGTAAAGCCTTCACTGAGTTTTAAGGCCGTGGTGCCAACGACTTCTGCGAGAATGGCTAAAAACAACCAGAGCCAGGAACTCATTTAAACCTCCGAAGTTAAATGAAAAAACAGCCGTTTAATATTCAACTAGCTGTTTTTATATCATAATATTGAATATTTCAGGGTTGCCTGTTCTCTTTTTTATTTCTAATGGGGGATTGTAACCCCTTTAGCAAAAATAAAAAAGGGCCGACGAGCGGCAATTAAAAGTTTTGAGGCAAAAAAAGGGCTGGCGAGCGGCAATTAAAAGTTTTGAGGCAAAAAAAAGGGCCGACGAGCGGCAATTAAAAGTTTTGAGGCAAAAAAAAGGGCCGACGAGCGGCCCTTGGTGATTCAAGCAGGAGGAGCAAGCTCCTCCAACAAGCAGGGGCATTACATCATGCCACCCATTCCTCCCATACCACCCATTCCGCCCATACCACCCATGGCAGCGGCAGCGGCAGCGGGGTCTTCATCTTTGGGGATGTCCGCTACGGAGGCCTCACTGGTGATCAAAAGGCCCGAAACCGAAGCGGCGTTCTGCAACGCGTTGCGGGTTACCTTGGTGGGGTCGATGATCCCCGCTTTGAGCATATCGACATAGGTTTCGGTGCGTGCGTCAAAACCAAAGGTTGCGTCGTTGTTTTCTCTGATTTTGTTGACGATAATAGCCCCTTCTAAGCCGGCGTTACGCACAATTTGGCGCAAGGGATCTTCTAAAACCTTAGCCACGATCATAGCGCCGATTTTCTGGTCGCCAGATAAGCTGTCAGCCACTTTTTCCACATCAGATTGAATCCGCAGGAGAGCCACCCCACCGCCGGGAACAATGCCTTCTTCAACAGCGGCGCGGGTTGCGGATAAAGCGTCTTCGACACGATCCTTTTTTTCCTTCAGTTCCACTTCGGTCGCGGCCCCGACATTGATGATGGCAACCCCACCGACCAATTTGGCCAGGCGTTCCTGCAGCTTTTCCTTGTCGTAATCGCTGGTGCTTTCTTCAGCTTGAGAACGAATCTGCTTGACTCGTTGCTCAATCACCTCAATCTTGCCCGCTCCATCCACAATCGTGGTGTTGTCCTTGTCGATGGTCACGGTCTTAGCGGTACCCAATTGGTCTAGGGTCAGGTCTTCGGTTTTCATGCCGCGATCTTCGCTGACTACTTCCGCGCCGGTCAAAATGGCCAAGTCTTCCAACATGGCCTTGCGGCGGTCGCCAAAGCCGGGAGCCTTGACCGCGCAGCATTGCAGGGTGCCGCGCAGCTTGTTGACCACTAGGGTGGCCAGGGCCTCGCCGTCGATGTCTTCAGCAATGATCAAGAAGGGGCGGCTTTGTTTGGCGATTTGCTCTAAAGCGGGGAGAATGTCTTTCATGTTGGAGACTTTTTTCTCCACCAAGATGATATAAGGGTCTTTTAAGACCACTTCCATTCGGTCGGGATCGGTTACAAAGTAAGGGGAAAGGTAACCGCGATCAAACTGCATCCCCTCAACGACTTCCAAGGTCGTCTCTAAGCCTTTTGCTTCTTCAACGGTGATGACGCCGTCTTTGCCCACCTTGTCCATGGCCTCGGCAATGATATTGCCGATGGTTTCATCGTTGTTGGCGGAGATGGTGCCCACCTGAGCGATTTCCTTATTGTTGCCGACGGTGCGGCTTATTTTGCGCAAAGCGATGGTGGAAGTTTCCACTGCGATGTCGATTCCGCGTTTTAAATCCATGGGGTTTGCCCCGGCGGCCACATTTTTGACCCCTTCGCGAAAGATTGCCTGAGCCAAGACCGTAGCCGTTGTGGTGCCATCCCCAGCGATATCGCTGGTTTTGCTGGCGACTTCCTTCACCATTTGGGCGCCCATGTTTTCGACTTTGTCTTCTAATTCAATCTCTTTTGCCACAGAAACGCCGTCTTTGGTTACATTGGGGGCGCCAAAAGACTTTTCGAGAATCACATTGCGCCCTTTAGGGCCTAAGGTGACCTTAACCACATCTGCAAGTTTATTGACCCCGGTGAGCAGGCCGGCGCGGTTTTTTTCGCCGAAACGAATTTGTTTTGCCATGAAGAACTCCTTTTATGTTATAGTAATAGGTTTAGAATTAAGAGAGAATGATGGCTAGGATGTCGTCTTCACGCATCATGATGAGCTCTTCGCCATCAATTTTGATTTCGTTTCCTGAATATTTGCCAAAGAGAACGCGGTCACCGGGCTTGACATCCAAAGCGATGACGCTGCCGTCTTCTTTGATGCGTCCTTTGCCAACGGCGAGGACTTCACCTTCTTGAGGCTTTTCCTTAGCTGTATCGGGAATGATGATCCCGCTGGTGGTGGTCAATTCCGCTTCTTTGCGTTTGACGATCACGCGGTCATTTAGGGGTTGTAACTTCATAGATTCCTCTTGTAGCGTTGAAAATGGTAAAGAAACAAATTAGGGGTTGGAGGTTTTTACTCCTCAACTCCCGGAGTTGGTAGCACTCTATCAAGAAGAGTGCTAATGTTTTGATCTTAACTTGCAGCCTAGGAAAGATCAAGAGCCTTTTTTAGACTCCGGCAAAGGGGGGTAAAAATGGAAGAGAAAAGGAGTCGGCCCCGGCGGTTGGGGAGGAGAAAAATTAACTTTTTTCCGCCAGGGCTTCTGCTTTTTGACTCCCTTTGCCTTTGCCCGTGGTTTTTGCTTTGGGCGGCTCCATCGCGGGTAAAGGGGTGGTGATAAAGCCATACTGCGTCCGTACGACCTGGTCGATTTCTGTGAATAATTCGGGGTTCTCTTCTAAAAAAGCCTTCGCTGTTTCGCGCCCTTGGCCGATCCGGTTATCGCCATAGGAGTACCAGCTTCCGCTTTTTTTAATGATGCCGTCTTCGGCGGCGATATCTAAGAGGTTCCCGGTGCGAGAAACGCCCTCCCCAAAGATAATATCGAATTCCACGGTTTTAAAAGGGGGCGCCACTTTGTTTTTCACGACCTTGCACCGCATGCGAGAGCCGATGACTTCTTCGCCTTGTTTGATGTCGGTGACCCTGCGGATATCCAAGCGTACCGAGGCGTAAAATTTGAGGGCATTGCCTCCGGTGGTCACTTCGGGGTTCCCGTACATGACCCCGATCTTCATTCTCAATTGATTGATAAAGATAATGGTACAGTGAGATTTGGAGAGGGTGCCGGTGAGTTTGCGCAAAGCCTGGCTCATCAAACGGGCTTGCAGCCCTACATGGGAGTCTCCCATTTCTCCATTGATTTCAGCTCTTGGTACCAAGGCGGCAACGGAATCGACGACGATTAAGTCAATGCCGCCACTGCGGACTAAAATATCAACGATTTCCAAGGCTTGCTCACCGTAATCGGGTTGTGAAACCAAAAGGTCATCGACATGGATTCCGAGTTTGCGGGCGTAGGAAATATCCAAGGCGTGTTCCGCGTCGATAAAGGCAGCGATCCCGCCTTTTTTTTGTACTTCGGCAACGGCGTGAAGGGCGATGGTGGTTTTGCCGGAGGATTCCTTGCCGAAGATTTCAACGACTCGGCCCACGGGCAGGCCACCGCAACCTAAAGCGATATCGAGGCCTAAAACTCCTGTCGAGGTGGTGGGGATATCTTCGATAGCGCCTTCATTCATGCGCATGATGGCGCCTTTGCCGAATTGCCGATCAATTTGCGAGAGGGCGCCTTGCACGGCGCCTGTTTTATCGTTGTCCCACATGATTACTCCTGGAGGTTATAGGGCTGAACTTTAAAAAAAGTGTACATATGTTTTATTTTTCTCACAAGGAAAAATGTACCCTTTAGAAAGTTTAATTCCTTTTTAACAGTTGATTGCCCGTAGAGCAAGGCTTGATCTTTTTGTGCTTGTAGGCAACGATTCTCGGTGTTATTCTTATAGAACCTATCTTTTACCTTCCCCTAGGAGGAATATCCGTGATCCATCGATTTTTGTTTTTTTTATTGTTCGTCTTTTTGCCTGGGGTTCTGTTCGCTTCGAGCGGAGAGGGCTCAACGGGCATTGCTTTTCCCATGCCATTAGACGCCTACGGCGATCATGACCTGACCTCTTTGGGTGAGATTCTCACCCATCGTATTGAAGTGGAGCCTTTAAACCTGTGGGTAACCGTCATTTTTGTGCTGGCCATCACCCATACCTTTTTAGCTGGAAAATTCCAAGCCTTTGCCCACTATTTAGAGGAAAAACACACTGAAAAGGTGGCAGAGAACGGAGTCCACCTGAAATATGACGGGGCCGTTGTTCCCGAGGTTCATTTTGGAGCGGAGTTTTTTCACTTCTTAGGTGAGGTGGAAGTGATCTTTGGCTTGTGGACTTTGGTTTTAATCGCTCTTTTGAGTCTTGATTTCGGCTATCATGCTTCGGTTGAGTACCTGTTGACCGTGAATTTTACCGAACCCATGTTTGTGGTGGTCATCATGGCTTTGGCGGCAACCCGCCCGATTCTTGAACTCTCGAAAAAATCCTTGGGTTTTCTCGCCGGTCTTGGCGGCAGCAGCCCCGCTGCTTGGTGGTTGGTTATTTTAACCGTGGCGCCTCTACTGGGCAGCTTTATCACCGAGCCGGCGGCAATGACCATCGGGGCGATGCTTTTGAGCCGTCAGTTTTACCATTATAAGCCGACCAAGCGCTTTGCCTACGGGACCATCGGCCTGTTGTTCGTCAATGTCTCGGTGGGGGGAACCCTCACCCATTTTGCGGCTCCTCCGGTGTTGATGGTCGCGGGGAAGTGGAACTGGGACATGATGCACATGCTTACCTATTATGGTTGGAAAGCGGTTTTAGGTATTCTAGTGGCAAACCTGATTTATTATATGATCTTTAAAAAAGATTTTAGCTTGTTGGTGAGTCATCAGCCTGAAGTTATAGCGGAAGACAAAAAACGGCCCGACTGGGACGCGCGCGAGGAGCCCGTTCCCGCCTGGATCACCTTGGTGCATATCTTGTTCATGGCCTGGACGGTAATGAATGCCCATTATCCACCTCTGTTTATCGGGGGGTTTTTGTTCTCCTTAGGTTTTATGCAGGCCACGGCCCATCATCAAAACCGTTTGGATCTCAAACCCGCTTTATTGGTCGGTTTCTTCCTTGCGGGCTTGGTGATTCACGGAGGCTTACAAGCTTGGTGGATCGCCCCGATTTTAAGTCGTTTGTCGGAGGTTCCGCTGTTCATTGGGGCCACGGTGCTGACTGCCTTTAATGACAATGCGGCCATTACCTATCTGAGTAGCCTAGTGCCTGATTTTACGGACAGCCTGAAATACGCGGTTGTTGCCGGCGCGGTTACCGGTGGGGGGATTACCGTGATTGCCAATGCTCCCAACCCAGCGGGGCAATCCATTTTGCAGCATCACTTTGAAAACGGGGTTAGCCCCTTGTACCTCGCTTTGGCGGCGATGATTCCTACTCTGGTCATGAGTCTCGCTTTTTTGCTGCTTTAAGAAATGAAATTTATATATGGGGCGCTTTTGGTTTTCTTGCTGGGTTGCTCGGGGGCGAGCCCCGACCCTGGTTCTTTTCCCCTGACGAAAAGAGATCAAGAAGTCGTTGCCAAGGCACCAAAGCCGGAAGATTTGGTTTTTCGACCACAAAGTATTTTGCTCCTGACAAGCTCTTTAGAAAAGGGGCAAAAGGCGGCTTGGAGGCCGGTGGCAGAGGCATTATTTCGCGCAAATACCCCCTTGAGGCCCATTGACGAGCGGGTTTTAGAGCGCGTTGCCGGTAAAGCCCCCTTGAACCTATTACAGGCCATCCAAATAGGGCAAAAGTTGCAAGCGGACTATCTTGCCTCTTTTAAAGAGAAAAAAATTGGCGCCAAGGAGGTGACGCTTTTTCAATTGATTGATTTAAATCAACTTGAAACCCTGCTGACCGCCCAATTGGGGAACCCTCTCCCAAACGACTCCACCCTGGCGAGGGAGTTGCGAACTCTGTTCCCCCTCACGGGATTTATTATTGAAACCCGGGGGGCCGGGCGTTTTGTCAAGATCAGCTTGGGCCGCTCTTTGGGGGTGGTAGTGGGGAAACGGTTCTTAATCGAAGGGGCGAGGGCGATCAGGGCGCCGGTGATCCGGGTGAATGAAAATACCGCTTGGTTGGAAGTGAGTGACAAAGATCAGCAAGAAATTAAAAAAGGATTGAAAATCAAATCCTTATCTCAAAGAGGTTGGCTCGATTGAATAAATGGGGCAGACTGCTTCTTAAAGGGGCTTGTTCGCCGAAACCAGGCAGAGGCCACAGACAAACAAGGATGTTATGGAAAAGCTTTCGGATGATCTAATCGAAAAATACGCCACCAGCGGCCCTCGCTACACCAGTTATCCCACGGCGCCCAATTGGGTGGAGATCAAGGTGCGAGATCAACTCGATTGGTATGGAAGCGCAAAAGACAGTCAACGGCCCATTTCTTTATATTTTCATATTCCCTTTTGTGAAGAGCGTTGCTCTTATTGCGGTTGCAACACCATGCTCACTCGGAGTCAGGACAAGGTTTCCGCCTATGTGGAATACCTTTTAAAGGAGTTGGAAGCCCTAGCCAAACAGGGGATCAAGGGGCGGCCCCTACGGCAAATGCACTTTGGCGGCGGCACCCCGACCTATTTGCTCAATGAAGACTTCGATTTGATTTTAGGCAAGGTAAGGGAACTGTTTCCCTTTGAGGAAAACGCGGAAATCGCCATTGAGGTGGACCCCAGTTTTACTCGACCCGGCCAATTAAAACATCTGGCTAAGCTTGGCTTTAACCGCATCAGCTTAGGCTTGCAGGATTTTGACCCCAAGGTGCAAGAGGCGGTCAACCGCATTCAATCCGAAGAGATCACCTATGATCACCTTGTGCAGGCAAAGGCCTTAGGCTTTACGGGGGTCAATTTCGATTTGATTTACGGCTTGCCGCATCAAACCTTGGAAAGCTTTACCAAAACGATTCATCGTGTTATTGAGATGCGGCCAGACCGCTTGGCTTTGTATAATTTTGCCTATTTGCCGAAACTCCTCCCCCACCAAAAGGGGATCAAAGAAGCCGACTTGCCGGGTGAAAAAGAAAAGGTCGATATTTTTTTTCGAGCCATTAAGCTTTTTACCGAGGCAGGTTATGAATACATCGGCATGGATCACTTTGCCTTGGCCACCGATGAGCTTGCCTTAGCCCAAAAGGAACGCCGCCTGTACCGCAACTTCATGGGCTATTCACCCAAATCCGGGGTGGACCTCTTTGGTATCGGGATCACCAGCATTGGGGAAACGGAAAACTTTTTTGTGCAGAATGAAAAAGATATCAATACCTATATGCGCAAGGTCAATATGCTGGGGCTTTCCGGGGCGAGGGGAATCAAGCTCTCTGAGGAGGATCGCATTCGCAAATGGACGATTATCCGGCTGATCTGCCATTTTTATGTAAGCTTTGCCGAATTCACCACCGAGTTTGGTCAGGATTTTAAAGACTACTTTAAAGAAGAGCTTGCCGGTTTAAAAGAAATGGTCGCCGATGGTTTGTTGGAGGTTCACGGGGATCACATCTTGATTTTAGACCCCGGTAAGATTCTCATTCGCAACATCTGCATGGTCTTTGACGCGTACTTAAAGGGGGAAAAGGGCGCCAAGGCCCAGTTCTCCAAAACCATTTAAGGGGGGAGGTGGCTCTTTTCGATTATCAAGCGGTTGATCGGGAGGGGAAAAAAGTCAAGGGGCGGCTCGATGCCTCCAACCTCAAGCTGGCCAAGCAAAGTCTGCAGGGGCAGGGGTTGATTATCCTCGCCGTGAAGGCGCATCAAGAAAAATCCAGCGGCTTGAAGGGGAAAAAGAGCAAAGTCAGCCTCTCTGCTAAGGGAATCGCTGATTTTACCCGCCAGTTCGCGCTCTTGCAGTCCACTTCCATTCCCTATGACCGCGCCTTGGACATTTTGATTTCTGAAAACAAAGACCCTGATTTTTTACAGGTCTTAAGTGAGATTAAAGCCAAGGTCGAAGAAGGCGGCACTTTTGCCCAAGCCCTAGCCCCTTTTGAACGGCAGTTTTCGCTCATGTACCTTGCCATGGTCAAGGCCGGGGAAGCGGGCGGCAGCCTGCCGAAGGTCTTGACCAAGCTCGCCGAGTATTTGGAAGAATCCCAAGAATTGAAAAACAAACTGCAAGCCGCGCTGATCTATCCGATTGTCATGAGCGTTATGGGGTTGGGGATTGTGGTTTTTATGATGACTTTTATTTTGCCGAAAATCATTCCCCTTTTTCAGCAGTTTGATTTAGCCTTGCCCCTGCCCACCCAAATCGTGATTTTTTGCAGCGGTATCCTAACAAGCGGCTGGTGGGCTTTTTTGCTCGGCGGGGTCTTGTTGTTTTTAGGGGGGAGGCAATACCTGCGCAGCGACGGGGGGCGGCTTCGCTTTGATCAATTGATTTTAAGGGTTCCGGTCATCAAAGTCACCTTGACCCAAATCTACAACTATCGTTTTACGCAAACCTTAGCCACTCTGATGGCTAGCGGGGTGGAGGTCAAAGAGGCCTTTGGAATCGTCGCTCAAGTCACGGGGAGCCGAGTTTATGAAGAAAAATTCGGGCAGATTATCCAAGATATCACCCAAAAGGGCTTGGATATTTCCCAGGCTTTGCGCAAAACAGGGCTTTTTTCTCCCAGCGTGCTGCAAATGATTCGAGTTGGGGAGGAAACAAGTCACTTAGAAGAAATGTTGGAGCAAATCGCCAAAAACATGGAAAAAGAGGTCAAGGATCAGGTGCAAAAGGCCGTTGCTCTGCTCGAACCCCTCTTGATTGTCTTGATGGCTTTGATGGTGGGATTTATCGTTTTAGCCGTCATGTTGCCCATGTTTGAGCTCAATACCCTGGTGTAGGCCTAAAATAAGGGTTTAATTCGCTTCTTTAACCGGAGCGGTCAAGCGGGGGTATTGCACAAAGTCGAGGCCTTGGTAGCGGTTGATGGGGCCAATCGCGATTTCCACCTTGGAGCTTTCTTGCTTAAAGGTGGCTTGTTGTTGTAAGGCTTGATTCAAAAAGACCAAGTTTTTGTTGGACTCGTTTAAGGGAACCGTCACGACTAAGGTTTTATGCGGCGCTATATGGGTTCTCAGTTTTTGCGCCGCCTTTTTGTAGTCTTGCTTTTCTTGGGCTCCCACTCTGCCTTGGCCTTTCCAGGCGAGGTAAAAATAATCGACTTCTAAGTCTTTGAGGTGGCTTAGGTTCATTGAGTAGTTGCGCATGGCTCTTTCTTCTTCTGAGAGCATGCCGGGGTAGACCTCGATACCGATGGAAAGCTTTCTTTGGCTTTGTCGCAGGTGGGCGATCAATTCCCACAGGGATTGGGTCAACTCCCGGGTGCGCCATAGGGCGATGTCGTGAAATTCCTCTCTGGTTAAGACGCCGAATCGACCTCTGCTTTTTCTGGTGGCGAACAATTGATCGAAGTGGAGGTCTAGGCCCGTATCTTCGATAAAGAGTTTGCGGTCAAAAGCGGAAAATCCCTCTTGTTGTTGATAGGCATAGTCCGCGCAGAGTAAAACCCCGTCAATATCCAAATTCAATATATCATCCACCAGAGCGTAAAGGTAAGCCTTGCCTAGAGGGTGAAAGAGGTCGAGCTTCTGCGTTATTTTGGTTTCATTTTGTAAAAAGTTCCAGGATTCATCTAAAATAAAGTCGCTGTAGCTGCTCAACCCCGGAAGGTCGCGCACGGGCAAGGCAACATGAACCTTTAGTTTTTGCTCATGGGCGATGGCGATGATTCGGTCGAATAGGTTTTCAATCATGGGGCCGTTTTTGACCGCAAAGTAGTACCCCACCGTTTTATCCCGATGGGCAAAGAGGTAGACCGGGGTTCCCTTTGTTTGCGAGGCCGCAAGGATTACGGTGGAAATATTTAGTTCTTTCAGGGTTTTAAAATATTCACTCAGTTCTTCTAGGGATTTGGCTTGAGGGTATTGCAGGCGCACAAAACCATCTTTTAAAAGGTAGCTGGGCAATTGCTCTTGATAATAGAATTTTTGGCGTAGTTGCTCGATTTCTCCCTTGCGTGGGCTTTGGGGAAAGCTTTGCCGATAATAAGCCATCACCTTTTCAAATTCCACCAAATCGCGTTGGGCAAAGGCCGCCTCAAGGTGGCGGAAAATTTTCCCTTCCACCAAGGCAGAGGTGTTTTGACCTGATTCGATGGGGGTCGTCTTTGCTGCTTGAGCCTCTGGAGGAGGGCTGGAAACCTTGGTTTGCGGAGTGGTCGTTTCCGCCGCCAGCCCGATCACGGGGAGGGAAAAGAGAAAGAATATCGCAAAAAAGTTCATTGATTTCATCATATTCCTAGCTATATCTTAGGGGCGACAGGCGGCTTGGGTTTGGCTTTGGGCGTCCGTTGGTGAGTATGCATAAAGTTTTCCAATTGCAGGCGGCCTTTTTCACTCATTTCAACAATTTGAATATTGGTGTAATAGTATTTGGCATCTTGATCAACCTTAACCACCCGTCCCTTGATCCGTTCATTGATTCCCGCTTCCTTGAATTTAAAGAGGAGATAGGTCCCCAAGACAACCAAATCAGGCAAGCTGGTCGAAACCATGCGGATCTGATTGGTCGAAAGCGAGGTCAGGGTGCCCTGTACCGGCATGCTGGTATATTTGGTTAAAAAGGGGTCATCTTGGTCGAGGGGGACTAAGAAAACGAATTTGTTTTGATAATTAACCCGCACCTTTTCCATGGGAGCCGCGTCTAGAGGCTGTAATTGACTCACCTGATCTAAAATAAGCGCAGAAATCGGTTTGCGGATTTGCGCCCGTAGGGGCATGATGAACTCATATTCCCCGTCTCCGTTCCGGTAAACTCGAATCCGGACCCGCCTCAACTTAGAGAGGTTGATGGTCTTGTTTTTTATTTTGGGGGGGGAAACCCAAAGTTGTTTTTCCGAAGAGCGCAGTACCTGACTCAAAAAAGGGCGCGATTCCCCATGAGCCTCAAGGTACACCCGGAGCTTTTGCCCCTTTTCCATCATATTGGTATTGAGGAATTTTGCCTTTGGATTGATGAAGACGAAATCTAATTCTTCACGCATATGGCGAAATTTTTTGATTAAATCGCTTTCGGAGTGTTTTTTTGCGTATTCGCTTGCCGCCTTTTCAAAGAGAATGTTATCCGCTAAGAGTTGGTCGGGTTCGACATCGGCAAAAGCAGCTAGTTTATCCAAGCCCTGAGCCGTGACATCCGAGACATTCATCGCCGACATCTTTGCTTCCGCCTTTTTTTTGTGATAATGGCGCAATTCTTTGCGCAGGGTGATGGTGCGGAGGAAGGAACGGATTTTAAACAGGACGGTTAAGAGAAGAATCCCCCCGATGGTATAATAGAGGACAGTGGGGTCAAAGGCCTCTTCATGGGCGAAAAAACCGCCCTTGATCTCGTAATTGACGGCCAAGGCTTGCTGGGAGAGCAAAAGAAGTAGATTCATAGCCCTACAATGGTAGAGGGTAAAATTTAGATAGATGCTGTATCGCGAACCGTGCTAAGATTATCTATAACCCTTGCTCGGTCGATGAGCAAGGCTGTTAAAGCAAGGATAGCACCAAAGGTAAAAAAAGAAAAAAACTTATGCGGATCGGTATTTTTGGCGGTAGTTTCAACCCGGTTCACTTAGGGCATTTTGAGATCGTTCATCAATTGTTGAAATTGCGTCTTGTGGACCGAGTGATGGTGATTCCCGCAGCCCATAACCCTTTGAAAGAAAATCACCCTCAACTGTCTGGCTCATTGAGGGCGCGGCTTTTACAGGCAACTTTTGGAGAGCTTTCCGAGGTCGAGGTTTCTTTATGCGAATTGCAGCGGGGAGGCTTGAGCTACAGCTATCAAACTTTAGAGGAAATAAGCGCCTTATACCCGCAAGATCGGCTTTACCTGATTTTAGGGGAAGACAGTTTTGCCCAGTTCCCCTATTGGAAGAACAAAGCCCGTATTTTCGAGCTTGCCGAGATCTTGGTTTTTAATAGAAAGGGGAAAAGTAACGCGAGCAGCCGCCCGCAATTGAGCCTCAAAGAGGCAAAAAAGGTGCATTGGGTGGAGGTGGAAATCCCCGAGGTTTCTTCAACGGAGATCCGCACCCAATCTTTGAGCGAGCGCAAACTCGCTTCACGCCTGCACCCGAAAGCGGCCAAGTTATGGCTGAAGGAAGCCCAAAAAGAGTAAGGGAAACTCTGAAAAACGCAGAGGTTCCTAAAGCCTCTGCCGCGGGGCAGGCGGCCTCGCTGATTCGCCAAACTCAAAACAGGGTTGATGGAACCCTGAAGAGCTGGACCAAAGATTTTTAAAGTCATTTTAATGGGAGACGAACCGGGCATGAAGGCAGAACAGTTAGTACAAGAAATTATCCAATCCTTAGAGAGCACGAAAGCGGAAGATTTAATCTCTATGGAGGTGGGAGAGAAGTCGAGCCTGACCGATTTCTTGGTTATCGCCACCGGCACGAGCAGCACCCATTTAAAAGGGATGGCCGATAAGGTGCATTTTGACCTGAAAAAGCAAGGGCAACAGCCTTTAGGGGTAGAAGGGGTTACTCAAGGGGATTGGCTTTTGATGGATTATAACGAGGTGATTGTACACCTTTTTACCCCTCAGCGCCGAGAGGAGATTCAAATTGAAGACCTCTTCGAGACGGAGCGGGTCCATCGGGATGGAAATTAAACTGCTCTTTGTTTCCAAAACCAAAGACTTTTGGGTTCATCAGGGGGTAGAGCATTATCGAAATCGCCTCCGGCATTACGCGAAGGTGACCCTCTTAGAGGTCAAAGGAGCCAAGGCCCTCGCCCCTGTCGCGGGGAAAACCCAAGAGAGCGAGCGGATACTGGCGAAAATGGACGAAGGTTGTTTTTGGGTTTTGCTCGATGAAAGGGGAAAACAAACCACCAGTGTCGGCTTATCCCAGAGTTTTCAAAAGTGGATGAATCAGGGGCACAGTCAATTTGGTTTTATCGTCGGAGGGGCCTATGGGGTGGATGAGCGGGTTGCGGCCAGGGCGAACTGGGTATGGTCGATTTCTCAATTGACCTTTCCTCATCAACTGATTCGACTGAGTTTGGTGGAGCAACTTTATCGCGCTATGACTCTGTTGAAGGGGGAGAAGTATCATCATCCTTAAAAAAAAGCTTGGCGGGCTTTTCCCAATACGGATTATCGGCTATTCTTAAAGCGTCTTCACCAAAAGGTATGATGCGTTTGCTGGCTTTACTTTTTATCCTTTTTCCCTTGTCTCTCTTTGCGGATGTAGGGCCGCGCATTTACAGGGTTGGGGTTGTCAGTTTGAGGCCCTTGGCCTTTGTCAATCACCAAGGCGATTTCCGGGGCATTTTCATTGATTTTTTAAATGACCTGGCAAAGAAAGAGGGCTGGCAACTGCGCTTTATCGAAGGTGATTTGCCCAGCACGCTGCAAGGCCTGCGGGAAAAGCGCCTGGACCTGGCGATTGATATTCCCTATTCGAGCAAATTGGCGAAAGAATTTGATTTTCCCAAGACTCATTTCATCACCAACTGGGGGCAGGTCTTAACTCGCCCCAGCAAGGCCTTGAAAAGCCTGGTTGACCTTGAGGGGAAAAAGATCGTTGGAGTGCAAAACGATTTTTTTTTAATTGAGTTCATCAACCAATCCAAAAATTTTCTGACCCCTCCTCAGGTCTTCGTGGCGCAAACCGAAGAGGAAGCTTTAAATCGGGTCGTTCAAAGGAAGGCGGACGCGGCGATCATCTCGCGGTTATTTGATCCCGAGCGATTGGAGGGCTTGATGTTGCAGGTTCACTCTCTGGCGATTGCCCCGACCTCCCTAGATATCGCCATCCCCCGTTGGCAAGAGCCGAGCCTGCTCCAAACCCTGGAAAAACATTTACTCAAAGAACAGGCCAACAAGGCGAGTAAATACAACATGGCCTTGGAGCAACAATATGGAGAAATGCGCAATCAGGATCAAAGCTCCGTTTTTTTGCTCTTAGGGTTTTTTGGGGTGCTGGTGCTCTTTTTTTTAGGGGTGAGCTTGGTGCTGAAGTCTCAGGTGTCTTTGAGGACCGCTGATTTAGAAGCGGAGAACGAAGCAAGGCTGAAAACCGAGGCGGAACTCCAGTTCGCCAAAGAAGGATTGGAGGCGAGGGTCGCCAAACGAACCCTAGAACTCACCGAACTCAATCAAACGCTGGAACAACGAGTAAAGCAGGAGGTTCAACGCCGCTTGGAGCAAGAAAAACTATTGATCCAACAATCGAAACTCGCCAGTATGGGGGAGATGCTCTCGATGATCGCTCACCAATGGCGTCAGCCCCTCTCCACGATCAGCACCTTGGCAGGCGGTTTAAAGGTACAGCTTTCTTTAGGCGATCCCTCCCCGGAAAAATTAGATCATTGTTTGTCGGCGATCAATGAGCATGCCCAATTCCTCTCCAGGACCATCAATGATTTCCGTGATTTTTTCAACCCAAAGAAAAAGCAAGAAAAAGTGGTTTTGGCCCGGTTGCTGGATCAAGTAGTTGGCTTGATTGGGAAAAGCCTAGAAACACAATCCATTCAGTTGGTGCAAAACTACGCCTATAAGCAAAGTATTGTGACTTATCCAAATGAATTGATGCAGGTTTGCTTAAATATTTTAACCAATGCCCGGGATGCCTTGGATGAAAAGAAAGTCTCCAAGCCGAAAATCATTCTCTCTGGCGGGGAAGCGGAGCAGGGGGTTTATATTTCAATCAGTGATAACGGGGGCGGGATATCCGACGAGGTCATGGGAAAGATTTTCGACGCTTATTTTACCACCAAGCACGCCAACCGGGGGACCGGGCTCGGCCTTTACATGGCTAAAACCATTGTGGAACAGCATTGTAAAGGTAGTTTAACCGTTAAAAACACAACAGAAGGGGCGCAGTTTCGCATCTCCCTTCCCTTGAATATGGCGGAGCCAATTTAATTGACGAGGACAATGCAAGTAAACCAACTGAAATCGCTCATCGAGCGCTCCAAGAAATTCAATGTTCTTTTTGTAGAAGACGACGATGCCCTGCGCGAAAGCACGGCCAACCTTTTTTCCACCTTTTTTGCCACGGTGGTCACCGCCGTGAACGGGAAAGAGGGATTGGAAAAATTTAAGCAAAGGGATTGGGATATTGTGATCAGCGACCTCAACATGCCTGTGATGAACGGCTTGGAAATGGTGCGTGAGATCAAGCGGAAAAACCCGGAGCAGGTTGTGCTGATTACCTCCGCTCATGACGAAGCCCCTTATTTATTAGATTTGATTGATATGGGGATTGATAATTTTATTGTCAAACCCTTAGATATTGAAAAGTTGCTCCAGGTCGTGGAAAAAACAATTCATTTTTTAGAACTTGTTGAAATAGAAAGAAATTATAAAAAAAGTTTAGAAGAACAGGTTTTATTGCGCACCCAAGACCTCAACCTCGCTTTAGAGGCCTTAGGTCGCAATCGTCGGGAGTTGGTGGAAAAACTCTGCACCGCGGCCGAGTACAAGGATAATGATACGGGCAAGCATATCCGAAGGATCGGTCTTTACGCCCAAAAACTGGGGGGGAAAATGGGGCTGAAACAGGAGTTCTGTGATCTTTTGCTCTTTGCCGCCCCCTTGCATGATATCGGCAAGATCGGGATTACCGACGCGATTTTGCATAAGCCAAGTCGGCATACCCCAGAAGAGTGGGAGGTAATGGCCAGCCATGCCCAAAAGGGGGCCAATATTTTACGGGGGTCTGGGGATCCAGCCATTCAAATGGCGGAGAAAATCGCCCGCTCTCATCATGAAAAATGGGATGGGCAGGGGTATCCCGAGGGGATTGGCGGTAAGGCGATCCCCTTGGAAGCGCGAGTGACCCAGATTTGCGACATCTATGACGCTCTTTTGATGAAACGCCCTTACAAGAAGGCTCTGCCGCACCAAGAAGTCGTGCGGATTATTCGAGAGGGGGATGGCCGTACCGAGCCGGGGCATTTCGACCCGCAGGTTTGGGAATGTTTTTTAGATTGCGCCGAGGAACTGCACCAAATTTATCTAAATCATCAAGATCCGCTTTAAACCTGCATAAAGGAGATAAAAAAGCTGGAACCTTGCCCTAAAACGCTCTCAGCGCGAATTTTCCCCCCCTGCTTTTCCACCATCTCTTTGCAGAGGTGCAGGCCTAGACCGGTGCCCATTTCATCTTCGGTGCCGGGGGTGCTGTTTTTATGCTCAATCTGAAACAGTTTGCTGGCGTCTTTGGCGCTCATTCCCACCCCAAAGTCTTTGACCTCCAGCTCGACCCAATTTTCCGGGGTGATGGAGGTGGAGATGCTCACTCGCCCTCCCCTGGTACTATACTTGATCGCGTTGGATAAGAGGTTGTGGATTGCGGTGCGGGTCATTTCCTTGTCTATTTTCAGCAACAAGTTTTGCTCGGTTTGATTTTGCAAGGTGATTTCTTTTTGCCGCGCGAATTGACTCAATTGGCCGATGACCAGGGTGACTAAGCTGTTGAGGTTGACCACCTCGGGTCGGTATTCCATCTTCCCCCTTTGCAGCCTGGACCAGTCCAGCAAATTGAGCAGCAATTGGTAATATTTTTTAGAAGCGTTATTGATTTCCGCGGCGATGAGTCGCGCTTCATCGGGGGGAGGGCTAAAGTCAGGACTGGCGAGAAGCTCGGTTAAACCTAAAATCCCGTTAAAGGGGCTTTTTAAGTCATGGGAGATAATCGAAAAAAAGAGGTCTTTGTCTTGGTTTAACTTTTGCAGCATGAGGGTGTATTTCTCCCTTTCTTGCACCAGGGCTTCTTTTTCCTTTTCCAGTTGAATTCTGGAAACAAGGCGATGGAGGATGGATAAAAATTGCTGGATGTCTAAGGGCTTGGCCAAAAAGTTAGCCACCCCGATATTGATCAGTTCTGTAAGGTATTGGGCCTCATCATGGGCGGAGATCACTAAAATGGGGAAATTGAAGTTTTTCTTTTTGATGAGCTGGCTGAGTTCGATGCCATCCATTTCCGGCATACGGATATCGGTGATGACAAAGTCAAAGGAATGGGATTGGAATTTTTCCCAGCCTATAGCGCCGTTTTCAGCGACTTCAATGCGGGTGAAGAAGTTTTCTAATAGATTGACGGTATAACTGCGAATGTCATCATCATCCTCAACATACAATACGCTTAGCCCATGACATTGATTTTTTAATTCTTGAGCGGTGATCATGGGTGAGGTGAGAAATAAGGTTTAAGCTTGTCCGATTCAAAACTAGCAAAAGGAAGCGTAAAATTAAAGGAAAATTCAAGCAAGGGGCCATATCGACAAGAAGCTTCAAAGAAGATATGCTTAAAAAATCTAAGCAAAGATTTCATCAAGCAAAAGCTGCAGGGTTTTTGGGGCTCGCGAGCTGCCTTTTAAATACCCTGGGAGTCTTTTACGCAGGCTTCAACGCAAAAAAAAACTGAATTGGATAAGGCTTCTTCATTAAAAATTCTTCACTGGGATGGCGGCTTTGGGCAAGATTTAACTGCCTGGACTCGCTTTTTGGGTCACCCTTACCAACGGGTTGAAGAGGAGGTCACCACCAAAACCCTGTTAGAGCAAGGGGATTTTGATGTTTTTATTTATAGCCCCCAGGATTCAAACCCGGTTTGCTTTCCCTTTCCCAAGCAAGGCCCTTGCCCCCCTCTGTGGATTCTAAATACCCCTTCCTTGAACGAACCCACTTGGACGAATTGGCATCAAATCGGCTTTGACGCGTCTGTTGACCCCTTTATGGGTATTGACCACTTAGATGAATCCTTGAGAATGTGGAGACATCTCTTAGAGGCGCAAAGTTCTCCTGTCTTTTTTCACGATGAGGAACTGGTTGACTACGCCTTGCTTCGTTCTCGACACCTTTTGGATGACGAACTGGTGGAACAATTGATTGCGATCTATCACCAGATGTTGCCCAAACACTTAGAAAACCTGACTCAATCTTTAGAAGAAGATTGCCAAGCCTTAAAAGAGGTAGCCCATAGTTTAAAAGGGTTAGCGGTGAATGTGGGGGCAAAAAAATTGCCTTTTACGCCAATCAAATCGAACAAAAAGCCTGTGATCTATCCAAAAGCGAACTGGAAAAACTGGTTGACGCTATTGCAGAGGCTAAAGTTGAAACAGGCAGGGAGTTCACTAAGCTTTTAGACAATCCCGATTTGCTCAATTAAAGCTTTTGGGGATTCGATTATTTTTTCTTTTCCATGAAATCAATTTAATATTCCCTTCATTGTAAATTCATAATTCAGGGTTAGTCTTTGATTCATCTAGTCAAAGGCTTTGGCTGGATCAAGTGAGGGGGCATGAAAAAAAATGTTTGTTAAATCGTAGGACCAACATGAAACATTGCCTTATTCTAATCGCCTTATTTTTTTTAACCCCTCTTGTGATCCCTTTATTCGCAAAGACAAAATTAACCCCGGTAGCGATGGCTTACCTGAATAATTTAAAAGTAGAGGCTAAAAAAGAGGATCCTTCTTTTCAGTATTTTTCCGTGCAAAAAGGGCAGGACTTGTTCCAAAAAGAATTCATGCACTCGAGGAAAAAAAAGAACCGTTCCTGTCAGACTTGCCATAAGAAACCAACCAGCACAGGGCGGCACGAGCGGACGGGGAAAGTTATTCAACCCTTGGCGCCTTCGGCGAATCGAAAGCGATTTGTCAAAAAGAGCAAGATAAATAAGTGGTTTAAGAGAAACTGCAAGTGGGTATTGGAAAGAGAATGTACGGCGAAAGAAAAAGGAGATTTTCTGATTTGGGCTTTTTCCCTATAGGTGAAAAATTATATGAAAAAATCATTGTCTAAAACGCTATTGCTCGCATTGAGCCTTTCGCTTATTTTATTGCTCCCCTTCATCGCCTTTAGTGACAGTGATGACGACGAGGGGGAAGACCATGAATGGCACTCTAATCTAAGACACGGCTATTCAAAGCATTTGAGCCCCGCGGTTGACCCGCTGTACCAACAAGAGTGTGGCGCGTGCCATTTCGCCTATCAGGCGGGTTTGCTGCCGAAAGCCTCTTGGGAAAAAATCATGGATGGGCTTGATCAGCATTTTGAAGAAGACGCGTCGCTCAGTTCGGAACACGCTAGTGCCATTCAAGAATATTTATACGCCAATTCCGCTGAAAATTCTTCGGCTCGCTTTTCAAAGCGAATTTTGCGCAGCCTAGAGGGGGCAACGCCTTTGCGGATTTCGGATATTCCCTTTTTTAAGCACGAACATAGAGAGGTTGGGACTCGCGTACTGGCGCGCAAAAGCATTCGTTCCTGGGCAAACTGCTCGGCTTGTCATACTACGGCAAAACGAGGAATCTACGATGAAAAGTATATTCAAATTCCTCGATGATTCGTCATACCAAAAATCGGTTAACGCTGCTTTTTTCCATCGCGGTTTTTGGAATTAATTTGTTGATTCTTTTAGTCAGCTATTACTATTTGCATCAGTCGATTTTGCAGGGGCTAAAGCAAGCTTTAAGCAAAGACGGGCAAAATGAATTGGTAGAGTATTACAACGAGCATTCTCTGGCTGAGTTTGCTCAGGTTGACGAAGATGAGGTGATGCGGATCTATGACTCTTCGGGGAGCTTGATCGTACAGACGGTCAATAGCCAGAACTTTAATTTTTCTCCCAACCCAGTATTGTTGCGGGCCGCTTTTTTGGGTCAATCCAATTTTGAATCTCTGGAGGTGGAGGGAGTTTTACACTTGGTTTTGTATATTCCGATTTCGCAAGCGCACGCGGGGCTCATTGCCGAGCCCATTTTACAACTGAGTCAATATGAGGAAAATTTTCGTTTCCTGGTGATGATCAGTCTTCCGGCCGTGATTTTTTTAAGTTATTTAATCTCCAGTTGGCTGGTGAATTTGGCTATGCGGCCCATTACTCTAGCCTTTCGGTATCAAGAAAACTTCTCTTCGAATGTAACCCACGAACTGCATAGTCCCTTGACCAGTCTAAAGGGCAATTTAGAAGTCGGGTTGCGCAGGGAACGAAGTATTGAGGAATATCAAGATATTCTGCACTTGGGTTTGTTGGAATCCAACCGAATCATTACCCTTTTGCAGGATTTGCAATTAATTGCCAGTTCCAATTTCACTCCCTTATCCTTACAATGTGAAGAAGTCGATCTCAGCGCGATGATCACTGAGGTTGTGGCTGATTTTGAGGTCTTGATTCAAGAAAAGAGGATTGTCTTGGTCCAACATTGCCCCAAAAACCTTCTCGGCGAGCTGGATGAGGTGTTGATTCACCGGGTGCTGCTGAATGTCATGTCGAACGCGGTGAAGTACACCCCTGAAGGAGGAAAAATCCAGATTTGGGGAGCGCGACAGGGCAAGGGGATAACCCTGATCTTTTCCAACACGGCCCAGCCTTTAAAGGAAGAAGAAGTCGAGCATTTGTTTGATCCCTTTTTTCGTGGCAGCAATGTGGGAGGCGCAAAAGGCAAGGGGCTGGGGTTGAATATCGCGCGCTACATTATTTTCTCTCACGGAGGCAAGATGGAGGCAAGTTATACTCAACCCCAAGAGTTCACCTTAAGGATGCAAATTCCCTTAAGGTAATGAAGTAGGTTATTACAATTTAATTTTTTTTTGCTAAACTGACATTTAGGCACTTTGGTAGTTGCTTTTGCTTTGAGGAAAACCATGTCTTTGGATTATAAAAAACTTTTTGGACCCTTAACGC